>CAVIDW010000058.1:0-2141 GCA_963641945.1 bacterium | reverse complement strand
TGTTAAAGTCAATATAAAAATGTAGGAAAAATTGAAAATAAAAATGTAGCTTTTTTGTAATCAATTTTGTATAGGTTCAGATGATTCTGAACTTATTTTTAATTTATCTTTTAAACGATATGAATTTCCATTTATATTAATAATATGAGAATGATGTAATAATCTATCCAGTATGGCATTTGCTAATGTTACATCATTAAATATTTCGTGCCACTTACCAAAAGGTTTATTAGTTGTTATTATTGTCGAATGTTTTTCATATCTTTTATTTATTAATTGAAATAACATATTTGCTCCTTCAGGATCAACTGGTAAGAAACCAACTTCATCGATTACTAATACTTTATATTTCGCATAATGATTAATTCGATTAATAAATCTATTTTCAGAATTTGCCTTTTTTAAATTAGCTATTAAATCATTACAATTTATAAAATATGTAGAATTTCTGTTTTGAGCGGCTATTATACCTATTGCTGTTGCTAAATGTGTTTTCCCAACTCCTGGACTTCCAACAAAAATTATATTTTCTTTATTTTCTATAAATCGCAAATTTTTAAAATCAATTATTTGTTCCTTATTAATTGATGGTTGAAATGAAAAATCAAAGTCTTCGAAAGTTTTTAAAAATGGAAAACCAGCTGTTCTTACACATCCATAAATTGCTTTTTCATTCCTTAATTCTATTTCTAAATTTGTTAATTCATACAATGCATCTACAACATCTTTCTTTTTATTATTTATTAAATCAATATATTGATCTATATTTTCTTTTATTTTTTCTAATTTTAATAATTCTAAATTATTTGTTAATTTTACATAATTACTCATTTTATACCTCACTTAACTTATTTATTAATTCTAGATTTTTTCTTGCAATTAAATCTATTTCTTCTTGTTCTTTATTTTTTAATATATTTATCAATCCTTCATTATAATGTTCTTCTTTATAATTAATATAATTTAATGATAATTCGTGTATTGTTATTAATTCTTTGTTATAATATACATAAAGTTTATTATTTTCTTCTCTTAATGAGATTGTGTGATTAATAAACTTTATTGGTACAGAATATTTAGAACCTTTATAATAAAATAATGCTTCTTTTGATACTTTGGCTGATATGGTATCATATAAATATGAATTTAATATTTTATTACTTGGTAATGGTTTTAAATATTCTTTTTCTTTTTGGAATAACATTATAGGCGGAACGCCTATGGTCTCATTTATTTGCTTATTTACTTTTATATTTATTTCTTCTATTATTTTTATTAATTCTTCTTCTGTTTCGAATTCTCCATTATATGGGATTAGCCAACTCATAAATCTATTACAAGATTCGTCTTTTCCTTTTGTATATGGTTTTTTGGCTTACATTTTTTTGGAATAAATCCTATATCTTTTGAAAACTCTTTGAATTCTTTATAGAATTCTTTTTTCTTAGTATCTACAATACTACTCATATTATCTGTTAGTGTCTCTTCTGGTAATCCTCCTATATATTGAAATGTTTTCACTAAACATCGTTGAACATCAATTCTGGTCTTGTATTTACTATATATAAATACGTGTAATCTACTTGCTCCTAGTGTAGAAGAAAATATATTAAATTCAAACAATTCTCCATATTTATTAACCATTTTTATTTCTTCCTTCCAATCGAATTGTAATTGTTTACCGTATTCTGTTTCATATCTTGGGTGGAAACTATTATTCCTTTTCGGTTTAATATCATTTCTTATTGAGTATTTATAAAAATTAGAATAATTACCAATGGTATTATCTTTTTCTTTAAAAAACTCATACGTACCTTTTATAGTAGATCCTGGTAGTCCTAATTTTGATTTTATTTCTTCTTTATATTTATCTAACCTAGATTCTTTATTTCGAGTGGTAGGTTTGCCTTCATATCCATTATCATATTTTTTTACGGTTCTATAATCACAATTATGAATTCTAGCCAATTCAGCATAATTTGATTTTATATTATTTGTTTTCATAATCAATAACTCCTGTTTTAATTTATTTAATTCTCTCATGTTATACCTCCTAAGTCTATAAAAGTATAACAAAAGAATGTAGGAAAACCGACATTTTTATATTACATTTTTCCTACATTCTTATAGTATCATTAACA
>CAVIDW010000057.1:0-2354 GCA_963641945.1 bacterium | reverse complement strand
TGTTAATGATACTATAAGAATGTACAAAAAGAGGAATATTACAATGTACAAAATTGTACACGTAATAAACCTTAAAAAATACATTCTTTTTTGTTATACTCTATTCTAGAATGGAGGTGACAAATGAGGAATTTGAAAGGAGAACTGTTATGCTTGAAAACAGAAAATATAAAACCTAATTTTTCAGAATTATCTAGAATATATGGTATAGATAGAAGAACAATAAAAAAACAATATTTAGGTTTAATTAATGAAAAAGAAAAAAAGAAAAAAGTATCTATACTTGATAAATACAAAGATTTAATTAAAGAAAAATTAAAAATACCTGGTACAAATAAGAAAGCCGTTTATATGTATATAATTATGAATGTAGATAAAAATATTGGGTCATATTCAAATTTCAGAAAATATGTATTAAAACATAACGATGAATTAATACAAAAAAATGTAGATGTTCATGTAAGGTTTGAAACTGAATATGGCAAGCAACTTCAATTTGATTGGAAGGGACCTATTAAACTTAAAAATAAGTATAATGAAATATTTGAATTCTATATATTTTCAACAACTTTAGGTGCTTCTAGATTTCATACATTTATTTATAGTAAATTTATGACTTTAGAAGAAGTTGAAAGATGTTTAATTGAATCGTTTCAAATTATTAATGGTGTACCAATTGAATGTTTAACTGATAATATGTCTAGTATTATTAATCATTCAGAACATCAATTTACAAATAATTTTAGAACTTTTTCAAGAGACATGGATTTTATACCTAAAAAATGTAAACCTCATAGTCCTGAAACAAAAGGTAAAGATGAATCTTGTAATAGATTTATGAATTGGTTATATCCATATGAAAATGAATTTGAGACAGAAGAAGATTTAATAAATATTATTAAAAGATTAAATAAACAAATAAATCTAGAGGTTAATCAAACTACTAATATGACACCAATAAGTTTATTTAGAATAGAAAAAGAATACCTTAAACCATTACCGAATAAACAAGTGATTGATAATTATTTAGATACTATGATTCCGGCCAAAGTATCTAATGCATTACTTGTATATTATAAAGGTTCTCAGTATTCCGTACCTAAAAAGTATATTAATCAAACTGTAAAATTAAATGAAGTTGATAATAAACTTTTAATATATTATAACAAAGTTTTAATAACTTCACACAATATTTCAAATAAAAAGTTTAATTATAACGAAGAACATTATAAAGAAGGTTTATCTAGTTCCATTAAATATAAAACTGAAGATGACATAAATAATTTAGCTCAGAAAAATTTAGAATTACTAGATAAATTTATAAAATAGAAAGAAGGAATTTAAATGAATAAAAATTATATATTAAATGAAATAAAAAAAGCTAACGATATTACTATTAAAATATTTAATTATTTATATAAATTAAATAATAAAGATTTAAACAAGACAATCATTATGTTAACTGAAATTAATGAAATTTCAACTAATTTAGAAATAGAATTGGAGAGTAATAATGGGTAATTATAATAAACTTTTGAATAATCTAGAAAAATTGAAATTAAACAAATTTAAAAACAATATAGATGAATATATAGATATGGTTAATAATAAAAAGAAAGATTTTGTTGAAGCATTATATGATTTAACCAATTATGAAATAGATTATTTGGATGAAATGGCTATTTATGGTTGTGTTAGAACTGCAAACTTTCCTTATCAAAAAACTTTAGATGACTATGACTTTTCTTTTCAACCATCTATTAATAAAGATCAAATATTAGATTTCAAAAACTTAAGATTTTTAGAAAATAAAGAAAATATTATTTTTGTTGGTAGTCCAGGTGTTGGTAAAACTCATCTGGCTACCGCCATTGGTATGGAAGCCGCCAAAAACAGACAAATTACTTATTTTATTAATTGTAATGATTTGATTTCTAATTTAAAAAAAGCCCATTTAGAAAATAGACTTGATGATAGATTAAGATTATATACAAAATATAAAGTACTAATTATTGATGAAGTAGGCTTTCTGCCTATTGATAAATTGGGAGCTAATTTACTTTTTCAATTAATAAATAAAAGATATGAAAAAAGTACTACTATAATTACTACAAATCAACCTTTTAGTAAGTGGGCAGATACGTTTGGTGATGCAGTACTCGCAAATGCCATATTAGATAGATTATTACATCATTCTTATGTTTTTAATATTAACGGAAAATCTTATAGAACTAAAGATGTTTTAGAGCAGGAAAATGATGATATAGAATAAGCTCTAATATGAACATACTTTATTCCTCTTTTTGTACATAGTTATTTTCCCTTTTTTGTACATTTTAATATTGACATTTACA
>CAVIDW010000056.1:0-2742 GCA_963641945.1 bacterium | reverse complement strand
TCCTATATTAAATATATAAAAAGGATTTATAAATATTAAAATAGTAAAAGTTACATATAAAATATATTTAGGTTTAATATAGAAATAATAAATTTTATTAATATTATAGAGTATAAAATATATTACTGCTCGTAATATTGATGGTGTAAATGATGCTATAAATGCAAATAATATTAAAAATATACTAGTAATTATTAAAGAGATTTTTTCATTAATTTTTAACTTTTTTAGTATGTAGATAATTATACTTGAAAATAATGAAACATGTAAACCTGACAATGCAAATAAATGAGTAATACCATTTATTTTATATTGATTATATATTTCACTTTCTATATATGAGCTTTTACCTAAAATGAATGCATAGAGATATTGATTATTTTTTATATTATTAACTTTATTTATTATTTTATTTTTGAGTTTTAAAAAAATATTTTTATTTTTATTAATTAGTTTATATGATTCAATATTTAAAATATAGTTTTTGTAATTATACTTTAAATATTTTTTATAGTTAAATGTATTTTGGATTGTATTATTGTTTGGTAACTTTAAATTACCTTTTATATAAATTGTGTCACCTATTTCAAATTTAAAATTATCTTTTTCATCTATTGTTTTAAAGTAATATGTACCTACTATTTCATCATAAAAATCTAATAATAATTTGTTTCCATCAATTTTTATAGTTTTAATTTTTAAAATAAAATTATTGTCATTTAAATCATATTTATTTAGAGGAATATATTTTTTGTTATATATTATTATAAACAATATGCTTATTATAAGTAATAGATAGTAAATAATATCAAGTAGTAATATTTTCCTTAATCTTAGAGAAAATCTTTTCACTAATTCCTTTTATATTTTTTAGTTCTTCAATAGATTTAAATTTACCATTTGAAGTTCTATATTCAATTATTAATGCTGCTTTTGATTCTCCTATTCCATTTAATGTTTGAAGTTCTTCTAATGAGGCGGTGTTTATATTTATTTTATTGTTTGAAGTTTTTATTTCTTCTTTTGGTTCATTTTTAATATTACTACAATCACATGGTACTTCTATTATATTTTCTTGTTTTTGTGATTCTTCTACTTCTTTATTTGAATAAATGATTATTACGTCACCATCTTCTAGTTTTTTTGATAAATTGATGTAATTAGTGTTTGCATCTTTATTTAATCCACCAGAAGCTTTAATTGCATCTATAACTCTAGAATTAATATTTAGTTCATATACACCTGGAGTTTTAACACTTCCTTTAATATCAACAAATATTTTTTCTTCATTATCATTAGAGCATTCATTTGATTTTTTTATTTCTTCTTGTTCTTGTGTTTCTTCATCTGTTTTTTCTATTTCTTCTATTACTGGAGCATCATAAGTAATTTTACTTGCACTTTCTATCTTTTCTTCTTTTCTATTAATCATTGTAAATAAAAACATGAAACTTGATAAATTAATTAATAATAAGAAGCTTGGTATAATAAATTTCTTATAATTAATAGTTTTTAAATAGTTTAAAAATTTATATCTAAACTCTTCCAACTTTCTCCTTTCTATATATTCCTCTATTAATATAATTCGCAAAAACTTTTTAAAACACTACTTTTTTTTACATGATAATTTATAATAACAAGTGCAACACTTGATGTTTTAATAAAAAAAGTTCATATATTACTCATGATATAATGTTGGTGTCTAATCAAACATTAAGGAGTAATAAATATGAACTATATACATCTTACCATAGAAGAACGTGCTTGTATAAGTAAATTTAAAGAAATGGGATTAAGTTTAAGAGAAATGGCTAAATTATTAAATAGAAATGTTTCAACTATATCTAGAGAAATAAAACGAAATTCTTATAAAATAGGAATAAATAATTCAGTAAAAAGATATGTACCTACTTATGCTAATAGAAAGTATAAAGAAAGAAGAACTAAATGCCATAGGTCAATAATAGTAACTAATGCAGCAATAGAATATATAAAAAACAAAATAGAATTGCATTGGTCACCAGATCAAATAATTAATAGAAATGATAATAACAAGCCTGATAAATTTCCCTCTTTATCTACAATATATAGATGGATACATTTAGGATATATTCCAAAAACAAATATTGAACATCTAAGGAGAAAAGGAAAATTTAAAAGACCAGCCGAAACAAGAGGAAGATTTAATTTAGGTAAAACAATCAAAAAAGGCCTAAGGAAGTATATAAAAGAAATACATTTGGTCATTGGGAAGCTGATACAGTTGTTTCGGGAAAATTAAATAATTATACTTTGAAAAGTAAATACTGTTTTGTTTCTTTAGCAGAACGAAAAACAAGATTATATTTAATTAAATGGATACCTGATAGAAAAGAGGAAACAGTTACTAATGCAATAATAGAATTATTAAAAGATTTACCAAAAGAAGCAATTAAAACAATAACATGTGATCGTGGAAAGGAATTCGCTGGTTGGAAACGTATTGAAGAAGAATTAGATACTAAAATGTATTTTGCAGATCCATATTGTGCATGGCAAAAAGGAACAAATGAAAATTCAAATGGATTATTAAGAGAGTTCTATCCAAAACAAATGGATTTATCCAAGACAAATGAAAAAGAAGTTCAAGAGGTACTTAACCTTCTAAATAATAGATCAAGAAAATGTATTAATTACAAAACACCACAAGAATTATTTAATGAGTATTTATGTGAATGTTGCACTTGATTTGACAAATTATCA
>CAVIDW010000055.1:0-2768 GCA_963641945.1 bacterium | reverse complement strand
CTCCTAATTTTAATGAACTGGTAATTAAATTTATTAAAAGTAAGGTAAATAGTGACTGATACAATGTGCCAAATTAAATTTGTATGGTATAATTTAATTGGCTTTAGTTGTTATACAACAAGGAAAGGAGAGTAAGCTTGTATAACACTTTAAATGTGATGCCAGATTACTACAAAGCAGGAATTTATATAAGATTATCAGAAGCTGATGAAGGCAAATCTTACGAATCTGAAAGTGAGAGCGTCCTTAATCAAAGAAATATACTAATGAATTTTATCAAAGAAAAGGGATTTATTTTTGCACGCGAATATGTAGATGATGGATATTCTGGTACTACTTTTGATAGACCAGGATTTCAAAGACTTATTGAAGATATTAAAGCCAAAAGAATTAATCTTGTAGTAGTAAAAGACTTATCAAGATTAGGTAGAGATCATATTTTAACAGGATATTATGTTGAAACTTTCTTTCCAGAAAATGGAATAAGATTTATTTCTATGTTGGAGGGATACGATAACGCAATAAATCAAGCAAGTAATGATTCAGCAACATGGTTATTTGCTTGTAATGATTATTATAGTAAACAAAATTCTATTAAAATTCGTAATGTTTTAAATGACAAAAGAAGAAATGGCAAATTTATTGGAAGTGCTCCAAGTTATGGTTATTTAAGAGATCCAAATGATAAAGGGCATTTAATACCAGATCCAGAGTATGCATGGGTAGTAAAAAAGATATTTGATATGGCTTTTAACGGTGTAGGACTTTCTGAAATAACTACTTATTTGAATGATAATAATATAAAAACACCTAGTAGTTTGAAGAGAAAGAATCCTAATTCAAAAGCTAAATATAATCCTATGTGGACTATTTCTTCTGTAAAAAAAATTTTAAAAAATCAAATGTATGTAGGTGATATGGTACAAAGTGTACAAACTAAAGTATCATACAAATCCAAAAAGAAAAAATCATTACCGAAAAGTAATTGGGATATTGTTAAAAATACCCATGAGCCATTAGTAGATAGATTTATATTTGAAAGTGTTCAAAATAATATTAAAAGAACTACTAAAACTACTATTACTAAGAGAGAAAAAAGGTTATTTGAAAATTTATTATATTGTAAAGAATGTGGTAATACTTTAACAATTTCTTATAGAAAAAATCATGATTATTGGACTATTAATTGTAATAGATATTCAAGAGATCCTAAAAGAAGAATGTGTGAACCTCATTTCAGTCCATATGAAAAATTAGAGGAAGCATTGCTAGAAGTTATTAGAAATACTTGTAAGAAGTATTTAAATAAATTAGATATATCAGAAATATCTAAAAGTATTAATAAAAAAGATAATAGTGAAGTTAATAACAATATAAATGATTTAAGAAAGCAAGAAAAAGCCTTAATTAGTAAATTAGATATGCTATATCAAGATAAATTTAATGGCATAGTATCTGAAGAAATGTATTTAAGAATTTCTAGAGAAACAGAAAATTCTCTAGTTAGAATAAGAGAAAAAATTCAAAGTCTACAAGATTCAAAAGAAGAAAAGAAAGTTAATAAGTCAGAAATAAAAGACTACGAAGAAAAAATAAAAAAATTAATTGATATAGATAATCCTTCAAGAGAATTAATTGGAGCTTTAATAGATAAAATTATTATAGATAAAGATAGAAATATAGAAATTATCTATAAATTTAGTATGTTAAATGTTTAGAACTTTGTCGCAAGTTGCGACAAGGTGTACATAAAAATTTGATAAACTACTTATACAAGACAAAAAATAATTTATGCAAGAACAAATGTTTGATATAATATGCAGTAAAGGAGGTTAGTAAAAATGAATAATATAGAAGAATATACTGAAAAAAATTTTGAAGATATAAAACACATTGATGAACATGGAAATGAGTTTTGGGAAGCAAGAGAATTACAACAAATACTTGGATATAAAGAATGGAGATATTTTTCAGCGGTTATTGAAAAGGCACAAATTGCTTGCTCTCAAAGCAACAACAATATTAATTCCAATTTTGGTGTAAACCCCAAAATCGTACCAGCAGGTAAAACGACAAAGCCTATTATTGATTATAAATTAAGTAGATATGCTTGTTACTTGATTGTGCAAAATGCAAATCCAAAATACGAAGCAGTAGCATTAGGACAAACTTATTTTGCAGTACAAACAAGGAAAATGGAATTAACCGAAGAAGAATATAATAAGCTAACAGAAGATGAAAAAAGATTATATCGTAGAAAACAAACAAAAGATGGTAATAAAATCTTATATAGAATAGCTAAGGAAAAGGGCGTAAAAAATTTTGATAGGTTTACAAATGCTGGTTATAAAGGATTATATAATGGTGAAACTGCTAATGATATAGCAAAAAGAAAAGGATTAAGATATAGAGAGGACATACTTGATAATATGGGAAGTGCTGAATTAGGTGCTAATATATTTAGAATAACACAGACTGAAGCTTTACTTGAAAAACAAGAAGTGCCTAACGAAAAAATAGCAACAGATACACATTATAAAGTTGGAAAGACAGTAAGAAAAGCAATAGAAGAATTAGGTGGAACAATGCCGGAAAATTTGCCAACACCTAAAAAATCTATCAAAGAATTAGAAAAAGATGAATTAAAAAAAATAGGAATTAATTAATAATTATTAAAACTATTGAAAATAAATGATATATTCCATTTTGGTGTTTACACCAAAATCGTGAAAAATAAGAAAAGTTACACTTTGACCATCACCAGGTGG
>CAVIDW010000054.1:0-2879 GCA_963641945.1 bacterium | reverse complement strand
TTTGAAAAATGAAAAGTATAAAGGCGATGCATTACTTCAAAAAAATTATACAGTGGATTTTCTAACTAAAAAGCAAAAAGTAAATGAAGGAGAGGTTCCTCAATACTATGTAGAAAATAATCATGAGGCAATTATAAGTCCAGAAATATTTGAAATAGTACAAGCCGAGATTGAAAGACGAGGCAAATTAAATGGAAAATATAGTGGGTTAGATATTCTTACTGCCAAAATTGTATGTGGAGAATGTGGTGGAAGTTATGGTGCTAAAGTATGGCACTCAAATGATAAGTATAGAAAAGTAGTATATCAGTGCAATCAAAAATATAGTGGTGACAAAAAATGTTCAACACCGATTTTAATAAAAGAAGACATACAAAATAGATTTATTAAAGTGATTAATGAAATAATAACTAATAAAGATGAAATTATTGAAAATATAAAAGCTGTTAGTAAATCAATGTGTAATGTAGATGGGCTTGAAAGTCAAAAAGATGAAATACATCGAAAGTTATTAGAACAGGTTGAACAAATACAAGAGCTTATAGAAGTTAATTCTAGAGTAGCTCAAAATCAAGATGAATATCAGAAAAAATATGAAGAGTTGGTGAGTGAATATGAATTTTTAAAATCAGAAGATAAAAGACTGGAACTTGAAATTTCAAATAAATTGGTAAAGGTGGAAACAATAAATTTATTTATTAATACAATAAAAAAAACAGGATTCATTGCTCACTGAGTTTGATGAAGTAATGTGGGGAAGTTTGCTGGAATGTGTAACTGTTTATACAGCAGATGACATTAGATTTAAGTTTAGAGATGGAACGGAAATAAAAAGGTAAAAGGAGCAATTCATAAAGGAGTTGCTCCTTTTGTGGAAAAATAATATAATAATAGAATGATATTAAAATTTAATAAATGTATTATAATCAAATCGGATGATATAAACGATAAATAGTAAGTTGTTGCTGAAATAATGACAATATATAAATCAAAAACTAAAATAATTAGAATAGATAAAACATAATGGAAGTGATATGAATTGAATGATATTTGGAATCCTTGGCATGGATGCCATAAATATAGTGAAGGTTGTCAAAATTGTTATATGTATTTTTTGGACTCTCAAAGAGAAAAAAATGGAAATGAAATATATAAGGTTAAAACGAATTTTAATCTTCCATTAAAGAAAAACAGAAATGGAGAATACAAAATTCAAAGTGGAGCAGTAATAAGAGTATGTATGACTAGCGATTTTTTCTTGCAAGAAGCAGATGAATGGCGAGATGAAGTGTGGGATATGATTAGGACTAGAAAAGATGTTATGTTTTGGCTTCAAACGAAAAGAGCAGAAAGAGTTGCTGATAATTTACCAAAAGATTGGGGAGATGGCTGGGAAAATGTAATTATGGTTTTTACAGCTGAAAATCAAAAAAGAGCAGATGAAAGAATACCAATTTTATTAAATTTACCAGCCAAGCATAAAGCAATTATGTGTGCACCAATGATTGATAAAATCACTTTGGATAATTATTTAAAAACAAATCAAATAGAACTCGTTCTAGTTGATGGGGAAAATTACGAAGGAAATAGACCATTATACTATAACTGGGTAAAAGGATTATATGATGAATGTATAAAATATAATGTTAAATTTAATTTTGTTGGAACTGGAAATATTTTTATAAAAGAGGGAAAAACTTATCATATAGCAAAGGCATATCAAAAAGTCATGGCTTTAAAATCTAAATTACAAAATCCACTTATCTATAAAGATATTAAAGTTCAACAAAAATGTAAAAATTGTGAAAGAAAGGATAGTTGCAATGGTTGCTCTTGGTGTGGCAAATGTAGTGTTAGATAAATTACAAGTTGTAGATTAGAATGGTAAAATAAAAACAATGAATTTTTAAAATATTTATTCACTGTTTTTTGCTTGATTAAAATATTGTGCCATTTCTTGAGGAGTGTTTTTCATGCCTCTTTTATACCATTCATCACACCAACCAAATATTAAATATGCAACTGTTACTTTAGAATATGCTATAGCATCAGGATCTTCCTTTTTGTAATCATGTAATGCTAAAATGTTATCTATTAATAAGTATTGTAGATTCGCTTTATAAAGTAAGTCAATAATATCTTTATTTTCCCAAAAGAAATTAAAAATTTGATAACCAATATTTTTATCATCTTGCCATTTTTTATACCATGTATCAAATAATCCTTTTAGATAATATTTTAAAATTTCTTCTTTGCTTTTGAAATTGCGATAAAAAGTAATTCTTGTTACACCAGCTTTTTTTGTTATATCAGTAATGGTAATATTATTATATTTTTTATTTTTCATTAGTATGAGCAAAGCATCTATAATATAATCTTTGGATTTTTGTGTATGGTTCAATGTAACACTTCCTTTCTGTTTGTAACATTTTGATGTGGATATATTGAAAATCAAGTCTTAAAATGTTACACTTGTAACATTAGAAATATAACATCAATTTTTTTGAAAGTCAAGGAGGTTAGTATGAAAAAAATTATAAAAAAAGTATTAATAGTTTTGGGCATTATTATGGTAATTATAATAGGTGGAATTACTTTGTTAAAATCAATATTAGGAAAAATTATAAGTAAACCAGAAATAAATGATAATTATAAAGTAGGAGAATGGTATAGAATTTCGCCAGAAGGTGCAGTTAATTCTGATGGTACACCGTGGCATGGCTTAATAAGAATAGGAACAAATAATAAAGTAATTGTTTATATGTATGGTGGTGGAGTTTCAACAGATGAGTATATGGCAGCAAGATCAGAAGGAAAATCAAGTGAAGGTTTTTATAATCCAACATTAACTAATGATGGTTTAGAATCTATGGGAATAG
>CAVIDW010000053.1:0-2999 GCA_963641945.1 bacterium | reverse complement strand
TAACAACTATGTGTCTTTTTTTATGTCCATTTCGGACACTTAATTTTTCTATTTACATTAATTTTTTTTAATCTCCATTATTTGTTGTTTCTGTTTCAGTTGTTTTTGTCCTATTGTCCTCTTGACCATATATTGTTTCTAATATACCATTTAGAAGTGTGTCAACATTTACATCAAAATCTTCTGAGTTTACAGTACTAGTACCTGTTGTAGTACTAATTCTAACAGTTGCTTTTGGTGGATTTTCATGTATATCATAAAAATCTAATTTATATGCTCTACTTCCATTTACATTTTCTGCAAATCTACGAATGAATACTTCTACAAATTTTTCCTTAGACATCCATAAATCTCCAGTTGTTCTATATGAACCATAATCTACCGCATCTATCATAGCGGCTTCTAATACTTCTCTACCTAAATAAAAATCTTCTTCATTTGTAGTTGTTAATCTTTGTACAAATAATATAACCGTAATTATAAGTAATCCTAAACTTATAATTAAATATCCCCACATGGATTCTTTCATTTTTTACCTCCATACTATATATGTATTATATCAAATATAAATATTTTTTTAAATACCATGTTTAATTTTTCTATATTTTACTTTATATACTGAGTTAGTAACATATGTTGTCAAAACTGCCAGTAGTATTTTTGCACCCCAATTATACGCAAAAGATATTATTTTTTCTTTCATAGTTATTTCTTTAACAATAATTTCTTCTTCTTTTACTTCTTGAATTATTTCATTATCATAATTATATTTTGCTTGTTCTAATATTGTTTCTGTTACTTCATATGGCATAAATTGCTGTGAACAAAGTGTTATTTTATCTTCATAATCCAAACATTTCCCAGAACCATAATATTTATTGTAATAAGGAAGATTTATATACATTGTTCTAACAGGTGTATTACAACTATCCTTAACATACACTTCTACCACAACTCTACTTCCTTCTTTAATTTTAGAAAGTAAAACTTTATTTGATGTATCGTGATTATATTGTTTGTCATTATATTTTATATACATATCGTCAACCAAATTGTAAATTGTTATATTGAAAGTACTATTCTCTTTTAAATAACTTGTTTCATATGTTATATTTCCGGCTACTTCTGAATATTTTGTATGTTTAGTATAATCACAAGCAGCATTAATTATATTTGGAAATATTAATAACAATAATAATATATTCAAAGTTTTCTTCATTACTCTTCGCCTTCCTTCAATAGTACTGCATGTACTACTAATCTTCTATTATTGTTTCCTGTGCATGTTGATAATGTTAGTATTTTGTCACCATATTTTACAGTATCTTTTGTTTTAAAAATACTTCTATCTCTAATCATTTTAATAAAATCATTCATTTCACTTTCAGAGTCAAAACTATTTTGAAGATAATCAGTTGTATAATCTACTTTGTATATAGAAAATATTTTAAATTTATATGAATCATTTTCAGTATCATAATTAATAATTAAATTATCTTCATTACTTCTCCATGTAGAATTTAGTACTTTTTTTAATGTTCCAAACATTGTTCCATTTAACATACTATGAGCATAAATTATTGTATTGTCGTTAAAGTCCTTAGAATTATTTCTATAATCCATAAATACCCATCCCATGCCAGATTTCTTTTTATAAAAATCTCTTTTCAAATAATAATTATTATCTGAATGTTTAACCACCGGATAAGAAATATTTGTGTTTTTTACTATTAAGTAACCTACTGTTTCATTATTGATTTTTTTCAATGCTTTAAATGATTTTTCAAATGTGTATTTACTTTTTATTTCTTCTTTAGTAGGTTCTTTATCAAGTACTACATCCGCATCATCTACTAAATCATTGTTAGTGTCTTCTTTTGATTCATCTTCACTCGTATTTGTATCATCTGTATCTTTTGATGCTAATGTATCATTAATGATTCCTATATTAAACTCATCTACACTTATTTTTTCGACATATTCATATGATTTTATTATCACTATAATTACTATACTTACATATATGCATAATATAGATATTAACTTTAAATTATTAAATGTTAACTGCTTAAATAAATTTTTTCCAAGAAATGAATTTGAATAAACAATTCTAAATTCGCATGTGTAATCTTCTTTACACTTATCGCTTAAATCTTTAAGCCATTTAAAATTATTAACAATAAAGTCTCCTTTATCATATCCTTGATGTAAGAATACAATAACATTTCTTGATTCATCGCTCTTTACTAAATCAACTATTGTTGAAATTAATTCTTTAGAATAAACATATATATGAATTGCCTTTAAATTATAATTTATCTTTAAAAATATTTTTAAATCATTTATCAAAGTTGGATATTCTTCTTTTATATTAATTACTTTTTTATAATATAATTTGTCGGTTTCATCCACTTCTTGCCATGACATAAACTTTTCACTTACTTTACTTCTGCAAGTAGTGTAAACCTCTATACCAGTTTTATCAAATTCTTTTTTTATGTTTTCTGCCATATAGAAGCAATATATTCTTTTTAATGATTTAAGTGTTAAAAATAAGTTATAATCTTCTATAGAAACTGTTGATGAAAAACATAAATTCAAACTATTAATTTCTAATTCATCAATTAATTTAGCTGCATATTTAAATGTAATTAATTTTAAAACCATTAAATTATTGTAAGTTTTATTATCTTTTTTAATTATTTTATAAATAGAATTTATATGCTTTTTATAATATTTTAATGTATAAAAAAGAGAACCTTTGAATACATTGTTTTTATTAATGAACATAGCTTCTTCATCATTCAATGTTCTATAATCAAAGATTAAATCAGAATCATCAATAGTTAAAACTATATATTCTTTCATATCGCTCCTTACTATACAATATAATAATAACATATTTTGTTATAAAAAAAAATAATAAAACTTAAAACTCACTAATAATTCAATTGCAAAAGTAAATTATAAAGATAAAGTGATTATTTCAATTTAATCAT
>CAVIDW010000052.1:0-3450 GCA_963641945.1 bacterium | reverse complement strand
GTAAGGAACGCAGATTTAAAAGAATACTCTTCTTCGGGGATAACAATAAATTCGTATTCAGTTGGTTTATCATCATCATCAGGTTTCCATTTATCTATATCGTAAGCTAACATAAATAATATGGAAGTCGTGCGCCCTATGCGCACACCAAAACTCATTTTTGCAGCAAGCTGAGTCGCAAAAGTATATTCTCCACTTGCTTCTAATCGATTAAAACAATCTTCAAATTGCCAATAATAGCCAACTTCTTCAATCCCACTTATTGGATTGCTATCATAAGCACGTTTTGCATTAATAGGATAACGCTTTGTGTTTTGTTCAGGGAAATAATTAAAAAAACCCGATTCTTTCCCTATAAAAAAATTATTATAAGTGCCACCGCGATTTGTTGTAATTATTAATCCACGGCTTTTATAACCTATGTAATTTTCCTCCATTCCGGGCGGCATTATATTAGGGTTATTCGAAAAATAATTTTCTGGCCCTTCGATTAAATGCTGCGTTTCAATAGAAAATAATGAATTTTCAACCTTTGTGAAAAATTTATTATTATCGCCAACATAAGGTTGCCAAAAACTTTTAATTATGGGGAATACACCTTTATTAATATCATACCCAAGATCTGTATCTTTCGTAAACACATTACAATATTCTATTATATTTTTATTTGCAAAATTCACTTTTGATATTAAAGCTGTATCACAAGGCAAATTATACCCGTTTGATAATTTTAAATCCCCATTTAAAAATACGTTATTAACTTTTATTTGAATACCAGCAAACCCCTCTATAATAGAGGTTACAAAAGAATTGATGAAATAAATGCAAGTATCTTTATTGCTTGAATAAATCCCGTCCGTTAAATAATTTTTATAAGGTGTTCCCATTTTATAAAAACGATTGTAATTGTTTACATAAACAGGTCTAAAATATTGCCCCATCAAAAAAACATATTCATTTTCTTTATAAAGTCTATATAAATAGTTATTATATTTTTTAGGTGTAAGCCCTGTAAAAGTAATAATATTATCAGACCACGATAACATAATTGGGGACATAAATATTTTTTTTGCATAAGCAAAATCATATTTCCCCCATTGTTCAAAGTTTTTTTGTTTTTTTGTGGTTTTTAATAAAAAATTGGTTTTTTTGTTTCTATTAAAACCATAATACTTTGAAAAGTTAATATACTCTTCATAGTTATTATTTAAATTAGGAGTAAAATATAAATAGTAGTTATCGAGTAAATAATCAAAACTGTATTTTTTTAGATATTTATAGCCATGTTTGTCATATCCTGATCCATCAGGAAACGCTGTACTTTTTAAATCCTTATTATAAATAAAATTAACATCTAAATTATGATAAGACATATTGACATAAAAAAAGCCATATTCTGTTGGCGTATCAGCAATATTACGACCTTCTTTCTCTGTCCAACTATAACTACCTACAACCATACCACTTGGTCCAACGACCCCCAAATGATCTATAACAGGACCGCTGTCTTTATCCTCGGTATAGACTATATTCGTTTTTGGTATATCAAATTCCCATCCAAACCCTAAATAATCACCATAGTTATCGGGAATATTAGTATAATTTAATTTATTTCTATCAAGATAATAATAATAGGTAATAGTTTGTTCGCCCTCTTTATAATGATGAACGTTTCCATCATCAAATGATATATAATTACCTTCATAATCATATTTATATGTTACTTGTTTATCGTATAAAATATATGGTGTGCCCTCATAAGTAGGTGTTTCAGGAACAGGGTCTGTAAAATTATCTTTTTTTAATGTTGAAGAAGTATCATAGCATGAATACTGTTTTCTAGTAACTATTTTTAAAGGTAGAGAAACTTCTTCGTATAGTTTTTCATTAGGCTTGTCTTCATAAGTATATTTATAGTCATAATCATAAATAGTAAAAGGTGAAAATTCATAAGGTTCTTTCTTTAATAGAATATCCGCAGGAGAATATAAATTATTTGAAAAAATATGTAAGTTATAATCTTTTAGCGTACATTGTTGAAAAAAAGGTCCATAACTAGCATAATTCGATAAATTCAATTGGTATTTTTTTTCATATTCTTTCGCAGTTTCATTTTTTGTTTCTTCATATGATTCTGATTTTAATTTTTTTAATTTTATACCCGAAAAAACAAAAGTTTGAGGATAATAAAAACTTGATATAGTGGTATTTATTAAACTATATTTGTAACCATATAGATTTGCTTCTTTTATTGGTGTATCAATCTCATAAGAATTCTTTATCCAAGAACTATCCGAATAAGATATATTAAAAGGATTTGAAAGGATACCACCTGTTAAATAATCAAACGATTCTATATTACTAAATAAAATATTAGCAGACGCATATTTTATTTTGTTATTTTTAAAAAAATCAATAAAAGTATTATTTTGTATTTCTATTGCTTTTTTTTCTTTGGGAAAAATAACATTTAAAAAATCAAAAGTTATTTTTTTATACATATATGTAAAACCAAAAGTTGTATAATTGTTTTCACATTGAATTTTAAAAAAAGGATTATATTCGTAGGTTGTAATATCAAAATCTTTCGATGAAAATAATATATATATATCGCTTTGATTTGTGTCCAAAATATTAAGTTCTTTATTAATTTTTGTGTTTGCGCCATAATGGTAATTAAAGTTATTCCCCTGAACTGCACGAACATAATTATTCAATAAGTTTTTTTTAATATCGTTATATCTATCACTTAAATTTTTAAACTCTAAAATATCTTCTTCATCACTGCTAAATAAAGTTTCACTTAATACATCAAAAAAATTCACACTTGTAAAAGTAGTGTACTCATCTGTTGAGTTATTAAAATCAGATATAACTACATTGTCACTATCGCCACTTTCTATAACACTAGAATATTGAGTTGCGTTTCCCATAGAATAATTAAAAAGAAATGCTCGTACTTTTGTTGTTCTTTTTAATTCTTCTTCGTTAATAATTCCAACATTACCAAAAGCATAATTTTTTTTATGATAAAAAGTTAATCCAGTTTGAGTTTCTTTTGTAAAATACGGACAATTTTTTTGTGGTTCAAAAAAAATTTCAGACACCTTTTTATAATAAGCTGTTGACCCAAAAGTATCGTCAATATTGTTGTTGTTTATATAATTATTTAAGTCAATGCCCGGCGGTATGTAATAACTTTTAGTAAGTGATTGATATTTGTCTCTCCAAGCCCAGTCTATTCCGCTTGCTAAACTAGTTAATACTAAGTAATTTTCCGTATTATTTAGCAAAGTTGGTCTCCAATCTTCTTTACTAATTGTAGGCTCGCTATTAAATTCAATATCATAAGATATACTTTTTATGTTTTCTGAATTAATTGGTTCATAGGCTGACCACTCCACTCCCCCATACACACTCGCATCCCAATTCGGATCGACCAGTGTTTCC
>CAVIDW010000051.1:0-3718 GCA_963641945.1 bacterium | reverse complement strand
GAGTACAAAAGTTAAGAAATAGTTATATAGATAGCCAAAATAAGGACAGGAGAGGTTTCCTCTGTCTTTATTGTATATTAGCTTTGTGCCTAAAAGTATATGATTGCCTAATTTTATTGGATATAAACAGTTCACCATATATTATATTTTAATTTTTTTTAGAAAATTTAAAATTAGATTAAAATAGTAAAAAAAAAAAGAAATATTAGTAATAGTAAAAAAAAAATGATATTACTAATAAAAGATAGCATAAAAACAGTTCATCATATATTATTTTACAATTTTTCAAAATTTTATACAGAAATTAAGATAATATAATTATATGTTAAAAATTGTTAAAATTAATATTTTTTAATATTAATAAACTATTTATTAAGTTTATGGTTTTGTTAATAAAAATAAATCCCTCTCCTTAAGATATATGTAATATTGTAGGAGAGGGTAAAATAAAGATATGAATTAAGATAAAATATTTTGAATATCCTTTTTGATTTGAATTATTTCATTAGGGATATTATTGTCGTTATAAACTTTTGTTTCTATGGGTATTTCATTTTTATAGATATTATACCAGTATTCATAAGCATCAGGGAAGAAGAGTTTGAGTTCAGCTGATGATCTTATAATATTTTTATTATCATTGAGCAGTAATATTATTTTATATTTGATATTATTGATATAAATAAGTTTTTTGATATATTCTGCGATAGTATTGATATCTTCAATATTTAGATAATGAAAGAATTCCTTTGCTTTATAGTTAGCATTGAAAGGGTATGCATTATATTGGTATTCATTTATGATGAACCATGTAAGTTCATTAATTTTTTCATTATTTGTTACAGGCAAGGCTTCGTCGACGCAATTATATTTTAGAAGTATATTTTTAAGTGTTAAAGCTTTATTATATTCTTCTTTATCTAGTAAGAAATGTAGTGTAGTAGAATATTTTGATGTATTATCTTCCTCTTGTTTGATTTTGATAAGTGTACGTTTTTTATAATCTTCATATGATTTATATCCTTCGATATCTAATCCAGGGAATCCAGTATTGATAATATGTTCGATATCAACCTTTAGTTTTGTATTAACGATATATTCAGAATGTTTATCCAGAGTTTCTTTAACCAATTGTGGTAATTCTTTATATGCTTTTTTCTGGATATTTTTTTGTATATTATCATGAATATTATATAGGTTGAGTTTATTGATAATTTGTTTCATATAATATTCAGCGACAGTATCAATATGTTGTGATGTTAATTTAATAGCGATCATAATTGTATGTATTTTAACTTATTGATATTATCATCCTTTTCTTGTTCATCTGATATATCAATATCGTTTGTAATATATTTTTTCTTAGGAGCAGGAAGTGTTCTATACATAAAGAACATATCATCAATATAGTAGTAATGTTGTTTTGTTTTTATTTTTACATTGATGCAATTATTATTTTGTAATAGATAATATCCACCTTTTAGAGTAGGTGTTGCAATCATGAAATGTTCAAAAGCGACAATATTTCCACTGATAAAGCTTTTATAATCATTATTAACGCAAGAGTTAGGATTATAATATACAATATCATTTAGTTCCAGAGGATCTTTATTATGATCTTGTAGGATATAAGTTTCTTCCTTTTGGTTAGCTTTATTATCTTTTATTGAGTTATCAATGGTTAATTCATTTTCATAAATTTTATCCCATCCAGAGACGAAGTATTGTTCATTAGGTATATTAACATCAAGATAATAGAATATTATAGGAGTTATTTCTTCTTCAATTATCCATCCATATCCAATAATAGAATAAGTTTTATTAAGTTTGATATTATTGTTTACAGTATTATAATCAATATTTGGATCATGTTTAATATATCTATTAACTGTTGATTGTGGGCAAGAGTTAAGAATTACTTTATCTCCTATGCTATATTTGAAATTAACTTTTACTTTCATGATTTATTATTAATATTATGCATTTCCGTCATTAAGGTTAAAGTTTGGATTAATTTCCTTGCTTTTCTTTGTTAGCATATCTAAATATATTTGAGGGTTTGATTCATTTTTATATACGATTTTGTTATAGCAATCATCGAATATTGTTTTTATATCTATAATATCCTGTTGTGTTAATTCTTTTGGTTTCATTGCGAATAATCCAAATGAATTTGCAATTCTATCTTCAGCGAATTCACTTATAGCATGTAGCATAGAAGTGATAGCCATATATTTTCCTTTTAGAATTTCATTATTTTCCATTGTTTGTTCCTTTTTTGAACATTAAAATTAAATTTTCATATGTGTATTTTTAAGATTTTTTTAAATTTTGTTCCGTTTTTGAACATTTTGGGTGTATTAAAAATACTTTATGATATCATATTAATCATTTAATTGGATATTATATTTTTCTTTTAATTCTTTCATAATAGCATCTTGTTTTGCTTTTTGTTTTTCCCATTTACCTTGTTGTTTATACATATTCTCTTGGGATTTTATCATTATATCAAACAATGCTTCTCTTATAGTTTCTTTGATTGATATTAACCAATCATTGATAAGTTCTCTTATATATACCATAATATATCATATTTTTATTTATTCTTCATCATTATCATCTAATGAAAATAAAGTTATTATTTTTTGTTCCTCAATATAATCAATATCTGCTTTATGTCGTTTACAAAGTAATATTAGATTATTTATCCCATCATAATAATTTGGTTTAAGATTATTATCATAGTTGTCAATTGAGAAATATCCTATTGTTTCAACATCATATTTGATAATGTTATTATTATTTTCGTCATTATATGGTGTTGCTGAACATAATATCCAATTTTCTTTATAAGCATATTTTGATAATAGTTCAATTGCTATATCTAGATATATTGTTTTTAAGATTGGAGAATTATTTTCATCCAGTATCCAATATTCAATTTCCATAGTTATTCTTCTTTGTTTTTTATGTAATATTATTATGCAGGATATTAACTATATCTGTAGGATTCGATTTTTAGCGGTTTTGAAGTGTATTCTAAACGCTATATATATCTTTCTGGTATAATTGTCCACCTGAAGTGTTTATGCTGTTATATAACATCTTTTTTGAGATTTGCATTATTATAATTGTTATTGAATGCTACAGCATAATGATATATGCAATCTAATTCATTTGTATCTTTCAAATGTAAACATAGATTTTGGAAAGTTTCATAAGTGTAAGGAATAGTGTTCAAACCATAATCTTCTGCAAACAATATGAACATACTGCTTTTTCAACACTTGAAAGATTATTAATATTTTCTTTAAATTGAGATATGTTGATTTTCCAATCCATTTTTTTTCTTTTTATTTAAATTTTATTTCTTTGATGCAAAGATATGGATATATTTTCAATATTCCAAATATTTTAAGATATTTTTATTGGAAGTGATAAAGATTTATATTGATATAATAGAACTATTGTCCGTAGGATTCGATTTTTGTTTGTTTTTAGCTGTTTACTAAACGATAAAGCATATTTTTGGCATAATTGTACGCTGAAAGAGTTTTATCATTTGCTTATCACACTTTTGAGAGAAATTGAGCTAATAGGATTTAATTTTGTTGAAATCATCAAAAAAGATAATAATATAAAAAATGGATTACACCTTATTTTACACGCGCACGCGTGCGCACGCAATAATATCTTGAATATTAATATAATATTATAT
>CAVIDW010000050.1:0-3772 GCA_963641945.1 bacterium | reverse complement strand
GAATTGATTGTCTATTTATTCTCGAAACTAATAAATAAGTTCGAGCGGATTTCCCAATGGTGCAAGAGAAGGGAATCGAACCCTCAAGGTGCTTCCACACCGGCAGATTTTGAGTCTGCTGCGTCTACCAGTTCCGCCACACTTGCAAGTACTAATTAATTATAACATAAGTTTTTAAAAAATAAATAAAAAATTAATATTTTAATAATTTATAAATGATTTTTATTTAGATTGTAAATAATGTGTAATTCCTATTTTTTAGTAAAAATATTTATGCTAAAATATAATAGGAGAGTGATTTATGAGAAATGTAGGAACAATCGCTAGAGGTATTAGAACACCAATTATTAAAGAAGGAGACGACTTAGCACAAGTAGTTGTAGATTCTTTATTAAAATCTAGTGAAACAGAAAAATTCGATTTTGAAGATAAGGATGTAGTGGCTATTACTGAAGCAGTAGTAGGAATTAGTGAAGGAAATTTTGCTACATTAGATCAAATTGCAAAAGATATTAGAAACAAACTAAATTCAGATCATATTGGTATTGTTTTCCCAATACTAAGTCGTAATAGATTTGCAGTTTTATTATCAGCAATGGCAAGATCTACTAAGAAAATTACATTATTATCAAGTTTTCCATCTGATGAAGTTGGAAACGACATTTTATACAGAGATGATTTAATTAAATATGGAGTTAAAACATCTGACTTAATTACTGAAGAAGAATACAAAGAAAAATTCTCTCATTTCAAACATTTATTTACTGGAGTAAATATGTATGAAGTATATAGAGACTTAGTACTTAAAGAAGGCTGTGAATTTGAAATGGTTTTCTCAAATAGTCCAGAAGATATTTTAAAATATACAAAAGACGTTATCTGCTGTGACATTCATACAAGAAAAGAAACTAAAGAGAGAATCTTAGCTAATGATCAAACAGCTAATGTAATATTAATGAGTGATATTTTAAATGAAAGTGTTGATGGAAGCGGATATTCTCCATATGGATTATTAGGAAGTAATCGTTCAACAGAAGAAAGAGTTAAATTATTCCCAAGAACTGGAGATAAACTTGTTAATAGAGTTCAAGAACTATTAAAAGAAAAAACTGGTAAAACAATTGAAGTTATGGTTTATGGAGATGGTGCTTTTAAAGATCCAGTAGGTAAGATTTGGGAATTAGCTGACCCAGTTGTAAGTCCAGCTTATACTAAAGGTTTAGAAGGAAGTCCAAATGAAATAAAACTTAAATACTTCTCAGAAAATCAATTTAAAGATTTACATGGTGAAGCATTAGCAGAAGCTATGAAAGAAGCAATTAGGGATAAAGATAAAGAATTAAAAGGTACTATGGCAACTCAAGGTACTACACCAAGACGCTACACAGATTTACTAGGTAGCCTTTGTGATTTAGTAAGCGGAAGCGGAGACAAAGGAACACCAGTAGTTTTAATTCAAAGATACTTTACTAATTATAGTAATGATTAAGAAGAAGCAATTCTTCTTTTTTATTTGTTCGCTAGTAATTTAAAAACCTAAGTGATAAAATACATAAAAGAGGAGTACTTATGAAAATAAATAAATTTAAAAAAGTAGGTAAAAGTAAATATAAAATAATATTTGATAATACAGATATTACTTTATATGAAGATGTTATTCTTAAATATGATTTGTTAATCAAAAGTGAAGTAGATATAGATTTAATTGATAAAATAATTAAAGAAAATGAACATTATGATGCCTTTTATAGTGCTCTTAACTATATTGAAATTAAAATGAGAAATAAAAAAGAAATAATATCTTATTTAAAAAAGAAAGAATTTAATGATGAGATAATAAATGAAACTATTAGTAAGTTAGAAAAATTAAATTTATTAAATTCTAAATCTTATATTCAAGCATTTGTAAATGATAAAATTAATTTAAGTAGTGATGGTCCATACAAAATAAAGAAGTCTTTATTAGAATTTGATTTTAATGAAGAAGATATAGATAATTATTTGAATACTATAGATGAAAATATTTGGTTAGAAAAGCTTCAAAAGATAGCTAATAAAAAGAAATCTATCATGAAGAGTAAAAGTTATTATATGTTTATTTCTAAAATGAAAAATGATTTATATAATTTAGGATATGATAAATATATGATAGATGATGTTTTATCAAATATAGAATATGATTCCAATGCTTTAAGTAAAGATTTAGAAAAATCAAATAAAAAGTTTAAGGGAAATAAGATTAAAATAATTAGTTCACTCCTTAGAAAAGGATATAGTTATGAAGAAATAATTTCTTTTTTAAAGTAAATAAAAAACATATTTTGTTAATTTCAAAATATGTTTTATTTATTAGTTAGAACTACTATATTGAAGTTCATATTGTTTCATTAAATCTTCAAATGATTTCTCTAAATCGCTATCCACAATTTTCATATCATTTTTTTCTCTTAATGCTTTTAAAGCTGTAATAGAAAAACCACTCTCATCAGCAATTTCCTCTGCTATCTTTTCAGTGATATCATTTTTTTCTTCATCGTCTAATTCAGGTTTTTCATCTTGAGATTTTCTATAAAGAATATGATATCCATAAGTAGATTTTACAGCTTCTTTTGAATAGCTTCCATCACTCATAGATTTTAAAGCATCAAATACTTCTGAAACAACATCATCACTATTAACTTTTCCAAGAGAACCACCATTTTTAGCAGTAGCTTCATCTTTAGAATTTTCTTTAGCTAATGTAGCAAAATCTTCACCATTGTCTAATTTTTCAATAATCTCTTTTGCTTTATCCAAAGCTTCATTTTGAGCTTTAGTTTTTTCTTCATCAGTAGCATCACTCTTAACATCTACACTAATTAATATATGACTAGCCTCAATATCTCCAACAACTTCACTATCATAATATTCTTGAATTTGTTTATCTGTTACTGTTTCTTTAGCATAATCATTAGTCCATAAATCTCTTTTATAACTTAATGATAAATATTCTTCAAATGCAGATTTAGAAGTTAAACCATAATAATAATTTAAATATACTTCTAAAGTAGTACCAGCTTCGCTTGCAGCAGCTTCAGCTTGTTTTACTTGTTGTTTAATATATTGTTTTTCTTCACTATCTGTTTCATATAAAGAATCTAATAGTTTCTTATCAATCATATTCATAAGAACTTGAGCTGAATTAGCTTTCTTTAATTCTTTATAATAGTCATCAGAACTTATAGCTCCATCTTTTAAAGTTACAATTGCATTTTCTCCATTTTCTAGCTTTACATCTTTACCACATCCTGCTAATAAGACAATACAAGCAAGGACTAATAATGATTTTTTAATGTTTTTCATAAAATCCTCCTAACTCTTATAATAATAGCAAATATAGTTAAAAAATACAAGTAATTATCATACACAAAAAGGTAACTTTCACATACCATAAAAGTGTAAAGATAAAAAAGGAGGAATGTTTTTATGAATACAAATTGTGGATGTGGATGCAATAGAGGAAATGGCATTGGAGGCGCTGCTTTTGCTTTAGTATTATTTATTTTATTAGTAATCATATTAGGTGCATTTATTTAAAATAAGGAGGTGTATTGATATGACTGCTGGTTGCTGCAATCAAGGAGCAAATATATTCTTTATAATATTGATATTATTTATCCTATTAGCAATTATATTTGGAACTTCTTGGGGATGGTAGTGAAAAGGAGAAATATTTCTCTTTTTTACTCTAAAAAGTAGTATTTTAAAAAGTAATTGCGTATTAAATTAATGA
>CAVIDW010000049.1:0-3858 GCA_963641945.1 bacterium | reverse complement strand
TATATATATGGGATGGTAGTAAATATCAACTAATGAATTCATGGCAATAGGAGTATAATGAAAAATTTTAAATTATATGTAACTGTAAATGGTAAAAAATTATTAGTTACAAACTCTAAAGATATATCTAATGCGGCGACATATGATGAAACCTGTTCAATCCAAGAAAATGGACAGGTTTCTTTTTCATGCTCTATTGCTGAATATATATCGCCTGGTAATAAAAATTTATTTTTTGATTACTTCTTCCCTCATAATAAATTAACACTTTATCTATTTGATTATAATGGCAATAAAGAAGGAGTATATGATTTAATTATTAAAAGTTGTAGCCCTTCTTTCCATCATAATAATAAAATATTAAAGGTGTCAGCTATTGATTATGCTTCTAATAACCTATCAAAAATTGGAACAGGTCTAACAATAGAAAAAACAGGAAATATTTATGAGCTCGCGGCGACATTGCTTGCAGAAAGTGGATTAAATACAGAATACCAAGATTATATAAAGAATTGAATAGATACATCTGATATACAGGTGCCTATGCAGCTCCAATATGATCTAGTTAATACTCTATACCAAAAGTATTATTATGATGAAACAATATGGAATAGTTTAGTAAGTAATAATAAGGTTACAGCAGATGATCAAGAGCTGATGAATAAGATATTAGAACAATTAGTTGCATCACCTACTGATTACCAATTAAAGATGAAAAGGAATAGTATCTTTAGTAAATACTATAAGGGTGAATACAATGAAGCTAATTGGCAAGCCTGGGTAGCTGATGACTATGTTACTACTATTGATAATACTGCAATGACTACTTATTTAGATGATGTTAATAAGTATTCAACTGTATCAAATAATTGTATTATTACTTCAAAAGGTATTAAAATTACCCATAAGTCTGAAACCGACCCAGTAAAAATTACAATTCATCTAGACAAAGAAATTAAGTCATCTCTACAACATAAAATATCGTTTTCAATTAATCAAGATATAACGGATTTTGTTATTAGTATAACTGAGTTAAGTGAAATTAATTATAATAATCAAAATTTCCTTTATTTTTTCCCGACTGATGAATATTTAACTTTATATTTCTATTACAAATCATCAATTACAGATAATTATATTAAAGATTTATCTATTTATTTAAATGGTGAACCTGATAAAAATTTCTTTTCCGAAAAACAAGATTCAATTCTTATTGCTTCTAGTACTTCTGATGATGATTATATTATGACCGCCAATGGGCATATGATTAATAGTATTGAGCAAATTAAGAGTGGAGATAATTTATCTTGAACGGTAGATTTTACTTGTCTAACTAATTTCTTAGAACAAGATACTGCGCATAATGCTTCAAGCTATATTCAAAACACTTTATCAATAGAAAGCTCAAACCTATATAATGGTTTGGTTGAATTAGCATTATTATTTAATGCCTCACTCCAATTTGATTATGAAACTAGAACTATAAGTTTTGAAAATAAAGACAAAAGAACTTATAAAGGAATTCATCTTGACCCAAATTATAATATTAATAGTTTTTCAAGAGAATCAAATATAAATGATTTCCTTACTGTTATAAATGTTTTAAGTTCAGCGGATGAAGATTTAAAATTATTATCCGATATTCCAAATGAATTAAAAACTTATCTTATTAAATGTATCGAAAATGATTTTGTATCAGAAGAATATTTTAATACATACGACTCAGAACATACATATAAATCAATAGTAGAAAAAATTATTAATAGTGAAAATTTCACCGGTGATACTCAAGCTTTATATGATATCGCGGCGATATTAGATACAATTCCTTATTTTGAAGAAAAAATATATAATATTGAATATTTCTACAATATTGGCGCAATAGATATAGATCAATATGAAAATTTCTTAAAGATTATTAATAACGATTTAAGAAAAATTAATATTCGTTTATACTTTATGAGCGATAGTTATTATAACTATCTATCAATATTATCAGGACTATATAGTCAATATGAATATTATAGCCAATTAATCACCACTGCCTATAGAGAAATTAATAAAGCAACTTGGCAAATCGCGGCGTTAGAAGAAGAATTAAATAATAACCCTTCAGAAACAAGAAAGAAACAAATAGAAACAGACATCGCCGCATATAAGCAATCTAAAGCAAGTGCTGAAGGTATGGTAGAGAACTTCTCAAAAGAACTGCATAAGATATTAGGTGTTGACACTGATGGCACTCTAATGGAAGAAAGTTATAATGGTTGCGGCGAATCACTATATACTCTATTGCTATCTATGTATGGTTATACCAATGAAAGGGATAACGGATACTATACAAAATATAAAGAAATTTTAGATATTATAGAAGAAAAGAACGAACTACTCCAAGAACATTTATTACGTATTAATGAAATTGATAAAACTCTTGAAAATACAGATATGTTAGAGTCTTTAAAAGTTACATTACAAACAGAACGAGCTGGTTTATTCTCTGATGTACTAAATTTATATCATCAATTAGGAACATCAGATTCAATAGTAAAACAATATGAGACAATCTATAATAATGCGGTTGAAAAATATAATGAAGCTACTGGAACTGCGACAAGAATATATTGGAATAGTATTAAGTCTACAAGCGAGACAATCGCAAAAGAAGGAGTGTATACAGGTTATTTATATACCCAATTAGATGGCTATAAATTATTGTTATACACATATTATAATCTTGTTGACGCGGCGAAACGTGTAAAAGTAGGTTTATATAAATATTTAATAGACCAAACTTCACCTCATAATTTAACTAGAGAAAAAAATAATATCTTACAAGGTCTACAAAATGTATATGGTGATTATTTAATCGAAGGATATTATGAGGATGACACCGCACAAACACCATTAGAATTATTACAACAAGTGATGATTATTAAAAACAAGAATACTTACCCTTCTATATCTTATAATGTTGGTATTATTGACCTATCATGTCTTGCTGATTACCAATACCTAGTTATTGCTATTGGTGATAGAGTTAAACTATTTGATGATTTATTCTTACAATATAATCCAACTTATAATAACTTATTAGAGATTACAGGTATTAATTATACTTTAAGACAACCTGAAAAAACTACTCTAACTGTCAGCCAAGATAATATAGAAGAAAAACTAATTCAAAAATTATTCTTATCTATGATTGCTAAGAAATAATTTGACTTCTAGCAAAATTTTTGCTAAAATATAAATAGAAATAAGGAGAGAATTCCATTTCTCTCCTTTTAATTACGAAGGGAGGTCAAATGTTAGTAAGAAAAAGAAATGGTGAGTTACAAGAATTCCAACTTGCTAAAATATATAATGCGATTATCGCCGCGGCGAAAGAAGTTGATGAACTTGATAAACAAACCGAATCAATAGCTAAAAGAATAGCTAAAGATATTAAATCACAATGTAAAGATAATATTATTTCTATTGAAGAAATACAAAATTTAGTTGAAGAAAAATTAATGGGTAGCCATTTAAAAAAGACTGCCCGTGCCTATATTCGCTATCGTTATGATAGAGAAAAAATTCGCAATAGCAAAGAAAAATTAATGTCAGAAATTGGAAGTAAATTGATGGCTTCTAATGTCGAAAATCAAAATGCTAATGTAGATGAAAGATCATTCGGTGGTAGGGTAGGCGAAGCTAGTAGGGTGGTAATGAAACAGTATGCCTTAGACAACTGTATGAGTACTATGGCTAAGAATAACCACCTGAATAACGAGATATATATCCATGACTTAGATTCGTATACTATTGGGGAACATAACTGTCTAACAGTACCATTGGATGATCTACTAGCTAATGGTT
>CAVIDW010000048.1:0-3951 GCA_963641945.1 bacterium | reverse complement strand
TTGAAAAAAATAAAGATAAATATGACGTTGATGTTGAAACAAATGTTAGTGAAACAAATTTAAATGGTGAAGTAATTAATAATACTTCAAATACTACAAATAATGCAAATAATACTAGTACCACTGCCAATACAAACACTAATAATACAAATAATATTGATGTTATTGATGAATCAAATAGTGAAAATAACACAAATAATTATTCTTCAACTCAAACTGAGGGTTCTGAAAACAAATATATAGTTCAGCCTGGAGACACATTAGGTGAAATTGCAAAAAAATATGGAATTGATTATAATGAAATTGCAAAAGATAATAATATTTCAGATCCAAATTATATATTACCTGGACAAGAATTAATTATAAATGTTAAAAATGATTCATTATAAAATTTAACAAGTTCAAATTTAAAATTGTTTGATTAAGGGGTAGCAGAGATGCTACCTCTTTTAATTAATTAAATGATAATTTTTTATTGTAAAAGTTTTTTATTTACTTTTTTAATGTCATAACTTGTAAAATTTATTTACTTTTAACTTATTACGTGGCATTCCTGAATTTGACGGTTTTAGAAGAAAAAACTCTCAATCCCTTTATTTATGCAGATTTGAGAGTTTTTTTAATATGCGTACGTTCAATATTTTAAAAAATTCGAATTTTAAAATGTTAAAAAATTTACATTTACATTATAAAAAGCCTTATATTTACTGGGATTAACAATAATCTTATGTTTTGTTATTGATATTCCTAGCTAATTATATCATTTTTTATTGCAAAAAAAACAATGAGTATGAAAACGTAAGCAAGTTAAAAAAATGTTTTTTTCTAGGTTTTATGAGGCTTTGCTGGCAAAAAAATTGAAACTGTCAAACTCGGGAGTATTCTATTAATAAGATAGGTAAGGAATTTTATGGATGAAAGAAATGTTACTGATACTTCTTTTATGATAGAAAATTAGTTTAGAGTTTATAATGATATCAGAGGATTAGCAAAATATTTACCTAGTTGGAAAGGGACAACTGATGTTGTTATAGCAGGAACTATTGCTAGTTTAGATGTTGCTGCTGCTAGTCTTTGCTATACTTGCATAAAAAACAAGATGAATTGAATCTGAGACTGCTAAACTTTACGAGAAATATTATGATGAAGGAATACAAAAAGATGCACTTATAAATAAGCACTAATGAGGACGCTTTTTCATTTATAATAATAAAAACTATAAGATTTTTTGTAGCTTTTTGTGAGTCTTTATGTTATAATTGTGTCATGAAGATAGGATGTGTGAATTATGGATTTAAATAATTTATCCCAAGAAGATATAGATAGCATTAAAAATCAACTATCTCAAATTGAACCTGGAACTATAGGCACAGTTAAATTCGGCGGTAATGAGAGTGAGTTTCGCGTTTATATGCCAGAAGAGGTTAATTATAATACCGGTATTCAAATTACTGGTAGAGGTGGTAAAGGACTTTCTGACTGTAATGAGGTTTTTAATCATGTGACTAATGAGCAAAGTAATACTATTGTTTTAGCGCCTTTTCATCTTGATGATATTGATGATTGGACAACATATGGTTTAGACGTAATTGATGTTATTAAAGATAGTAATCCATGTATAGCAGATACAGCTGTGGTTTATCAAGGATATAGTGCTAGTTTTGGAAATACAATTCGTTCTGTTGTTGCTAATTGTGAGGAAAGAGGATATAATTTTATTCCTGTTTTGATGGAACCAAGAGATAAAAATAATCATATTGTACTTTCTGAGGAAGAAATAAAAATTTTAAAAAATACACCATTAGTATATTTCGATGTAAATCCTGATTCTTATCCTGATTCACCTGTTTTTGAAAAGGCTCAAAGTGATATTGCAGAATTTGCTAAGCAAGGTTTAACCATTTATCATATCGAATATTCTGCTGGTAGTAGTGATGATAGTGAATCTCATGGTTTTGTTAAAACTTTGAATGCAGATAGTGAATTGTGGCGTCTTAGTAATGGAACATTTGATATACTTGAATTACCTACTGAAATTACACACGAGGGTCCAACATATAAAATGACTTATAAGATTTACAAATATAATGAAAATGGAGAAAAAGAAGAAATCACTAATCCTCGAGATCAAAGAATGGCATTTTATGAAATTATGTTTAGTAATGGGGATGATCAAACCTTTGGTCTAGATGAAGTTGATCGTATGTTAAATTATTATACTACTCGGTCAGATTTTTTTGGAAAAAATATTGAAATTTCTATTTCTTCAATTAAAAATATAATGGATGAATTCTTAAGTACTGATGCTGGTTTTTTGGCAGATAAAATTAATTCAATTGTATCTGTTGTTAACAATACAAAAATAAGGAATTTGGTTATTGCTAATGATTATGCTAGTACAACTGGTTCTCCTAAAATTCAAGATATTAAAATGTTAGAATATAAAGTTAACATTTTAAAGATACTTGACAATGTATTATCTTTTACAAATCAAGCAATGGATGCGCAGTTAAAAATACAAGAAACAGAGAGGGATTTAAATAATGAAGCTGCTAATTTAGGTGGAAGTGAAGTTAATGACTTTAGTGCTTTGACTGCTGCTCTTGCAGGTTTACCCTTTGCTATTGATCCTTCATTGTCTGATGAAGAAAGAGCAAGTGAATTAGAAAGATTAACAAATCAAACATATGAAAATCTGTATGGAGAAGAAGCTCGTAATACTGCTAACGAGAAAGGATTGACTGGAAGCGAAGCAGATAAATTTGTTGATGATTATTTAAATGCAGTAAAAGAAAATTATGAGAATATCATGAGTAATACTTATGTTAATGCTAATGTTGATAGTACTATGGTTACAGAAACATCGGTTAGTGGTGAATAGTATAAGATAGTAATATTCATTATCTTTAGGTTTTACATAATATATTTTTATGTTATAATTTATATAAAGAATAGGATGTGTATATATGGATTTAAGTAATTTAACTTCTGAACAAATTGATGAAATAAAAGGACAATTATCTAATGTTGTTCCTGGAACAAAAAGTGAAATTTTTGTTGATAATAGTCCATTTTATATATATGTACCTGAACAAATTGATGAAAATACAGGTATTCAAATTGCTGGTAGAGGTGGTGGTGGAATTAGTGATTGTTCTGCAACTTTTGAGCATGCCATTAATAACCAATCTAATGCAATAATATTGGCTCCAATACATGGAGATGCACCTAATTCTAATGATAAAGGTTATGATTGGAATGAAAGAAGTTTTAATATTATAGATTGTATTAAAGATGATAACCCAGCTATTGCAGATACTGCAGTAGTATGCCAAGGGTATAGTGCATCTTTCGTACGTGCGATAGAGGGTACTGTTAATAATTGTGATAGAAGGTCTTATCCAATTATTCCAGTTTTCCTAGAGCCTAGAAATATTTATGGCTCAACTTCATTATCAAAAGAAGACATAAAAAAACTCATTGATACAAACACTCCAGTTATACATTTTGATATTGATTCTAGTTATTCAACTGGTGATGTATATAAATCTGCTCAAAATGATTTTGCTGATTATGCAAAGTGTGGATTAAATGTTTATACAATTGAGTATATAGCTGATAGTAATAATGAGCATTCACATGGTTATATTCAACAGTTGGGTGCTGATATGGAATTATGGAGATTAAGTAATGGCACATTTGATTTGAATAATTTGCCTAATTCCGTGAATTATCTTTCTCTTGATTTGACGATGACATATCGAATTTATAAATATGATGAAAATGGTGAGAAGGTTTTGGTAACTGATCCAAATGAAATAGCTTCTATTAATGAAATTATAAATGGTACTGTTTCAACGTCAAATCAGAAACCTATTTTTACTACTGAAGAAATCAATGACATGTATGAAAAATACAAAAATGAATTTACATCTTATAGTAGGCTCATTA
>CAVIDW010000047.1:0-4771 GCA_963641945.1 bacterium | reverse complement strand
GTATTATTACTACTTTGAACTTAATTTCTTGTATATTTAGTATATATGGAATATATTTTTTAGATGGGATAGTTGGAACTATTATTTCTATATGGATACTTATAGTTTATATAAAAATATTTATAGAAAGTTATGATGTTTTGATGGATAAATCTATATCAATTGAAACTAAAAATAAAGTATTTAAGATTATTGATAAACATAAAGAAGTTAAAAAAGTTATTCATTTTAATTCTACTCCAGTTGGATATAGATATCAGATATCATTTACCATTTATGTAGATGGAAATATGAGTACATTTAAAAGCCATGAGATTGCTAATAAATTAGAAAAAGAAATTATAAAAGAAATAGATGATATTTATTTAGTTATTATACATGTTAATCCATATTGTGAAGGAGAGATAAAATGAGTATATTAGAAGTTATATTAATGAGTTTTGGACTTGCAATGGATGCTTTTGCGGTATCTATATGTACTGGATTAGAACTTAAGAATATTAAATTTAAAGATGCTATTAAGGTTGGATTGTGGTTTGGAGTTTTTCAAGCTTTAATGCCATTAGTTGGATATTTACTTGGAAGTAGATTTGAGAGTTTAATTACTAATATTGATCATTGGGTTGCTTTTGTTTTACTTGTATTTATTGGTGGTAAAATGATTTATGAATCTTTTCATGAAGAAGAGGGTAGTTATGGTGATTTAAGATTTAAATCTATGTTAGTTTTAGCTATTGCTACTAGTATTGATGCTTTAGCTATAGGTATTGCATATGTTTTTTTATATGGTAGTAAGAATATGGCTTTATCTTTTAGTTTGATTGGTGTTATTACATTTATTATATCAGCTATTGGTGTTAAGATTGGTAATGTTTTTGGAAATAAATTTAAGAATATTGCTGAAATATTAGGTGGTATTATTTTAATTCTTATTGGAACTAAGATATTATTTGAGCATTTAGGTATATTTTAAGGTTTATTTTTGATATTTTATAATGTATTTATTTATTAAAAGTAAACATTTAAAAATCGACTATTTATTTAGCCGATTTTTAATTTACCACATATATGTTAGATTTCCATCATTAATATAATACTTATCCATTAATATAACTTCATTAAATGAATTAGGTAAGTTATTCTTTTTGTACTTTGAAATTATTACACCAATTTCATCATACCATAGAGCTTGAGCTACATAATAATATTCTGAATCTATACCAATTATAATAGCTATATGTCCACCAGCAGCATTATTGTGAAGTAAATCTCCTGGTTTAATAGTATCACTTGTTGCAATTGTTTTTGTTAACTTTTTAAGTTCTCCAAAATCTGTTAAATCACTTTTTGTGGAAAAACCAGCTCCAACATCTTTTACATCAAATCCTGAATTTAATAATGCCCATGATACAAATCCACTACAGTCAAGACCATTATCAATATATCTTTTAGCTGGATTACTATAAAGTGAACATCCCCACATTTTAGGACCTGTTTTAGAACCTGTTATACTTTGATATTTTGTTTCTGAAAGATATAGTCCTTCATGATAATATCTTCCTTCACCATCAACATTATTTGTTGTTTGTCTTCCATTTTCATAGAAATAATTTATTCTATATGGAAATTCTAAAGTTAAGAACCTTGCTGCTTCTACAGCACCAGCTCTTGTTTTATATCCAACATCTTTAATTCTATCCTTTAATATTCCATCTAATAATTTACTTTCTTCTTCACTAAATTCATTACATTTTAGATATCTTTTATCATAATCATATCCATCTTTTGGAGCAGTTACTATTGTATCTGTTACTATTACATTTATTTTATAACTTTTATCATTTATATTTATTTTTAGAGTAGTTGAACCTACAGATTTACTTAATATTTTTCCATCCAGAAAATCTATTATTTTATTATCATATTCCGTTTCTATAGAATTATAATTTCCAATATAATACTTTATATATTCATAGTTTCCATCTGTAGGTAAATATATATTTTCTTTTTCATTTATCTTATATTCTGATAAATTATCTATTCTTTGAATCTTATTTTCTTGTTTAAGGTATAAATATTTATACCCAGTACTTATTGCAGAAGTACATTTATTATCTGATATTTTAATCCACTCATCACTATCAGTAGGGGTAGTAGCGCTTAATATGCATTCTGAATTTTTATATTTATTTGATAATGTTATTTCTATTGTATTAGTATTTATGTTTATGTCCTTAATTATAATCTTATTTTTCTCATAAATATGCATAACTAGTGATAAAATTATCAAAACTATAAAAAATAATATTATCCTTTTTAATAGTTTAGCATATTTTTCTTTTAATTTTAATTTCATTTTTTTTGTTTTTTTCATTTTAGTACCATAATTTAGTTAGCTTTCCATCTTCTTTATAATAACTATCCATTAGCATCACATAGAAGTATCGTTCAAATATATTTTTCTTTGAATAAGCTTTGATAATTACTGCAACATTTGGTGGTGTCCATAAACTTTCAGCAACATAATAGTTGTCATCATCTTCACCAACTATTATGGCTATATGACCACCACTTAAGCCTCCTGAACTTAATAAGTCTCCAACTTTAACTTTTCCTGAAGCAACTACATCTGCGTTAAATCTAATTCTTTCTCCATAATCTGTTAAATCTAGATGAGAAGCAAGTCCTGCGCCTATATCTCCTACATCCCAGCCACCATTTAACATAGCCCATGATACAAATCCACTGCAATCAAGACCATTTGCTCTATACCCATGCGATGGACGACTATATAATTGGCATCCCCATGTCTTAGGACCTGCCATTGTTTTCTTTATATTTGTAAATCTTGATTCATCTAGATATAATCCTATATGATAATATCTTCCTTCACCATCAATACCATTAGTACTTGCTCTTCCATTTTCAGAGAAATATCTAATTTTATATGGAAACTCTAATGTTAAAAATCTTGCGGCTTCAACAGCACTAGCTCTTGTTTGATATCCAACCTCATTAATTCTATCCTTTAAAATTTCATCTAATAAATCATTTTCTTCTTCGTTATATTTTCCACATGGAAGATATGATTTTTTATTATTATAACTTTTTGGTCTTACAGTTATAAGGTCAGTTACTACGATTTCTATAGTTGCTTTAGTTTCATTATATTCCGCTGTTAAAGTAGTATTTCCAACTTTAAGGCCTGTTACCTTTAAATCTTTATCTATAGAAGCAATACTTTCATCATCTATTGTATATTTTATATCATCCTCATTAAAATATCCTACTGATTTTATATTAAGAGTAGGGGTATAAGTACCTTTAACTGCTAAGTACATCTTTTCTTTACTAAAATTCATACTTAGTATATTTCCTAATTTTTCAGTATTACTAACTTTATATATTTCATTATTTTCATTTTTTAAATATATAGTATATGATTTATTTTCATTTATTTTAATATTACATTCTCCATTTTTTGATAAAATCCATTTATCACTTGAAGATGTATCTTTTGTTTCACTACAGTAAATTTTATCATGCTTTAATTTATTTTCATCTAATTTAAATTTGATATTTATTACATTATCATTAGTTATTACAGCGGTTGCTTCTTTTATTGAAGGGTAAGCATAAGATCTATGTATCTTTAATAAAACAAAACAGGTTACACTGGCTGTAACCGATAAAATTACAATTATACATATCATTTTTTTAATTAACTTACTATTCATATTTATATATTATCATAAAATAAAAGGATATTCAACGAATATCCTTTTACTATTTACATCTTGATGATGCATTGCTTTTACATCTAGAGTTATTTCTAGCATTTGATTTACATCTAGAATTAGCTCTTGCTCTAGAATTCATTCTTGCATTGCTTCTTGCATTTGCCATTTTTTATCACCACCCAGTATTATTATGGTAATAATTTTAATATTAATGTATATATTTTTAATATGAAAATGGAAATAATTGGTCCTATAATATTATCATTAATAGCTGGGTTATCTACGGTACTTGGTAGTATTTTAGTATTTATTAAAACTAAAAAAGTTAATGAAATGATTGTATTTTGTTTATCTTTTTCAATGACAATTATGATTATTATTTCTATTTTTGAATTGATTCCTGAGTCATTTATAGATTTAACTAATAATTATGGATTTATTCTTGGAACTATTATATCAATACTTGTATTTTTATTTGGATATTTATCTATAAGTAGAATTAATTCATTAATAAATACTAAAAAAGAATCATCAAATTTATATAAAATTGGTATTTTAAGTATGATATCTTTAATGATACATAATTTTCCAGAAGGAATTATTGTATTTATTTCTGCTTATACAAATATCAAAATTGGTATTAAAATGTGTATTGCAATTATACTTCATAATATACCTGAAGGAATAGCTATTAGTATACCTTTATTTTATAGTGGAAAAAGTAGGAGAGCTGCTATTAAGTATACCCTAATATCAGGACTTGCTGAACCTTTAGGAGCAGTACTTTCATACATATTTTTAAAAGATTACATTAATGATATATTTCTTTCGTTTATACTTATGTTTACTGGTGGATTAATGATTGGCCTTTCAATTAGTGAAATATTAAAAGAAGTTATTAAATATAAAAAGAATGATTATTTATTTGTTGGTGTTATTTGTGCTTGTTTTTTTCATTAATTCTTATTTTTATCTAATTTTATATATGATAGAGTAGTGCAAAGGTAATTTTTAAAGAATCACTAATATAC
>CAVIDW010000046.1:0-4999 GCA_963641945.1 bacterium | reverse complement strand
TAAAACATCAAGTGTTGCACTTGTTATTATAAATTATCATTTGCATAAAAAAAGAACATTTTCATGTTCTTTTTTACATAATCACGAGTTTAGAACCATTTCTAATATTTGATTCTCTAATAATTGTATTTCCAGGATATATAATACCAGTATCACTATTATATAATTGACAGTTATCAAAATCCAATTTATATAGTAAATTAACATCTTTTAAAGCTTTTGATAATAATGTCAATATATCAGCAACGTTTTTATTTAAAGGTAAATATATATTATATTTTTCATCTAAATGAGGTATATCAATTTCAACTAATATTTTATTCTTCATCTTCAGTATTACACTCCTTATCAACAATATATTTTATTATTGTATGTGATGTATCATTAACGACATATCCAATTTGTGGGAATGATGTTCTCTTATCATTTAAATTTAATTCAGGCATTCTAATTGTAGATTGAGTACTAGCATTACCACCTAACCAAATACCATTAGTTCCATCAAATATATCTTTTAACCATGAAGTAGTTTCAAGTGATCTAAATGATGTATAACTATCCATTATTATAAATGTATTACCAGTATACTTTTTAGATTCAGCAAGTAAATTATCTAAAATATTTAAGCTTTCCTTGTCTAATTTACTTCTAAACTCATCAAGACCAATAATAAAGAATACATTATGTTTAGGCTTTTTACCATCATTATTAGTTTCAATCTTAATTTGTTTAGCAAGTGTATTAAAGTCATCATTAAATACATCTATATCTTGATTAGGATTATTATATATTTTTAACGCATCTATTATTCTAAGTTTAGTCATCGGAATTTTATTGATCATTTCAGCTAAACCATAAATAAAATTAATATGTTTTTTAATAGATGTAGCTAATACTACATTAAAGTTTTTAGCTTTAAAATCATAATTACAAATACTTAAACTTGATTTGCCCATACCTACAGGTACATTTGCTAAAGTATAATTTTTATCAGCTATATAATCAGGTGTAACAAATTTAGGTAATATAGGTATTCTTGGAGCTTTATTCTTAAGTTGACTTGATAATTCATCACTAACACTTTTTACAATTAAATTAATATTATCGCTATCATTTATATAAGCAGTTTGAAATTCATAAGAACCATTTTCTAAACAAGCAATTCCTCTTCCGAAATACTTAGCAGGAATCAATCCTTTAGGAGCTCCTAATAAATATCTATATTCTGTAGGATCATTTAATTTAAGTGATATTTTATTAGCAAATAATTGTTGTATTTTTAATCTAATACCAGTTGTAAGTGAACTAGATAGAATAAAGTACATTCCAAATTTAGGTCCATCTTTATATAATGTAGTATACTTTTCAGATAAATTAACTTGTTGTTCACAAAAGTTTTCATATCCATTAATTATGCACAATATATTAGGTAATTTCTTTTTATTACTTTTATTATATAATTCATAACTTCCAGAATAATCAGCTAACATTTCTTTTCTTTTTTCAAGTTCAGCAAATAACATAGAAGTTAAATTAATTAATTTTTCATTATCATCAGATAATACTACATCTCCAACTTGAGGAAATTTACTAAACTTTCTTAATGTTTCACTTCCATAATCAATAATATATGTATATAACTCATCTGTAGTATGATTAGTACACAATGAAACAATTAATGTACTTAATAAATTTTCTTTTCCACTACCAGGCATTCCAAATAGTAATAGATTTCCTTTTTTAGAAATATCAACAGTTAATAAACCTTGTTTTTGTTCTACAGGATTATCATATTCACCAATAATTGGATCTAAAACATAAGGAGTAGGTTTATAATTATATTTTTTTATTAAATTAGATATATATATTTTTTCAGGTATACTATCTAACCATAATTTTTTAGTTTGAATATTATTTTCTTTTCCAAGTTTACATAGATAATTAACAATGTTAGTAACTTGTTCACCTTTATCAACACTAGTAGTTTTATTAACATTAATATTGTTAATAGATTTAATTGATTCACCAACATTATTTATAAAGTTAATAGAATCATCAACTATCTTAACAACTTTTTCACTTTCAATATATTTAGCACCACTCCAAGCAGATTGTCCTAATTCAAATAATTCGTCATAACCAACTTGTAAGTAGAAACGTCCAGTTTCTTTAATAGAAGCAGCATCAGGTCTTTTTAACATTTCATTACTATCTGCTTTAGTTTGAACTTTTAAACAAACTTTAAATTTTGCATTAGACCAAATTTGATCATTAACAACACCACTTGGTTTTTGAGTAGCAAGTACTAGGTGAACACCTAAAGAACGTCCAATACGTGCTGTACTAATAAGTTCATCCATAAAATCAGGTTGCTGACTTTTTAATTCTGCAAACTCATCAGATATTATTAATAGGTGAGGAATAGGTTCTTTAAGCAATCCCTCTCTATAGTATTTTTGATATTTATATATATCTATTGTGCTTTCACCTAAAGCATCTCTTGCTTCATTAAATTTCTTTTGTCTTCTTTTAAGTTCACTATTTATTGACACAAGAGTTCTATTCATTTCACTAACATCTAAGTTAGTAATAGTACCAGCTAAGTGAGGAATACTAATACCTTTTTCTCTATTTTCAAAAGCACCGGCAAGTCCACCACCTTTGTAGTCAATAAGAACAAATTGAACTTCGTCAGGATGATAATTAACAGCCATTGATAATATATAAGTGATTATAAATTCAGATTTACCACTACCAGTAGAACCAGCTATTAAACCATGAGGTCCATGATACTTTTCATGTAAATCTAATTTAAATAAGTCACCAGAAGAATAAACTCCAATAGGACAACTAAGTGTAGTTATAGGATCACTTGATTTCCATCTATTAAGAATACCAAGCTGTTCAATATTACCAACATTATACATTTCTAAGAATGAAATTGAAGATGGAAGATTAGCACTAGTTTCTGTAGATTGAATTGGTATATTTGATAATTCTCTAGCAGCTCTATACATATCTAAACCATTACAATATTCAACACTAAAGTTTAATTGATTTTGAGAAGTATATTCTTTTTCAAATATACAACTAACTTTATCAACAACATAAATATATTTATTACATGTATTAGGTAAATGTTTTAACGACTTATCAACCATTAAAAACGAAAAACCTAAATTCAATTTTGCTTCAATTATTTCATCTAAGAAAGCAAGATTTTTATATCTGCCAAAATCATCAGTAATAATTATATAGTATGGTTTATAATCAAGATATGGATTTTCTTGATTAGTTTCTTTATTTTCATCAGTCTGTGCTTTTATATTAGCATTTCTTTCATTATATACTTCTTCTAAACTTTTAAATATTTCTTTTGCTTCATCTTCATTAGTAGCAAAATATCTTTGAGTTTTATCTTCACTAAATAAATGAGGCATTAATTTAACAGCATTCCATTTATATTCGTTTTCTTTATTAGTTAATAGAACTATTTTTAAATCTATTGGACTATGCATAGTAACTAATTGCAATATAATTCCTTCAATAAATTCATCTTTAAATGAAGTATTACATATTATAGAAGAAATTCTATTGTCTAATAAAGAAAATGTAATAGGAACATTTAATAATTTATTTGAATTATTTTTAATATCAATGGCTTTTTGAATTAAGTTATCTCTATCAAGTTCAAATCTTTCTTCAGGAGCACTTATATTAAGAGAAGCAGGTTTATTTCCAAGACCAGTTCTAATAGTTAAGAAATCTTTATCAGAAATTTCTCTTTCCCAAAGTCTAGCTTTTTCTCCAATTGCAATCTCATAACATTGAAAACTAGATAAATATGTATCATATATAGTTTGTGATTGATATTTAATTGCTTTAGATATTTCAGCTTGTTTTTCTTCTAAATATTCTGTATATTTTTCTTGACGAAGTTTTTCTTTCTTTTCTTTATATTTTTTTTGATAAATATTTAATATTTTAGGAAGTAATACTGAGCATGTAAGCATAACAACAGCTTGTACTACAGGAATAATAACATCAGAATTTAATCCAACATTAGCATCATACTTCTTAATAGCATTAAATATACTTATCAATGACATTACAAACATTGTTCCACTAGCACCAATAGTAAATATAAATGGAACTTCTTCATTAACAAATTTACCAGGTGGTGGATCTATAACAATATCTTCTTCTTCATAAGTAAAAGTAAGTCTAGGTTTATGAAAGAAATAATTATCATCTTTATAAAGAGGAACATCATTCTCTCCACAGTCATAATCTAAAAATTGTTTATTACTTATTTTATTTTTTTCTTTATAATTATTTAACTTTGGACTTAAAGATATATTTTCAATAGAAGAATAAATTCTTATAAATGTTTTCATCCATATAATTTTTACATTCTTTATAAAAATTATATCACCAACACTTAATATAGTTTTAGAAGTAATTCTTCTTCTATTTACATAAGTTACACCTTTTTCATTAGGCTGATTTATATAATATAAACCTTTTTCTTTAGTAATAGTACATTCTGTTGAATTAGCCAAACTTCCAAAAATAATATCACTTTCAGAACTATTACCAATTTTAATTTCTTCAATATCATCATTAATTACAAATTCATTAAAAGTATCATTAATAGGATAAGTAAACATGTAATAATCATAATTAGAACCAATTATTTTTAAATTGTAGCATCTATAATTTTCAAAAGCAATATTATCTTTACCACTAGTACATTTAATAGAATCATCATTTTTAAAATACCATTTTCCTTCATTAGAATATATATTCAAAAATACCTCTATATTTGTTAGTGATGGAATATAAGAAAATAAGAAACTTTCTGCTACTTTTTCTGGTAAATTATATACATTTAATTTTTCTTCATCAGCCAAATATAATTTCATGTCATCAACTCCTATTATATATGTTAAAATTATAACATTAATTATCAATTTCTTCAATGAATATAGTACATATT
>CAVIDW010000045.1:0-5511 GCA_963641945.1 bacterium | reverse complement strand
CCTGCATGAACATTAAAATATTTTGTCATGTAAACTTTCTTAGCATCTCTTAATCAGCCTAAAACAACTGAATTAAATTGTGAGAATGAACCTTCATCTGAGAAAGCACGTTTTGTTAAATAATTATCAATAGTAACTGCAACATATTTAAAATTGCTTAATGAAATTGCTTGTGTTGTTGGGTCAGTTGGTCTATAAAGCTTTAATAAATTACCTGCTTCACTATCAGCTGTCCAGTCTCTTACTTCTGGAATATCAGTGGAAATATAAAGCTTTGTGTCGCCATAAAGTGAACCATCAACCTTATTTGCTTCATAGAAAGAACCGTGAATATTACCTTTAATATTGTCTGCAAATGTTTGAATAGAGATGATTTGATTAAATAAGGCTCCTATAACCTCATTAGTTTTTAATTGTCCAGTAAATGTTGCCATATGTTTAAGTCTCCTTTTTATTTATTCTTTTTAACTGGAATTTTAGGGTCTTGTAATCCTGCTTGGAATAAAGCTTTAAATGTTTCATTATCTCCATTAGCCTCATCAACACAATCTTGTAAGAAATCTGCCACTCTTTGGGCTTTTTCATAATCTCTTTCATCATTAGTGTGATTAACAACTTTTGGGGCCATAGGGTCTTCTAACCCTTTAGCCATCATTTCTTTCCTAATAGCTAACATAGTTGTAATATAATCTAAATTAGTTGTATCTCGAGTTGTTTTATTAATTAAATCCTTTAACTCTTTATCACTCATTACAACCTGTGGCTCTTTAGCTTTTATTTCATCGCCATTTACAAGAGTCTCTAATAATTTTTTATTCTCCTCTAAAAGTTTGTCATATTCAGATTTTTTAACAGAGTTCTTCTTTAACTCCTTAATCGTATCGATGTAATTGGCTTCTGAATCTCCAGTTACATCAATTGAACCGTTGTTCAAATTTGAATTTAGTTCTTGATTTTCTGCCATATGCTTTTAAATCTCCTTTTTATTTATTTTAAAATCAGAGCTAGTCCTTCTTGTCAAAATAGGTTTTGCATTTCCTTCAGCTCTTTAGCAGTTCTTCGCTGTGCATCTAAAAATCTGATTTTTTGAGATATAAGAAAGTGCCACTGATTAGTTTTATTTTTTAAGTAATTTTAGTTGCTTTTGAAACCTCTTAAAACATGCTAAGCTAGTAAATAGTAAATATCTCGCATTAAATGTTTCAAAAACTCAATCAACTAATTCTTGATTATAAACCTCATCTAAATATTTTTTCATAGCAGTAACATTTCTGCCTTCATCAGATTTTTTATAATCTCTTAAAATCCTATTATTGCATAGGGTGAATCAGTCATTTGAGTTTTTACTAAATTTAATTATTCTGTCAGGCCTTGTTGCTTGTCTTTTATTAACTAAAAGCGACCTATCAATAGATATTTCATTAGTGAATGTTGATGCATTTGGCAATAAAATATTAGCTATTGATTCTTTTCTTCGCTTTAAATATGCATCATTAGGTTTTATGTTATCAATAACACATTTTTTAGATTTTAATTTAAATCTTCCAAAACCATCAGGGATAAAATTAAAAGCCGATAATATATCACTAGCTTCATCTAGTGTGTTTCCTATCATAATAACTTTTATTTTAGTGTGTGTCTCCCTGACTAGATTTTCAATTAAATTAACAAAGTTATAAACTATATCAAAAGAATTCTTCTCACTTTGCTCTCTATTCATCTCATCTAAAACTAATAAATATTCGCCTTTATATTCATTATCAAAATAACCGACGCCTTTAGTGTTATAGAAAGTTGAACAGGATAACACTTCTAGGAATTCTTTTTGATTAACTTTTACCTCATATTCAGTTCCATCTTTTTTAGTTTTAGTAACTTTATCATAAGTATAAACGGTGCTATTTTTGGACATTAGATTTAGGTTATATTTTCTTTTTAAATCAGGGTCCACCAGTTTATCGGCTCCTCCTGCTAACAGGTTTTTAACTGCATTATCAGTCAATCTAAATCAATATCATTTTAATTGGTCCTTTAATTTAGCTTTTCTTCTAATCCCTCATTTCATAACATCATATGATTTTCCTGTTGACCTTCCACCACATAATATATAAAATATTGCCCAATCATTTCCGAAAATAGAGTTAACACTATAATAATCACCTTTATATGTTTTAGTGGACATTAATAACTGTTCCTCCACCATATTGCCAATCAAATGTAACATAGTGTCCGCCTGGTAATATTAAATTCCCAATTTTACCATAACCTTGCACACCTTTATCCCAAGTGTAATTATTAGGATTTAAAACATAATCCACTGAAACTCCTGCTAAATCTGCAACTTCTTGAGGGTCAACATCCATGTTTTGATAAAAATATAAAACATGATTTCCTGGATTTAATTGATAGCTTAGCTTACTAACACTAACACTATCTTTTGTTTTATCATGCAATAATTTAGTAAGTATTTCCACCGTTGTTTCATTAGTTTGTAAGTATTTAGCGGCTTCAGTAATATTTCTTTTATTTATTTTTCCCTTTTTAGTAATCAAAATAGATTGCTTAGTAATGTGTGAATCTAGCTTTTTATAGCGTGTTCTTTTTAATGCTATTTTATTGCTAATAATCTTTTTATTTTTTAATTTAATATTCTTTTTGATTAGCTTTCTAGCCTTTATTTTCTTTTTCATTATTAATCTCCCTTAGCTCAATATTTTCAAAACCAAGCTCATCTCTTATTATTTCAAAATAAGCTATTTTATTAGTTCTTAAATCTAATTCATCATTTAATATTTTAGCCTGTCTCCAGCCACCTATAGAGGTATGCTTTTTAACTCCATTTTGGTAATATTCGAAAATATTATATTTATGGTATTTAGTGTTTCTTAGAAAATAAATTTCATTATTATCAATGGCTTCTTCTTTAAACTCGCCTAAATTAGATGATGTTTTTAATTCTTTTTTAGCATTTCTAACTATAAATCCATCTGTGTTTAGATATAATAGTTCTCCTCCAACTTCTTTAACTGCTTTTGTAATCTCATCATTAATAAATTTAACAATAGCCTTTCTTAATGGCTGATATTTATTTCGGTTAAAGAAGCCAACTGCATAATTTATGATTTTTTTCCATTTATTCTTAATGTCTTCATTTTTGCTTAATAATCTAGCTTTTATTGTCCTTTCAATTTTAGGAAAATATTTTATCAAGCATGTTGCATAGGCTTTATTTAAATCATAATAATGACAATTTTCAAATTTAATAATAGTGTCCTTGCTAACATAATTAAATAAATCATCATAAAATAAGCCATCATGTATTGCCTCATTTTTATAATCAGGCTCACCATATTTATTTATTATAGCATCAATTTCTTCTTCAGTATAATATTTTTTTATTAAGCTTATAACCTCAAGATATGCTTCTTTTCCTAGTAATTCATTATTAAAATCAGTTTTAGCTTCAATATTATAATTATAAGTCAAAATATAATTATATGTTCTTAGAAACATTGCTTTATTTAGGTAAACACCACTCACTAGAAAATATTCAGTGCCATCATGTTCTGAGTAATATATGTGTGCTCCTAATGTACGCCATTTAGTAATATCATTAGTCAATATAACAAAATCTTTATAATCCATTTTGTGTATAAATTGACCATCTATTTTGTTCATAACATCAATTAAGTAATTTCTTATTTCTTCATTTATAGCATAATTTCTATATAATATTTTAACCATATTAAATTCTCCTTTCTAGTCGCTAAAACTTGATAATTATAGGTTCTGCTTTCTTCAATGAATTAACTGCATATATAAGATTTTTTGTTTTAGTATCGATAACAAATAAGCTTAAATCATTATCCACTAGGAATATATAATCAAGTCTTTTTCTTTTAATCTCATCTTCCTTATTTAAATAGTAATTAACCGAATTTCAAAAATATTGGTTATTAACTAAATCTTCTTTATTATAGAAGGGGTAATACCAGCGGGTTTTTTTAATATCAATTCTCTTGCCATTTATAATTAAATCACAAGTATCCTTTCCATTTAAAAATGGGTCCCCATATTGAATAACATAATTTTGGTAATAATCATAACCATCATAACTAAAATCAATTTTATTTCTTTTTAAGAAGTTTTCCACTGCTAATTCTGCTAAAAAGCCATTATAATTTGATAATAATAAGCTTAATCTGTCTTTATTATTACCACTATAAGCATGCCCTTTTACTAATGTTGCTTGTAAATCTAATAATTTTTGGTAATCTTCTAGGCTTTGAGTTCTTTTAAAATTAGTTAATAATTCATCCACTAATTCAATAAATTTTGTTTTTAAAATCATTTTTATTCTCCCTTTATTTCATCTGCATTTATTTTTAAAATATAATTTAGGAAGCAAAATAGTTGTCTTGCCACCTTTAAATTCTTTTTATCTTCATCTAAATCAATATCGACATCATAAAAGAAATTGACGGTATCTTTGCAAAATTCTCTTAATTGGTCTTCTGTAAATGAATAATAGTAAGTTTGATTTGGTTTGTAAGTTTGCCATTTTTGCCATAATTTGTTTTTTTCCATAATTTTAAATCGCTTTCTCCGTTTTAACGAGTTTTCTCCGGCTCTCATATAATTTAGCAAATAATTTTTAAGAATTTTTAATTAATGTTTTTTCTTACGAAAGACAACGCCACTAAAGCCATTTTTACCATTAGGATAAACGTACATAGAACTGCTAACTTTATGACTAAATGGATTTATCTCAGGATGTGAATTATAATAACGTGCCAAATTTGTTACATAAAACTCATATTCACTTTGGTCTAGTTTATCTAAAACACCAATTGTGGCGAACATCCAACCATCAAAATCTTCAGGGTAAGTTGACATGCTAACTCTAATAGGATGAGTTCCGTCCTTCATAATCATATTAGGCATTTCTTGGAAGTCGTCTTTATAAAGCTCATATTTTACACTTGGGCGAAAATGTTCATTATTTCTTTCTTCTTGGGCCTCACTAAATGAAGTAATCCAATCACAAGCAACAGATTTAGTTCTAAAATGATTTTCTATAGTTGGATTGTCAAAGTCAAGAGCGAGGTGCACGCCGAATCCTAAATAAGCTTGACCTTTTGTTAAGTATTCCCCAACACAAGGGCTGTTTCTATTTAGAAACGGAGCTAGAACAATAAAGTCTATTTTCCCAACGATTGATTTCATAAACTCACCATAAAGTGAGAAAGGTGGGTTTGTAATGCAAATGTCATATTTAGAATAATCCACATCTTGAAATTTAACACCTTTATTTGTGGCTGGATTATAACCCGAAGCAGTAATAGACTTAATTTCCCATTTACGTGCCATTTGAGTAAGGGTTCTGACAAAATTACAAGTTAGCTTATTTCGTAAGAAATCTTCCACTTCATCCTCAGCTAGTGTAATCTCAGTGTAAGTATTAGTCGCTTCATTATCATAATTGTTATCATAATCATCAAATAGACTATA
>CAVIDW010000044.1:0-5999 GCA_963641945.1 bacterium | reverse complement strand
TTACAGATAAATCAGATATTACAGAAGAAGCCAATAATTTTTGGAATAATGTAAAAAAATTTGGATTATCTAATGCTTATCCAACCCTTAAAGCCATTGCTGATAGTTTAGCTAAAAATGCTCAAATGTCAGCTGACAGAGCAAATATATTAACAGGCGGCAAATCAGATCCATCTGTTTATTCAACAATTGAAACAGAATATGATAAGATTAATGAAAAACAATTAGCTGAAATAGCTAAGTATGGAATTTCATACCAAGAGGCTACAAGAAGAGCTCAAGAGGAAGGAGATTTTACTTATTTACAAAGAATGGTAGTAGACGGTTATGTTGACTATGACACGGCTTCAAAAGCTTTGAATATGACGAAAGAAGAGTTAGAAAAGCGATTTGAACAAATTAATAGATCTAATGAAGCAGAAACAACTACAAAAGAAGCAGAAGCTACCAAAGCGGTTGTAAGTATTAAATCGCTCACTATAGAACAAAAGACAACATTACAAAACAATATTAATACATTAAGAACACAAGCCTCTTTGTTAAGAACACAGGCAGCAAATCTGAGAAAAGATGATTCCTCTTTTGATACTTATTCAAAAGCAATGGCTGCTTTTGTAGGAACCGCAAAAGGATTAAAACAATCTGGCTCCGTAGATAATGTTCAAGATGTAATAAACAAAACATTTAATTGGGAATTCGCGCAAGACGTGGCACCTGGTTCTTTCCCACAACTATATGTGCAAGGAAACACTCATTTTGCCTTTGATGGCAGTTCTGATAAATCATCTACAAACGGTAGCACAACAACTCTTTCAGATGATGTTTTGGCACTTTCAGAATATAAAGACGCAAAAGAATATGCAGCGGCTGGTAGAAAAAGAACATTGGAAGCTAATAAAGAGTTGGCAGATAAACTTGATTATATGGCAAGTCAGATTGAAAAAAATATAAATGAGTGGGAAAAAGAACTCAAAGAATTTGACAAAACAACAACGAAATTAAATTATTCATATGCAAAGGGTGCAAAGGAGAAATAAATGGATAATAACGTTTTCAGTGTATTAAGTGGTAGTAATAATCTAATGTTGGTTAAAATATTAAATGATAAAATAAATCAGCCAACCAGTCATATTACTATTAATAATAATAATCAGTTAGACAATGCTATTAAATCAATTGCTTTATTGAAATTATTAAGTGGGAGATAAATAATGAAACTAAAATATGATTATAATAATGAAATTACTACAACTAATAATTATAATACTACTTATATTGATATACAAAAAACTTTAAAAAATACTATTAATAAAAATTCGGAAGAATATAAATCAGGACAAATAGGCGGTTCTAATATAAGTAGTTTAATAAGTGGGGGTAGTTGGAATAAAAATGAAAAATAAAGATTATAAAAACAAAATCGCGGCTCTTCAAGCAGGTGATTCTTCTAGAATTGCTAAGTATATTAGAAACGCACAAATGTATTATTCTTCTAAAGAATCTTACTCATTAAAGTCGTTAGATAGTATAGTGGGTTATTATAGTGGATATAATACCGCTTTTACAAGCAATATTCAGGAAAACGTAATATATTCATGTATATCTACTCTGGTATCTAAAATTGCTTCTCAAAAAGCTCGACCATTTATTAATACAATTAATGGAACAAGAGATGACATAAACAATGCAGAAGCAGCTCAACAGTTCTTTGATATATTATTTGATGAGCAAAACATCTACAATACTATATCTATGGCGTTTAGAGATGCCTGTATATTTGATACAGGTTGGGTGTTTATCAATTATAAAGATAAAAAAGTAGAAAAAGCACAACCTTGGAATGTTTATGTTGATAAAGCAGAATCGGCTAATAACTGTCTTAATCAAATAGTTTATAAGATAGAACAATACCCCACCTCTTTACTTAAAGAAAAGACAGATAAAATATATTGCACATATATTCGTTACTGGAATATTAAAGACAAGAAATATGTGAGATATATTCCAGAACTTCATATATATGAAGAAGAAAAATATGATGAAAATGTTTTGCCACTTGTCCCTGTTTATTATGAACAGCCGTTAAATGGCAATAGTTCTTATAGTATAGTTGATTTGCTTTATGGTATTCAAAAGAAGATTAATGAGATACTTATTAAGATTAGTGAAGCAGTTTCGCTAACCCCTTGCAATACTTTTTTAGTTCCAGAAGAATCAACAATTAAAGCTTCTAAACTAAACAATCAGGTTGGTCAGGTTATTACTTATACGGCAACGCCTAACATGACAGGCAGCCCCGTAACTGTTGCAACCCCAGCCTTTATTGACCCACAATATATGACTACTCTTAATACACTAAAACAAGATGCTTATGAAATAGTTGGTATCAGCCAATTATCTGCTATGTCAACTAAACCTGCGGGGCTAAATTCTGGTGTTGCCTTATCTACTATGGAAAACATCGAATCAGATAGATTTCAAACGCAATTGAATCAAATTTTAAGATTATACACAGATGTTGCTAAAAAAATAATAGAATTGTTCCCAGCAGACGAAAATATCCTGCCGGAAAACAAAAACAGATTATCTATTAAATGGAAAGATATAAAAAAGAGTAAAGACAAATTATCTATACAATTCAGTGCTGCTGATTCATTGAGCAAGGACCCAATGCTTAAAATGCAGCAGATTGATTATTTACAGGCCAAAGGATATATACCTGCCTCGAGAGTTCCATCTTTATTACAATTACCTGACTTGGAGCTTAGTTATAGTTTTGCTGCTAACAATCTTAATGCCATTCAGGCTGTTATTGATGATTGTATTGATAATGAAAATTACGATTTGCCACCTTATATATCTCTAGAATCATTAAAACCTGAAATATTAAATACCTGTCTTCAGTTGAGAGCAAACGGCAGTCAGAATAACAAAGATATAGACAAATTGTTAAAACTTTATCAGGTGTGTTTGGATAAAGAACAAACAATTGGGGCAGATGATTATTTAAATAAAGAAGCAGAAGATATGGAGCAACGGACTCTTCAATTAGATATGCAAAATGAGCAGCTGACTTCTATTGCAGAAGATTTGCAGAATGGGGTTATTAGTAAAGATGAAGCACAGGCACAAATAAATAGTTTGGGTTCAATCTTTAGCTAATAATATATAACTAATAATATATAAGGAAAATAAAATGGAAATAACAGAGAAAGAGTTATTTGATTTGATTAATGCTTTTAAAGAGAAGTTAGATGAAACAGCCGAAAGTGTTTCAGAACTTAAACAACACATTTATGATGATTTCTTAAAACCAGCACAAGACAATTATAATAGTTGGGATAAAGAAAATCGTTTTAATGAGTTTAAGGAAAGAAACCCTTTTGATGAGAATTTAACAAATGATATTAAAGCAGTAGAGGGTGATGATTTTGATCTTGCTAGAAAGTTGTTTGATGATTATGAGGCATCAGATAAATCAGTTGAAGAAACGGAATATGTTGCCAATGTGGTTGCTTCTTTAACTGAACAGCTTAATACATTAAAAGAAAAACTTAATGTAAAAACTGTTGAAGCAGAATCTAACAAAGATGGAAGTGTTGAGATTAAAGCTGACGGTGAGCCAGTTGCAAAAGCTGTTGAGGTAGAAGCAGAAGCAGAAGATGAAGCAGAAGCAGAAGATGAAGCAGAAGCAGAAGCAGAAGCAGAAGCAGAAGATGGTTTCTTTGATAAAACATCTAAGGCTTTAGATGAATTCATTAAAGGAAAAAGATTATAATAAATAATGGAGAATATAAATGGCAGAAATCACAAATGATTCATTAGTTAAAGGAGTTCTTCACCAGTATTTTAGTAAGAATGGTGTTCAGAACTGTTTTGGAAAAAATTCGCCGGTAGTACAGATTTTACCTCTTGTGCACATTGAAGGCGAATCTTATGTTACAAGTATTGCAGCAACCCGCGGAGGAGCTGTATCATCTAGTGCAGTAGTTTCAGCTAATGCCAGCAAAACAGGCAAAGCTTTGAAATTTACTATTAAGCCTGGCAAAATTTTTTCAAGCTATTCATTCAATGCCGCAGAAGTTGCAGCTTCGGCTTCTAATGAAGGAGCTTTCGCTAGATCAACAGTAGTTAAATTTGCCAAAGCAGTCGCAGCTTTTAGACAAACATTTGCAGCAGCACTTTATGGTTCAGGTTGGGGTGAAGTAGGTAAAGTTCTTGGTGTTACAATAGACACAACTGGTGAAACAGCTATTGCTACAATTACAGTAGGTAACGCTACAAAATGTAAAATCGATGTAGAATCAGAACTTGTATTTAAAAAGTATATCAGAACTAACACATCACACGCTTCAGGTAAAGTAGTTTCAAGAAATGGAACTACATTCAAAGTTGAACTTAATGATAAAAGTTCTGTTGTTGAAGTTGGTGATACTATTGCCCTTAAAGGCGGTTCAGACGCTAATGGCGGTAGAATGCCAGCAGGATTTTTCTCTTATCTCCCTTTTGTAGGTGGAAGAAAGGGTGCAGAATGGGAAAAAATTTTGGCAACACCAGAATTTGGAGCAGACATTTCAATTGCCCCTGATAAGTTGGCTGGTTATTGTTATGTTCCTGAGGCAAAAGAAGATATGACAACTACTATTCAGAATATGGTTACAGAACTTGATGCTCAGGGTGCTAATGTTGATATGATTATTATGAATAATCTTGACTATTCTAAATTTATCACAGAAGTAAATGCATCTAATAGATATCTCACATCTAACGCAAATAGTAAAAAGAATACGACAGTTGGTTGGAATAATCTTTCTGCGGCAGTAGGTGCTCAGTATATTGAAAATATTTACCGCGAACCAGCTCTTGAAGAAGGCGTTGTTATTATGGGTGATAGTTCGGCAGCTATGATCGGTTCTTATACTAATTTGGAAAAAGTAATAAGAGATAGTAAGGCTGGTAATGATGAAACAGGCAAGGCAAATATTGCTGATTTCACTAATGAGGCAGGAGATGATGAACAAGCAATGGCACTTCTTAAAGATGGTTTCTTGTTTGTAGGTCAGGGAGAAATGGACGATGATGGAGCAACAATTCTTGCTCAGATTCAGTATTATGGTGCATTAATTATTGAAGACCCATCAAGATTTGGTGTTGGATTGTTCTACAACGCAAATGGATATGATAATATTCTTGGTTATAAAGATGTTATTCAGGCTTAGTGAAATAATATAATTTTTTAAGGACTAATCAGAAATGGTTAGTCCTTTTTTTTATCAATACCACATACTAGGATTTAAGACAATTAAATAGTTATTTAGTTATTGGGACAATTCTCCGAATCACTTTTTTTTTTTTTTTTATAGTGATTTTCCAAAAAAGGTATTTGTTAAATTCTCCGAATCACTTCTCAATTTTTTTTTGTTTTGATTAATAATGGTTTTTAATAAAACACTTGTTAAAAAATGTTAATTGGTAACTAATAATAATATATGGAAAAGGCATCGTGGTTAGCAGAACTAAATCCTGTTAGTGTTGGTATAATTTGTATAGCAATAATAACATTAGTAATTATAATTAGTATATTAATTAAAAAAGGTATTTTGCGTTTCAAAGGAAAGGGTTTTGTTATTGGTAATGATAATGAAAGAACTATAGTCAGAAGTCAGGTAGATTATTGTAAAGCCCAATGTTATTCTTTTATGTCTAGTAACAACATTGAAGAAAACAACAAATACTTGGCAAGGTATATTACTGAATTAGTGTTTGACGAATTAGTTTCCGCAATAATGTATAATCATATTAGTAAGGATAATGTTTATATAATAAATAAGATAGAGATTATTTGGTCAATTATTGTTAAATATGCTAAATCAGATTATTATAAAACAGATGAATTTAAGAATAAAATATCATTAGAAGTTAGAAAAACAATAGAACATTTAGTCGATATAAGAAAATATTTTTTAGAGGAGAAATAAGTAATATGAGAAAACTTGATA
>CAVIDW010000043.1:0-6035 GCA_963641945.1 bacterium | reverse complement strand
TTCTCTAGTATATTTTTCTATATTATTATACTTAGTAATTTGCCTAGAATAAGCAGCAGCACATTCTCCATTAATAATACTTTTTGTCAAATTATATAACCATTTATCATCTTTTATTACAACATCCTGAGTAATAAAGCAAACAATATTAGCATTACTATTCATAGCAGCTTTTTCTCTAGTTAAGCTATGAGAAAACTCACTTTTCTTAATAATTTCATAATTACATTTGTTATTTTTCAATAATTGTTCAGAATTGTCTTTTGATTCAGTTAATAAAAAAAGAATTTTTCCAACATTAACATCTTTTTGAATCAATAAAGATTTATATAAGTTTTCTATATATTCTTCAGCGTTATATAAAGGGCATATAATATCAATTGTTTTTTTCATTTATTCACTTCCTCAAAAAATAAAATATGCAATAATATTATATCATCTAATATAAGTAATTAAAAGTAAAAGAGTAAACAAAGTAAAAGAGATGTAAATATACGCAACTCTTTTACTTAATACTTATACTCTTTGATTTATCAAAAAGATTTATATATGTATTTCCATCATTAACATTTACTTCTGTTCCATCTGTATAAGTGTATTTAGTTTGAACGCTTCTAGATTCTTTACTCCATTTAATTTCTCTTGCATAACCATTAGTTATATAGTATCCACTACCACTACCAATGTTATATAAATCAGTATAATTTGTACCAGCAGCATCAGCATAACCACTAACTTTTCCCGTTCCAATTAATGTAATAATAATATTTTTTGTATCAAATTTATTTCCAGTAAAATAATCTTTATGTTCTTTATTATTATAGTATCTTTGATATCTTCCAGTATTTTCATCATATACATATTTTAATTTATAGCTGCCAGAATAATTTAACTCAACTGTTTTTGCTTCTTTAGCATCACTTGCTTTACTTAAATCAACAATATCAGTTGTATATTTAAGTGGCGATTTAACATCTGTAGTTAATCTATATTTTTTTGTATTAGTTACATAATCAATTAATTTTTCTAAACTTGTATAACCAGTATGTTCAGTTGCTAATTTTTCTGGATTATCTCTAAAGAATGGTTTTGAAGAACTATTTGCATCTATGTTATTAACTTTTGTTTCTTTAATAACATCTGCAGCAGGATGATTTGTTCCCCAATGTACAAATATTGCATCATTTTCTAACACATAATCAATATAGTTCTGTCTTGCACTTCTTATAGTGCCAATTTTATTAGTTGTTTTATCTTTAAATAAAGCCAAACTTCTTGAATAACCACCTTCAATTGGAAATTCATAAATCATATATGCTTGATCTAAACCAGCTTGAACTTTCATTGCAGATGGTAAGTTATTAATTATAATAGCATAAGGTCTAGATTTAGAATCTTCATCTATTATAGTTAATTTCTTTTCTTCAACTTTTTCTATAACTTGATCATCTTCACTTTTTTCTTTAACGTAATCAACTTTTTCTTTATTACCACATCCACTTACAAGTAACAATACAACAAGAAGTAATACAACTAATCTTTTTTTCATTTAATCCTCCTACATAGCTCCTTCTCTTTTTAATACTTTAACTATTGTTAAAAAGAAAGTTTTGATATCTAAAATAAATGAACAATTTTTAACATAATATAATTCTAATTCTTGTCTTTGTTTATTACTAGTACAACTTCTTCCATGACAAGCCCACCATCCAGTTAATCCTGGTTTTATACTTAAAAGTATTTTTTTCTTCTTTTTATAATCATCAACTTCTTCTTGTATTAAAGGTCTAGGTCCAATTAATGACATATCACCTTTTAGTATATTAATAAATTGTGGCAACTCATCTAATGATAATTTTCTAAATATTCCTCCAACTTTAGTAATTCTAGGATCATTTTCAAATTTATGATATTCTTTCCATTCATTTAAATATTTTTTATCTTTTAGCATTTCTTTCAATAATTCTTCTGCATTTGGAACCATAGTTCTAAATTTATACATTTTAAATTCTTTTCCATTTTTACCAATTCTTTTATGTGTAAAGAAAATTGAAGAATAGTCTTTATTCAAAATATAAGAAATTTTAATAATCAAAATAAAAGGAATTGTCAAAATAACCCCAATAATTCCAAATAATATATCAAATAATCTTTTGAATGGTAAATAAATTCTCGTTCTTAAACTAAAAGTATTTGTTTCTTTAACATTAACATTAATTTTAGTTTTGGTATTTTCGACTTCTAACATTTCATTCATTATGCAACTACTCCTAACTTGTAACCTTATTATACCATTTTAGTAATAGTTATTCAACAATTTATGAATTTCTATACAACAAAAACTGATAAATTTGAACTGAACCCCAAAAGTTGGACAGCTTATAAATAGTTTCTAATTAGAGGATTGTAACCTGTAATTTACGGGTAACAGTCCTTTTAATTTCACTTTAATTCTATCATAATTATAATAATTAATATAGTCATCAATCGCTAAAATTAATTCATCTAGTGTTTTGTATTTATCTTCTTGATCGTAAAACATTTCAGTTTTAAGTAGTCCAAAAAAGTTTTCCATCATTCCATTATCCATACTATTTCCTTTTCTGGACATACTTTGTTTTATACCTTTATTTTTTAGTCTTTGCTGATAAGATTGGTGTTGATATTGCCATCCCTGATCTGAATGAAATATTAATCCTTCTAGATTTTTACCATCAAATGCTTTATTAAGCATATCATTTACTTGTTCTAAATTAGGTGATTTAGAAGTATTATATGATATTACTTCACCATTAAATCCATCCAATATTGATGATAAATAACATTTTTCTCCTCGAAGATTAAATTCAGTTACATCTGTATACCACTTTTGATTAGGCTTTTCTGCATTAAAATTTCTTTCAATTAGATTATCAGCAATTTTGCCTACAGTACCTTTATAAGATGAATACTTTCTTTTATTTCTTTTTAGTGGCTTTAATCCTAATTTTACCATTATTCTATAAACTTTCTTGTGATTTACATTATAACCTTGATTTCTTAATTCTAACGTAATTCTGCGATAACCATATCTTTCTTTATTATTAATAAATATTTCTTTTATTTTATCTATTATTTCTTTATTTTTATCATCTTTATCTATTTTAGATAATGTATAATAATATACTGATTTAGCTAAACCAGATACTTGTAGAAGAATCATTAATGGATAATTAGCCGAAGTTCACTTACAACACTTACTTTTTCTTCTGTTGTTGATTCTTCCTTGCTTGAACAACGGCTCTCAATTTTTTTGAGTATTCTAGCTCCGCTTTTAAATATAAATTTTCTTTTTTTAAACGCTCATTTTCTTCTTCAAGTGTTTCGTTCTTTTTAGACTTTATTTCTTTTTTATTCATAGTTGGACGACCTCGCTTCCGTTCAACTATATTATAACCGTTTTCTTTATATTTTTTAACCCAATTAAATAACATTCCATTACTTGGTAATCCTATATCTATTGCTACAGACCAAACTGACTCATTATTTATTAGAACTCTATTTATTGCTTGTTCCTTAATGTATCTAGGATATTCTCTATTTTTACTTTTTCTTAATACATCATAACCATGCCTATCTATTAGTCTAACTAAATAATTTACTCCATTAACAGTTATATTATATTTTTTTGAAACTGAATGTACTGACATACCTGATTTTCTGTCGACGCATAAATTTATTTTATCTTCATAAGTTAATTTGCTCATATAAAAACCTCGCTTCTTGTGTCCAAGAAACGGGGTTCATATCAATTTTTATCAGTTTTTGTTAAGTGCTTGATTTAATTTAACTTTTGCTTCTTCAACAGTTTGTAAATTAGGATTCATTACATATAACTCTCTACTTGGATAACTATATGTATAAGCATATAAATCACTTCCTGAAACATTATATGTATCAATTGTCCATCCACTCATATCATCTATTTGCATTTTTACTAAACTTGTAATTTCTTCAGTTGTTATATTAGTTTCAAATGTACCATTTAAAGATGTTAATATATCTGAATATTTAGATATAAGTGTTTTAGAACAAGTAACTTTTTCTATTATTTTTTGAATTACTTGTTCTTGATTTTCTCCTCTATGTCTATCGCCTTCTGTATAAGCATGTCTTTCACGAGCAAATGCTAAAGCACATTTACCTTTAACATTATTATTTCCAGGCTTAAACACACAATCTCTATCAGTCCAACAACTAAAACTTCCTGTTTGATCATTATATAATGTAATTCCATCAATAGCATCTACTAATTTTACAACAGCATTAAAGTTAACTCTAACATAGTATGGAACTTTAATTTCATATAAATCTTCCAATGTTGACATAGACATGTTTACTCCACCAACAAGTCCAGCATGAGTTAATTTATCTTTAAGTCCAGTTTTACCATGTAATTGAACATAATAATCTCTAGGAGTATTTATCATTAAAATCTTTTTTTCAGTAGGATTAACAACCAACAAAATATTAACATCGCTTAAACTCTTAGCAGGTAACTTACCACTTCTTGTATCTATTCCACTTAAATAAACAATAAATGGGTCTTCTGTTACATCTACTCCTGTAGATGTATTTTCTATTCTTTGCCTAATTTCTATGGTATCTAATACTTTAACACTATTTGTGTATTCTTGATTTTCTTCAACCATCGCATCATAATTACCTGAATTAACAATAATTATAGTTTCAATATTATCTTTAACTTCATATAATAATTCAGCAACATTTTCACTATACTCTAATTTACCATTTTTTATTTTTTTATTAATAGACTTTTCAAGTAAAGTCTTATCATTCATATCATTAACTAACTTTATAGTTTTATTATTTAAATCACTTATTGAATTAATATTTGAATTTTTATTAACAACTATATTATATATATTAGTTTCATATTTAGCATTTAAATTATCATTTAAAAATTTTAATGTATCATCTAATTTATCATTAGCAAAATATGAAATTCCAATCAAAGGAATAAATATGATATCACAAAGTATCAATATCCATGCTCTTGATTTTTTATTTTTAATAAATAAGATAAATATCAATATTAAAAATACCATTACACCTACTAATATCATATAGTATTTAGTTGGTAATATATTAGCAGTATATATTAAATAACACAAGTATCCCATAGATATTAAAGCAAGTAACCATAAAAAATCACTAATTATTCTTAAAATAGTATTTTTCTTCTTTCTTTTTGCCATAACCTATCCCAACTTTCTAACATATTATATCACTATAAGTACTAAATATCAATTATAGTTTATGCATAATAAATGTAAACATACATTCTATTTTAAAAAAATTTTTCTAGTAATATAATTAATTATCATAACAATACCAACAGCAAATATCTTAACTGCTAAATAATTTATTAACAATATTTTACATCCATACCACATAATAATTTCTGTAACTAAAAGTCCAAGTAAACTAAATGTAAGAAATAAAGTAAAATTTTTTCTTTTACTATTAATTCCATTAATATTAAATACCCACTTAACGGTAAGTATATAATTAATAATAGTTGATATTACATATGCAATAATAGTCGATAATAAAACCTCAAAATTAAACAATTCTTTAAACAAAATAAGAATTAAGTAATCAACAATAAAAGCTAAAAATCCAGTAACACAAAATCTAAAAATTTCATGAAATAATTTATTATTTCTCATATATATCCATCTTTTTATAGATTTTCTATTTCTTTTAGAGTTAAACCTGTAACTTCTGAAATAATCTCTAAATCAATATTTTTTTGTTTCATCTTTCTCGCTGTTTCAATATATACATTATTTAGTTTAGTTTTTTGAGTCTTTAGTTCTTCTCTACTATTTTTTAGTTCTTCATTCTTCTCTGAAATAATGGTTCTTAAAGCATTTTCTGTTTTCTCTTGATCTTCTTCTCTACTTATGAATGTTATAAAGTCACTATCACTATTTAACTCATTTACTTTATCTTTATATTCCATTATTCTC
>CAVIDW010000042.1:0-6853 GCA_963641945.1 bacterium | reverse complement strand
CATTAATAGGTAGGTAATATTATTAAGGAGCCTTTCAAAATGATAAATTTTATTTTAGTTGACGACAATGACAATCATAGGAAAAAAGTGAATAATATCATAGTAAGCAAAATGATGAATAATAAAATAGATTTTAAAGTATATCAATTTTCTGATTATACAAAAGAATTAATAAATTTTATTAAATTAAATAAAGAAGATTGTATTTATATTTTAGATTTAGAGCTTCCAAATGGTGATGGAATAGATATAGCAAGAATGATAAGAAATGATTCTAATAATTGGATTAATCCTATAATTATTTTAACTGCTCATAGTTCTCTTTATTATGAAGTTTATAAACAAAGACTTCAAATATTGGACTTTATTGGAAAATGCGAAGATGTTAAAAATAACTTATCAGAAAATATTGATATTTGTTTAAGAATGCTAAATAAGGATAAAGTTTATAGATATACCTATAAAAGTATAGATTATACTATTCCTTTAAGTCACATAAACTATATTCAAAGAGATGATAGAAGAACTAAAATGGTTACTAAGGATAATGAATATTTTCAAAATATTTCAATAAATGTTATTAAAGAAGGATTGCCAACATATTTTATTCCTTCTTCTAAAGGAACTCTAATCAATTTAAAGAATGTTAGAAAAATAGATTGGAATAGTTACAAGGTGTATTTTAAAGATGGCACTAACGGATATCTAGTATCAAAAAGTCACAAGAAGGAGATAGATAATTATGAATGCATTTAATTGTGTTGTAATTGGTCTATTAGCTATAGTTAGTTCATATATACAATTGCTTTCTTATAATAAGTTAAGTGGAAACAATAATGTTGTTGTAAATAAAAAGATAATTGTTGTATCAATTTTTTCCGGAATAATAATATCAATAGTTTTTTATAACAATGAAAGTGCATCAAGAATTATATTAAATATGTTAGTTCTTATGATTAGTGCATTACTTGTCTTCAATGATAAACTTCCCAAAGTAACTATAAATACAATTATTTGTTTTATAATAATGCTTCTATTTGAACTAACTACTTCATTTATACTTGTGATTTTACATATAACAAACCTAAGCTTTTTTGATGAAAATATGTTATTAAAAATTATATATTCATTAATAAACGTCTTAATTTTATTTTATATTACCGGAAGTAAAAAGATACAAAAGTTAGCAACTAAAATCAACTCATTTATAGGAAAAAATAATACAACATTAATTGTATCAATTATAATATTAATTGTATTTGTATTATTAGATTATAAAATGGTTATAAATGGAAATAAAAAAATTTATTTCACAAATATTTTAATTATTATATGTTTTACACTAATAATTGGATATGGAATTTATAATAATGTAAAATCTTTAAAAGAAGTTAAAAAAACCGAAACATTGTTAAATTTTATTTCAACTTATGAAAAGAAAATAGATGAAGATAGAATTAATAGACATGAAATGTTAAATAATTTATTAATATTAAAAAGTATAAAAAATAAAAACTCAAAAGAATTTAATGACACACTTGATGATCTGATAAGAATTTATGATAAAAAGGGTATGGGAATTAAAAATATTAGTAAATTGCCAACTGGATTAAAAGGTATGGTTTATTATAAATTAGAAGAGGTTTACAAGAAAAAATTAAAAGTAAATATAAACATTTCAAAACGTATATCATTAAATTTAGAAAAACTAAATCATAAAGAATATGCATTACTTTGCAAAACAGTTGGCATAACATTAGATAATGCCATTGAAGCGGCAGATAATAGTAAAGAAAAAATGTTAAATATAGACATTTATGAAGAAAATGAAAATATAATCATAATGATTGACAATTCATTTAGAAAAAAAGTTGATATTAAAAGAATTGGTACTAAAAATTACTCTACAAAAGGTAAAGGAAGAGGCTTAGGATTATATATTATAAAAAATCTCTTAAAAACAAGTAATAATTTAATATTGGAACAAAAAATAGAAAATCAAATATTTAATTCAAAAATCATAGTAAAACAAAACTAATTGAATTGCTCAATTAGTTTTATTATACTTGAAAATTATAATTTAAATTATAATAATGACGAAGGCATTTCAGGTTCGTCTAAAAGTAATAAAATGCATCCCATTGAAGCAGTAGCTGCGATGAAAGTACCAATAGTAGCTGCTAATCCTGCAAAGAATTTCATACGTTTCCTCCTTTCCTTTTATAGTTACTATATTGAACTCCAAACAATTTATATGTTATAGGTAATATAAGAATGACCTGATTTAATAAAGAATAAAATAAGATATTTTTCATATAAATATTATTAGAGTATATAATTAATAAAACGTAAATGGTAGAAATCATGATTGTTAACAACTTATAAACATTTCTTTTTTTCTTATTATAAATTGGTCTTTTCTCAGTATCTGCTGGAGATAAAATGCCAAGTATAACTAAAAAAATCACAGAAAGAATATCAATTAACAAGTTATTAACAACAGTATATTTAATAAGTAATGGCAATACTGTAAAAGTAAATATAGAAGAAATCCAACATTGCCATGATTTTTTAGCATGAACCCCAAATGCAGTTAATCTAAGGAGTCCATAGAATATAAATAAAAGTATTAGTTCTTTTGTAAAATGAAATATAAATGATATTATAAATATAACAAGCGTTTTAAATATAGATAAATATAATGATTCAATACCATATTTAATTTCAGCTAATTTTACATCACTATAACTATAATATTTTTTGATATTATTAATTATACTATTTACTATTACTTCCTTCATAATCATGATTTTATCATACAATATTATTTTAAAAAGTATGAAAATTTGTCATTAAAACTATTTTATTTTGTTTAAAATGAAAAAAATATTAAAAAAATGATTAAAAAAGTTAGTTTTTGACAAAATTAGCAATATTAATGACAATTATTAAAATAAGATACATTTATAGTGTAGACTAGAATAGTACGCAAGAATAGTGTGCAAAATATAAAGAAGGGAAGGTATACAATGAGTAGAGGAAGAGTTAAGTGGTTTAACAATGAGAAAGGGTATGGATTTATCGAATTTGATGGAAATATGAATGAAGACGTATTTGTTCACTATTCAGCCATTGACCAAGAAGGTTACAAAACTCTTAAAGAAGGTGAACTTGTAGAATTTACACTGATTAATACAATTAAAGGAAACCAAGCCATAAACGTTAGAGAAGTAAAATTAAATGCAGTATAATCAAATACACGAAGTTTGTGTATTTTTTAATTGTAAAACTTTTGTGTAATTTTCACGAGTTTGTAGAATCAATATTGAATTTATGTTATGATTTAGATAAGGAGGAATAATATATGAGATATAATATCCGTGGTAATAAAATTGATGTTACCAAAGCAATTAATAATTACATTAAGAGCAAATTATCTAAATTAGAGAAATACTTAGATGATAATGATGAGGTAGAAGCTAAAGCAATAGTTTCTGCAAAAGGAAAGGATCAAAAAGTAGAAGTAACTATATGGAGTGGTAAATATAATATTAGAGCTGAGGTAGTAAATCCTGATTTATATTCCGCTATCGATTTAGTTGTTGATAAATTAGAAAGACAATTTAAAAAATATAGAGGCAAACTAACTAGTAAAAGAAATTCTTCTAAAGAATCAGTTATGCCTGAAATAGAAGAATACTTTGAAGAAGAATATGATAAATCTGTAGTAGTAAGAAGAAAAGAAATTTTCTTAAAACCAATTGATGAAGAAGAAGCCATAACTCAAATGGAACTTTTAGGACATTCATTCTTTATATTTAAAAATGTAGAAACAGATAAAATTAACGTGGTTTATAAAAGAGCTGATGATGGTTATGGCATCATTGAAGCTAATTAATAAAGAAATTATAATGATATAGTGATAGAAAAGTGAAAAACATTCACTTTTCTTTTTAGTTTTGCTATAATAATTGCTGTGGAGGATGATTACATGGGAATATTAAAAAATATTTTTGATTACGAAACAAAAGAACTAAAAAAGATAAATAAATTAACAGATCAAGTTGAAGCCTTAGATGAAGAGATGTCTAAATTAAAGGATGTAGAAATAAAAGCAAAAACTGAAGAATTTAAAAAAAGATTAAATAATGGAGAAACACTCGAGGATATACTAGTTGAAGCAATAGCTTTAGCTAGAGAAGCATGTTTTAGAGCTATTGGTGAAAAACCATATAGAGTTCAAATAATAGGTGGTATAGCTATTCATAGGGGTAATATAGCTGAAATGAAAACAGGTGAAGGAAAAACATTAACAACAGTTTTACCAGCTTATTTAAATGCTTTAAGTGGTTTAGGTGTTCATGTTATTACTACAAATGAATACTTATCAACACGTAATGCAGAATGGATGAAACCTATATATGACTTATTAGGCGTATCAGTTGGAATTAACTTAAGAGATAAAACTTCAGAAGAAAAAAGAGAAGCTTATGATGCGGATATAACATATACAACTAATAATGAACTAGGATTTGATTACTTAAGAGATAATATGGTTGTTAGGCGTGAAAAAAGAACTCAAAGAGGCTTAAACTTTGCAATTATTGATGAAGTAGATTCAATTTTAATTGATGAAGCAAGAACACCTTTAATTATTTCTGGTGGCTCTGCTAAAAGTGCAAATGTTTATAAAGATGCAGATAGAGTAGCAAAAAGTCTTTCAGTAGATGATTATGTATTAGATGAAAAAACAAAAAGAGTTACTCTTACAGAAGACGGAGTAAAACATGTAGAAAAACTATTACATTTAGATAATCTATATGATATAGATAATAGTGTCATGGTTCATAATTTAGATAAAGCAATGGTGGCTAATTATGGATTTAAAAAAGACGTTGATTATGTAGTTGAAAATGGAAAGGTAATTATTGTTGATACATTCACTGGTCGTTTAATGCATGGACGTCAATTTAGTGAAGGATTACATCAAGCAATTGAAGCTAAAGAAGGTGTTGATATTAATGAAGAAACAAAAACTTTAGCGACAATAACTTTCCAAAATTTATTTAGAATGTATAATAAACTAGCTGGTATGACTGGTACTGCTAAAACAGAAGAAGAAGAATTTAGAAATATTTATAATACATATGTTGTTTGTATTCCAACTAACAAACCAGTTATAAGAGATGATCAAGTAGATTTAATCTATTCATCTTTAAATGGAAAATATAAAGCATTAGTAAGAACTGTAAAAGAAATTCATTCAACAGGAAGACCAATCTTAATTGGAGCAGCTACAGTAGAAACTAGTGAAGTTATAAGTCAATTATTAACAAAAGCTGGAATAAAACATGAATTATTAAATGCTAAGAATCATGAAAGAGAAGCACATATTATTGAAAACGCTGGTAAAAAGAATGCAGTTACAATCGCAACAAATATGGCTGGACGTGGAACTGATATTAAATTAGGCGAAGGCGTAAGAGAATTAGGCGGTTTATATGTAATTGGTACAGAAAGACATGATTCAAGACGTATAGATAATCAGCTTCGTGGACGTTCAGGTAGACAAGGAGATCCAGGTACTACAAGATTCTTTGTTTCTATGGAAGATGATTTAATGTTAAAATTCGGTTCTGAAAAAATGAAAAATATAATGCAATCATTAGGTATAGAAGAAGATCAAGCTATATCAAATAAAATGATTTCTAAGAATTTAGAAGCAGCTCAAAAGAAAGTAGAAGGATTCAACTTTGATAGACGTAAAGGATTATTAGATTTTGATAATGTTATTAGTAAACAAAGAGAAATAATTTATGAAAGAAGAAATGAAATCTTAGATAAAGATAGTATTCGTGATAGAGTTCTAGATACTTTCAAAACATATGTACAAGATCAAATAAACGTTCATATCCCACCAGAAGGATATTTAACTGATAATGATATTAATAATATTATTGAACACTTTAATGCTCATTTATTAAAGAGTAAAAAATTAACAAAAGAAGATTTTAAAGATAAATCTAATGAAGAAATTGTAGACACTATTTATAATATAGTTGTTGAAGATTATAATAAAAAACTTGAGGATGTTCCAAAAGAAATTCAAGATGATTTTGAAAAATCTATTTCACTAAGAATTATTGATAAAAACTGGATGGATCAATTAGATGCAATGGAAGCATTAAAAGAAGGAGTTGGACTTAGAGGTTATGCTCAAAGTAACCCTCTTCAAGTATATGCTTTAGAAGGATTTGAATTATTTGATAAAATGATGGCTACAATAAGTGCTGAAATATCAACATACTTACTTAATGCAGAAGTAAGACAAAATATTGAAAGAAAAGAAGTAGCTAAAAATATTAGAACAAATGATGGAAAAGAATCAGCAAAAAGTACTCCTAAAAAAGCACAAGCAAAAATAGGAAGAAATGATCCTTGTCCTTGTGGCAGTGGGAAGAAATATAAGAACTGTTGTGGAAAGTAAGATAATATCAGGCTTTGCAAGGATTATCCTTTATCAAAAAATGACTTTAGAACCATTTTAGGTCCGATGATTTGATTAAGGTAAAATAAGGTAATATTTAAAGGCGAATAAAACAATTCATATTTTTATGTTATATTCCTGACTTTGACAGTTTTGATAAAGCAAAAAGGCTCGATCCCTTATTTTATAAGGAACTATGAGTCTTTTTTTTGATATTTAAAAATGCGTAATGTGAACTATCTTTTGATTAATTCAAAATTTTTTAAAATCTTTATAAGTATTTATTTCATAGTCAGTTCTAAAGCAAAATGTATCATGCAAATCATCAGTTAGATTTGTTCTTATATATTCTGGAATATAACCATC
>CAVIDW010000041.1:0-7124 GCA_963641945.1 bacterium | reverse complement strand
TAACCAGCCTGCATAGTCTTAGTAAATTGCTTATTAGTAACCAGCCTGCTTAAATGCTTTGTTAAGAGCTTTGTGTGGGTAGCTTGGGAGGTGGGGCAAATGGTTGATTTTTTAAAAGAAATATGTTATAATATTATTGTAAAAAAAATTAAAATATTTTTGAAAAAAATGGTTATTTTAGTATTAAAAAATTGTATATTATTATATAAGAAATAAAACAAAATAATTAGTAAAAATGGTTGATTTTTTAAAAGAAATATGTTATAATATTATCATAAAATAAAAGAAAAGAGGTAATAAATTATGAGACCACATTGAGTTAAATTAAATTAAATTAGTTGACAGTTTATTGTGAATAGTGATTAACTTAATAAGTTATGATATTATATGTTTAAAATAAAAAAAAAGGAGAATTTAAATATGAACAAAAATAAACAAAATACAAAAAAATTAGTTAGATATTACAAGATTTTGATACCCTGTTATGAAGACGACACAGTTATTGAAGTTATAATTAAAAATGAAGAAGATTTTAAGAAGGATTTCAAAGATCGTTTAGGAAACGTAGAAGATATAGTTAAGGAAAGATTTTATAGTAGTATAAAAGAAACGATGGAAAAAGTACCAAATGAAGGCGTTTTAATTCAGGATTTTGGTTTTATAGTTGTATTAGTAGAAGAATTTGTAGAAGAAGGAGATGAATAAAAATGAAGACAAACACATTTGAAAAATTTTATACTATTGTTGAAACCGGTGGAGACTGTCCTATGAGTGTTGCAATTGACGATGTAAAAAAATTTGAATACCAGGCTAAAATAATTAGATTGCGTACAGATGTAGCTATGTATAAAGCTTTTAGATTAATGGACGAAAATAAAGTAAAAGAATATTTAGGAAAAAAATATTATAGAAATTTGCAAAAGTGGTATAAGCGTCTAAAGAAAAATTTGGATAAAAATCCAAACAAACCTTTTTATTATAATGGTCCAGATGCTCAATATAGATTTGCATTAATAATGAAAGGAGGTAAATAAAAATGAAGACAAAAAAAATATATTACAAGCTTGCCACATTCTTTAGTGACGATATGGTTGCTGAAACTTATTTTGTCGATGAAAAAGATTTTAAAGATTTATTTAAAGATAAATTAGTAAACATGGACTATATAGCTAAGGAAAAATTTTATAATTATATAAAAGGAATGATGGAAAAAGAACTAAATAGGAACTTTATTATAGAGGGATATAATTTTGCATGTTCAATAGTAGACGAAATAAAAGGAGATAAATAAAAAAGTACTTTAATTAACCGCTAAATTATATGAGGAAATAAGAAATCTGAGTTAATGCATCTCATACAAAAGCATACTGTAGCCTTATCTGTGATTGAGCTCACATAGGTTGCAGATAAGGTTATTATTATATATTATGAACAAATTATTAGGCAAAAGTAAATTATTTAAACAAGACCATTATAGCTGAAAAAGACACGAAGGTTATGTTTCAACAGCTTTTATGAAGGATCTATTTGACTTTGCAGCTAAATACGATCACGTTGTTAAAGATGATACTAATTTTAGTCAATGAAAAGCTGATTTAGAAACAAGAACTCATAAAAGAAAAATATATTATTATGATTTTGGTGATTCAAGATATATGATGTGTTCAACTGAGTTTATTTTAAAGGCTATTTATAAAAGAAATGGCAGTAAAGAATTACAAAAAATAGGTAATGTTATTAACGGATTAAATGAAATAAGATTGATTGAAATGCCTGAACAAACAGAAGATGTAATCTGGTGTGCTAAAATTGCAGAACAATTAAAAGTAACAGGTTCTAAAGTTGTAATTCCTGGTATGGCTTATAATTTAGTTGTTAAGGAATTAAAGAAGGTTTATACTGATGAAGAAATAGAAGCACAATTTGACAAATATACTAGTCCAACAGCAGCTGAAATATTCCACTTTAACGTAGATAAAGCTGCTAATGCCTATAAAACAGTTAAATTAGATGAAGGAATAGTTGCTAAAATATTTACTAATTGTTATGAGTTCGATATAAATGCAGCTTATTTTAGTGCTCTTATGGAAATATTTCCTAAAGCAAAAGATAATTTCAATTATTGGTATATAAATCGACATAAAAATAATAATTTCTATAAAAAAGTAGTCAATTATTTTGTAGGTAATTTAACTATAAATGACAAGAAAGTTGAGTTTGCTAGTGAAAATAGATTAAAAATGTTACACGATGAAACAAGAAATTGGATTGTAAATTATGTAAATAGTAAACTAAAACAAGCAATTAGGGATTGTCAAGGATCTTTAGTGTATGCAAATACAGACGGTTTTATTATTTCTAATCCTAAAAATATAATATCTTATAGTAAAAATATAGGTGATTTTGGATTAGAAGCTAAAGGTATGGTATATACTATTAAAGTGGATAAAACTGAAAATAGATCACAATATACTGCATTTCAATTCGAAGATAATTTAAATAAAAGATCATATATAAAAGGAACATTGCCGGTTGTATTAAGAAATAAACTAAATATACCTATGGGTAAATATCCTACATATAAAATAGTTAAGCAAAAATATGAAATATTAGGCTTTGACAATTTAAAACAAGAACAAGGCGAAAAAGTTTTAATAACATTCTAAGGAGAAAATAAACATGGGAATTAAAAGAGTTAAAAATAAAAAGACTGGTAAAGTATATGTCTATAATTATTACAAAGGCAAACCTATAAAAAGTAATAAAAGAAATGAATCATTTTTTACTAAATCAGGAAGTAAAAGACAAGGCAAAGGTCTTAATAAGCAAAGAGAATTGCTAATAAAAGAGTTAATGAATAGTAACTATTCTAAAGAAGAAGCAAATGAAATAACTAATGATATAGTTAATGATTTTTACAATGCTAAAGTGATTTATGATATAGCTGATGCAAAAAAGAAGAATTGAACTGCTAGTCAAATTGCAGCTAAAATAAATAAGAATAAATTATTTACTATGCTTTCAAATACTGGTTACGATGTAAATGAAATTGCAGAATATATGGATGTATCTGTGTCTGATTTATTAGACAAAGATAATTGAGACGATACAGTGTTTACTCTTAAAAATAAAACATTTAAGGTTAATTTTGGTTTATATAAAGATACTGATATTTCTAAAATAATTGAAAAAGTAGATAAAAAACAATACGTAAATTTATTTGAGTATATGGACGGATGAGACGATGAATATAGAAGAAAAAACAAAGTGATTAAATAATATAAGAGACAAAGCTAAGATTAAAACATACAAAGGGGATTGGTGAACAGTCAATTCTCTTTTTGGTAATGATTGAGCTACATTTTTTTGTTTATTAGGTGGTCGAGAAACTGGTAAATCTTATTCAGTAATGCGATGAGGTGTATTAAATAAGATAAGACTTCAAGATAATATGAAATTCTATTGACTAAGATTAACCGATGCAGCTAAAAAGAAATTATTAAGCGATGGGGCTAATAAATTAGTTGACCCCGATATTAAAAGAAAATACAAGATAAATACATTTACTAAAGGTGATGTTGTTTATCAATATGATGAAAAAGAAAAAGAAATAAAACATAAAGACGGTTCTACTGAAATTAAAATAGTCAAAGATAATATCCGTGAATTTTGTACTGTATTAGATTGCAGTACTTTTTATAATTCTAAAGGTGTTGGTTATTTTGACAATGAGTTTAAAGGAACTTATTATTGTGTTCTTGACGAAATGAACAGAGAAGATAGTGAAATGAATAGATTTGACATAGTTTATAATTTTGTAAATGCTATGGAAAATATAGTACGTTCAACTAAAACTAATATAAAAGTAATTATGATTGGAAATACTTTAGATGAAGCTTCTGATATATTAACAGCATTTAATTTTATTCCTGATACTTTTGGTCGATTTAAGCTAAAAAGAAAAAAATGTGTTGTCGATTATATAAGACCCAATGAAAATTATTTAGAACGAAGAAAAGGAACTATTGCTAATATCTTAATGCCTGAAGCATCTACATTTACTAATGAAGTTGAAATAGATCGATCATTATTAGTCAATAAAAGATTAGCTATAAAGCCTATGGCCGTTATTAAGTTTAAGAAGACTAAAGATACCTGATTTACTATGTATAATAACAATATAATTAAAACTTATAATAACGAACAAACTAATGTAATAACAATGAGAAGATATTTAGACGATGTGTTTAATCCTGATTTACAAAAGAGTATAATTAACATTTGAGATTCTCGAGGATTTAAATTTACTGAATTGTCAACACTTAAGAAATTTCAAAAACAGCTAAAATTGTTAAAAAAGAATTAGCTAAATTATATGACAAGATAGTTCTGGTGGTTACTACTAATATTTCCAACAATTCTGATGCAGAGACTTACCGAAGAGGTACTGATAAAGAACAGCCTAGTCAACTGAGTTGGTCTAGTAGATAACTCCAACTAAATATATTTAAAAGGAGATTAAATTATGTTAAATTGACTATTAGGCTTAGTAACTGGGTCTTTAATTACAGCTACAATCGATTTATTATTATTAAGGAGATTATTTAAAAATGAACATTAAAATTAAATTAGAAGAAGAAAAAAAGTACCAAATAAACAAAACATTATTTAATTTAGAAACAGAGTGTGAATCTATGGATGAACTTATTAGCACTGATGAATCTTTATATTATAAGTTATTTGCTAATATTTATAAGATTTGTAGAAATAACGGCTGATTTAATTTATTTGTAAGTGTTAACACTAGAGGCTTTTGCTTTATTGGACAAAGAGTTAAGATTGACTATATAAAAGAAGAGTATGAAGAAGATAAAGAAATAAATAGATTAATTAAATTTATAAGAAAAGGATTTTAATAAATGAATGAAGAATTATTACAAAATGAAGAAGTTAAAGAAGTAGATGAAGCAGAATATGATGTGATTTCTGAAATTAACAAAATAAAAGAGAATACAGTTTCAATTGACGAATATAATAAAATTAAGGCACAAAGAGACAAGTATGCTAAAGCACTAGTTGAAGGAACTCAGGTTGACGAAAAAAAACAAGCAGTGCCGATTGCTGACCTAAGAGCAAAACTATTTGGTAAAAATAGTGACTCATTGAGTAACTTAGATTATGTGTCAACAGCACTTGAACTCAGAAATGCAATATTAGACACTTCAGGAAAAGATATTTTTGTTGGTAGCGGATCTAAACTGACACCAGATGAGAGTGATTATAGAAAAGCACAAAGAGTAGCTGATGCATTTCAGCAATGTATCGATAATAGTGAGGGTGATTCAGAGATCTTTACTAGGGAACTTATGAGAATAACTGAGGATGTAAAAATTCCAAAGAAACAAAGGAGATAAAACTAATTGGGACAATTTACAGGAAAATTAAATTCAAATGAAATCTTTGCAGCACTTTATAATATGATTATAAGTCAACAAGTGTTTGCAGATAACATTAAAACAGGTGATGATCTTGTTAATGACAACAGAGTCGATGGTACACTTTATGGTGATACTAAATTATACTATGCTACTGATGTATTATCAAGTTCTGAATGGGGTAACGATGCTGAAGCTGAAAACTTATTACAATTACATAGACCTGAAGCACCAGATTGTCAATCTATTACATTAGATAAATTTAGACAAATTGCATTGACAACTGATGATTATTTATCTAAAAGAGCTTGGGCTGATGAAGGTGCATTTAGTTCATTTAATGACGTAATGAAACAATGGATTCAAGATACTAAAAAAGTATATGATGCAACTACATTTAATTGTTATTTTGGAACTGCAAGAACTTCTGTAGGTAATCAAGATATTAAATTAACATTATCTACAATTGCCGAAACAGGTGAAGAAAAGGCTAGAATTAGAGCACAAAAGATTGCTCATAAAGTTGCTAGAACTCTAAAGAAAGCTGCTGATTACAGTAGGGATTATAACGATTATCAAAACTTAAGAAACTATGACAAGAGTGATTTAACTATTGTTTGGAATAGTGAATACGTAGATGAAATTACTAATCTAGATTTACCTAGTTTATTCCACAATGATATTTTAAGTTTCTCAAAAGAATTAGAAGCTAGATATTTTGGTGATGTTATTACAACTGCAGGTACTTCAGATGGAACTAAAAGAACTTTAATAGAACAAATAGTTACTGATGGTACTGAAAAAGTTCATATCTTTGCAGGTGATTTAATTCCTAATAAGTTTAAATATGAAGCTTATACTGCATATACTGAAAATCCTAAAATTATCTGTAAAATTTACAAAGCAGGATCTATTCCATTTATGAGTGCATTTGAAGTAGCTACAAACTTCTTCAATGCTAAGTCATTAACAGATAATAACTATTTAACTTGGGGTCATAATACTATTGAGTATTTAAAGAATTACCCATTTATTACAATCGAGGAAAACTAGTAACAATTTTTGTTCATAATATAACCTCCTTAAAGAGCTGAGCATTCTCTTAAAACTGCTCTTTTTTTAAAGGAGAATACATTGGAAAGAATATATATATTAGATTATAATAACTATTCAAATAGACACATTAAAAGACCTTATAGCGTAATTAGTTCATATGATAAGTATATAATCTATAATGAATTTAAATGTAATTTTAATGAAAATGACAAAGTCAATACAACATTTGTAGCAGGTCGACAATCTAATAGTTATGATGGCACTGGTAATTATTTTATTGTAACTAATAACAATGATGACGATGTAATTAGTAGGTGATTTATTATAAATCAATATAAAACTAGAGGAGGACAATGACAATTAACATTGAAGAGGGATACTATTAGTGATTATTATCAAGATTTCTTAAATTCAATAGCTAATATTAGAAGAGGTATTGTTGGTACTTCAAACAAATTAATTTATAATAATGAAAATTTTAATCTAAATGAAATTAAGCAAAGTGAAGAACTGTTAAAAGATGAAACAGGTTGTAGTTGGATTGTAGGGTATTATACTGAACAATCTAGTGGAACTGATACATTTCCTTTAACAGCTTCTACAAACATAACACAACCAGTAACTGTATCTTTT
>CAVIDW010000040.1:0-8510 GCA_963641945.1 bacterium | reverse complement strand
AAACGCAGCTAGTGCTTCTAACGCGACTGGTTATTGTGATACAGTGGCTGGCACTCAAACAAAAGCAATTACTATTGCTAATTGGACTAGCGGAACTACTGGACAGTTTTTAATTAATTTCAAATACACTAATTCTTATACTGGACAAATAAAAGCCTCAATAAATGGAGATACGGCAGTGCCTATTTATATAGATGGAATAATTAGTTCTTCAAGTAATTATATGCTTTCCGCAGGGACTTATTTAGTGAATTACGACGGTAGTAAAATGATAATTAACCCGACTTCCGCGGTTATTACATTCAGTTTATCTGGAACCAATTTGTTTATTAATTAGGGGTAAAAAATGGCTATAATAATAAAAAAAACTGGCGGTAAAATTACAGGTGGAGTTTCCCCATATCTACAAGATGACACTACTAACTATAAGCCAATTAGTTTTAATGGCGGAACCAATAATGTAGAAACTATTTTGTTTGGTGACCGAGTAGTTTATATGAGTAAAAGTATAACGATAGAAGCGGGGTTGTGGGTTGTTATGGCATCGACTTTATTTGATAAAAGCAAGGGCGAATATGATTTTACAATTAATACCCCATTTGGCGGGCACGTATGGGGAGAGATAAAGGATAATAACGGAGTTTATTTAAGTGGTATACCCGAAAATAATTTTGATAGTGGTCAGCAACATGTTTCAGCTAAAGGCGATTATGGAATACCCACTGTAATATATCCATTGCATTTACATATTTATTTAACAATTTATATGAACAAAGAAAAAACTTTAAAAAAGGTTATAACATTTGGAAATGTAAATGGCAACACCAGTTGTGGAAAATTCACTGCCACTAAAACCCTCAATTATGGTTATTGGAATGATACGGAAGATATTACCAACACTAAATTAGTTGAGGGAACTTTTACTAATAAAATAATTAATGTAAAACTATTTGATAAAATAACTACTACCTGTTCTAACACTGCTTTTAGTTTTACCAGTTCTATAGAGTCGGGTGGTAGAGTAACCGTTTATAGAAACAATGCAGGCTCAAAAATAAACACTAGCCTTACTGTTAATAACCTTGAAGCTGGAAAGAGACTATATTATAAAATAGTTTATGATAATGATAATGAGGCTACCACTGGTTCAATATATAACAGCAGTACTTTAAGTGCCAATTTTACTATAAGTGATAGTTGGAGTATTCCAGCAAATACTTATATTTATACTACTGGTGCCTCCAACACTAACAGTGTAGTAGCCGTAAAAATTTATTACAGTTTTGATAACAGCAACTGGTATGGTGGTAATGATATATTTGGTAAAAAAACTACTGCCTGTGCCTCTGTTAATACAATTAGTAGCTCTAATGAATATAATGATAATAGATATATTTCTTCTGCAAATTTAACAGCCTCTTTACCCACTATAAATATTTCAGGCCTTTATGCACGTTATTACGCATCTAATGGCACTAATAAGAAAAATTATACAGACTGGGTAGAATTAAGCACTGTTGAGTCAACCCAACAAAAACTTATTTTGTCTGACTTAGATATTAAAACCTGGGGAATATATATAGAATATTCAACGGGCAAAACCGCGAAAATATCTGAAATATATTTGGGGGATATAAAACACGACAGCACTACTACTGAAACTACAACGATAGATATTGAGCCATTTGATTAATGGGACCTGCTCTTAACTAACTAATAATAAGTAAATGAACAAAACATTAAACTTATTAAATACGTTAAATAGTAACAGTAATCGCTCCAATCCTAACAGCCTTTGGAATACATTTGATGATAATAATAGTCCTTATTACAATAAAGGCTTATCGCCACTTTATTATACTGAAACAAAAACCAAACAAAAACCTTATATCAGTAGAAATGGCGATATTTATACTTATATAAATGGCGCTTTTTCTAAAAATGGTAAAACAATATTAACCCCAAACAGAACGGGATTTAAAAAACAGCAATTTCAATATGATGCCGATACTATATCATTTTATCAAAACAACATATTTTACAGTAAGAAAAACAATGATACCTTGACAATTTATTTATCGTCAAATGGCTCATCATTCCACCCTATCGCTTCGAGAACTTTTTCTAATCCAATATTAGCCGAGCGTTTTATTAATAATGTTTATTTGGCTCTTTATGTAGAAAATAGTGAAACGAAGCTGCTGTCTTTTTATAATGGAAAATTTACTGAAACAGTTATTGATTTTTATAAAGGCAATGAAAAAGTATTAATTCCTGATTTTGTAGACCCCATTATTACTTATCAGGAAGTGGGGACTGATAAATATAGAATCTGTGTAATTAATAAATCAGGTGCTTGGATTGATGCTTTTACTCTATGTTCATCATTTCTTATTATAGATAATGGCTCTATTAAAAAATATTCTAGTGTAGAAAATAAAGCAACAGGCAGTGTTAAGCAGATATTTGATAAAAAGTATAATATAAAATGTTCTGTAGAAAGAACTACTAACAAATATATAAAATATTGCTACAAAAAAGATGATAAGTATTATGAAGACGAAGCTTATACAACAGAAATTACTTTTGATGGCACATATCAACCTACACACCCTCGTGACACAGAGATAGACAACCTTTACTATTATGATTTATATAGAACAACTTACACTTATAGTCTGAATACTTATGGAGTACGTTGGGATAAAGGTGCAAAGGGGGTATTATCAGTAGATTTTTCAGATTCCTCGAGAATAATTAAAACGCCTTTTGTAGAAAAAACAGTAAATATGGATGAAACTATTTCACCGAAAGTTGTTATAGAAATTGATAACAATTGGGGGACTATTACATCTGAAAAAGCAGAAAAACCATCATTTAAGATATATTATGAAAATCAGGTTATTTTAGTTCCTGTTTCTTGGGTGACTGACCAATATACTTTTACTTTAAACGTCGAAGAAATCTTTACAATTAATTCCACAGGCCTTAATGGTTATTTTATGCTCGATGATGGCTGCTTTTATGGGTATCCTGAAAAATGGGGCGTAAGTCCAAAAGTTGTTGGTTATACTTCGGGCACTACTAATTATAATCGACAATTAAACTTCAAAAATACTGCTAATTTTAATGAACAAAATATTACTATCGATAATATATTAAAACAAAATGCTATTGGGTATAAAACTAATGTCACTGGTTGTTTTTTAAATATTGATAAAAATTATGTTAAAGAAACAATAAGATTATCATATCTTCCAGAAGATACAGTTGAAAGCAAAACAAATGATACCACAACAATTAAAATTATAACTACTTATGACCGCCAGAATAATAAAAAGACTATTCAACAGATTGTAACGGAAAATTCGACAATTGTTACAGATGTTACAAAGGAAACGGCTGTGGATTTTTCCTTTGGTTTAGTTGTTGAAAATCAAAATTATTATGACATATTTTATACATATGATAATGGTTTTGATGGACTTATAGAAGGTGGAATAGAGGGAGCTGGTATATCGGTAGATAATACAAGATATTCAGAGGGGGGAGTGGAAGGATTAGATATATATTTTAACAACCTCTCTAATAGCAGCGTAAAAAAGAATGGTTTATGGAGACTACTTTATAATAATGGTTATATATCAGGATTAGCTTATGCAAAAGATGGTGAAATAGGAACACTTATTTCGGGCTGGAATACGGGGATAACTGATGTAGAAAAATGGGCAGACAATTATTTAGCCGTTAAAGAAAATAATAAGTGGTGGTTATATCAGTGCAACTATTACAATGATAATTATTACATATTTAATAATCGCTACTTTATAATCAATACTTCTGATTATTATAATGCCTATGATATGGAAGAAGAACAATTAGTTCATTGGGGCTCCGATTGGAATAATAGAATAATGAGAGGAAAAGTAGATTACTATTCAGTGCTTGATGAAAAATATACTGAAGACCCAACTACTTATTATATAGCTTCTGGCGAAAATGTAATTTATAATCAATCTAACAATAATATTGTATCTTCTTTGTTTTCGGTTACAACATTGGGGTATGCAAGGGGAAATGATATATTTTTTCTTAATGCCAATAAAGGTTCCGTTGATTATTTTGAAAGCAATTCTACTACCCCTAAATATAAATTTACCAGAACAGACGGCTCTAATGAATTTAATAATAAATTATTGGTTAATGCTTTAACGGTTTCATATCCATTAAGCACTTCTAGCACTGTTTATTATTATAATATATCTTTGCTTTTTGAAGCAATTTATGGTCAGAACAATACTATTTTTATTAAAAATGGCAAAAATATATCTAAACTATTGAATAAAAATGATGGTGTGAATATAATAACGCTCTCATCATCCTCTTCTTCTGGGAATATACCATACCTTCAAAATCTGTTTATTATTCAGACTATGCCTTATGCCATAATTAAAGACCATATTTATAGTATTGAAATAAACGGTGGCGTATATAGTAATATCGAATGTGTTGTTTCAGTAGCTGGTATGAGTTATTTAGGCTCAACTACCTCCACAGCTTTTTTTTGGTCACCCATTAATAGATCTATTTATACTTTTACTGGTGATGCTATATTGAAACAAGCCACCACATTGAGTAAAATCGGTAATATATATAATCATTGGTATAATCCTACAACCCAAACCATCTATTTAGGGACTGATGATGGTCTATATATGCTTGGCAGCAAAAATATGTATAGACAAGAATTTTTTAATGTAGTGGATGTATTATTTGCTGATAACAAAACTTATATAATTGACAAACCTGATGATGAATATATTACTTATTCTATTGCTCACGAATATTTTGAAGGTAGTAAAACTAATAAAGTAAGATTAGATACAGGACTATATTCTATTGGAGATGGCGAACCTTATGTAATCCCTAGGTGGTCATTTAAATTGTTTAACAAAAATCATTTCGGGGGAGTATTTAAAATTAAATCTTATAGTTTGAGCGATATAGGTAAAATAGAAAAGAAAGAAAAAATCTTTAATATTAAACCATCTGATTGGGATAAAGATTTTGATTATATATTAATCAACTATTCCCCTGAAAATAATAAAGGAATTGGATTGGGTATAAGATTGGAAAGCGATTTTTTAATCAGCGAAATAATTGCCTCTAGTGATAACAAAACACAGCAAAGTGGGAACAATTTATGATTTTAAATAATAAAAACAAAACGGACGCAACTACTATAAAACAATCATCTGTTTTTTCTAATAGCTCTGATAATTATTTTCAAGCCGCTCAAGACGGATATATTATTACTAACGCTTTATTTCAGTTTTGCGTTAATATGCAAAATAATTTGGAGAAACTTTATTCGGCTTATTATACTATAGAACAAAGCGTTAAAGCATTAAAGGAAATAAAAAAATTATGATAATTGATAATAATAATTTTGAAGCAGTAACGATTACTATGGACAAAACTGTTAAGCAATGTCAGCAGTCTCTTGTAGCATTTAGTAATATGAATACTATACTTAATACTATAAATAAATATATTGTTAATATTAATCAATTGGTTAAAAAAAATCAAGTTATGCTATATAATTTAGAAAAAGAGGTAGAAACATTATGATTTTTGATAAAAATGGCACTATTATTTCAATTTCTAAAAATATTGAAGCTATTATGAATAAAAATCAAAGTAGTTTGTTATCTCTTATATCCATAGTTAATCAAACAAACCTAGCTGTTTCTTCTATAATTAATCAAACAAAAGAATTAAATAATAAATTAATTAATAAAACAAACAAAATAAAAAATAAGAATTCTGCCGAGGGTTGTAATTATTATAATTCAGAAACACTTAATGAACAACTTACACAAGTGCAAGAGGAATTAGAAAAGTTAGAAATGCCCGAAGGTATTTCTTATTATTGCAATAATAGATTTGATGATATAATAGATAAATATACCAATAAAAATATTGAAACCGAAACCGCAACTGAAGCAACCGCAACTAACGCAACCAATGCAACCGAAGCAACCGAAGCAACCGAAGCAACCGAAGCAACCGAAGCAACCGAAGCAACCGAGGGTTATTGTTTAAATTATTCCTCACCAGATTTAGGGTTATGTTATTCTTATGATCCAAATACTGAAAATTGTGAAAAATACATGGGTAATTCTAATAAAATAATTAATTGCCAACAATATAAAACAGGGGACAATAATTATAAAAATACCACGTGCAATGTTTATAATTCTACTGATGGTGTAGTAGATATTGCAATTAATATGGGAACAGAAAATGAAATTTGGCAAGGATTAAACTCTAATTCTGCTTCTAATATATCTTGTAATTATTATTCACCAAAAAGCAATAATTATTCTGCTTGTGTTGGTGGTTTTACTAATAATAATGATTTAACAGGGTGTGAATTAAAATATAAAGATTGTGAAAATAAAATTTCAGATTGTATTATTTATACAACAAAAAAGACTTCCAATAATAAAAAAATGTGTTCTAAATATAGTAGTGATGCAACCGACTATAATTTAGAAAACTGTTTAAGTTATAATTCTGAAAATGAAAATTGTTTATCTTTTTCTTTAAAATATGATAAAGAGACAGATACAACGAAAAATATCTATTGTGACGGTGCTTATACATCAGAAATGAAAAAAGCTTCTTGCAACAATTATAGTTTATCTGATTCTAAAGGAATTGCTTGTAAAGATTATTTGAGTGACCTTAGTTGCAATCTTTACAATAATTCAGACAATTCAGGCTTTTGTTTCAGTTATTCTGATAAAGACGTAGAAGATTGTTCTAAATATGGGGTGGGGGATTTTGTTGAATGTAATGGCTGTTACAAAACTAATTTTAGTTCAATAGATCAAAATGGTAATCAATTTAATGAAACAATTGATGAAGAAGGAATTAGAACTACTATAACAATTAACCAAAACACAGGCGAAACTACTACAACGACCCAAACACAAGAAGAAAAAGAAAAAGAGGGTAGTTTTAATTTAAAATATAAAGACGAAGAATTTAACAACTGCGGTAGTAATTGGAATAAAACTTGTAATGGTGGTGGGTGTTGGGATTCTAGAGGTGAGTATACCGGCGACAATGAATATATTAGTTGTAGTGAAAATTATGATTTAAGCAGTTCTGAGAAATAAAAAAGGGACTAACCGCGTGTGCGATTAATCCCCAAAACCCTTTATAAAAGGAGTAGAAAAAAGGGTTTTTATTTCTTTAATTAATTTTCCCCTAATATATTATAACCATTTTTTACTGAATCATAAAAAGAGATATAATATTTTTCTCGCATTAGTCGCGTTTTTTTATCATCTATTTCTTCCAGTATTTCGTAAGTAAAATTGTTTTTGCCATATTTTTTTATTGCTTTTTTTAGTAATGGACAAGATGAAGGGCAATAACTATCACACCTTTCATTCCATATTCTTCTTTTAATATTTGACGATTGACCAATATATACTTCACCAGTTATATTGTTAGTTATTTTGTATACACCTGAAACAGGTCTTATATCTTTTAATATTTTACTATATGAACCTTTTAATCTCATTTTTTTTCTCCTTTACATTTATCTTGTCAATAAGAAAAAAATTCTTATTAACAACCAATCATATTTATCTTGTCAAATCATTTGAATCATTTGAATCATTCGTTGTGATTGCTTTTAATTGTTCTATCATATTATTCATAATTTCAGCAAAATCATTTAATTGTTCTTGGGTTAAGGAAGAGCCTTTAATCCTCAAATCTTCCTTAATAATATTTGTCATGTCTGCCCATTGTTTCATAAGGTCTTCTAGTGAAACATCTTTAAATGACGTTTGTTTTAAACTAACAATTGTTTTTCCTGGATAGTATTGGTTTTTGTTCCAATTGATGAAAATGCCTTTAGAGGTATTATTGCCAATATAGTGATTATTCCTAAGCCATAAAATAGTTTTAAGTTTAACACCTTCCTCTAATAAGGAATTATCGGATAATTCCTTATTTTCTCTTTTAATTTTGTTAACAGCTCCAATAAAATCATAAAATTCTTTTTTATTAATCATTTTTTTTCTCCTTTACATTTATCTTGTCAATAAGAAAAAAATTCTTATTAACAATTCTGTTAAAAGAATATAACAAAATAACAATTTTATCAATCCCCCTACTAATTATTAAGACAATTAAATAGTTATTTAGTTATTGGGACAATTCTCCGAATCACTTTTTTTTTTTTTTTTATAGTGATTTTCCAAAAAAGGTATTTGTTAAATTCTCCGAATCACTTCTCAATTTTTTTTTGTTTTGATTAATAATTAACAAACAGTTTAATTGTCTTAAATCTTAGCAGGGGGCTTGATATAACAACTGTTTTCCTAGTGTGTGGTATTGACAAAAAAAAGTTTTGTTATATTCTTTTAGCAGAGTTGTTAATAAGAATTTTTTTCTTATTGACAAGATAAATATGATTGGTTGTTAAT
>CAVIDW010000039.1:0-10019 GCA_963641945.1 bacterium | reverse complement strand
TTTGGATATAAAAGTTCAAATATGATATTATTGAATATATAGAAAAGAAGTACTTATAAGGTAACACTAGTGTGGACACTTATTATTTCCATTTATAATTAAAAAAAATTAATCTCTTTTATATTGAATTGTAAACGATAGTTATGCTATAATTAATAAGAATAGTACACTATAGGAGGAAAGAAGAATGGAAAGTATAATAGTAGGAATAAAAAAATTTTTTAGGAATAAAAATACAGTTACTATAATAGGAATAATTGCATGTTTAGGAATTTTATATTGGGCTTATAATTATCGTATTAAGAAAACAACTGATCCAATATCTATTCCATATGCAATACAAACAATTGGCCCTAAAACTTTAATAACTGCAGATATGGTAAAAACAAAAAAGGTACCAGGCGGTATAGTAAATGAGAATGTTATTAGAACAACAAATGAAATTGTTGGAAAGTACGTAATAAATACAGCAGTAATTCCTGAAGGAAGTATGTTTTATAAATCTCAAGTAGTAGATTGGGATAAAATGCCATCAAGTATAGCAGAAGATATACCAGATGGAAACACAATTGTAGCATTACCAGTAAATATGGAAACTACATATGGAAATTCAATTTATCCAGGAAACTATATTGATTTATATTTTGTTGCAAATAAAGTAACAGATGAAAAATATGGAGAAAGCTTATTAATGTTAGGAAAATTCATCGAAAGTATTAGAGTGCTTGCAGTAACAGATTCATCTAATAGAAACGTATTTGAAACAGCAGAAGATCCTCTTACTCCAGCATATTTAATATTTAGTGTACCTGAGGATATGCATTTACTATTAAGAAAAGCATCATATTTAGATGGGACTATTTTTCCAGTACCCAGAAATGCTGAGTACTCAGCAAATCCAAAAGAAACAAGAATAGCTAGTTCATATATTCAAAATCATATTTTAGAACAAACAGTTGATGTTGAAGCTCAAGATAAAAAATATACAAGCGATAATGGTGCTGAAATAATTGGAGGCGAATAATATGAAATTTTTAAAAAGACTTTTAGGAAATAAGAGTATAGTAACAATTATTGCTGGTATAGCATGCGTAGTAATATTAGCAGTAGCATATAGATATAGAGTAAATCAAAAGATAAATGCTGTTAGTGTTCCCTATGCTAAAGTACAAATTAATAGTAGAGAACAAGTAACTGAAGAAAAGATTGGAACTGTTAAAGTTGCATCTTCTATGATAACAGACAATGTAATAAAAAATATAAATAATGTTAAAGGAAAATATGTTAATTATAATACAATGATTCCAGCAGGTAGCTTATTTTACTCATCTGCTTTAGTTGAATGGAGTGCAATGCCAGATTCAGCTTGGTCAAATATTGCTAATGACAACACAATAGTTTCACTCTCAGTAAATACAAGAACTACTTATGGTAATTCAATTTATCCAGAAGATAAAATTGATATATATTATCAAAATTATGACGATAATAGTCAATTAATCATAGGTAAGTTAATAGAAGGAATTCAAGTATTAGCAGTTAAAGATTCTAAAGGTAATCATATATTTAAGAAAAGTGCTTCTCAAAAAACAGCTGCCGCATTAATATTTGCAGTTCCAGAAGAATATCACTTATTATTAAGAAAAGCAAAATATGTTGGAGGAGACTTAATACCAGTATTAAGAAATGCAAATTATAACCCAGAAACAAATATTAGTAGTACATACTTAAAAGAATTTATTTTAAGTCAAACTATGGATATTCAACCAGATGCAATTGAAGATAATACAAGTGATGATATAACAGTAATAGAATAAAAAGAATAATAAAGAGGCGTATATATGGATGAAATAGTATTTTCACAAATAGATTTTGGTTTATTGCTTCCATTATTAGAAGATGATGATATAACAGATATTTCATATTCTAATGGTGGACAATTACATGTAAAAACTCTTACTCAAGGTATAAGAGAAGAACACATTGAAGGCTTAAATGATGAAGTAATGGAAAAATTAGCTTTTCAATGTTCTAATGTTATGGGTAAAACATTTAATATGGCTCATCCATTATTGGATGCAGAAAGTGCAGAGTTACGTCTTAACTTTGTTCATAAATCAATTGCAACTAACGGAATAGCAGTATTAATAAGAAAAACACCAGCAAAAATTAGATTAAATAAAGATAAATTAGTTAAGGAAGATTATGTTTCATTAAAATTGCATGATTTTCTATTAACATGTGTTAGCGGCCACTGTAATATACTTGTAAGTGGAGAAACTGGTTCAGGTAAAACAGAACTTGTAAAATACTTAGCAAGTAATATTAAAGAGGATGAAAAAATCATAACAATAGAAGATACATTAGAACTTCACTTAGATAAAATATATCCAACAAGAGATATAGTAGCCATGAAGACAAATAACATTGCTTCTTATTCTGACGTTTTGGTTGCTTGTATGCGTCAAAACCCAAGATGGATTTTACTATCAGAGGTTCGTTCAGATGAAGCTGTATTAGCTGTTCGTAACTCAATTTCTTCAGGACATAACATTTTATCAACAATTCACTCAGATAAAGCAAGTAGTATTCCTATGCGTCTTTATTCATTGTTAGAAACTAGTCAAGATATTGATCAATTTGTTAAAAGTATGCATAGATACATTCAATTAGGAGTTCATGTAAAAGGTTTCTTTTCTAAACAATATAATAGATTTCAAAGAGAAATTACACAAATTTGTGAATTTTATGTTGATGAAGTTACAAACGAAGCAAAAACAAATATTATATATTCAAGAGATTTAACTGGAGGGGAACACTATAATAATCCAACTAGTCATTTAATTGACTATTTAGCAAGTCAAGGAGTAGATATGAGAGAAGATCCATTTGTTCCTAAAGACAGTGCTGTAAAAGAAAGCGAAAATACCGAAGAAATAAATCATATTGAAGAAGAACCACAAGAAGAAAAGAAAGAAGAAATACAAACACCTAATACTATAGAAACAAAAGAAACTATTCAAGAAAATATAGCAAATATACAGACAAAAGAAATAGTTATTCAAGAAAACCCAAAAGAAGAAATAAAACCATCAAATGATGATAATTTAGAAATATTGGAATTTTAAGGAGGTGCTTATAAGTGTATATTGAAATATTAATTGTTGCTGCAATAATTATATTTGTTTATCTTTATAGAAAAAATACAGGAGATAATTCATATAAATTTATAGCTAGAACAATTGGAAGTACATATGAAAAATATGCACCATATTCATTCAAAGTAGTACGTGAAAAGGCAAAAGAATTAGGACAAGAATTTACGACTAAACAATATATTGCTCAAGCAGCATTATTTAGTATAGGAGCAGGATTTGTATCATACTTATATTTTTATAGTATTATTTGGAGTATAGTTTATGCAGCAGCAGCAGTATTGTTTATTCCATATTTAACCTACATGAGATGTAAAAAAGCATATAGTGAATTTATATTTGAACAAATTCAAATTTACACTACAAATGTCATTATGGAATATAACACAACGCAGTCTTTTGTTAAGGCATTAGAAGGAGTAAGAGATTCAGGTGTACTTGAAGATCCTGTATTAACAGATGTTAAAGAAATGATTCAAATGGCATACGATAATGGAACAATAGATGAAGCAGTAAGATTTATGAATGAAAAATATGATTATTACGTTATTAAGAATATGCATCAATTATTTATTCAAATCACAAGAGAAGGTTCTAAAGATTCAGGAGAAGCTTTAGAAGGCATGCTTCAAGATATAGATATGTTAGTTGAAAGCGTTTATCGTGATAGAATAGATAGAACTTCATTCTACAAGCAATTTGTAATGTTTGGATTAATACTATATTTACTTGTATTGTTAGTACAATTCTTATTAGGAGAATCCAGCTATTTAATGCTTTTAGAAAAGTGGTATGTAGTTCTTATGCTACATGGAGTAATACTAATTAATACTTACTTCTTAATAGGTGGTATTAAATATTATCATGAAGATGTAGGTGGTGAATAATATGTGGGAAATATTTGCAGTTGGAATAATTGTATTCTTTGTATTTAGTTATATTGGAACATTTAATGTTAATACTTTCATAGATGATAATAAAGCATTATTTGAAAAATTGAGAGAAGATGATTATAATTTTCTTTTAATAGCTAAATATGGTGAACAAGTAGATTGTAATGCAAAATTCAATCAAAGAGTTAAAACTTCATTAGTAGTATTCTTAATTGGTATGTTTTTTGCAATTACAAGTGTAAGTAATATAAATTTTGCAGTAAAATTAGTTGCTGTATTATTTATAACATATTTAATTTTCAAAGATGATTACAGCAAAGTGAAAAATTATTATAAAGTTCACTTACATGATATTAACTTAAAACTACCATATTATTTAAAAAGTTTAGAAATCTTAATTCAACATTATACAGTTCCTGTAGCTTTAACAAAAAGTTTAGAAGAAGCACCGGAAATGTTTAAACCAGGGTTGAGAGATTTGGTAGCAGCTATTGATAGTGGAGACTCATCAATAGATCCATATATGGCATTTGCAAGGAGATATCCTGTTAGAGACTCAATGCGTATGATGAGACTTCTTTATAGACTAGGGCTTGGTAGTCAAGAGAGAAAGCAAGAACAATTAATAGTTTTTTCAAGGACTATTTCTAATTTACAATCAAAATCAAGAGAAACAAAATATAAAGAAAGACTTGATAAGATGGAAAAGAAAACTATGACAATGCTTACGGCTACTGGAGCAGGCGTAATGGTAATATTACTATTATCAATTTTACAAACGTTTACAAGTCTTTAATCAAAAACTTGCACAGCAAAAAAGAGTGTTGTATAATAAATATATAAAGTAAAGGAGGGAATCTTTATGAAAGAGGCAACTGGAGAATTAAATATGACAATCGTTACTTTAATCGCAGTAGCTGCATTAGGGGCACTATTTTATTGGGTTATTTGGCCAATTATTCAAAAATCAATTGTTAATCAAACATGTAAAACATATGGTTCAGATTGGTCTGCAATTTCTCAAGGAGAACTATCTGATAAAACTTCAGGAAATGCAAAAGTATACGATTGGTTCTGTTGTCCAGAAGATGCAAAAACTGAAGCTGAAGGATGTATTGGAACTAGTTTAAGTGGTAGTTCAGAATCAAGTTCAGAATCAGAAGGCAGTGAATAAAAATAATAAAATGGGATGATTACTATAAATCATTTGAATTTATAGTAATTTTTCTCTAAAATAAGAAAAAAGGAGTATAAATATGAGGGAAGCAATAGGTGGTACATGGTTATTTGGAATTGTTATTCTTTTTATAGCACTTTTTTCTGCTTTTTTAGCTTATTCTGTAAGTTATACAAAAGCATTTAATACAAAAAATGAAATCATAAATATTATAGAAAGAAATGAAGGTTTCACAACATTAAAATCAGGTAATAGTGATATTAGAAGTTTATCTGATGAAGCCTTACAAGAAGATGGTTCTTCTGAAGCATTAATATATTATAAGATTAAAAAAATAGGTTATAATTATAATGTTGCTGAAGGAATTAGTTGTCAAACTGTATATGGAAATGAGAGTTCTACGATGCAACCTGGTGGATATTGTTTAGCAAAAGTATGTAAACCTGTAAGCAATTCAGATGATAATGATGCTAATTCAAGATATACAACATATTATAAAGTTACAACATTTATTGCAATTAACTTACCAGTAGTAAATGTAATAGCAAAAATTCCTATTTCTGGAGAAACAAAATCATTATATTATGATGCATCAGGAAATATAAAGAATGAATGTAATAGTATTGAACCATAATATATAATATAAAGATGAAAATAAGAGCAACAAGTTCAAAATTCTAGGGAGGTGTTACTTAATGAATGTAATGGTTTATAACAAATATAAAGAATTATTAATGGGTCTTAATATTGAAGTTATGAAATCAATGGAAGGTGTATATAATGTTGATGAAATTATAGATACTTTTACAAATTTTTATTATGACAAAATGATTTTAGATATAACAGCTATTCGTGATTATCAAAATACTGATAACTTACAAAAATTAGCTATGAATATCAATATGGAGAATGTGATTTTATTACTTGATGATAGTCCGGAAACTGATAGTAAAACTTATCTATCAAAATTAATTTCTCTTGGAATTTATAATTTTACAAAGAATGCCGAAGGAATTAACTATTTACTTGTACATCCTCATACATATAGAGATGTTGTAAATATTCACAACCTTCAAGATTTAGAGCCAATGCAAGCAACTGATATGGTTGATTTGGGAATAGGCGGTAATGGAAGATGTAAAATTATAGGATTTAAAGACATGACGCCACATGCAGGAGCTACATCTTTAGTTTATATGATGAAGAAAGCTTTAGCTAGTAGTAGGAGCATCACTGCAATAGAAGTTAACAGAGTAGATTTCTTATATTTTAATGATAAGGAATTGATAAGTACAACTTCTGCAGAATTTCTAAAAGAAATAATGAAAAGACAATCAAATGATATCATTCTTGTTGATTTAAATGACAGTAATGATGTAGATGTATGTACAAAAGTATTTTATTTAATTGAACCATCAACAATAATGATAAATAAGATGATTAGAAAGAATAGAGATGTATTAAACTTTTTGAAAGATAAAAATGTTGTACTTAATAAGTGCAATTTAAGTAGTGAAGACGTTGCTACATTTGAATATGAGACTAAATTAAAAGTATTTGCATCTATTCCAAATGTTGATGATAGACAAGAAAACATTGAAACAATTAAAAGATTTATTAGTAAAATAGGTCTATAAATGTAAAAAAATAGCAATAATATTGACTTTTTATCAATATTTATATAAAATTTAAATAGTGGAGGAGTTTATTATGTTAGATTTAATTAATGTATTAGATTATTCAAGTATGGCTGACATGTGTGATGATTTAGCACCTGTATTAAAAATTGTTGGTACTGTTATTAAAGTAATTTGGATTTTAGTTCCTATTATCTTAATTATTATCGGTTCAACTGATATGATGAAAGCTGTTACTGAAAAAGACGAAAAACAAATTAAAGATGCTCAAAGTAAATTATTAAAAAGAGCAATCGCAGCTGGTATTGTATTCTTACTATTCCCAATTGTAGGAGTATTAATGACAATTGTAGGTTCTAATGATTATGAAGCTTGTATGGATTGCATTAAACACCCATATGGTGAAGAATGTCCAGCAAACAATAGTTAATTAATTTGGTTATTTAGAAATTAAGGCTTATGCCTTTTTTTTTATTACTTAAAATGGTATAATGTACGAAGAGGAAAGATATGAAGAAGGCTAGTAATTGGATTAAAAATAATAAGTTATTTATATCATATATAATATTGTCATTGTTAGTTAGTATATTACTAAGATTAATTACAATTGGGAGTTTTATAAGCATTAAAGCCTTGTTTTTTGATACTATAATAGTTATATTTATTGGTTTATTTGCATATCTTTTTAAACCACAATCAAGATATACATACTTTTTAATATGGATATTCTTTTTCACATTTCTATCAATTGGAAACACTGTTTATTATAAATTTTATCAATCATTTTTATCAATTAATTTAATTTCAACAGCATCAATGATTGGTGAAGTAAATGATTCATTATTTGCAAAATTACATTTTTATCAATTTGTGTATTTAATATTTCCAATAATATACATAATATATCATAAAGAATTAAAGAAAAAAGGTTATGAAGAAGGTACTATTTTATCTGGAAAGAGATTTATAATTAGTACATCAATATTTATACTAGTATTTATAGTGGCATTAGTATGCGCATATTCTTTTGGAAGTAGAAAAAAATTTGTTAATCAATATAATAGAGAATATATAGTAAAAAAATATGGTCTATACTTATATACATTCAATGATTTGGTACAAAGTATGCAAATAGAAGGAACATATGCTTATGATGAAGATGTTAAAACATTTGTTGACTTTTATTCATGTAAAGAAAAGAATCAAACCAATGAATACACTAATATTTTTAAAGGTAAAAATGTATTATTTATTCATGCTGAAAGCATACAAAATTTTTTAATTAATTTAAAAATAAATGGCCAAGAAGTTACACCTAATATAAATAAGCTAGCTTCTTCAGGAATGTATTTTAGTAAATTTTATCCTCAAATAAGTGTAGGAACAAGTTCAGATACAGAGTTTACATTATTAACTGGTTTAATGCCATCATCAAGTGGAACAGTATTTGTTAATTATTATGATAGAACATATTATGGAATGCCATCATACTTTAATGATTTAGGATATTATACATTTAGTACACATGCTAATTATAGTTGGTATTGGAATAGAGAAGTAATGCATAAAAATTTAGGATATAAGGATTTTATTGCTAAAGATAGTTATATTGTACCAGAAGATAAAAAAGACCCAGATTACATTATATTAGGTCTTAGTGATAAGTCATTCTTTAAACAATTTATACCTAAATTAAAAGATATAAAAGAAAATAAAAGTCCATATTATGGAACAGTTATAACACTATCAAACCATTCACCATTTAATGATTTAGAAAAATATGGTGAATTTGATGTAACAATGAAATATACTAAAACAGATAAGTATGGTAGAAAAACTTTAGAAACTGCCCCTTATTTAGAAAATAGTTCAATGGGTAATTACATAAAATCTGCTCATTACGCTGATCAAGCCCTAGGAGAATTTATTGAAGAACTACAAAAAGAAAATCTATTAGAAAATACAATCATAGTATTCTATGGTGACCATGAAGCAAGATTGTCAAAAAAAGAATTTAATTTATTATATAACTATGATCCAGAAACAAATGGTATATTAGATGAAGATGATCCAAATTATGTAAGTATGGAAAATTATAATTATGATTTATTAAAAAACACACCATTAATAATATGGTCAAATGAAGAAAACTATAATAAGGAAATAACAAGTGTGATGGGTATGTATGATGTATTGCCTACAATTGCTAATATGTTTGGTTTTAAAGAAAAATATGCTTTAGGACATGATATATTTAGTAACAATGAGCATATAGTTGTATTTCCAAATGGAAATATTTTAACTGACAAAGTATATTACAGTGATTCTAACGAAGAATATATAATGACTAGTAATGAACCAATAGATACTGAGTATATAGACAGAATAAAAGATTATGCTGATAAAGTATTAACAGTATCAAATGGAATAATAAAGTATGATTTAATAAAATATGAAAGTGACAAAATAGGAGAATGCAAAGATGAATAAAAAAATTAATTCTAGAATAATATTATCGTTTATAGTAGTTGGAATTATTTTATTCAGCATATTATTCATCAAAGTATATAATGACTTTATAAAAGATAATAGTGCTCAAAAAGAAATATCATCCATTGAGTATTACGGTTACACATTAAATTCAAATGATACAGATTTATATAAAAGTTATTATAAAGAATTAGATAAAGTATTAAAAGAAAAACAAGTTGATTACAGAAGTTATGCATCACTCTTATCAAAATTATTTATAGTTGATGTATATAATTTAAATAATAAATTAGCTAGTACTGATATTGGAGGCTTGGAATTTATTCATCCAGACTTAAAAGAAAACTTCAAAGAAAATATGTCGGAAACATTATACAAGTATGTTGAAAGTAACATAGATGGTAAAAGAACACAAGAATTACCAATAGTAAAAGATGTAAAAGTAGATAATGTATTTGAAACAAAATATATTTATAATGATACTGAATACAATGCATATTTGGTAAATATGAATTGGACTTATGAAAAAGATTTAGGATATCAAACAAGCTCAAAATTGACAATTATTAAAGTTGATAACATATTATATGTAGTAGCAAGTGAATAAATTTGATTGTAAAAAGTAGTGTTTTAAAAAGTAATTGCGTATTAAATTAATGAGGAGACA
>CAVIDW010000038.1:0-10395 GCA_963641945.1 bacterium | reverse complement strand
TCTGTAATATCTGATTTATCTGTAACATCTGATTTATCTGTAACATCTGATTTATCTGTAATATCTGATTTATCTGTAACATCTGATTTATCTGATTTACCAGCTACTTCTTCTTTACCAGCTGCTTCTTTTTTACCAGCTGCTTCTTTTTTACCAGCTACTTCTTCTTTACCAGCTACTTCTTCTTTACCAGTTGCTTCTTTTTTAATTCTGTTGAATTCGTCTATTGAAACAGGAGGATCTATTACACGACTTTTTAAATAATGTTCATAAGTGTCAGACCGTAATACTTCTGCTTTTTGTTCTGCTTTTTGTTCTGCTTTTTCAGATGCTTTTTCGTTTGGTTTGCTTTTTGCTTTCCCACCTAAATCTGCCATTGCTTTATCTATTTCATCTTTGGCTTCATTATATTCTGCTTCTCTTTTTATTTTAGTTTCGTCGATTTTGTTTTTTATTTTTAATGCTGCATTCACTAATCTCATTGCATTCAATAAACCACTCATTATATTTTTCCTCCTGTGAAAATCGAAAGTCCCAAGCTTGTTATAATTTTAAAAGTATTAGTTATATTAGTCATAGCTTGATTATATCTTGACGAAGCAACCTCATACTTCTTTTTTGCCTCATCAGAAGCTAACTTCAAATAACTCTCTGCTTTTTGGTTCCTAAACTCCCTTTTAGCTTGTAAAGTAGTTAAAGAAGCCTGTCTGTTTCTTTGATTACTTTTTGAGTAAGCTGAAACATTATTTACATTAGTCGTTCTATTACCAGATATAGTATTTAAAGTATTCTGATTAGCAATAGATATATCATCTTTTGCCTTTGTTGTTTTATTAGCATCCATTTGGGCTTTGTTTATATCATTATTATAATTTTCATTTGATGCTTGATTAACATATTCATTAGCCAAATTCTGATATGATTGAATATATTCATTTTCCGCATTCTTTTTGTCTTTATTTTTATCCCAAATCCACCAACTGTTTGAAACTAAATCGTTTTCTTTCAATGCCATTATTTATCTCCTCTTAATAAACCACCTAACAAACTAAATATATCTGCCAGAGTAGAAGATTTTTCTGCTTCGCTAGTTGCCTCTCCTGCTGCTTTTATATATGTTGTTTGATCCTGTGCCTCTTCACCCTTCAGAGCCAATGTTAATCTTTTTAATAAACTATCAGTCTGATTATTTGCATTAGTAGTAGAAGTGTCTGCTGTATTAGATATATTTGTTCCTGCTAAAATACTTTGACCAACTTCTGCTGCGGAAGATTGGTTAGTCCCTGATTGCAAAGCATTTACTGCATTTTGATTTGCTTCATTCTGCGCGTCTGATAAATTGTTAGCATAATCTTCAGAAGCATTGTAATCATCTTTCATATATTAAAAATCTCCATTATTATATACATTAATTATTCTACCATAAGTAGAGCCATTATCCATACTATCAAAAAACGATAATTCAGCGTCCGATAGAGCAGCCATTAAATTAGTGGTATCTACATTTTGTTTTAATCCATAATAATAAGCCAATTGGTATGCCAAATAATCAAACATTAATGTATTAGGAAAATTTAACAGAATGTCTGGCATATAACTTTCTAAATAATAATCAGTGCCATCGGACGTTAAAAAACCATATCCTGTATCTGTATCAATAGTCAATAAACCAATAATTATTGGATTAATTAAGTCAATAGTATCTTTGGTATAAGCATTTACTATATTATTTCCTGCAATTAACGAATCAATTCCATTATAAAAAATTGGATATGTTCTTCCAGTATAATTAATTAAAACAGTATCAGTTGTTAAATCTCTGCCGTATTGATAAAGCGTATCTGTGTTTTTATCCCAAAGCAAAAAAGGTCTTCTAGTATTATAATTTTTAACAGTTATTGTCTTTATTATATTACTTTTGTAGTCATAAATATTCACCCTATCATTTGTGCTGCTACATAAATAAATATTTCCATGATTATCCATAACGGCCTGACTTAATGAATCATTACTATAAATAATATCGCCAGTATAAGAATATATATTACCCGAAGAAAAATCAAAAAAACTATTTTTACCACAATACACATCTTTTAATACCGTATCAAACAATTTGTCAGAAACATTGGTATCCAAATCGTAAGAATATGTATTATTATCATCTTTATAAATGATATGTGTTCCATAAGCAGAAAGAATATTAGTATGATCTATATTAATTCCCTCTATTTTAATAGGTTTATTTGGGAATGTTAAAAGAGTAGGGTTGGTATAATACTCTAATACAGCTGGCCCACCACTATAAACCAGTTTATTGCCAATTATATCCCAATAAGAACTGTTATCTGATTGTGAAGCCGTTTTTTTACTATAAACTAAACCATCTCTACTTCTTACTGATGAGGCTTGATAAAAATCAGGAGGCAGCTCATATGTTCCTGATGAAGGTAAATCAACAGTTTTATAAAAATACTTTGTGTCTTTATTAATTAATTGTTGGCAAACTTTTTTCCAAGCCATATTGAGATAATCCATATCTTCTCGCCAGGAAAGAAAGGAACTATTTTCTATGTTAGCTAATCGTTTAGCTCTCTTAATTATTTCGCTAGCTTTATATTTTTCCATATTACTATTATTAGTTAAGTTTTTTTGCGTTTCCTAAATTAAAGCGCATGACATCAAATGCAAACTGTCTTGAAGCGTATAATAGAGCATCTAGACCGTCTGGGTGGTAAATGTTGTCATCTATTTCATTTAGAATATTATCCTGATCGTCTCTTTTATACATAGTATTTTCACACTCAAAAGCCAAATCCCCATCTTTTTCTATGTAGAAAGTTCCATTTCTTAGCCATTCTGCCAGCTGATCAATTGCCATTTGTTTATCGCATTTGTAGGCATTATATACATTTTTTAAGCCGTAAGTGGTAGCCATTTCATAAGATATAGATTTTTCATTTGTATCGGTTATGATTTGAACCTTAGATATATCAAAAGCACTATTCAATTCTAACGCTTTTTTTATAACAGCCTCTTTAGCACTGATTATATTATTTACAATCTCACTAACTGATGCCTTATTAAACTTCTTTACTGAATATGTATATGCCTTTTTATTTTTTGAATCAACTAATAAAGGAACAATAGCATTATAATCTACACCACCATAATCTACACCGATATATATTCTATCTGGAATAAAATTGCCGGGAATGTTTGTATATGTGTTATATCCTTTATATACTTGTGACTCTGTATCTACAACCATTTCACCAAAATATTCTCTTCTGATAAAGGGTGCGTCAACTGTTAATCCGTGAGATTCACATACATTCTTAATCAGATTATCTCTATCAGGAATATAAGGGTTATCTAATAATGTCCAATGATACTTCTTTATATTTGGATTACTCCAGACTTTGTTAATATAATGGGCCTTATTTCTTGGTGGGGTTCCTGTTAATATAAGTTGACTGTCGGCATAATCCTTTAATAAAGGATCTATAACATCATTTATTAAGTATTTTAAATTCCTCTGAGCACTACATTCTTCTACAATAACTAATTTGTATGAAAAACCACGTATTTTTTCACTCTCTGCACTATTGCTATTTCCAAAAATTTGTAGAGAGGAACCATTAGCAAACTCTATAAAACCTTCTGCCTTAGATGATCTGTTAATAGCCAGTTCACATTGACCAGCTACTTCTAAAACCTCATCAAAAATCTGTCTGACTCCATTTGTAAACGTTAGATGAATGTATGCTGTTGGGGTGTTAGGAATTAAACATTTCTTAACAATCAATCTTGCATTGGTTTGCGTTTTACCAGCACGCCTGCTACAAATAACACAAATAGATTTAGAATTATTATCATCAAATATTTCCTGCTGCTTATCAAATAAAGTATTTCTTATTCTGTAAGTGTGAAAATCTATATCTCTTTGCATCATTTTGTTAGTTTGTGAATCTAATTTTGATAGGGTTGTTTCACTAAATAATCCACTACCTAACATCTTTGCTGCCTGACTATTTGGGTTGCTTTTTGCTTCTGTTAAGAAATTATTAATGAAGTCTTCATAAAATTTGTGGCCTTTTTTATCTGGCATAGTTAAAGCATCTCTTAAATAATCTAACATAGTAGATTCAACTAAATGATGAATAGTATGTGAAGCAGATTGCCTTTTTTTTGAAGGTAGTTCTCTGCTTACCTCAGTGCCTTTTTTTCTATCCTCTTCTGTTAATTTATGTCTTGGCATTTTTTACCTCCAAAATTAATAAAGTCGTCGTTGTAATCGTTGCTGTGGTTGCAATTATTGAGATAATTTTCCATATCTTGTATTTTTTCTGATATATATTCGAGGTTTCTAATGATTTTTTCAAGACTGCCTGTGTTTGCGCTAATTCTGTCTGAGATGTCATTAAGAGAGAATTTACATTGTTCAATGATTGTATTTGTTTCTGCAAGTCGAGATTCTGTTTCTGCAAGTCGTTCTGTAGTAGCTTCAAGTTTAATATTTGAACATTTAATTGCTTTGAAATAGATTCTTCCCCATATAATCGAGGTAAAAATAATAGACAAAACAGCAATAATAATTCCACTAATAAAATTTTTTTTGACATTATCAACCACCATTTGCAAAACCTTTATATTCTACCAATTTTCCAACTTTTTATTACTTTCTTCCTTAAACATATCTATTTTTGAACCATCATTTAATGTAATTATTATATGAGTAGAAGTATCGGGATTTTCATCTAACATATTAAGCAATTCTTGCAAAAAAATATAATCCAAAGGGTGTTTAACTAATTGTTCTAAATGTTTAGTTAGATATAAAACTTTATCTTCATATTTCTTAGTTTCATTCTTTAATAATTCTTTAACATTCTTCTTATAAGCTTTGCTCTCATAACTTGTTTCACCTATAAGAAACAATTTAGCCTTCTTTAATAACTTTATTATATTATTCAGTAATTTCTTTAACATCTATTATTCTCTCCTCTTCTCCCCATTCTACTACCTCAAAATCTTCTGGCTCATAAAACGTAGAGGGATATACGCCATCTTCTCTTAATGGATAAATCATCATTCCACCATCTTCATTTAATGTATAAGTAAAAAACAATTGATTCGTTTTGCTCTTTATAAGTATAAGATTGGGTGTTAAGTTTGTATCAAAACCAAAATAACTCCATACTTCTTTAAAAAAATTGTCCAAAGCAAATACTTTATCTGTGTTTTTAACTAATTTTTTCCACCTACATATTATCTTATTAACATTAGGCCTAACTGCCGAATTATCAATAGTTTGTTGATAAGTGGCTACTACTAAACTACCAATTGTTGTGTTATACATTTCTTTTGGAAATCTGTTTTTCATTTAATACCCTTCTTTTTCTAATTTATCTAATAATTCATTTTCAAATGAAGCAACTCCTAATAATGATAATGGGAGTTCAGAGAAATCACAGGACACTTCTCTATATTTTTTTTGATTGTAAAGCATATTCAACATCTGATAGTGCATGGTTTTAAATAAGTATTTTATTTTATAATTTGGATTTTTTTTATACCTCGTCATAAATAAAACAACACCCTCACTGAGCCTATCTTCCCAATCTTCTAATATAATATTTTTACTCTTAGTTTTTTTAGTCATACAACTATAAAGTGCTTCCTTTGCCAGAATAAACATATCCCCCCAGAGCTCGGGATTTTTTTTATAATTTAATTGGCAAAACTGATAATATTCTTCCATTTTTTTTGGATTACCTATTATTCCTTTTTTCATACTCCATATCCTTTTATTACTTTATTAACATATCTACCCTTTGATGGTGATTCCATAAATTCTGTAAAAACTTCTTCAGGAACATCAGGATAAACATATTTCTTATTATTATTTCTGAATTTAATAGTAAGGTCATTAGTTTTTGGATCATAAGAAACTTTTTCAACTGCCGAAGAAGAAACCGATTGTTCTTTCATTGCTTCATAAGGCAAAGACGTATCTGTTGGTCCATAATAAGTATCACTACCCTTTTTTTGATATCTGCTACTCTTTACATCTTCAATCGTTACCTTTTTACCTTTTTCAACTAATGATTGTAGTGTGCTTTGAAAGTTTTTATCCTGCCGGTTTTTACCTTCAAGCGTTTTAGTTGTTATTTTACTTATCAGATTGCTTAATATTCCCATAGTAACCCCTTCTTATTTATTAGTTAATATCATAAATAAATCCATTTTCATCTTATTATATAAACAAGCTCGCGGATAATTTAAACTCCCGCAGGATTTACAACCTACATAATCTTTATACTTACATTCATTACAATATTCAGGTTGCTTTCCACCTGGATTTTCAACTTTTTCTGCAAGTATACATTCGCCATATGTTCCAATAGTTGTAATAGTAAAAGACCAGTTTTGTTTAGAGGATTTACCTGTATTGTAATCTTGAAACTTAGGGCAAATGGCATTGCTTTCACCCTTTTTACTGTCCCTTTTTACTTCTTCCATAAGAAACTTTCTATATGGCTTAAACACGTCATCAGAACAACGCATTAATGTATAAACTATGGCATATTCTTCAAAGTATTGTGCTGTAATTAAAGGGTCTGTAAAAGCAAACTCAATATCATAATCTGCATTGTAGGGGTGATTAAGTTTTATTTCTATATCATCTATACCCCAGCCAAACAAAATTTTATTCCAAAAACAAATGTTATCTATGATAGAGTAATTTGCTTGTGAGAGTGTGCAATTTATCGTAGTTAATAATGATTTTTGAGCAAGAACTTTTAAATTGTTATAAATAGTTTCATTGTCAAGTGGATCAATACCATTTGCTCTATATTTTTCGCCAAGACCATCGTGTGATAATTGAAAAGTAATGTGATTATCAATTAAATAATCCACTATTTTTTTATCAGCCAACAAAAGCCCATTAGTTGAAGTAGAAAAGGAAGCGTCTGGGTATGCTTCCTTTAATACTTTTACTATTTCTGTAAACGCTTTAAAATTATATAGTGGTTCTCCACCAAAAATTTCAAAATGATGATGATTTTTTTCAGTATGCCTGATTATATCAGTTTTGCGTATAAGATTTAACATCTTTGGATAATCTGATTGATATTTACTGTATAATAGTTTAGGGTCTATATTAGCAGTATCACACACACAATACTTACAACCCATATTACAATATTGATGTTCTAAATGCATCAAAATAGTGTAATTAACACTTTTGTTTGGTAATCCGTTTTCTGGTCCCCTATAACCATTCTCACAAACTATTTTGTCATTAGAGTAACCCTTCATACAATTAATCATTTTTTGTTTCATTTTATTTTCTATATTTATCTTGTGCTATTAACTTGTGAGTATTAACCGCATTATGCGATTAATACTTCTTTAATTAGTTTGCTTTTGTTATGTTGCTTGGATGAAAATAGTGAGCGTTTTCTTTTGCTATTTCTGCGAGTTCTACAAGCCCAGCTGTTTCCAACTGCCCTATTGCTCCAATCATATTACTTCCAGAACCTGGGTCTATTCCCTCAACTAATTGCTTTGCTACTTCCCATTTATCAGGGTTTACTTTGTAAAAATTATTAAGTGTTTGTTCTTCTGTTGTGTTTTTTTCACCATACAGACTGCTCAAAATTGCTCTAACTTCTTTATTTTGTCTTTCGATCTCTGCCTTCTGCTTTTCTGCTTCTTCTACTGCTTTAATCCACTCGCTATTGATAATTATGCCTTGATTCTCTTTATTAATATAATAACAAACTTGTTTATTACCGTCATCTCTTATGCCTCCTGGTCTTCTTGTTAGTCTTGCAACACTCGCACAAGCTTCATCTAAATGATTAACAAAATCTTCATCAAAAATTGAGTGGGCTACTTGTTTCCAAAAATATTTGAAGTTGCTTTTAACAACATCTCTATATTCCTCTTTAATTTTTACTAACACGTGAAATGATTTATGCCCAGAATCCGTTACTGAGTATATATCATCTTTGTGTTCTTCTACTGCTTTACTAATATATTTTAATTGTTCTTCTTTTGGGAGGTCGTCAGATTCATAAACAAAAAATACTGGTCTCATATTTTCGCTTTTTCTGTTTACCTCAATTTCCCCATTTTTTATTTTTATTAGTGCTTCTTTTGTCCATTCTGCTGAAACAAGAAACTCTCCCTCTGTTTTAAACGTTGGCTTACTATATTTGTTATCACACAAAGGTGTTCTGTTAGTCAGAGCATCTTTTTTTGTAAATACTTCATTTGTCGGAACTATTAGATAGTTTCTATTCTCATCTGATATTTTTCCTTCAACCTTTTCATCAATATCTGATGCCTTTTCTTTAAGTTCTTTGTTTTTGTCCAAAAAATCATTTTTGTATATTTCATTTCCCCCAGATAGAACTTCTTCAACATTTCTTCTTTCTGATAGAATTTTATTATTTTCTTCTGATGTTTTATTTCCCGTTGTTTTTCTTCCTTTAATTCCTTCATTCTCATCTGATATATTTTCTTCTGATGTTTTATTTCCCGTTGTTTTTCTTTCTTTAATTCCTTCATTCTCATTAGTTTTAAATCTGTCATAATTATCTCCTATAATTTGTGTATTCATATTGTTCTCTTCTTTATCTTGTGTTGGTTTTGGGTCTGTTGGTTTTGGGTCTGTTATATACATTTTAAAAGCTGCTTCTGTTCTTTCAATACAATCAGTATAATTATCTAAATTGCTTTCCTGCTCATCTTCATTTGTTTCCATATCTGCAATGGCTTCAAAATCGTATTTACTATATAAAAGATTACCATTTATTCTGTGTCTTGGCTGTATATTGTTTTCTATAATAGTTTGAAAAACATCACGCTGCAAAGCGATTGGTTTTGCCGAACTATTCATAAGAGTTATATATGATCTAACAAACTGCCTTATAGTGCAATCTTTGAGAGTAATATGATCTATATTATTGTTCAAAACATCTCTCGCCATCCATACAAGTTCAGATGTTTTTGTATCAACTGTTTTTACTGGATTATTCCAATATTTATTAAACGGAACCGTTTTAAGGCATGTAATAAAAGCTTCAACCATTTCTTCATATTCTGGCTTTCTATTGTCTTTAATTATATTGTAATCATTATAAGTAATAATTCCATAACGTCGGCTATTTGTATCAAATGGGAGATAATTACTATTTATAATCAATGAAGCAATAGATTTTACAAAATATTTATCTTGTCCTTTGTATTCTACTGGATAATAATCATTACTAACGATTGGATTAAATTTTTCTATAAAATCTTCTTTATTTTCCCCTTTTGGAGGCATAAATTCGTCTTTTACCGCTACTATTAATCTACTAAATTCATTACCTACCCAACGACCTCTTATATCTGCACTTGCTGCCTCATATCCTAAACGGTTTAAGGCTTCTATTGCTATTTTGCCTAATTGACTTTTACCTGTTCCACCAACTGCTGAATATTGATATAAACAAATATTTTCACCCATTTCACTATTTGGTGTATTAAGATTTTTGTGAATATTTTGACAAAAAATACGGAAGTTAGTAAGAGTTGTTCCAACACTATAAGCGTCTGTGTTGTAAAACAATTTTGCTGCGTTCTTAATAAAAAGCTGTTCGTTTTCATTATGTTCTAGAGCAGGACGTTCAAAATTTGATTCATCAATTATTCTTTCAAAAACCGCAGGAATATTAATAAAATTACCATGCATCAATTGATCAATTGTATATGCCACTTCACTCTCTTCTTCTTCTTTAACCATTTTGTTTAATACTGCTTTTTCACCAGTTGCGAGAATAACTTCTTCTGGAATTGTTTTTGTTACCAATTTTATTCTTTTTTCAGTAAAAACATATTCGCTGCTTATTTTAGCATATACTGCTTTTGCTAATTCTTTGCCATGAAGAGATGTGTTTTCTTTGTGAATATTTTCTGCTAATTCATTAACTAATTCACTAAAACAAGATACTTCTTTACTTATTTTTTTCATAAAAAATTTAAGGGCCTCTAACATTAGGGAAACTGCTAAATACAGATTAATCTTTTATACCAGAAGCCCTTAAACTCCTTTTAAATTAAAATATAAGAGATTAATCTGCGGCAGATGCGTTTTCTCTGTTAAAAAGCAGCTCTTCCATTCGAGACTGCTTTGTTAGGTTATTTGATGAACCCCTAAATAAATTGTTTGTATTTATCTTGTCAATAAGAAAAAAATTCTTATTAACAATTCTGTTAAAAAGCAGCTCTTCCATTCGAGACTGCTTTGTTAGGTTATTTGATGAACCCCTAAATAAATTGTTTGTATTTATCTTGTCAATAAGAAAAAAATTCTTATTAACAACCAATCATATTTATCTT
>CAVIDW010000037.1:0-11282 GCA_963641945.1 bacterium | reverse complement strand
ATTAAATCGTTTTAAATATTGAACAATTTTACCAGTGTTAGATACTTCACAAGTTATATAAGGTGTTGATGTATCTTCTTTTCTACGAATGAATACAATATGAGTTTTTAAATTTTGTACTTTAGGAAAATATGCATTAAATACACAATTTTGTTGATAATTGGCTTCTTCTTCAAATTGTTTAGCGGTGGTAGGAATAATAGTTATAAAATTATTATTTTCATAGAATAGTGGGGCGTCTAATTGATAATCATTACATAATTTTTCGTTTAATAGAAATTTTTCATTTTCCATCAAGCAAAGTGATAAGAATAAATTTTTATATGTTCGTTCTTTATGTAGTAATTCACAAAGTGTGATATATCGTATTATATATTCCCCAACAAAGCCATTTTCTAACATTTCCCAATTTTCGTGGTCGTAACGAAAAGCAATTTTATCTATATCCTGTCGGAAGATGGTGTAAATATTTTTGTTTGCCCTATGTTCCATAAAGGCAATTAAATCTATAACTTTTTGAGAATAGACATTTTGATATTTTAAATTATAGATAATTGTATTTAATTGAGAATTTGTAAAATAATTTAATCGTTTTCCCGTTTCATCTTGGAGTTGTAATAAGGCTTGGCTTAAAAGTTTTACACCCTGTTTATCTAATTTATAATTGAAAAGATGACAAAAGTTTGCTATAAATATAAGGTATTTACTCTCATATTTTTCATTATATAAACTATAAATAGTTTCAACCATAGAAGGATCCCAATTATTAGCATTATAATAATCCGATTTACGATTAAGAGCATTAAAATAATAAGCAAGAAAATTATTGTACTTATTTTCCGATAAAACTTTTTTGGCTTCAGTACCAAATTTGCTTATAGTTTTACCACTAACACCATAATATTTTTTTGTGGCAAAATCATAATAAGTTTTTTTGTTATCTTCTAATGTAATTATAAATAAATTTTTATTTTTTTCTATCATTTTAAGCACCCCTCTTTACATATTTAGTATACCATAATGTAAAATTTATGCAAGGGGAACAAGTCGTGTACTGGGAAGTCGTGTCCAAGGACACGACTAGAAGACACGACTTTAAGAAAAGGCTCGACTAGAGCCTTATTTTCTATCGTGATTTAATTTTAATATTTTTTCTTTATAACATTCATACAAAACAATAGTTTTAGTTATAGTCCAAAATTCTTCAGGTATATATTTAAAAGTTTTGTCATAGGCTATCGCTTCATATATACCATCTTGTATAAATTCTTCAATTTCTTCTATGTTTCTATCTTCATCATCTTCAATAAAATTTTTAGTTTCATTGATTAATTCATCTAAACTAAATAAACAATGTTTATCATCACCCCATTTAAAATTCATACAATTATCCATATCAATATACATTTTATCCATTTTACTCACCTCTTTCTACACCTTTTAGTATACCATAATATAAAATTTATGCAAAAGAAACAAGTCGTGTTCGAAGTCGTGTCCAAGGACACGACTAAAAGAACACGACTTCAAAAAAGACACGACGTCGCCGCACCAAAAGAAAAAAGGTTCATTCTTGAACCTTTTTCCAACAATTATATTTTGCTCCGTAATCGCTACAACCTTTATAATTTTCCATAATATACTTTAATATTTCACTTTCAATTATACTATCACTCAATGCCGTATGTTCTTCCATAAATTCAATATTATTTGTGATATACTGATAGCAACATTCGGCATTTGTAATATAATTACCCTTTTCGCTTATATAATTATTATCTAAACACCATAAGCGATATTTTTCATTATTCATTATAGTATCGGTTGCCAAATTCCAAATACATAAATAATTTAATTTTGGCATTTTTCCGTGCAATAAATTACAAGTGTTTTCTATTGCTCGTTCATCAAATGCAACATTATAGGCACATATAGTTTTGATATTATAATCTCTTATATCATTTTTTAAATCTCTTAAAATATCTAGCCAATTTTTTAATTCAACTTGATTTTGTAAAATCATAAAATCATATAAATGTTTTTTTGAATTATAAAATTCACTACGCATTAAATACTTACAATTTTTTATTTCTTTTACTAAAGCATTATAAGTTTTTACAATATTAAAATTTTCATCTAAAATGCAATAGCCTAAATCGTGAATCAAAGGTGTGGAAAAATCGCCTACGGTTTCAGTATCTAATACTAGAATGTTTTTTCTTACTCTCATCTTTTGACCTCTCTTACAATACAAGTATAACATATTATAAAATTTTTGCAAGAGAAACAAGTCGTGTCAAACCGCGGCGACATAACGGGGAGTCGTGTACTAAGAAGTCGTGTTAAAAGACACGACTGAAGGGCACGACTTATAAGGATATAAAAAAAGGCTAAAAGCCTTTAACAAAATTCTTCATATATATTTTTGATAACTTCCTTAAAAATTTCTTCTTCATTTTCTACTTGATAGACAATAGTTTTGTCAAAATCTTCTTCTAGAAGATATTCAATAATTATATCGTGCACTTCTTCCGATACATAGTATACTAAATCTTTTAAATTGAATTCTATATCTTTTGGGATTAGAATTTCGGTTCTCATTGTTTTATTTTCCATTTTTCTTATCTCCACATTTCACAAAATACCGCTTCATTTTCTTTAGTTAAAACTAAGATATCATAACCATCATATTTTTTATAAATTTTTTCACACATTTCATTATAAATTTCATATTCTTTTTCGTTTAAAATTTCTTCAGGTTCTTTATTACAATTTTTATCAATTTTTTTAGCAATTTCATATTCTTCATCTGATATTATAGCAATTTTTCTTTCAAATGGTTCTATCATTTTTAGATATTTTTTCATTTTTCTTTCCTCTTTCTTTATAATATAAGTATAACATATTTATTATATAAGTCAAGAAAAGCAAGTCGTGTTCAAAGTCGTGTCCAAGGACACGACTAAAGAACACGACTTCGCCGCATAAGAAAAAAGGGGAAATTATTCCCCTAAATAATCTTTTATATTTACCATTATTTCAGTTAGAACCTTATCCATAAAGGCGTCAAGTTGTTTATCAGTGTAAGGCTTTTCACGGTGTAGCCTTAAATATCTTTTAATTTCCGTGCCCAGTCTTTGGTCTAATAATTGACAAGCGTCGCCTCCAATATTTTCAGGGTAATAATAGATAGGTCTTTCAACCTTAATTAGTATCTCGTGTTCCAATTTCTCTCCTTTCCGATATGCCAAACTCGTAAATCGCTTACGGCTTCTTTTAGTGCCTCTCTTTTTATTTTTCTTTCATTCTTTTCATCAATAAGGTTTATGTACTCTTCTCCATTTTGTTCCACAATTTCCTTATCGAAACAATGCCCTATAATACCGAAATTAATCATACTGTTGGTATATTTTTTAACTAAGTATTCGTAAAATTTTTCAGTATCTTCTAACTTTTCTGACATTTCAATATCCCATTCATCTATCATTTTTCTTTCTCCTTTTCTATGGTTTTAGTATATCACATATAAAAAATAAATCAAGGGGTATTAGTCGTGTTCAAAGTCGTGCCCAAGGACACGACTAAAGAACACGACTTTAAAAAGATACTAATCATTTTCTAGTATCTTTTCTAAATTTTCTACTTCAAGAGGGAAGTGATTAGCAAATTGACAAGCAAACATTGTCGCCGCCTTTTCATCTGGTAATCGTTGATATAAATAATTAAATTGATTATAAAATTTAGGGAATTTTTTTGACAACTTATAAATAAATTTTTTAGCAATAATACTATAAAATAATTTCAAATTACTTAATCTTTCTATTGTTATATAATGTCCTAGTTCGTGTAAGAATGACATTACATCATATCTTACAGGGTGGTTAAGTTCAAATTTTTCACATAAATCACTAAAAGAATTAAATACGGATTGATTACTGCCGCATAAACCCCAACCTATTATATTATCATCAAAATTAATATAAAATTCAGTATCTCGTATAATTTTAATTTCATTATCTACAATTATATCATCTAGCCATTGTTGAATTTTTTTTCTTGTCTTATATTTCATATTGTCCACCTCTTTACATATATATATTAACATAGGCAATATAATAATGCAATAGTTATTGGTCGTGTTCAGAGTCGTGTCCAAGGACACGACTAAAGAACACGACTTGCGGCGACATTAAAAAAGGCTTGATTTCAAGCCTTAAATCCAATTATGTTTGGTATTATCGTGATACTCACCATACACCCAAAACATTTTATTTTTTTCATCATCAATGTATAATTCACCACTATCCCTTAATATATTAGTGCGTTCACCCTTTATTGTTTTTAATTTTTCTCTCACTTCTTGTGGCACCTTTTCTTTTCTTGTTCTATTGGGATATTTTTTAATAAATACAAAGTCTTCATTTTCATTATATGTATCTTCATTAGAATAATCGCTGTAACCAAAACACATACCAGTTTCCATATAATCATCATAATTTTTAATTTTTTTACCTATTGTGCCATTGTCTAAAATTTCATAAACCTCAAAATCATAATCTTTAGGATAATTTTCTTCCCAATTTTCAGTAATATACATAGGTGTTGTTATAGTATATTCCCCCCAGTCATAATCTTCTTCTACTTTTAAGATTAAGTATTTCATCTTTTTCTCTCCCTTTCTTTACATACTTATTATATCACAATAAAATTATAATGCAACTGAATTTTTAATTTTCTTTAAAATATATTTCATAATTTTTATAATTAAATACAAGGGGGTGCTAGTCGTGTTCAAAGTCGTGTCCAAGGACACGACTAAAGAACACGACTTCGCCGCATAAATAAAAACCACTTTATGAAGTGGCTTTCTTTTTTTCGGCTTTTGCCTTTTTTTCTTCAATTTTCTTTTGAAATTCTTCAGTCAAGGTATCAATATCGGTGTCAAGTGGTTTCATTTTAATATCAAGTACAACGGGAATAATTCCTTCATTTTCGTTTGGTATTAACAAGTAAACACCCTCACAAGTCATAGCAATATCAATATCATAAGTGGCTGTTAAGGTTTCCACAATATCCTTAGTAACTAAGGCTTTTAATTCTCTAGATTGCTTTTGCTCAATAGTCAGTCCGTAACGATTTTCGTGTGATTTAATTTCAAGATTTTTAGCGATTAATTCTTTCATCTTTAAGCCTCCCTTTTCTTACAATATAAGTATATCATAAAGAATTTATTTTGCAAGAGAAATTAGTCGTGCCATTTTTACTTTCTCTTGCTTGGAAGTCGTGTTCAAAGTCGTGTCCGAGGACACGACTAAAGAACACGACTTTATTATAAAAACACACTTAAATAGTGTGTTTAATTCATCATCTGTATATGCTTAATAATTTCACATTGTGAAAGCCCTGTGCGTTCTTTCAATTCATACCATTTATTATCAGGTATTGAAGTTAAATTTTCTTCCTCTAGATAAGTTTTTACTTCGTGGTCTAAAATTAGGATTACTTTGTATAGGGTAGGATAATTAACCCCCTTAGTATTAACTAGCCATTCAATAGTATCGGTATAATCTTCAAAATCTTTTTGATACATTTTTCCGCACCAATCTTTATATTTTACTTTATAATAAATAATTTTTTTCATTTTTCTCCCTCTTTACATAATTAGTATAACATATCATAATAAAAAATCAAGTCTAATTAGTCGTGTTCAAAGTCGTGTCCAAGGACACGACTAAAGAACACGACTTCGCCGCATAAATAAAAAAGGTATTTCTACCTTTTAAATATTCCTTTAATTTTTTCGGCAATTGCGTTGCGTTGTTCCCTTTCAATAAGGGCAGATACTGGGTCATTAGGGTCAATATATGAGCATATAATATTATCTATTGCATCATCAAGTTTTTTGCCTTTAACTTTGGGGTTGTTTTCCATAAAATCCCCCACTTCTTCCGCCATACCCTCTAAATCATATTCAATTTTTGTTATAAGTGTTAATGTAGCCATCTTTTTTTTCTCCTTTTCTTTACATATTTAGTATAACATAATAAAATATAATGTCAACAGGTTCAAGTCGTGTTGACGCGGCGTCGTGTCAAAAAACACGACTAAAAGACACGACTTGCGACCATATAAAAAAAAGGGGATTACCCCTTAATTTTAGAATAAGTCAGGAACAACGACATCTTCAGTTGATTTTGTTTTCTTCTTACTATCTTTCTTATCAAAGTTAGTATTTAAACCGATAGATAATTCAATATTGATAGATACCACATTATCGCCAATAGTACCAACAACTTTTGACAATTTGCCATTAGGCATTACAACATAGCCATCTTCAACCAAAGTTGCAATTGCTTGTTCACGGAAACCCTTTTGAACGCTCGCTTTCAAATTTCCCTTTTCAGTTAATAAATCTTTAGATAATTCTTTCATTTTTCTTTCTCCTTTTCTTTACATTTATATATTAACATTTTTGGGTCTTAATGTCAATACCTTTTTTTAAGGGGTGGGATTTATTTTTCCCTTAACTACCTTACATATATAATATACTATATATATTTTAAAATTTCAATATCTTTTTTGCCGCTCTTAGTCGTGTCAAAGCTCCTAGAATTATTATGAAGTCGTGTACAATAAAGTCGTGTTCAAAGAACACGACTTAGGACACGACTTTAAATTGTAATAAAAAGGGATTAATTATTAATCCCATATTTTTCAATTATTTTATCGGCAACTCTTAATACTATTTTATCATAATATTTTAATCGTTCTTCCTTATCTAAATCCTTTAAGAAAGTATTACTATATAAAAATCTTAAAGGGTGTTCGGATAATTCAAACTTAATACCATATTCTATCTGATTATAAGCCGTATTTTCGGCTAATTCTTCAATATCTATTTTTACAATGGTTTCAGTTATTACTTTATATTCTTCCATTTTATTTTTCTCCTTTATATTTATCATTAATTATGCGTGCTACATCTAATATTATTTTTTGATAAGCGTCATTCCATTGATCATCACTAAGGTATATATGAGGGTATTCATCCGCCATATACTCATTTAAATAGCCTTCTACATATCGTTCTAATTGCTCAAACTCATAATCAGTAATCTTCATTAAATCGTTTTCAATATTCATTTTCCTTACCTCTCTTTACAATACTAGTATAACATACTATAAAAAAATGTCAATAGTTTTTTAGGAAAAATATAAAAAATTTTTAACTTGTGCATTTTTTCACAAAAATACCGATTGTTAAAATATTCACAAACCCTGCGCGTCGTGACCCATGACGCGCAGACCAGTAAAAAATGGGGCTTGATTTATTTATCAAGCCCTTTGTAAAGAGAATTAAGTCGCCAGTAAGCATTATTGCATTTGATTGTGTTATCCACTTTTTTATGTTGCCTTAATGCCCTTAGGAGAATAGCCATTTCAATGTAGCAGTCGGCTAATGCGGTATGTTCTTCTTCAAACTCATTATTGAGTGAGATATATTGATATATATTTTCCGCAGTCATTGTCATATTGCCTTTTGGTGTTCTTCGATTTTGTCTTAAATAAGATTTTTGAGTAGCAATATTATAAGCATAAGGGAATATATCGGTCATAGGGAGTTCATAATCCCACAACCTATTTAATGCATCCTGGTCAAAGTCGGAATTATAAGCAAACACTTTAGCCCCGTATGTAACAATATCTTTTAGCAATATTTCTAATATCTCGGCTTTTGGTAATATTCTCAAAGATAAGTTTTCAATTTTTTCAACATATAAAGGGCGTTTTGTTTTATAGTAGAATGTTTTATTGAAGTTTTCTTGAACAAGAAATTCTCTTGCTTCATACACTCTAGCGTTTTTATCGCATATAAGCCAACCAATATCAAAGACTTCTTTATTTTCATAAGTGGTCTCAGTATCAAGAATTAACTTCATGGCAAGTCGTTTGTCAATTTTTTCCATTTGGGTATCTCTCTTTCTGTTTACACCATTATAATATCGCATAGGGGAAGTAAAGTCAACACTATTTTTGTAAATCACATAATTTCACATAATTAACACACAGGGATCGGCGTGCCAAAAAAATGGGATTTTTGAAAAATTTTTCAAAACCCATGAAAAATTTTTCATTTTTCTGAATGAAAATTTTCAGAAAAATCGCTGCGTCATGACCCTCGACGCAGCGCTCAAAGAAAAAAGGCACACCCGGGAGAGTGTGTCTTAGAAGCAAGAGTTCAAATAATTTTGATATTCTTTACAAAAGTTTAATGCTTCTTTATCCGTTACATTATTATTAAATCGTTTTAAATATTGAACAATTTTACCAGTGTTAGATACTTCACAAGTTATATAAGGTGTTGATGTATCTTCTTTTCTACGAATGAATACAATATGAGTTTTTAAATTTTGTACTTTAGGAAAATATGCATTAAATACACAATTTTGTTGATAATTGGCTTCTTCTTCAAATTGTTTAGCGGTGGTAGGAATAATAGTTATAAAATTATTATTTTCATAGAATAGTGGGGCGTCTAATTGATAATCATTACATAATTTTTCGTTTAATAGAAATTTTTCATTTTCCATCAAGCAAAGTGATAAGAATAAATTTTTATATGTTCGTTCTTTATGTAGTAATTCACAAAGTGTGATATATCGTATTATATATTCCCCAACAAAGCCATTTTCTAACATTTCCCAATTTTCGTGGTCGTAACGAAAAGCAATTTTATCTATATCCTGTCGGAAGATGGTGTAAATATTTTTGTTTGCCCTATGTTCCATAAAGGCAATTAAATCTATAACTTTTTGAGAATAGACATTTTGATATTTTAAATTATAGATAATTGTATTTAATTGAGAATTTGTAAAATAATTTAATCGTTTTCCCGTTTCATCTTGGAGTTGTAATAAGGCTTGGCTTAAAAGTTTTACACCCTGTTTATCTAATTTATAATTGAAAAGATGACAAAAGTTTGCTATAAATATAAGGTATTTACTCTCATATTTTTCATTATATAAACTATAAATAGTTTCAACCATAGAAGGATCCCAATTATTAGCATTATAATAATCCGATTTACGATTAAGAGCATTAAAATAATAAGCAAGAAAATTATTGTACTTATTTTCCGATAAAACTTTTTTGGCTTCAGTACCAAATTTGCTTATAGTTTTACCACTAACACCATAATATTTTTTTGTGGCAAAATCATAATAAGTTTTTTTGTTATCTTCTAATGTAATTATAAATAAATTTTTATTTTTTTCTATCATTTTAAGCACCCCTCTTTACATATTTAGTATACCATAATGTAAAATTTATGCAAGGGGAACAAGTCGTGTACTGGGAAGTCGTGTCCAAGGACACGACTAGAAGACACGACTTTAAGAAAAGGCTCGACTAGAGCCTTATTTTCTATCGTGATTTAATTTTAATATTTTTTCTTTATAACATTCATACAAAACAATAGTTTTAGTTATAGTCCAAAATTCTTCAGGTATATATTTAAAAGTTTTGTCATAGGCTATCGCTTCATATATACCATCTTGTATAAATTCTTCAATTTCTTCTATGTTTCTATCTTCATCATCTTCAATAAAATTTTTAGTTTCATTGATTAATTCATCTAAACTAAATAAACAATGTTTATCATCACCCCATTTAAAATTCATACAATTATCCATATCAATATACATTTTATCCATTTTACTCACCTCTTTCTACACCTTTTAGTATACCATAATATAAAATTTATGCAAAAGAAACAAGTCGTGTTCGAAGTCGTGTCCAAGGACACGACTAAAAGAACACGACTTCAAAAAAGACACGACGTCGCCGCACCAAAAGAAAAAAGGTTCATTCTTGAACCTTTTTCCAACAATTATATTTTGCTCCGTAATCGCTACAACCTTTATAATTTTCCATAATATACTTTAATATTTCACTTTCAATTATACTATCACTCAATGCCGTATGTTCTTCCATAAATTCAATATTATTTGTGATATACTGATAGCAACATTCGGCATTTGTAATATAATTACCCTTTTCGCTTATATAATTATTATCTAAACACCATAAGCGATATTTTTCATTATTCATTATAGTATCGGTTGCCAAATTCCAAATACATAAATAATTTAATTTTGGCATTTTTCCGTGCAATAAATTACAAGTGTTTTCTATTGCTCGTTCATCAAATGCAACATTATAGGCACATATAGTTTTGATATTATAATCTCTTATATCATTTTTTAAATCTCTTAAAATATCTAGCCAATTTTTTAATTCAACTTGATTTTGTAAAATCATAAAATCATATAAATGTTTTTTTGAATTATAAAATTCACTACGCATTAAATACTTACAATTTTTTATTTCTTTTACTAAAGCATTATAAGTTTTTACAATATTAAAATTTTCATCTAAAATGCAATAGCCTAAATCGTGAATCAAAGGTGTGGAAAAATCGCCTACGGTTTCAGTATCTAATACTAGAATGTTTTTTCTTACTCTCATCTTTTGACCTCTCTTACAATACAAGTATAACATATTATAAAATTTTTGCAAGAGAAACAAGTCGTGTCAAACCGCGGCGACATAACGGGGAGTCGTGTACTAAGAAGTCGTGTTAAAAGACACGACTGAAGGGCACGACTTATAAGGATATAAAAAAAGGCTAAAAGCCTTTAACAAAATTCTTCATATATATTTTTGATAACTTCCTTAAAAATTTCTTCTTCATTTTCTACTTGATAGACAATAGTTTTGTCAAAATCTTCTTCTAGAAGATATTCAATAATTATATCGTGCACTTCTTCCGATACATAGTATACTAAATCTTTTAAATTGAATTCTATATCTTTTGGGATTAGAATTTCGGTTCTCATTGTTTTATTTTCCATTTTTCTTATCTCCACATTTCACAAAATACCGCTTCATTTTCTTTAGTTAAAACTAAGATATCATAACCATCATATTTTTTATAAATTTTTTCACACATTTCATTATAAATTTCATATTCTTTTTCGTTTAAAATTTCTTCAGGTTCTTTATTACAATTTTTATCAATTTTTTTAGCAATTTCATATTCTTCATCTGATATTATAGCAATTTTTCTTTCAAATGGTTCTATCATTTTTAGATATTTTTTCATTTTTCTTTCCTCTTTCTTTATAATATAAGTATAACATATTTATTATATAAGTCAAGAAAAGCAAGTCGTGTTCAAAGTCGTGTCCAAGGACACGACTAAAGAACACGACTTCGCCGCA
>CAVIDW010000036.1:0-11329 GCA_963641945.1 bacterium | reverse complement strand
ACTTCCAATTAACTAACATACCACCAGCTCCAAGAGGAGTACCACAAATCGAAGTTTCATTTGATATTGATGCAAATGGTATTGTTAATGTTAAAGCTAAAGATTTAGGAACTAATAAAGAACAAGCTATCACTATCACAGCATCTACTAATCTTAGTGATGAAGAAATTGATAGAATGATGAAAGAAGCTGAAGCAAATAAAGAAAAAGATAACAAACGTAAAGAAGAAGCTGAAATTAGAAACGATGCTGAACAAATGGTATTTGCTACAGAAAAAACATTAAAAGACTTTGGTGATAAAGTAAAAGATAAAGAGAAAGAAGAACTAGAAGAATTAGTTGATAAAACTAAAAAAGCTTTAGAAGGTGAAGACACTGATGAAATTAAGAAAACTAGTGAAGAATTATCTAATAAAGTAATGGAAGTTTCTTCAAGAATTTATCAAGAACAAGCTGCTGAGAGTCAAAAACAAAGTGAAAATGCTTCACATGAAGAAGAATCAGAAGAAAAAGAATCTAAAAAAGATAATGTAAAAGATGCTGAATTCGAAGAAAAATAATAATTGATTAAGGGCTCTTTAAATGGGCCCTTAATTTATATAAAGGAGATAATGATGGATAAATATAAATGGGATTTAACAAAATTTTATAAAAACAAAGAAGAATTTAATAAAGAAATAGATGAAGTTAATAGATTATTAGAAGAATTATCAAAGTATAAAGGAAAAATATTAGAAAGTGATAAAACTCTTTTAGAAGTACTTGAATTAGACTCTAAAATAGATTTATTAATAGAAAGATTATATGTATATTCTTTTCTAGGATACTATGACAATATGGAAGATCCTGAATTCCAAGATTATAAAGAAAGAGCTATTAGCGCTGTTAATAAAGCATATAGTGAAAGAACATTTATAAATCCAGAAATATTATCTTCTAGCTATGAAAAAGTTCTTGAACTAATATCTAAAAACAAAGATTTAGCAAAATATAAATTTATTTTAGAAAAAATATTTAGAAGAAAAGAACATGTTTTAAGTGAAAGTGAAGAAAAAATATTATCAGAATTAAGTGATACATTTAGAATACCAAATGATGCTTATGATGCAATTAATAATACTGATGTAAGATTTGGAACACTTAAAGATGAAAATGGTAAGAAAATAGAACTTACTACATCAAATTACACTAAACTAATATCTTCTAAAGATAGAAAAGTAAGAAAGAATGCATTTAAAAAAGAATATGAATATTATAAAAATCATATAAATACAATTAGTGCATTATATATTGGAAAGGTTAAAATAGACGGATTCTCTGCTAAAACAAGAAAATATAAAAATATTTTAGATATGTATTTATTTAGTGATAAAGTTAGTGATAAGTTATATAAAAATTTAATCAAAATTACTAATAAAAACACTAAATATCTAAAAGATTATTATAGAATAAAAGCTGAATCATTAGGATTTAAACCTCATATGTATGATATATATGTAAATACTTCTTCAATACCAGAAAAAGAAATATCTTATGAAGAAGGAATAAAGATTGTTAATGAAGCTCTTAGTCCTCTTGGTAAAGATTATTTAAAAACATTTAACAAGTTATTAGAAACAAATTGTGTTGATGTATATCCAAAAGCTAAAAAAAGAAGTGGAGCATATCAATGGGGCGCTTATGGAGTAGATCCATATGTATCATTAAATTACGAAAATAATATTGATTCAGTTAGCACTTTAGCTCATGAAATGGGTCATGCTATGCATACATATTACAGTAGCAAAAATCAAGAATATATTTATGCAGACTATCCAATATTTTTAGCAGAAATAGCCTCAACTGTAAATGAAGTATTATTATCAAATTATTTAATTAAAAACACAGATAATAAAGAAGAAAAAATATATTATATAGTTGAATTTCTAGATAAATTTAAAGCAACAGTATTTAGACAAGTTATGTTTGCTGAATTTGAACATTTAATTCATAAAAAATATGAAGCTGGTGAATCTCTAACAAAAGATTTATTATGTAAAACATATTATGATTTAAATAGAAAACATTTCAGTGGCGCTGTAACAGTTGATAAAGATATACAATATGAATGGGCAAGAATACCTCATTTCTATACACCATTTTATGTATATAAATATGCTACTGGATTTATAAGTGCTTTAGTAATAGCTGATAAATTAGAAAATGATAAAACATTTAAAGATAAATATATTGAATTTTTAAGTAGTGGTTCAAGTGATTATCCATTAGAATTATTACTTAAACTTGGAATTGATATAAGTGATGAAAAAGTTTTAAATAGAGCTTTTGATATGTTTAATGAAAAAGTAAAATTATTAAAAAAATATACAAGTGGGGAGTAGTGATATATGGCAAAAAGAGATTATTATGAAGTTCTAGGCGTTTCTAAAGATGCAACTGAAGCTGAAATAAAAAGTGCATTTAGAAAAAAAGCTAAAGAATTTCATCCAGATTTAAATAAAAGCCCAGATGCTCCAGAAAAATTTAAAGAAGCACAAGAAGCATATGCATGTTTATCTGATAAAGATAATCGTGCTAAATATGATAAATATGGTCATGCAGCTTTTGAAAATCCTTATGGTGGAGCTGGAGGAGGAGCTTATAGTGGTGGAGGAAATCCATTTGGTAACTTCGACTTTGGTGACATCTTTGATGATTTATTCGGAGGAGGATTTGGTTCATTCGGAGGAAGTGCTTTCGGTGGCGGAAGCAGTAGAAATACAAATAGGGCTAAAAAAGGAAGAGATACTTTATATGGCTTAAAAATAGATTTTTTAGAAGCTGTATATGGTTGTAAAAAAGATGTTGATTTGGAATATTATGAAACTTGTGAAGATTGTGATGGAAAAGGTGGGCATGGAGAAACATCTTGCCCAGAATGTGGTGGAAGTGGTTATGTAATTAAACAAACTAGCACAATTCTAGGAACAATTCAAACAAGAACAGCATGTTCTGAATGTAATGGAAAAGGTGTTACATATAAATCAAAATGTAATACTTGTAGAGGAAATGGAAAAGTAAAAGTTAATAAAACTATTACAATTGATATTCCAGCAGGAATAGATAATGGAGATCAATTAAGAGTTGCTGGAAAAGGAGAAGCAGGTATAAATGGTGGACCTAACGGTGACTTATATATAGAAATAAGATATCCAGAACATGAATTTTATAGAAGAGAAGGAAATGACATTTATGTTGATTTACCAGTAACTATAACAGACTTATGTTTAGGATGCAAAAAAACAGTTAAAACAATAGATGGAAAAGTAGATATCAAAATAAAAGATGGAAGTCAACCAGGTGATATATTAAGAATTAAAGGAAAAGGAATTAATAATCCTGACTCATGGAAAAAAGGTGATTTCTATTGTGTACTAAAATTAATTATTCCAACAAGTCTAACTAGAGAACAAAAAAGAATTTTAAGCGAACTCGAGGATACTGACTTAGAAGATTCAAGTGAATTTAAAAAATTTGAAAAATTAAATAAATAACTCGAAAGAGTTATTTTTTTTGATATAATATATATGTGATAATTATGAATAAAACAAAAGAAAAAACAAATGTGATGAGAATACTTGATCAACATAAAATAGATTATGAAATACATGATTATACTAATAGTGAAGTAATAAGTGGAAAAGATGTTGCTGCTTACTTTAACGAAAATGAAGAAAAAGTATTTAAAACACTAGTAACACTAGGTAAAAGTAATACAAACTATGTATTTTTAGTCCCAGTAAACAAAGATTTAGATTTAAAAAAAGCAGCTTCCTCTGTAAATGAAAAAAATATAGAAATGATAAAATCAAAAGATTTATTAGGATTAACTGGTTATATCCATGGCGGTTGTTCACCAATTGGAATGAAAAAAACATTTAAAACAGTAATAGATAAAACAGTTTATAATAATGAAAGTATATTTATAAGTGGAGGTAAAATAGGATATCAAATAGAAATAAAAGTAGATGATTTAAAGAAAATTGTTAACTTTATAACTTTTGATATTACTAAAGAAAAAGAAAATGAATAGTATTGATAGATTTATAAAAGCACAGGAAAAAGATTATGAAATAGCATTAAATGAGATTAAAAGTGGCAAAAAAAGATCTCATTGGATATGGTATATATTTCCACAATTATCAAGTCTAGGCTTTAGCAGTACTACTAAATATTATGGAATAATAGATTTAGAAGAAGCAAAAGAATATTTAAAAAATGATATATTAAGAAGTCATTTAGAAGAAATAACTAATGAATTATTGATGCTACCTTCAAATGATATTTTATCAATAGTAGGTTATCCAGATAATTTAAAAATTAACTCATGTATGACCTTATTTTATTTAGCAAGTAATAACGAAATATATAAAAAAGTTATAGACAAATACTATAATTCTAAGTTGGACGAAAATACTATTAAATTATTGGAGGCACAAAAATGAATAAGAAGAAAACGGAGAAACAAAATGCTTTAATTGAAATGACAAAGTTTGAAAAGACAAAATAATACTTGCATGTATATTAATAATTTATGGGATATCTTTTAGATATCAAGGACAAACAGAATTATTCGTGTATTACATTCATCTGCTATTTTTTTGTATTTGAATTAATTGTTGTTTTAGGAATTCCCATATTTGAATTTTCATTGAGGAATTCAATAATGTTTTCTTTTGTTAACACCTTTATTGTAGTTTGTATGCTTGTGCCTAATATATTTTTAATACAAGATCATTCAATTTTTTCAGATTCAATATATAGTGGATTAATAAAATACTTGCCATTATTAGCAATTATGTTATGTTTTATAACATCAATATTGTTCTTTGCATATGCTAGTGTAGAAAAACTAAGAAAAAGTAAAATTATGTTAGTAATTATATATGCTTTATATTTAATATCAATTTCTACAATAGTTTTTCTACCAATTAAATACAATTTAACGACATTTTTGTAAATCTAATTATTTTGACAAAATAGTGACTGTATGATATAATATAGTCGCTTTTTTTTATAGAAGGGGGAATATCAATGGGTAGATATGATAATGACTATGTATTACAGCAAAAGTTTTAATATAAAAAATTATATTAGATGCCTTTGATAGAATTTTCATTATATGAAGAATATTTAGATAGTTATGGAACGAAAAGTGCAGATTTTTCTGTAAGTTTCACAGTAGAAGAACTTGGATGGATACAAATAAATGTCTTCGAATATAAAACTATTTTATACAAGGAGAAAGATGGCGAGATAAAATGTTAAGACCTTGATTTGTCGATTATGGATTTAAATATCATATGAGAAATGCAAAAGGAAACTATAATACAAATGGCTTAGATACACTTTATGATTATATTAATGAAATATTAGAAGTAGGTTTAACAAAAAAATATTCTGACATTTTAAAGAGAATATTACAGTAAAAATTGAATTTTAATATATATTTTATGCAAAAAATTAAAAAACTTTCAAAAAAAAGTAGTGTTTTAAAAAGTTTTTGCGTATTTAATTAATGGAGGGACAAAATATGGCATCTATTTCAAAAGAATTAATTGATGAAATAAAATCAAAAAATGACATAGTAGATGTAATAGGTAGCTATATAGATTTAAATGATAAAAATAAAGCACTCTGTCCATTTCATGATGATCATAGTCCATCATTTAGCGTTCATCCAGATAAACAAATATATAAATGCTTCTCTTGTGGAGAAAGTGGTAATGTAATAACATTCGTAGAAAAATATACAGGAACAACATTTCTTGAAGCATTAAAAATATTAGCTGACAGAGCTGGAATTAAAATGGATGCAGTCACACCTAAAAAAGTAAATTCAGCACTAGAGAAATATTATGAAATAAATGATACAGTAAACAAATATTTCAAAAATAACCTAATCTCATCAAGTGGAAAACTCGCTATAGAATATCTATCAAAAAGAAAAATAGATAAAGACATAATAAATGAATTTAATATTGGATTATCTACATCAAATAAACTATCATCCATGTTATTAAAAAAATATAGTGAAAAAGATTTATTAGATATAGATATAGTAAAAGATATTAATGGAAAACTTTATGATACATTTCAAAATAGAATAATATTTCCAGTTATAGATGAGAATAATGATATAATAGCTTTCTCAGGAAGAAAATATTTAGAAGAAGATTTAAAAGATGATACACTTCCTAAATATTCAAATTCAAAAGAAACAATTATATTTAAAAAGAGTAATACATTCTACAATATAAATAATTCACTTCAAAATATAAAAAAGTCAAAAGAAATAATTATCACTGAAGGATTTATGGATACTATAAGAATGTCTAGTATAGGTTATAAAAATGTAGTTGCTCTAATGGGAACAGCATTTACTAAAGATCATTTAGATAAAATATTAAAATATAAATGCAAAGTAGTATTAAATTTAGATCAAGATAATGCTGGTAAGACTGCTACAATATCTATTGGAGAAGAATTACTTAAAAATAATATAGAAGTTTCTGTTATAGTATTTGATGACTATAAAGATAGTGATGAGTTTATTTCTGCAAAAGGAAAAGAAGCATTTGATATAGTTTATAACAATAGAATACCTTTTATAGATTTTAAATTTAAATATTTAAAATTAAATAAAAATATGAAAGATGCTACTGATATAAGTAAATATATAAATGAAGCAATAGCTTCTTTAAATGAATTAGATGATGATATATTAAAAGAACTTAAAATAAAAGAATTATCAAATGAATTTAATATAGATGAGTCAATTATCAAAGGAAAGATTAAAAAGTCTATAACGAAGCCTAAAATAACTTCAAAACAAGAAATAAAAAAGAAAAGATATAATAAATATGATATAAGTGAAATTAGATTATTATATTTAATGTTACATTATGATGATGTAATACTATATTTTGAAAATACACTAGGATATTTAATACATGATAATATGTCAAATCTAGCTCATAAAATAATTGAATTTAGAGAAACATATGGTTATTTTGATTATAGTGATTTTATTGATTATGTTGCTGAACTAAAAGATATAAATGAAACATTAAAAGAAGTAATGATGTATCATAATGATGATAATTACACAAATCAAGAATTAGATGATTATATAAATACTATAAAAAAATATAGTATAGAAGAAAAAATAAAAAAATTAAAACAAGAAATGAATGATACACTAGATATCAATAAAAAAATAGAAATTGCTAAAGAAATAGAAAATATAAATAAGGAAGTGTTAAAATGGTAAACAATATTAAAACATTCGAAGAAAGAATAGAAGAATTAGTAAATACAGGAAAGACTCAAGGTTATTTAACTTATGAACAAATAGCTAAAAAAACAATAGATTTAGATTTAGACGCTAATGCATTAGATAAATTATATAATGCATTATCTGAAAATAACATCGAAGTTAGAGCTGAAGATGAAGAAGGAAATGAACCAATAGATTTAAAAGCTGATTTAATCATTGATGATGTACCAGATGAAAGTAAAGATATGTCAGTTAATGATAATGTCAGAATGTATTTAAAAGAAATAGGTAAAATAAGCCTTTTAACTTTAGAAGAAGAACAAGAATTATCTAAAAAAGTTGCTGAAGGTGATGAGAAAGCTAAAAAAAGATTAGCCGAATCTAACTTACGTTTAGTTGTTAGTATAGCTAAAAGATATGTTGGACGTGGTTTACTATTTTTAGACTTAATTCAAGAAGGAAATATTGGATTAATGAAAGCTGTAGAAAAATTCGACTATGATAAAGGATATAAGTTTAGTACTTATGCTACATGGTGGATTAGACAAGCTATAACAAGAGCTTTAGCAGATCAAGCAAGAACAATAAGAGTTCCAGTTCATATGGTTGAAACTATTAATAAAATGGCTAGAATTGAACGTCAAATGACTCTAGAATTAAATAGAGAACCAACTGATCAAGAATTATCAAAGAAAATGGGATTATCTGTAGATAAAATAGCTGAAATAAGAAAAATTAGTCAAGATCCAGTATCACTAGAAACACCAATAGGTGAGGAAGACGATTCACACTTAGGAGATTTCTTAGCTGATGAAAGAACTATGTCACCAGAAGAATTCGCAACATATGAAATATTAAAAGATGAATTAAGAGAAGTATTAGATACACTAACAGTTCGTGAAAAAGAAGTATTAGAATTAAGATTCGGTTTATTTGATGGTTCAAGTCACACACTAGAAGAAGTAGGTAAACAATTCAAAGTTACTCGTGAAAGAATTAGACAAATTGAAGCAAAAGCTCTTAGAAAGTTAAGACACCCATCAAGAGCTAAAAAACTAAAAGATTTCTTAATTGAATAGAATAGAATCTATTTATTCACTTATAGATGAAAATGATAAAGTAGTAGATGTAGGGTGTGATCAAGCTAAACTATCAATAATGCTTGCTAAAAGAAATCAAAAATCTATCGCATCAGATATAAGTGAAAAAGTCATTGATAGAGCTTCTAAAACAATAAAAGAGTTATCTTTAGATAACTTAATAGATTTAAGAGTTTCAAATGGACTTGATAATATAAAAGAAAATGAAGTGGACACACTAGTACTATCAGGTATGGGAACTCATACAATATTAGATATACTAAGTAATACAAATATTAAATTCAAAAAAATTATAACTATATCAAACAACTATCATGATATTTTAAGAGTTAAAATGAATGATTTAGGTTATAAAATAAATAAAGAATTGATAATAAAAGAAAATAACAAATACTATAATTTAATAGAATTTACTATAGGTAATAATAATCTATCAAAAGAAGAAGAATTAATAGGTTTAAATCACATAGATAAAACTATGTATAATGAATACTTAAATTACTTATTAGATAAATATTTAAATATTCAAAAACAATCAAAAAATCAAAATAAAAAAATAAATGAAATAATAAACATCATAAAAAATAGAGTACATAACTAATGTACTCTTTTAAATTATCTTATTTAGCCAATTTAATATATCACCATAAACTAAATTGTTATTAATCTCATTTAATATTTCATGACTCATATCATCATATAAAGTATTATCTATATTATGATATCCAATTTTCTTAAGAAAGTTTATGGCTTCATTAAAATCTTTTTTAGATTTAATAACAGGATCATCATTACCAGCTATAAAATAAATAGGTAAGTCTAAATTATTTCTATTATATATTTTAGGATTATATATATCTATCATTAATTTAATAATATTTTCATATCCATTTAAAGTATAAGTATATTGACATAGTTCATCTTCATTATATAATTTAAGAATTTCTTTATTATGACATACCCAACTATTAGGTTCACTTCCTTTTTTATCAAATCCACCAAACATTAACTTCTTAACAAATTCACTTCTATATCTTTCACCTTTAATAGATTTCAATAACTTAACAACATTAAGTCCTAATTTAGAAGCATCATTTTTACTAGGAGAACCACATACAATTAATCCATCAATAGTATGAGCATATTTACTAATATATTTTCTTACAATCATTGATCCCATACTATGTCCAAATAATATTATCTTTTTATCTTTAAATTTATTTTTTAAATATTCATTAATTTGATGTAAATCTTCTACAACATAAGAAGCATTTTCTTCATAAAAATATCCTAAATCATTATTGTTTTTAATACTTTTACCGTGTCCTCTATGATCATGTATAAAAGATGCATATCCGTTTTTAGCTAAGAACTTCATAAAATCAATATATCTTTCTTTATGTTCATTCATACCATGAGCAATTTCAACTATTGCTTTAATTTCTTTATTTGGTTTAATTAATAAACAATCCAATTCTAAAGAATCTTGATCAGAAATAATTTTTATATTTTCTTCTTTCATTTATTCACCTTATTTATTTTAACATATATTATATTGACATTTCTATATATTTTTACTATACTACAAATTCAGAAAAAGGTGGTGTCAAAAATGGATTATGATTATAAAGTAAAGTATAAAAATATGTCAATGTTTAAGGCAAATGAAGTAATTCCAATTATTTGTAAATTATTATATGATAAACTTGGAATTGAGTTTGAAAGTACTAAAGTGAATTCATTCAGTAGTGATTTTTATTTAATAGCACCAAAAGAAAATGAAATATTAGAAAATCCTGAAAATGGAAGTAAGAATAAAAATGTTCCGATACTTGGATTAAATTATAAAGAAAGTGAGTCAGAAGAAGAATATATAAGTTTTTATGCAATCGGACATATGAAAGAAGAAGAGAATAGTCCATGCACACTATATTTAGAAAGAGCTCAATCTTTATCACTTTACTCATTTGATGTAGATGATATTGTATATGATTTTATTAATTACGCAATAGAAATGAAACTAGAAGGAAATAATATTTCACTAGAAGAAATATATAAAATGTACAAGAATCAAATTAAATTAATTCATAAAAATAGAAATGATTAATTTTAAACATTGATAGTTTAAACTATCTTTTTGTATATCTACTTTTATCAAACATCTGCCAAGGCAAGAAATGTTTTCCTTCTGTATGACCACTTATTGCTATCTCATCTAAATTAGCACTTTTTAATTCTATTTCCATATCTTCTAATCTAGAAATAATATTTTTAATAATATCTAACCATATAAAATCGGGTATTTCTTCATATTTAACTGGTACATTTTTATTTACTTCATTTTCATCTAATCCAACACTTGTAAGAAAATTTATTCTATCTTTTCTACTTTTACTGTAATCTTCATCATTTATTAGATAAGTTCTATATTCTTTAAAATTATTAATATTACACCTTCTAATATCAAACCAAGGAATAAAATATCTTTCATGAGTAACAATACCTTTTGAAACCTCTCTGCCATCAAATCCTTTTCCAACAGCGTCTATATATACTCCTAAGTTCAAACTAATATCAACTGATATTCCAGCATATCTCTGGTATCTTTGACTAGGTTCATGGCTTAAATTGAATAAAACTATAACACCATCCGGATCTATTTCTTTAACTTTTTTAAATATTTCTTCTATATTAGAGTTACCACCAGGAGTTTCAATACTTTTCATTGAAGGTTTACTTCTTAAAGTATCATTTCTTTCACTAGATAATGTTTTACAATAATCATAATTATTTTTATAATCATCTATATTTTCAACAATTGTTAAATCTCTAATAGGTGAAATATCAGGAAAATATATGTTAATGATACTATAAGAATGTAGGAAAAATGTAATATAAAAATGTCGGTTTT
>CAVIDW010000035.1:6948-11544 GCA_963641945.1 bacterium | reverse complement strand
TATAGAACATGCTAGAAAAATGAAAGAAAAGAATATTGATTTAAATGCTATTTCTGAAATTACAGGATTAACCATTGAAGAAATAGAAAAACTATAAGGTTATAAAAAACAAAATATAATTTATTAATAAAAAATTACTTGTATCATAATATTTATTGTGCTATAATACATTTGACAACGAAGAGTGGGCAGAAATACCCACTCTTTAATTTATTAAAGGAGGTCTTTTATGGAAGAAAAAATAATTAATGCAATTAAAAAGCCGTTAGAAGAAAAAAATATTGAATTAGTTGGAGTTCACATGGGGGAAGAAGATGGTGAAAAAACTTTGTTTGTAACTATTGATAGCGCTTCTGGAGTAGATATGGACTTATGTGTAGAAGCCACTCATATTGTAGATCCAATTATCGATAGTTTAGACCTAGAAATAGAAGATTATGTTTTAGACGTAGGGAGCAAAGGAGTAAAAGAAGATGAAGAGATCTAAAGTTGAAGAAACTGGAAAAATGGATGGAAAAGAGTTTAAAAAAGCATTAGATGCAATAGTAAAAGAAAAAGGAATAGATGAAGATGTAATAATTGAAGCAATGCAAACAGCATTATCAACAGCATTCAAAAAAAATGAAAAAGCTGATTACACTTCAAGAGTTCTAATTGATAGAAATACTGGAGAAATCAAAGTATTTAAAGTAACTACTATTGTTGACGATTATAATGATGATGACGATGATATTGATCCAGAAACAGGAGAAGTAAAAGTTAAACATGATTATTTAAATGAAATGACAATAAGTGATGCTAAAGAAATTAATAAAGACTATCAAGTTGGTGATGAAATTTTAGAAGAAGTTACACCACATGATTTTGGTAGAGTAGCAATTAGTGTTGCTAAACAAGTAGTATTACAAAAAGTAAGAGAAGCAGAACGTGAAAAAGTAATGAATGAATTTGCTGATAAGCAAGATGAACTAATGATAGGATTCTTAGCTATGGAAGATGCTAGAAACTATTATGTTGATTTAGGCAAAGCAAGAGGAATTTTACCAAAAACAGAATTAATTCCAGGAGAAAAATTAACTATGGGAGATTCAATAAAAGTTTATATTACAAAGATTGAATCTACTACAAAAGGACCACTTATTCTAACATCAAGAAAAAATTATGGTTTTGTTAAAAGATTATTCGAACATGAAATACCAGAATTTGCTGATGGAACTTTAGAATTAAGAGGAGTAGCAAGAGAAGCTGGAGTAAGAAGCAAAGTATGCGTAGCGTCAACTAATCCAAATGTTGATCCAGTAGGAAGTTGTATTGGCGAAAAAGGTAGAAGAATCGCTAACATAATTAATGAATTAGGTGGAGAAAAAATAGATTTAATAGCTTATAGTAGTGATCCAGAAGAATTCATTGCTAATGCATTAAGTCCAGCTAAAAACTTAAATGTAAGTATAACTGATGAAAAGAAAAAAGAAGCTTTAGTTATAGCAGATGATGAAAATTTAAGCTTAGCAATAGGAAAGAAAGGTATTAATATTAAACTTGCAAGTAAATTAACAAAATATACAATTAATATTAAGACTTTAAGTGATATTAACAAACAAATCAATTCATAGGAGGTAAAATATGAAAGTAAAAAAAGTACCTATGAGAACATGTGTTGTAACACATGAAAAATGTGAAAAAAAAGATTTACTTAGAATAGTTAAAAATAATGAAGGAGTAGTTTTTGTTGATGATACTCTAAAAGCAAATGGAAGAGGTGCTTATCTAAAAAAAGATAAAAATGTTATAGAAAAAGCAAGAACTTCTAAAGTATTAGAGCGTCATTTGGAAACAAAAATAGAAGATAAAATATATGATGAATTATTAACTAAAATATAAGAAAGGGAGGATGAAATATGAGTATAGAAGATTATGCTTTAGAACTTGATATTGATTCTAGTGAAGTTATTAAAAAACTTAAAGAATTAGGATATAAGTATAATAATAAGGAAGATATTCTAGATGATGAAGCAATAATAATGTTAGACCAAGAGATTGGAGATTTATCTAGTGAAGAAAATAATTTAACTGAAGAATTAGCAAGTAAATTTGAAATGGAAGATAGAGCCGAAGAAGCTGCTCTAGCATACAATATTGAATTAGATGAAGAAGTAAAAGTAAAAGAGAAAATCAAGAAAAAAGATTCAGTTAAAGTACAAAAAGATGAAGATTTAGTACTTAAAAAGAAAAATATTTATAAAAATAAAACAAAACTTCAAAGTAATAAAGAAACAGTTGAGTCTAATGTAGTTTTATATAAAGAAGGTATGAGTGTAGCAGATTTAGCAACTTCTTTAGGAATAACAGCTACAGATTTAGTTAAAAAACTAATTGAAATGGGTCTAATGATATCATCTAGTCAAGCTATATCTTTTGAAGATGCTAGTATTATTGCATTAGATTATGGAAAAGAACTAGTTAAAGAAGAAACTACAGATATTAGTAATTTTGAAGAATATGTAATTACAGATAAAGAAGAAGATTTAGAATCAAGACCAGCAGTAGTAACAATAATGGGACATGTTGATCACGGAAAAACCACACTATTAGACTATATTAGAAATTCTCACGTAGCAAGTGGAGAGGCTGGTGGAATAACTCAAGCAATTGGTGCATACCAAGTTGAAAAGAATGGAAAGAAAATTACATTCATAGATACTCCAGGACATGCAGCATTTACTGAAATGAGAGCTAGAGGTGCTAGCGTTACAGATATTGTTATTATAATTGTAGCTGCAGATGATGGAGTAATGCCTCAAACAAAAGAAGCTATCGATCATGCAAAGGCAGCTGGAGTACCTATTATAGTTGCTATTAATAAGATTGATAAACCAAATATCAATGTTGAAAAAATAATGAGTGAATTATCTGAATTAGGATTAGTACCAGAAGAATGGGGTGGAGATACAATATTCGTTAAAATAAGTGCTAAATCTGGAGAAGGAGTAGACTTATTATTAGATAATATTAATGCTTTATCAGAAGTATTAAATTTAAGAGCTAATCCAAATAGATATGCTACAGGAAGTGTTATTGAAGCTAAATTAGATAAGAGTAGAGGCCCAGTTGTTACATTATTAATTCAAAATGGAACGTTAAGACTAGGAGATCCTATAGTAGTTGGCGTAAATCATGGCAAAGTTCGTACACTTTGTGATGACAATGGTCATGAAATAGTATCAGCAGAACCATCAAAACCAGTAGAAATCACTGGATTAGAAGATGTACCGGTAGCTGGAGATAAATTTATGGCATTTGAAAGTGAAAAAGAAGCTAGAACAGTAGCCATGAAGAGAAAAGAAATCGAAAAAGGAAAGAAATTTGCTCACAAAGCATTAAGTTTAGATGAATTATTTGATTCTATCAAAGAAGGTAGAAAAGAAATAAATATTGTACTTAAAACTGATGTTAAAGGTAGTGAAGAAGCTGTTAAAAATGCCTTACTTAAAATTAATGTAGAAGGCGTTAAAATAAATGTAATTAGAAGTGGAGTTGGAACAATTACTGAAAGTGATGTAGTTTTAGCTCATGCATCAAACGCAATTATTATTGGTTTCAATGTTAGTCCTACAAAAGAAACTAAAGAAACCGCTAAAGGTTATGGAGTAGATATTAGACTATATAATATTATTTATAAATTAGTAGAAGAAATTGAAGCAGCAATGAAAGGTATGCTAGATCCAGAGTTTGAAGAAGTAATAATTGGAGAAGCAGAAGTAAGACAATTATTCCATTTTTCAAAAGTTGGAAATATTGCAGGTTCACATGTAACAAGTGGTGTTGTAAAAGTTAATACTCCATGTAGAGTAATTAGAGATGGTATAGTAGTAACTACTTCAAAAATAGCTTCACTTCAAAGAGAAAAAGATCAAGCCCATGAAGTTAAATCTGGATTTGATTGTGGTATGACAATAGAATCATTCCCTGATATCAAAGAAGGAGATAGAATTGAAGCATTTGAAATAAAGGAAGTGAAAAAATAATGCGTAACTTAAAAGGTGAAAGAGTAGCTTCTGATATGCAAAGAGAACTAGGAAATATATTATTATTAGAAGCAAAAGATGAAGATTTTAAAAATGTAACAATAACTGATGTAGAAGTAACAAATGACTTAAGTTTTGCAAAAATATATTTCACTACTACTGATAATAGAGAAAAAGTAGAAAAAGATTTAAACAATGCTGCTGGATTCTTTAGAAGTATGTTAGCAGAACGTTTAGAAATAAGACATACTCCAGAACTAAGATTTATATTTGATGAATCAATTGAATATGGAGCAAAAATCGAAAAAATAATAGAAGAACTTCATAACGAAGAAAACTAATTCTAAAGTAACTGTAATTTGACAGTTACTTTTTTTTATGCTAGTATATTATCTATAAAAGGAGATTACTATGGAAAGATTACATATAATGTGTACTTGTCGATGTATCAATTGTTTACTTTGTAAAGAAGTAAAATTTTATAATGTAATAAATTAGTAAGTGAAAAAGTCTAAACTCTTAATATAAAAGAGTTAAATTATTTTAAATAAAAAATTAAATAAAATATAAA
>CAVIDW010000035.1:0-6909 GCA_963641945.1 bacterium | reverse complement strand
AATATAAAGAAAAGAGGATATTTATGAAAATATATAATACATTAACAAGAAAAGTAGAAGAATTTATACCATGGGATAGTAAAGAAGTAAAATTTTACTCTTGTGGACCAACAGTTTATCATTATGCTCATATAGGAAATATGAGAAATTATATTGGAAATGATATTTTAGACAGAACATTAAGATACATTGGATACAATGTTAAAAGAGCAATGAATATTACAGATGTAGGACACTTATCAAGTGATTCAGATTCTGGTGTAGATAAAATGGTAGCAAGTGCTCAAAAAGAACATAAATCAGTTTTAGATATAGCAGCTTTTTATACAGATGCATTCTTTAAAGATTTTGATTTAGTTAATTGTAGAAGACCAGATATCGTATCAAAAGCAACTGATAATATTGATATGTATATAAAAATAATAACTAAATTACTTGAAAAAGATTATGCATATATAGCTGGTGGAAATGTTTATTTTGATACATCTAAGTTAGATGATTATTACGTTCTTACTAACCACAAAGAAGATGATATGGTAGTAGGTGTAAGAGAAGGCGTAGAAGAAGATGACAACAAGAGAAATCAAGCAGATTTTGTACTTTGGTTTACTAAATCAAAATTTGAAAGTCAAGAATTAAAATGGGATTCGCCTTGGGGATATGGATATCCTGGATGGCATATTGAATGTACTGGTATTAACTTAAGATATTTAGGAGAATATCTAGACATTCACACAGGTGGAGTCGATAATATTTTCCCACATCATACAAATGAAATTGCTCAAAGTGAAGGATATTTAGGACATAAATGGTGTAAGTATTGGTTCCATAATGAGCATTTAAATGATGACACAGGAAAAATGTCAAAAAGTAAAGGAGCAGTATTAAGTGTAACTGTTTTAAAAGAACAAGGATATGATCCATTATCATTTAGATATTTCTGCCTTTCAAGTCATTATAGAAAACAATTAGTATTTACATATCCTGCATTAGATGGAGCACAAACTGCATATAAAAAATTAAAAAGTAAAGTATTATCTTTAAGTCAAGAAGGCAATATTGAACAAGATAAATTCGATGAATATAAACGTAAATTTACTGATTATTTAGAAGATGACTTAAATACATCAAATGCTTTAACATTAGTTTATGATTTACTTAAAGATGAAAATGTTAATGATATAACTAAATTTAAATTAATTGAAGACTTTGATAATGTTTTAGCTTTAGATTTAACTAAAAAAGAAGAAGTAAATGAATTTAGTGAAGAAGAAATTAAATATATCGAATCTAAAATAGAAGCAAGAAAAGAACATAAGAAAAATAAAGAATTTGATAAAGCAGATGCTATCAGAAATGAATTACTTGAAAAAGGTATAGAATTACTTGATACTAGAGAAGGAACAAAATATAAAAGAGCATAACTTACAATTGACAATTAAAATTAATTATTGTATACTCTTAACTATAAACAAAGACCAAGAGGAGTAATTTAAGTAGTTTATTAGAGATGAAAAGTCATCGGGTGAAAGCTTTTCTTAAATGAATTAAATGAAGGTAGCTTGTGAGTTTAACATCAGAAATAGAAGTAAGATGTTACGTAATTATGCGTTAAATAAATAGAGTTTTAAATAAGGTGGTACCACGATATAATCGTCCTTTGGTATTGCCTTTTTATTTTGGAGGAAAGAATTATGAATGAAAATTTTGATGCATTTGATGAATATGCAATGAAATATGACATGAATATAAAAGAAATAGCTTATAAATATAATCATTCTTATAGAGTCGTCCATCAAGCAGAGGAAATATCAAGAAGTATTGAATTAGATGAAGAAGAAAAAGATTTAGCGTCATTAATAGCTTTACTTCATGATATAGCAAGATTTGAACAATGGAAGAGATATAAGTCATTTTCTGATACAAAAGAATTTGATCATGGAAACGAAGGAGTAAAAATATTATTTGAGGATGGAATGATTGATAAATTTATTGCCAAAAAGTCTGATTATGATGTTATTAAAAGTGCAATAAAATATCACAATAAGTTTCAAATTCCTACTTCTTTATCAGTAAGAGAAACACTTCATTCAAGAATAATAAGAGACGCAGATAAATTAGATATTATTTATGCCATGAGTACAGATAAACTAATAAGTATAACAGATGATGATTCAGAAATATCTGAAGAAGTAAAAGAAGAATTCTTTAGTCATAATGAAATAATAAAAGAAATAACTAAATCTAAAAATGATAAAATAGTATTAATGTTAGCTTTAATATTTGACTTAAATTATGACTATTCTAAACATCGAGTCCTAGATGAAGAATATTTAGAAAGAATTTTAGAAAACTTAAATAACAAAAAAATATTTAAACCATTCATAGATGAATGTATTAAATATTTGAAAGGGGAATTGAAATAATATGTTAGACAAAAAATATAATCATAAAGAAGTAGAAAAAAACAAATATAAAAGTTGGAAAGAAAAAGGATATTTTGATGCAGGAGATAAAAGCAAAGAACCATTTTGTATAGTTATACCTCCACCAAATGTTACTGGAAATTTACATTTAGGTCATGCATTAAATGGCAGTATCCAAGATGTTATTATTAGATATAAAAAGATGCAAGGATATGATTGCTTATGGCTTCCAGGAATGGATCATGCTGCAATCGCAACAGAAGCTAAAGTTGTTAATAGACTTAAAGAAAATGGAATTAATAAATATGAATTAGGTCGTGAAGGATTCTTGAAAGAATGTTGGAAGTGGACTGAAGAACATAGAAGCAATATTCATAAACAATGGGAAACACTTGGTTTAACAGTTGACTATAATCGTGAAAGATTTACTCTTGACGAAGGATTAAATGATGCAGTTAATGAAGTATTTATTAGACTTTATAACGAAGGGCTTATATATCGAGGTGAGAAGATAATTAACTGGGATCCAGTTGCTAAAACAGCTTTATCAAATGAAGAAGTTATTTATAAAGATGATCCAGGAGCTTTTTATCACATCAAATATTTTATTGAAGGAACAAAAGATTATTTAGATGTAGCAACTACTCGTCCTGAAACACTATTTGGTGATACAGCAGTAGCAGTTAATCCGGAAGATAAAAGATATAAAGATTTAATAGGTAAGAATGTTATTCTTCCAATTGTTAATAAATTAATACCAATTATAGGAGATGAACATGCTGATCCAGAATTTGGAACAGGTTGTGTTAAAATTACACCAGCTCATGACCCTAACGATTTTGAAGTAGGAGAAAGACATAATTTAGAAAGAATTCTAATTATGAATGAAGATGCTACCATGAACGAGAAAACTGGTAAATACAATGGTATGACTCGTGAGAAATGTAGAGAAGAATTGCTTAAAGATTTAGAAAGTGAAAATTTATTAATTAGCATTGAAAAAATGACACATAATGTAGGTCACTCTGAAAGAACAGATGCAGTAGTAGAACCATATCTTTCTAAACAATGGTTTGTTGATATGAGTGGTATGAGTAAAGATTTACTTGATGCTCAAAAAGGTGGAGATAACAAAATTAACTTTGTACCAAAAAGATTTGAAAAAGTTTTAAATCACTGGATGGAAGATTGCCATGATTGGTGTATTAGTCGTCAATTATGGTGGGGACACAGAATTCCAGCCTGGTATAAAGGCGAAGAAATTAAAGTACAAAAAGAATGTCCAGGAGAAGGATGGAGTCAAGATGAAGATGTGTTAGATACATGGTTTAGTAGTGCATTATGGCCATTTAGCACACTTGGTTGGCCAAATAATACAGAAGATTTAGAAAGATATTTTCCAACTGATGTACTTGTAACAGCTTATGATATTATCTTCTTCTGGGTAGCAAGAATGGCATTTTCATCATTAAAACAAATGAATAGTCGTCCATTTAAAGATTGTATTATTCATGGACTTATTCGTGATAAACAAGGTAGAAAAATGTCTAAATCTTTAGGAAACGGTATTGATCCTATGGATTTAATTGATGAATATGGTTGTGATTCATTAAGATACTACTTAACAACAACATCTGCAATGGGTATGGATATAAGATTTGATACTGATAAAGTTGCTTCAACTTGGAATTTTATAAACAAATTATGGAATGCAACTAGATTCGTATTAATGAAATTAGAAAACTTTGAACAAAAAGATTATAAATTAGAAAATCTAAATGAATCAGATAAATGGATTCTAACAAGATTAAATGAAACAATCAAAAAAGTAACTAAATCTATGGATAAATATGAATTTAATAATGCTGGAAGTACACTATACTCATTTATATGGGATGATTTCTGCGATAGATATATTGAAATGTCTAAATTCAGTGAATCAAATGGTACTAAATCTACATTACATTATGTATTAGAATGTATTATTAAAATGATGCATCCATTTATGCCTTTTGTAACAGAAGAATTATATGGAAGCCTAAACTTCAAAAATAAAGAATCATTAATGCTAGAAAGTTATCCAAAATATGATAAAAAATTAGTATTTAAAAAAGAAGAAAAGGAAATAGAAGAGTTAAGTGAGTATATAACATTATTTAGAAACAAAAAAGTAGAAAATAAAATATCTAGTGATTTTGAAGTAATAGATTATAATCATAATGAATTACTAAATAATATGTTAAAACTTAATGATAAAATAGTTGAAAAATCTAAATTTAATGATAAAGTAACAATAGAATTGTATAACTATAAATTTGATATTTATTTTGATAATTCATCAAATAGTCTTGAAGAAGAAAAGAAAAAAGCAGAAGAAATATCTAAATTAGAAGCATCTATTGAAAGACGTAAAAAACTATTATCAAATGAAAATTATGTTAATAAAGCTCCAGAAGCTATTGTTAATAAAGAAAGAGAAGATTTAGAAAAAGAAATATCTAAATTAGAAATATTAAAAAATAATGAATAAAGACTCTTAAAAAAATAAGAGTTTTTATTTTAAAAAGTATTTATTTTTTAAGTTTATTGTGTTATACTTACTATATCATAATAGAAGGAGAAAAGAAATGAAAAGAGAATTTAAAAAACTTTTAATATTCTCTCTTGTATTATTAGGACTTTCTGGCTGTGTGAAGTTTAATACTACAATGGATATTAAAAAAGACAAATCAATGGATTATTCCATAATATATGGAATGTCATCGACGTTAATTGAAGATCAACAAATACTATCTGATGAAGAAAAGAAAGAGTTAGAATCAAAAGGATTTAAAGCTGAAGATTACAAAGATAACAAATATACTGGTATTAAATTAACTATCAGTTTTGATAATATAGATGATGTTAGTACAGATAATGACACAGAATTTAGTTTATCAAATGTTGCAAATAAAAGTGAAAAATTAGAAAATATCTTTAAGGTTAAAAAGGGGTTATTAAAAAATACCTATACGGCAAACTTTAAATTTGATCAAAGCGACAGTGGAATAACAGATACAAGTATGGATGATGATGATTCATATGATGTTCAATCTGCTCCAACTACAGCAATTGATTCATTAAGTAGTAGTGAGTATGATACTTTTAAAATTGATGTTGAAAATATTTATAAACAAGCATCAACAAAGTTCGCCAGTGATTCATTAACTGCTGCAACAGCAGAAACATATTGCAATAGCAATGCTTGTACAACTCCAAATGAAACTGGTGTAAGTACTACAAACAATTATATTGTTAAACTAGATAAGACTGGAAAAATAACATATATATGTGTTTGGAATGATTCGTATATTTATGAGAAAAAGGGGTCTAATATTAAAATAACTGATATAAATGATGACATCGTGAAAGAAAATTCAAATGTAGTAATTACAAAATACACAGCAGCTACTGCAAGTGCAAAGGAAATCCCTTTTGCAGTTACACCAACATATCAATCTTTACAAACTGTTGAAGAAGAAAATGATGACAGTATTTTTGAAGATTCAATGATGGAAACAATGATGACATCTATAGATTTAAAATACATTGTTAATCTTCCATATAAAGCAGTTAGTTCAAATGCTACAGAAAAATCAAATGATGATAAAACATTAACGTGGGACTTAACTTCTTTAAAAGAAAATGATAATGTTAAATTTGAATTTTACATTTATAATACGACTAACATTCTTATAGGGTCTGGAATTATAGTTGTAATTATAGTAATTATTATATTGTTAATAGTCAAATCAAAAAAATCTAAAAAAGACAAAATAGAACCTATTAATAATACAGAAACTAATAATAACGTTCAAACACAATCACAAAATACAGAAACTAATAATAACATTCAAACACAATCACAAAATACAGAAACTGTAATAAATGAACCAACTATTTCTCCAGAAACAAATAGTGTTTCAAATGAAGTAAATGATTCAATAAACAGTGTTGTAGGGATGACAGAAGAATCTAATCAACCTGAAACTGTAACACCTGCTGAATCTATTGTAAGTAATGTTACTGCTCCTATTGTTGATGCACCAATTGTAGATACGCCTGTAACTGAAGCGGTAGTTCCACAAACATCAACCGTAGCAGAAACTATACAGACAATTGAAACTCCAACTGATGCACCAATTGTTGAAACGCAATCACCTGTAGTAGAAAACACTACTCCAGTTATTCCAGTACCTATGGTAGAACAAGTTCCAACTGAGCAAGTAGTAAATGTTCCTGAAATAAGCACAGTTACACCAGTTCAACCAATTTCTGAGGATAAACCAGTTGCTTCAGTAGAAACAATAACCGCACCAGTTACATCTGAATTTCAAATTGAAACATCTACTCAAACTGAACAACAAAATATAATTCAATAAAACAAAATATAAAACAATCATTTTAAATAAAGTACCCCGATTAGTTGACATTAATAAAAAAA
>CAVIDW010000034.1:0-11930 GCA_963641945.1 bacterium | reverse complement strand
TCATTAATTTAATACGCAATTACTTTTTAAAATACTACTTTTTAGAGTAAAAAAGTTACTTTTTTAAGTAACTAATTTTTCTTACTTATCTTTTCTACTAATTTTGTAGGATCGATGCTTGCACTTTTAAATGCATCAAGTACTTCAACTGGCACACAGAATATAATAGTATTTGATTGATCACTACTTACATCATTAATAGTTGAAAGAGTTCTTAAATGTAATGCTCCAGGAGTTGATGCCATAGTAGTAGCAGCTTGAGCCAAATTCTTAGCAGCTTCAACTTCTCCAGCAGCCTTAGTTATAACTGCTGCTTTCTCACGTTCTGCTTCAGCAGCTTTAGCTAAAACTCTCTTCATTTCTTCTGGTAAACTAATATCTTTTAATTCTACATTTTCAACTTTAACTCCCCAAGGATCAGTAGCTTCATCTATAATTTTACAAATAGATTCGCTTAATTTTTCACGTTCAGTTAAAAGTTCATCTAAAGATACACTACCAACAACATTTCTCATAGTAGTTTGAGCAAGTTGACTAACAGCATAATAGAAATTTTCTACTTCTAATAAAGCTTTAGAAGCATCAAAAATCTTATAATAAATAACAGCATTTATTCTAACAGATACATTATCTTTAGTAATCGCATCTTGTTCAGGCACATCAACAGCTTTTGTTCTAATATCAATTTTCTTATATGATTCGAATATTGGTATAATTATTCTCCAACCTGGTTCTAATATTTTAGTAAATTTACCTTGACAAAATTTAACTCCTCTTTCATATTCATTAATTTGTACAATACTTCTTAATAATATAATTCCAACTATTATTAAGATAACAATTAAAAATGGTCCCATAATAGTCTCCCTTCTTCTACTTAAATTATACTATAAATAAAAAGAATAATACAAGAATTATTCTTTACAATCGCTATGAACTTCATATTCGTTCATAAATAAACCTCTAAACATTGTAATATTATCTATACAATATTTATCTATATTAGAATTTTCTTTAATATATTTATTTTTTAATAAATCATCAACAGTAATAATTACTGAATCACTTATTTTAGGTTTAATATTATAATCTCTAACATATCTCTTAGTAGCACTCTTCAAATCTCTTTCAAGTCTTAAATATGTTGTATCTCTAAGACTATTCCCAATAAATAATAAAGCAGATATAAATAATACAACTATACTGCCTTGTATAATCATTATCTTTTTACTCATAATCTTCACTATACCCAGAAGTCCTATATCTAGAGCAAGATATATATGACACTATATTATCATTAGGTAAAACTTTAGCATATCCTACACATTTCTTATCTCTACTATCAGTTAAAGTAGACAAATAGCCATTATTATATAATGTTAATGTTTTAACTATTAATGTATCACTTACTCCATAAGGATATTTCTCTTTAACATATTTTCTTGCTGCATTAGATAATTTATTTTCAAGTGCACTATAATCAAAATCTGTTTTCATATTACTATTCATTGGTGCATTAGGATTCTCTCCTAATAATCCAAATTGATATAAACCAACTGTAGATATAATTAAACAAATAACACACAATAAAATAAATGCAAGTTCTGCTCTAAGTCCCCAACCATGTTTATTCATACTCTTCACCTTTTTCTAAATAATTATATCACATAATTCATAATATTTCTTCTATTCTTTCTTTTAAATTACTAAACTTAATAATCTCTCTAATCTTATTATTTTTTTCATAGATATTTAAACACGCTTCATATTCAACCAATTTATCTTCTATTTGTTTTATATATTTTCCAACATAACTTCTACTAATATTATTATTATCAGCTATTTCTTTTAAATTCAAATCTTCAAAATAATAATTTTCAAAATATTCTCTTTCTCTTTGAGATAAAAGTTTATTATATATCTCATATAAACTTGTTATATATTCTCTTTCTTTCATTAGAACTCCTTAAATAATCCATAAATATATTTTTCAATATCAAATGGTATCATATCATCTTCTTTTTCACCAAGTCCTACAAATTTAACAGGAATATCTACAAGTTCTTTTATAGCAAGAACAATTCCACCTTTAGCAGTGCCATCTAATTTAGTTAATACTATTCCAGTAATATTAGTAATTTCTTTAAAACTCTTAGCTTGACTAATTCCATTTTGTCCTGTAGTCGCATCAATCACTAATAATGTTTCAACTGGATTACCTGGAACTATTTCTCCAATAACTCTATTCATTTTTTCTAATTCTTTCATTAAATTAGATTTATTTTGAAGTCTTCCAGCAGTATCAACAAGAACAACATCATAATTTTCTTCTTTTGCTTTATTTAATCCATCATATATAACCGCAGATGGATCAGTTCTATCATCCCCATAAAAACCAACATTAAGTCTTGAAGTCCATTCTTTTAATTGATTAACTGCTCCTGCTCTAAATGTATCTCCAGCTATTAACATAACTTTCTTTCCATCTTTTTTTAATTTATTGGCTATCTTAGCAATACTTGTTGTTTTACCTACTCCATTAACACCAACAAATAATATAACATTCAATTCATCATTTTTAATATTTAACTTAGAAGATAATATATCATTACCTACATAAATCATAAATAATTCATCAACAATAACTTCTTTTAAATATTCAAAATCTTCAATATGTTCTTCTTTAACACGTTTTCTAAGTCTATCAACAAAATCCATTACTGTATTAACACCAATATCAGCAGTAATTAATATTTCTTCTAATTCATCATAAAAATCTTCACTTATTTTAGTATATTTAATTCCTAAAATACTTAATTTATTTACAAAATTATCTCTAGATTTAGATAACCCATCTACATATTTCTCTGTTTCTTTCAATTCTTCTTTTTGTTCTTTAGTAACCTTAATTTCATTATTATCTAAGCTTTCTTTTACTTCTTCTTGTTTACTAAATACACTTTTTAATTTACTAAATAGTCTCATAATATAACCTCTCTTTAATAATTATTTTATCATCTTTTTATTTAATATTCTACTAAAACATATACCTATAAGAGAACCACAACCATCTATTATAGTATCTCTAAACTCCATACTTCTACCTGGTATAAAAAATTGATGAACTTCATCACTTAATGCATATAAGTAACATATTAATAAAGAATAAATAACTATATTATTAATATTAAATTCTTTTAGTAAAATATACACTAAAATTCCAAGTACAAAATATACAAAAAAATGAGCAAATTTTCTAACAATAAATGTATTATTAGAAATAATTAATTCCATTTTCTCTTCACTAACATCATCACTTCTAAAAATAGATACAATTCTATAAATAAATTTATCACTTAAATTACTAGATTTACTAGCCTCTTGATTAGAAAATAAAAATATTATTATCATCCAAACTACAACTAATATAACTTTAATAACTCTTTTTTTCATATTTAATATTTTATTACATTACATTAAAAAAAGATATAATTAAATATCTTATCAAACATATATTTACATCATTATACATTTTATTTTATATCACTTTTTTATTTTTAAACTTGTAAGTTAATATCATAAAAGTTCTAAAAATAATATTATAGTTCTATACTAATCTAATTTAAACTTTTTATTAACAATTTTACTTATAATAAATGCACATATTAACATTATAGCTACTTTTAAAAGAATAATAGGATTTTTTATAGATTCAAGAAGACTAGTAGCTATATAACCCCAAAATATAACTAAAAATATTTTTCCTAATATTATAGCTGGAAGAAATTTTTTTATATTCATTTCAGAAACACCTGCAACAATATTTATAGCAAAAGCTGGAGTAAAAGGAATTGCAATCAAAAGAACCAAATTACTAAATGAAATTTTATCAACAATTTTAAGAAGTTTATTTGCAAATTTATATTTACGAATACGTTTATCCACCATTTCTTTAAAAATTGTTCTAAATAAATAAAATGAAATAACACAACCAATTATAGTAGATACCCATGAAATAATAAAACCAAAAAAAGAACCATATAAAGCAAATAATATAGTTATAAATAAAGCAAGTGGCAATGGAGGAATAATAGAATCTAACATAATTAATATGCAAGTTAAAAATACTCCCATTGACTCAATATTTGAAATAAAATTTATTAACCATTCATAAATACCATCCATAATATAATAAATCCTCATTTCTATATTTTATAAATACCTAAGAATATAATATATTATAGCATATAGTTTCATTACTGTAAAACAATCAATTTTTATTTTTACCACTAAAAACATCTTTTAAAAGATTATAAAATATATTAAGATAATTAGCCTTTTCTATATCTTCATGAATAATTAAATCATAATAATAAGTTTTATTATCATAGTTTAATTTTAAAACTCCAACTTTACTCTTATTTTTTAAAGGAGCTTTAACATTATATAACTCAATATTTGTTTCATAATCCACATCATGAACATTTTTATCAACTATCAATTTAATATCAGTATCCAAATAATATTTTATATCTCTAACCTTAGCATTTTCAATATGCAATGTTCCATTAAATTCATCTTTTTTTATTACAGTATTACTTCCATACATACTATAACCATATTCAAACATTCCAATAGTATCACTACTTCTATTATCTTTAGTATTGTTTCCCATAACAACACTAATAAGTCTCATATTATTTTTATTCATAGTAGCTGTTAAACAATATCCAGCATTATCAGTATAACCAGTTTTAAGACCATCAATTCCTTTATAAAATCTAATTAATTTATTCGTATTTAAATTTTACTATAACAAAAAATAATGTAATAGTAATAATATCTTGTCTGAATAAATAATAGCATTTATTATATATTATTGCAAGAAAAAAGCACTAAAGTAAGTGCTATTAAAGATATACCGCAACACTATATGTTAATAGTTATATAAAATTCCCATTATTTTTTATAATTATCAAAATTTAGAACTAAATATGACAATGAAAAAGTTAAAATCATAGTACTTATCAAAATTATATATTTATCAATCATTTTTAATATGAAAGTCAGTGACAAAAATAACATAATTAAGTTAATATAATATTTAAATTTTCTTTTTTTTACATTTTCAATTTTACATTGATAATTAATTGCAATAAATATAATTTCACAAATAGCGATTATGTGTAAATAAAATTCTTTATTACATTTGAAGTACAATAAAATTGCAACAATGAGAATTAAAATGGAAATTATTGATACAATATTTTTCTTATTCATTTTCAACACCTAGTTAAATTATACCACAAAATATATTATAACAATAGCCACTATTAATTGAATTAGGTAATTTTGTATACCATACTTAAAATAATCTCCAATATTCCAAGTCATCTTTTTTGCCCCTTTGTCACTTATATTTGCTGCATTAATTTCTTTAGAAAGAATAAATCCAGCTGTTGCAGACCACATAAACAATGAACTACCAGCACAAATCGATGATGCATAAGCAATCGCTACCCAATCTGACTGTGAACCAAAAGTGGTAAAACACAAATTTATAATTACTGGCATCATTGCGCTTGCAGCAGGTCCTGCACCAAAAAGTCCCGAAACTAGTGAAGTTATAACCATTATAATTATTAGCAAATATTTTGGGTTTGTGATATTATTTTGTAAATATATTGCGAGTTCATTTAACAAACCGGTTCCAGACACTACACCTGCTAAAAATAGAAACGAGCTTATTGTCAAAACTGGCTTAAAATCTACATTTAATAATATATTTACTTTCTTTATTTTGCAAAATACCATAGCTATAACATAACCTAAAACTGCAATAATTTCTGAAGGAATAACATTTTGCGGAATGAAACTCCACCCTAAAAACATAAATATAAATATAATTATTAGACCTAACAAAACATCTTTTTTTAAAGATAAATTTTTATATCGACTTTTTAAAATATCAATCGAAAGATTTTTTTGTTCTGTGTCATCCTTATTTTCATTAATCTTTAAAATATACCATATTATTAATAGTATTGAAGTTATTAAAAACACTGGAAAAGCCCTAAACAAATAACCTAAAAACGATGTTATACCACTATTCATTATTACAATTGCTGGAAAATCTCCAATTGGAGAGGAAGCTCCACCCGTATTAGACAATGCTAATATTATTGCAAAAAAAACATTTAAATATTTTTTATCAATTCCAATTGTTTTTAAAAGTACAAATATTATTGGTAAAATCATCATTACTGCTGTAATATTATTTAAAAACGCAGATATAAAGAACATTAATAAACCAAATAACACTAATATTAGTTTCTTATTACCTTTAGATAAAACAGCTAATTTTATAGATAACAATTCCATAATTCCTGTACTAGATATTAAGTTTGTGAATAATTCCATTACAATAAGAATAATCAAAACATTATACTGATAATTTTGCATTACTTCTTTAATAGATACTTTAGTAAATATAGCTAATAATACTCCAACAACATAAATTGCAGCTATTAAAAGAAAACTACCAATATTTTTTCTATTATTTTTTCTCATTTACATCACCTATATTTCTTTCGTAAAGTATTTTTCGCTATTTATTGTAATCCAATTTTTAGGCCTCATATTTACTTCTTGCTCTGAACAATTTACAAACACTTTATCTCCTAAAAAATCTTTGTATATTTCAATTGCTCTATAACTATTTCTAGTTAATAAACATTTGCCACTTTTTTTATATCCAAAAGATATTATTATCGAATTCTTAGGTTTAACAATTGAAGGATATTCCAATTCATTTATATATTTTATAATTTTTGAATTGGGCGAATTATTAATTATATTTTCTTTTTGTTTTTCATCTAAATTACCCGACAAAACAACAATAATATTATCAAAGTAATTTTTATAATTTAAAAAACTTTCTAAAAGAGATATTTCATTCGATAAAAACATTATATTTCGTTTTTGTAAGTTTAAAATTTTTCTAGTAATTTCATCTATCCTTGTTTCGGATAATGAATACAAAGAAACTGGAATACTTTTTGAAATGTCATACATTAAATCTTCATTTTCTTCATATTTTTTTAATTGTATATTAGTTTCAAGTATGCCAATTTCTTCTATTGCATCTATTAAATTCATTTAGTATTATTAAACTTTTCTAAGATTTTTTTTAATAAACTTACAACGATTGATATCTCTTGTGGTGCGTTCTCCACTACTTCAATTAATTCTTCGATTTCTACGTTAAACATATTTGACATTTTTTTGTAGTCTTCTATATCCAAAGTAGGTGATGAAAATCTTATTCCTGTTTCCATCATTTACTCTCCATAATAGTTATTTATTCTCTCGTATAATGAAAGAATAATTTTTGTTATTATTTGAATTTCTAATGGACTTTCTTTAAGTGTTTTAATTACAGCATCAGCAGTGAATTCATCTTCGAATATATAACCTAAAATATCTGAATCTTCTTCAAAAGTTATACTTTCTCTTATAATTTTTTTATGTTCCGGAATTTCAGTTTTATGCAATGGATGTTTTGGTTTTGGGATTGGATGGATTATATCTTCTTTTTTATTAATATCTTGCTTTCTATTTATATTATTTATGTCTAGTGTAGATAGTTTTTCATTAATTATTTCATCTAATTCTCTTTCACTAATAAATCTATCTTCTTTTAATTTTTCTTTCAACATCTCTAATCATTTCCTTTTCTTTTAATTTTTTTTCTTCATCAAATTCTAAAATTATTCTTTTTAATTTAATTAACTCATTTTTATCTGTACTTAAATTAATAATTAAATTAATTTTATCTTCGACTTTTCTTAATTCATGTTCTTTTTTTAAATCTGATACTAGTGATTTGTTTTTAGATTCTTTCAACTTTGGTTCTTCTTTAAAATCAACTTCTGAAACTTTGTCCTTAAACTCTTTAACATTAGGTTCTTCTTTAAAACCAGGTTTCGAATCTTTCATTTTTTTATCCTTAATTTCAGATTTTTCTTTAAGTGCATGCTTTTCTTTTTTTTGCTTATCACTTTTTCTATTTCATTTGAATTAAGTTTTTCATTTATTTCTTTCATTTTTTCCCTCCTTCAACACTATAATAAAATTAAAAAAAATAATAAGCAAATACTTATTATTTATGTGAAATATAAATTTCTTTTATATGTAAAAGTAGTACTTATAACATACATAAATATCATTTATTATAGTAAGTTCCATTACACTCTTTTAAAATACATTCTGCAAATTTTAAAGCAGTTTTATTTATAGTTTTTTTGTCATAAGCTAGACTGAATTCTATTTTGGGTAACGACATTTCTACAGGAATTTCATATAATTCTGCATTTTCCAATTCATTATATATGCAGTTTTTTAAACCCCATCCAACACCTATTCCAGCTTTTGCTAAGCTAATAGTCATTTCTGTTGTATATAAATAAATGTTGGATGACAAAATAAGATTGTGATTTTTAAATACTTTCTCTAGTGAATTACTTGTGGTAAATCCTTTTAAAGGAAGTAATAATGGATAATTAAATACAACATCACTTTGACTTTTTGATAGAGTATAAGAATCAAAATATTCTTTTGTTCCAAAGAAACAACTTTCACAAGAAAAAATCTTTTTTTCATATAAATCTTCATTATCAGCGTTAAATATTGGATAATGTAAAATTAATATGTCAATTTGATGTTTGTTAAACATTTCTTTCATTTCTTTGGTAGTAGAATTGTATATATTTATTTTTGCTTTAGGGTATAATTTTGTAAATTTCTTTACAATATTTGGCAAAAGGAATGTACCTATATTTGAGTGAATTCCTATATTTATCTCGCCACTAAATTGTTGTTCTGTTTTTTCGTTTAACTCATTACACCCAGCGATTATATTGTTAAAAGCATTTTCTACATAAAATTTTAGTTTAACTCCAGAATCAGTTAATTTTATTCCTTTATTCAATCTAATGAAAAGCTTTGTGTCTAATTCTTCTTCTAGTTTTTTAATACTATAACTAATTGCAGGTTGAGAAATATATAATTCCATTGCCGCTTTTGAGAAACTTTCATGTTTTGCTACTACATAGAAAGTTTTAAACATATTTAAATCTATTCCATTTTGTATAATTCCCATTTTATTCACCTATATGGTTAATGATTGCCAAAAGTATTCTACTTAATTTTTCACATATATCAGTTGTTTTTATTTTATTTTTTGCAAAATCATTTACTTGAATTGTTTTAATATTAGCGTTTTTAGATGCGATTATACCTCTTTCTGAATCTTCAAAAGCTATACAACTATCACTAGAAATATTTAATAGGTTTAACGCCATTAAATAAGCATCTGGTGCCGGTTTTAATTTTTTTACATCATCTCTTGAGATAATTATTTCGAATAGATTTTCAATTCCTAATTTTTTTAGCAGCAATTCAATAAATTTTTTTCTACTGGTACTAACTAGAGCTAGTCTTAAGCCTTTCCTTTTTAATTGTTTTAACAATTCAAAGTTTAATGATACCTCATTTTCATCTAGAAGTTCCATAAATTTTTTTTCATATTCTGCATAGACTTCCATCATAATTAAATCCAGAGACATATCCTTTTCTATTATGCCTTTATTCTTCAAGGTACTAATAAGATTGGCATTTTGTTTTAATTCGTTATTCTCATATTCTTCAAAAGAAATTATATAATCATATTTTGATTCAATTATTTGCCTAAAACTTTCAAAAAATTTTTCTTCACTATTAATTAATGTACCATCTAAATCAAATAAAATTGCACTTAACTTTTCTGGAGGTAAAACACTTATATAAGTTTTGTTTGCTACGAAATCTCTATATGGTAAATTAGCACTTTCAAAATTTAATTTTTGAAAGATTGCAACAAATTCATTTAATTTTTTTTGCAAGTGATTAATATCTTTATCTTTATCATAATACAATAACTCAAATTCAACAAAATCTCCTAAATTTTCAATTTTATCTATCATAACATTGTACTCGTACTGTTCCACTTTTTTTGTATAGGTTATTCTTTTCTTATTAACTATTGAATAGCTAAAATAACCTAAGGAATACAAAAGTCCTACAGCACTTTCATAATTAGAATAATCAATTTTAATATTGTTTTCTATTTTTGCATAATTATTAGTTAATTCTTTAGATTTTCCTTTAAAAGTAATTTCCAAATATTCATTATTTACATTTCTAATTCTCAAACAAGTTCTATTCTTTATATAAACACTGTCAATGTCTGTAAAATATTCATCACTTTCAAATCTTTCAGATACTTTTTTTAATTTATTTTGTTTTATAATTTTTAAAAGTTCTTCGTGATTATTGCAATAATATTTTTGTTCAATTTCAACTCTTCTACTCATAAAATTTATTTTTTCCTTTCTATAATTGAAATCATATATTTTCCCATAATATTTTCAAATATTTTGAAATCAATATTGTATTTATCTGCAAATACATCATTTATTATCATTTTAAATTGTCGTTCAGACAAATATGCGCCTCCTACATCTTTTAAAAATTTCATATACCAATATTTATTCAGAAATTTAGCAAAACCTCCCACAATTTCTGGATTTTCAATTTCCACTATCACAATTTTCTTGGCTATCTTCTCCATGCTATTAAGCAAACTAATTAAGGTTTTTTTATTTGGCATATGGTGTAGTGTATTACTACAATAAGCTACATCAAAAACTTTATCTATAAATGGAAGAGAAGCAGCATTATGATTCGTAAATATTACTTCTTGATATTTTTCATTTGAAGATTCAATTTGACTCCAACTTATATCATTTCCAACAACTAAACTCAATTCTAATTCTCTTGATAATTCAAATATAAATTTATCATCACCACATGATACATCAATTATGGATGATGCATTTCCGATAGACTCTTTTATTATTTCTGTAAAAAGTTTTCTTTTTTTTCTTTTTTCCGTTAATATAAATTTTTTCATTATATTGTTATGAATTTTATATCGTCTCTTATATTTTTCATTTGTTATTATCTCATTATCTTGAAAGCAGTTGCCAGTTTTATTACTAATTTCACTAAATCTATTTTTAAATATTTCAACCACTTTTTTACTTGCCAATCTGTTTATGAACGAAAACTCTTCTTTATTAACTTCTAAAAAACTTCCAGTAAGTTTTTTTGTGTCAATTGTATATTTATTTCTAACTCTAGCTATAAAACCCATTCCATAATGTATAAATTTTTTATTTTTGTAATTAAATATATTTTCTATTAAAGTCACGGGTTCAACGTCACATAAGATAATATTTTTTTCAATATTTTGTGCAATTCTATTCAGAGCTTGATTAATGGTTTCTGTATCTTTTACACTTCCTCCTGGTAAACCCCAACATAAAATGTCCGACATATTTCTATCAAAATAAATTTTCCCTTCGTCATCATAGATTAATAATAAAACAAAATATTTTTTTCGTAAACAATATTGATATAACTTTTGCGAAACCGAACACTCACTTTTTACAGTCGGCAAATTGTATATTTTTTTATAATTTTCAAAAAGCAATTTGTTTTTTCCATAATACTCTTTAAAAACATTATCATAAACTAAATCCACATTTTTCCCCATTAAATACACCATCTTTCAATTCTATAACGCTGCTGTTTATTTTTAATCTTTATTTTTTGATAACATAATTATATAAAAAATCATATAGAATAAACGTTTGTTCATATAATAGTTACCTTTTAAAGTTATATAATTATCAAAAATATCACTATTAACGAAGCAATAACTAACGATATTATTTTACCAAAAAAATTATTTTTTTCAACCTTTTTTTATAAGATTTTCATCGTTATTCAAAAAATAAAAGATGAGAAAATGTATAACTATTTAATTT
>CAVIDW010000033.1:0-12162 GCA_963641945.1 bacterium | reverse complement strand
AGAATTATTTAATGAGTATTTATGTGAATGTTGCACTTGATTTGACAAATTATCAAATTAAAAAACAAGTTAAATTGCATTAACTTGATTTTTTTTCTCTTTTATTTCTTTTACAGGAATTTTATCAAATGTATCGATTGAAGTTGTATTGCATTCAGTAAATTTACTACTGCATGCTTCTAACCAATTAATAGTTCCACTACAATCTTTTTTACATTTGTCAATTTTAGATCCTAAACTTGCCACATAACCACTCATTCCGAAAGATGGTATTTGAAGTGAATTTGCTTTTGAAGCTGCAGCTCCTAAATGTGTAACAGTAGTTTCAAATTTAGGTATAACTTTACTATCTACTTTTTCTATCTCATATAAAATTTTTACCATAATTCACCCTACCTATATGTTACAGATTTTTGAAGTGATTCAGATAACACTTTTAAATCTTCATTAAATGTTTCTAGTGTTAATACAAAATCCATATATTGTTGTCTTTCTGATTCAACGACAGAAAAATATCTTTCTGAGTCAGCTCCAAACCATTCTTTAGTACCATTTGGTACTTTTGAACATGTATCAAAAAACGTTTCTAAATTTTCACGACAAACCTTTATATCATTTTTATTTTTTATATACGTTTCATCGATTTTAGCTGTATCTGCTTTTATTAAAGTCATCTTACACCTCTTACTATCATCCTTTTCTTCTTGATGCGGCAGCGGCAGCTGCAGCAGCGGCTGCTCTTCTTGCTTCCTCTGCTCTTATTTCCTCAATCTTTGCTTGACAAGCTGCTATTTCTGCCCCTATTGATGCCATAACAGGTCCGGTAATAGTTGAAATCATTGTTTTGATTTCATTTAATACATTTCTATTAAAGTCGTTATCTGCTATTATATCATCATATTTAAAATTTGGATCTAATAACTTTATTCCTGCTTCTAACTCTTTTGCAGAATTTTCTAAACTAGCTACTACTCCATATAAGGCTGTCTGTAGAGCTTGTAATTGTGCAATTTTTTGTAATAAAGCTGCTATCATAATTAATCGCTAAATGGTTTTACACCAGATACTTCTTCATCACTAGTAAATCCTGTAGCTGTTTTTGCATCTGTAACTTCATTAACATTAATTCCTGATTGTTCACTATCGTAATTTGATTGTGCTGTTTTAATACCAGTTTCAAATGCTTTAAAGAAATCAGAAACTTTGTTTAATTCATCAATAGTACCTTGAATATATGCAGCTACTTTATTTTGTTGAGCTGATCCTTTTAATGCACTATCCATTAACTCTTCAGTTGTTGCTTTCATTCTTTCAATTTGTTCTCTAATTGATTCAATAAACTCATCTATAGCTTGTATGGCATTACCAGAATTATTGGCATCAAAGCCTCTCATTGTAAATCTTCCAGCATCAATAAAACTGCTTCCTAAATTATCAAATATACCCATATATGTAATCTCCTTTCGTATTTTTAATTATTTTAACTAACATGTTTTGATTGAAAATCAATCCATTGTTGAAATATGCTATTAAACTCTGCTTTAATTGCATTATCATAACTATTTAGTGCTTGTTCTACTTGACTGACAAATTTTTCAAGATTCTCTTCAAATTTTACTTCGTCATCTCCACTCCAACATTCTTTGATTGCATCAGTTACTTTTGAAACTCCATTATTCATTGTTTCTATTGCACTTTGAATGCAATCTACATGAATATCTTTATATAATTGTTCTAACCCTGTTGAATCAGCACCTGCTGTAGCTCCGCTAATATTTAAAGCCATTAAATTACACCTCCTATTTTACACCTGTCTCAACGACAACATTATTTGCTTCGACTTCATTAGTTTGAATATATGTATCTTGATTGATATAGTTTTTCTTAACCTGAATTAAATCATCTCTATATCCTTCTAAATTAGCATTGATAAGACTATACTTTGCTTTTATTTCTTCATATTTTGCAAATACAGTTTCACCTATATCTCCACCTAAACTAGATTTTAAATCATCCATGTTTAAATCAATATCATCTAAAGCTTCTTTTACATTTGTTAAATAAGTTAATAAAGTATTTGCTAACTTATCCATCTCAGCTTCATTAATGCCCATTTCAATACTATTCATAACCAACTTAGCCTTTCTATAGCATCTCTACTATGGCTCAATTATATCTTTAATTATTTTTCTAGTCAATCGTTTTTTACATTTCTTTACAATTAAAAAGTAAGCATTTGCTTACTTTGTTTCAATTCTATTAAATAATATTTCTGATTCATTTAGAATTATATCAGTTTCTAATGTACCAAATTCTAATGTATCAAATGATGTTTTTTTAGTATTTAACATATTAAGTATTTTTTCACTTGTAGATGGAATAAATGCTTCTAATAATATTGCAGATATTCTAATACTTTCTAGCAAATTATATAATACTGTTTTTAATCTATCATTATTTGCAGGATCTTTTGCTAAAACCCACGGAGTTGTTTCATCAATATATTTATTACTTCTCTTTAATAATTCAAATATATCTTCTAGTGCTTCATTAATCTTATAAGAGCTCATTTTATTATCTACTAAACTTGGTAACATTTTAGCATAGTTAATTAGTGTATCATCAATACTTTCATATACACCTGGGTTTTCTACTTTAGATTCAAAATATTTTTTACTCATTGCAAGTGTTCTGTTAACTAAGTTACCTAAAGTGTTAACTAAATCTGCATTAGTTCTTGCGATTAGAGATTCTTCTGTAAAATTACCATCATTTCCAAATGGAACTTCACGTAATGAGAAGTATCTTACTGCATCTACTCCATATGAATTTATATATTCTCTTGGATCTTTGTAATTGTTACTTGATTTAGATATTTTATCTCCACCTATTTTTAACCATCCATGACCAAATACTTGTTTTGGAAGAGGTAATCCTAAACTCATTAACATACATGGCCAAATAATTGTATGAAATCTTACTATTTCCTTTCCAACTAAATGTAAATCTACTGGCCAATATTTTTTGAACAATTCACTATTTTCATCAGGGTATCCTAGTGATGTAATATAATTAGATAGTGCATCTACCCATACATAAACTACATGTTTAGAATCAAAATCTACTGGAATACCCCAAGTAAATGAAGTTCTTGATACACATAAGTCTGTTAATCCCGGATTAATAAAGTTATTTAACATTTCATTTTTTCTTGTTAAAGGTAATATGAAATCAGGATGTTCATCATAGTATTTAACTAATCTATCTTGATATTTAGATAATTTAAAGAAATAAGCTTCTTCTTTTACTTCGTGAACTTCTCTATGACAATCAGGACACATTCCGTTTTCATCTAATTGACTTTCTGTCCAGAATGATTCACATGGTGTACAATATAAGCCTTTGTATTCTCCTTTGTAAATGTCTCCGTTGTCATACATCTTTTTAAATATTTTTTGTACTTTTTCTACATGATCTTGATCTGTGGTTCTAATAAAGTAATCATATGATATTCCTAATTTACTCCATAAATCTTTAGCATTTTCGATAATTGGATCAATATATTCTTTTGGAGTTACTCCAGCAGCTTCAGCTTTCTTTTCTATTTTTAATCCATGTTCGTCTGTACCTGTTTGAAAAAATACATCATATCCTTGTAATCTTTTATATCTAGCTATTGAATCTGCAATAATTGTAGTATAACAATGTCCAATATGAAAATCAGCACTTGGATAATATATTGGTGTTGTTATATAAAACTTTTTATTTTCCATAATTCCTCCTTATAAAATTAAAAAGTCATAAACTAAGGACGAAATATTCCGCGGTACCACCTTAATTCATGACTTATCATGCTCTTATATTCTTAACGCGAATTAACGTTTTGACTCCAGAACCATTTTCAAGTATCTTCATATTAGTTTTCACCAAACACTAACTCTCTATAAATTAGATATCTATCTCTTTCCTTCTCAATCAATTGCTTTTAATTTTAACACATTTAGTTATAAAAATCTATATTTTTTTAGAACTTTTTTGTTTTTTTAAATATCACTTCTACTCATAATTTGTGCTGGTGTTTTTCTAATAACTTTATATACTGGTAATAAACCTATAATTAAATTTAATGAATAAACAATAACTATTATTATAATAAATATACTTGTATTTATCATAAATTTACTACTTATATAACTAATAAATGACAATTGTTTTATGATATATGACATTAATATAACACCTGTGAAACTTGAAAGTGTTGTAATAGCTATTATTTCTCCACTAAACATTTTATAAATATCTATTTTTTTTACGCCAATTGCTCTATAAATACCAACTTCTCTAATTCTTGATAAAAATGACGCCCTTATCATAAGATATATTTCTATGATTGATATAATAAGTACTATCAAACAAGTAATTAAACTTAATTTTATACTTTCTTTTCTATCTTCAATGTATGTTTTTTTACTATATTCATACGAATCTTGAATATTAACTTTTTTGTCTTTGTATTCATATAAAACTTGTTCTTTATCTTTTGGATAAATTGTAATATTACTACTATTAGTTATTAAATAGTATTTCATAGTTGTATTTGATACAAGATAATTTTGCATATTTTTATTACTTGTATAATAACCCACTACTTTTAATTTAATACCATTTACTTCATAATCAAGTTTTTTATTTAAAGCGTATTCATCTTTCAAATTATAATTAATAATTACTTCATAATCATTTGTTGGATATCTTCCTTTTTCTAAAGTTATCTCATCCTTTACTAAATCATAATCTTTTAATGATTCATCATTACTTGAGTTAATTATATCATCATAATAAATATATGTATCACTACTATAACTATTTAATATCATGTTAGTAAACATATTCTCATTTGCGTAAATTGATGGACTATTTAAATCAGTTATACCAACTATTTTAAAATTATTCATATTTTCTAATGAAATTTCTCTATTGATTAGTTGTTCATATGATGTTATTCCTATATACTTTGCATTTGATCCACTTTCACTCAATAATTTATTTAAAGCCATCTTATCAACAATTATTTCATAATCATTTTTTGGCATTCTTCCAAGTATTAAATCTGTTTTTGTTATCATATCTATGCTTGAAATAGACCCATATAAAAATGCCTGTGCATATAAAGATTGATAATAATCATCAAATTGTATCTTGAAATAAATTGTACTATTACCAGGTAGTACATAATTAATATTTTCATTTTCTTCATATGACTTAAATTCATCAACTTTTATTTTGCTTGTTATCACTGTTAAATAATTTTTATTAATACTTACAAAATTCTCATCCTTTATATTTGTAACACCAAATAAAGAAGATATAGAGTAAGTTACAAACATTCCTGATGCAAAAAAACCTAACAACAATATTTTCTTTATAAATGAGTAATCTCTTACTTTTTTAAATCCATTTGAAATTAAACTTATTGGATTAAAAATTGATGAATATTTTTTCTTTATATCTTTATTGATTATTTGATTAAAATCAAAATTGTATTCTTCATATATTGACTTATTTATTTTTTTATAGTGATCATTTACTAATTCAACTGTAGAATCATTGTCTATTACTTCTATTTTATTTGACTCTTTTTGTTCTATATATATATTTCCATTTTGTACTACTATATTTATGCTTATTTTATTTGTATCATTTGAATAATAATTTATTTCTATATTATTTTCTTTAATTATTTCATGATTTTTGAAATCCATTAAATAGATTTTATTGTCAAGTCTATAATCTAAATCGTTTGTATGATGATTATCAATATCATTTTTTATTGTACCATCTTCAATTTCTAGAATCCTTGAAGCATAAAAGTCAGCTAATTCTCTTTCATGTGTTACTAAAATTACTAATCTATCTTTTGATATAGCTTTTATTATATTCATAACTTCTATAGTATTCCTACTGTCTAAATTTCCTGTTGGCTCATCAGCTATTATTATATTTGGATCTTTTACTATAGCTCTTGCTATTCCTACTCTTTGTCTTTCACCACCAGATAACATATTAGCATATCTGTTTCTATATCTATACATTCCAACTTTTTCTAATACATAATTGACTCTTTTTTTGATTTCTTCTTTATCTTTTATTCCACTTATTTTTAATGCAAGAGCAACATTATCATAAACACTTAAATTATCTACTAAATAATAATCTTGAAATATATATCCTATATTCATATTTCTTATTTTATCAATTTTATTGCAATTTCTTGGTAATTTTTTTCCATTTATATATATTTTACCAGAGGTAACTTTATCAAGCCCTCCAATTGCATTTAATAACGTGGTTTTTCCACAACCAGATGGTCCAAGTAAAGCTACCAATCCAGTACTTTCTAATTCTAAAGATGTATTGTTAATAACATGAATTTCATTTTTTTTATGTCTATTATAATATTTATTTAAATTTTCTAATTTTATCATGTTACACCTCTTCTTTATAGGTATTCATTACAGTATTTGTAAATAGTTTTCTAGAATATCTATTTGTAATCAATCTTGACATTAAAAATATTACTAAATATAAGAAAATAAATTGATATATATTAACAAATTCTAATAATTTATTTACATATGCATTTTCTATTATAGAATATTTAACTAAAATCAAAAATATTAAAAATATGATATAAGCAATATGAGATATAGTAAGCAATTCAATATTTAATAAAGACTTTGTTGTGCTATATGAAGAACCTAATATTCTTAAAGTTGAATAGTATATATTTCTAGACTTTAATACTAATCTTATTACAAAATATGAAATAAAGAACAATACTATAATCATAATAGACATACCTATTACTTTTATTATATTATAGATTCTTAATATTTCATTATTATCGCTGAGAGTATCTTTTATGTACAAAACTTTTAAATCTAAAGTTTCTAATTCTTTAATTGTTTCTTTTGACTGTTTACTATTTTTCATAAATACACTACTTTGATAATATTTTTTATTGAACATATCTTTGTATTCATCATAATTCATGAATATGGCTCCATTATATTTATCATAGTCATATCCAGTTAGTTTATTAAAATTCTTTTTTGTATATGTATCACTAACTTTAAACTCATATGTATCATTATAGTATGGATTATCAATGTTTATTTTGAATGAGTAATTTTTACACTCCATATCTTTACATTTGTATAAATTATCCGAAGAAATCACTATTTTTCCTTTTGATACTTTTTTACTTGGAATTATTTCACCATAAATACTGCCTAAAATTGACAATTTTTCTTCATTATTAAAAACATATTTAATTGTGCTATATTTGTTATTTTCTGATGCATTTAATTTATCTAATATGCTATCATTTACATAAAAATATGTTGCATTTTCATCATTATAAACAACTCCGACTACTTTTATCTTTTCTTCATCTTTAAAACCACTCATTGAAGATAATTCATATTCTTCTGGCATAATTTCATCTGCCAAATAATAATCTTTTGGCACACTTACAATTATTTCATTATTACTTTTTGGAAATCTTCCAACATCTACTTTTTCTAAACGATTTACACTTAAAACATTACCATATAGACTAAATACATTTGATTCAATATAAACCTCACTATCTAATACCAAATCATTTTTCATGATACTTTCAATATTATCTATTTCTTCTATTTTTTTATAGTCTTTCTCAGTAAATTCTTCTCCATTTTTCTTTTTTATTATTATCCTATTTTCATCTTTGTTTGAGAAAAAAGGGTTATATCCATTTATTGATTCTTCATATGCAGCATATTTAAATGATGAGTAAGCAAAAAACATTGCATAAATAATAAAGATATATACAGATAATATAAGCAAAAATTTTGGAATGATATTAAAAGCATTTCTTAAACCAAGTCTTAATTTACTCAATTGTTTTATATCTTTACTATTAGATATATCTGGTTTTTCTACTTTCATATAATCACGAATTTTTTTATCTTCCATTACTCTTCCATCATGCATCACTATTTTTCTTGTTGTGTATTTCTCAATTTGATCATAATTGTGTGTTACGACAATGACTAACTTGTTTTTAGAAATATTATGTAATAGGTTAAGAACACTTTCGGATGATTCTTTGTCTAAATTTCCTGTTGGCTCATCTGCTAAAATAATTGGAGTTTCTTGTGCTAATGCTCTTGCTATTGCAACTCTTTGTTTTTGACCACCAGATAATTTTGAAACTTTTGTATTTCTATATTTATATAAGTCAACCTCTTTAATTAATTCGATAACTTTTTCTTTTGCTTCTTTTCTAGTTTTTCCATTTATCAACATTATTAATTCTATATTTTGATAAATTGTATAACTATTAACTAAATTAAAATTTTGAAATATATTTCCTATATATTTTCTTCTATAAATTTCGTAATCCTTTTCTGTGTAATGGCTTGTTTCTTCACCATTAATATACATTTCTCCTTCTTCGTATGAGTCAAGTCCGGAAATTACATTTAATAATGTACTTTTTCCACTTCCACTTTCTCCAGTTATTGCTACAAACTCACCTGGTTCAAATTTCAAAGAAACTTTTGAAAATCCAGTAGCTATGATTCCTTTGTTATAATAAAATTTTGAGACATTTTTTAATTCTAACATATTGTTCTCCTCTTTTTATATATATTAATATTATTACTTGTATATTTTGAATACAATATAATATAATAAGATTTATATTTCATATTCATTACATTTTTTTATAACTTCTATTTCAATAATTTAACTATCATTAGCACTTTTATTATATCAAAAAAGCTAATGATTTTCACTAGCTTGTAATATTATTACTTCCTAAAATTACTTTTACTTCTTTTTCTTTTCCATTTCTTTCAACTTTTATTGTTACTTGATTTCCAACGTCATATTTATATAACTCATGTTTGAAATAAGATGAATTTGAAACTTCAACACCATTAACTTCTAAGATTTTATCTCCTTTTTGTAATCCAGCTTTATCTGCTGCACTATTTTCTTCTACATATTCAATATAAATTCCTCTAGTATTTGAATAGTAGCTAATTGCATCATATATTGTTATTCCTAAATATGGTCTTGATATTTGTTTTCCACTAATTATAGATTCTGCATATTTTAATGCTTCCTCAATTGGTATTGCAAAGCCAATTCCTTCTATTTGTGAGCTTGCTAATTTCATATTTGTAATTCCAATTACTTGTCCATTTGAATTACATAATGGTCCTCCACTATTTCCAGAGTTAATTGCTGTATCAGTTTGTAATACTTCCATTACATATGTTGATTTATTGTCAGAAGATGTTACTTCAACTAATCTATCTTTTCCTGATAAAATTCCTCTTGTAACACTCCATGAATAAATGCTTGAATCAATTGGAGCACCTACTGCAAAAGTTGTATCTCCGACTCTCATATCTTCACTACTTCCAGTTTCAGCAATTAATAATATATCATCTTTATTTACAGATAATACTGCTATATCTGAATAATCATCACTACCAACAACATCTGCTGTTACTTGTTTATTGTTTGTGAATGTAACTTTTACACTATTTGAATTACTTATTACATGACTATTTGTTAAAATATATGCTTTGTCACCTTCTGTTTTAAAAACAAATCCTGTTCCACTAGCATATGCTCTATTATTTACATAAGTTTCAATTGTTACTACAGAATCATATACTTTTTCTACTGCATCTGCAATACCTGTATCAGTTACAGTAACACTTTTTTCTAACTTAGTTTTTTCAACAATTAAATTCTTTAAATAATAATTATAAAATAAACCAAAGATTCCTAAACATATTGCAAAAGTTATTATTATTGATATTAAGACATTTTTGTTTTTTTGCCAAAAATTATCATTTTCTTTTTTATTTATTTTTTGTTTAATTGTTGAAGTTGATTTTATTGTTTCTTCTTCAACTTTATCATCTAATTTAATATCTTGTTCTTCTTCCTCGATTTCTTTTTCTTTTGAATTATTCTCTATAACCACTTCTTTCTTTTTATCTAATTCTTTTTCATTTTTAACTTCTTCTTTTTCTACATTCGATTCTTTTTCTTTATCATCATTTGTAGAATAATTAGCATCTTTAATCTTTTTCATCTCATCGCCTCAATTAAAGTATAGTTTTTTATTGTTAATAATTTGTGAAAATTTAATAAAAAATTATTAAAAACAATTAATTGTTTAATAAAGAATGCAACATTTCTTTAAGTCCTTTATTATAATATTCTGTTTTAAAGTAAGATGGATTTCTTGTATAAGTAGTTATTGTTTCGATTGTAACAACTGGATATTTATATTCAAAATTGCAAGTAGGATTTATGTATTTATCTGATGATAATCTTCCAGTTACTGTGCTATATTTAAATCCATTGGCTAGCTCTGCCATAAAGTCAGTAACACTACCGTCATTGCCTTCTCCAACTTCTTCAGCTGATAGTCCATATACTGTGTAATTGTTATATGAAGATATTTTTTTAGCAAATGAAGCTGTTAAATTATTAAATTCAGTTGATAAGTTTGGTTTTCCAGCATATATTACTCTACCTTGACTATGCATATTTAAATAAGCATAAGTATTCTTATAATGTTTAAACATAAAGTACATTGCTGCTTTTGTTTCTGGTTCACTTCCTAAACTTGATCCTCCAAAATATTTTAAATTTTTTGTTGTTTTTTCAAGTGAAACAGTTGATATCAAATCTTTTGTTGTATAATACATACCAGCATTTTGAGTTGGGAAGTTTCTGTTCAAATCAACACCATTTGCATTACTTTTAATATTTTCAAAATTTATATTATTTTTGTTTTGATAAATCCATAAATCTTTATTATTTAATGATTCTATTCCAAAATTATATACTTCATATCCATCAGGATTCATACATGGAATTACAGATATTTTAATGTTATTTAACTTATTTATGATATCTTCGTTACCTGATTCATATTCGTTTGTCAACTCACTTAAAAATTTTATTAATATTAATGTATTAGCTACTTCTGCAGCATGAACGTTTGCATCTATATAAAGTACATTAGTTCCTTTACCTATCTCTATACCATATATATTTCTTCCGTCAACACTTTTACCAATAATTTCAATGCTTGCTATTGAACTATTGTTAATTTGTTGAATATATTCTTCTATTTCACTATAATGTAATTTATTTTCAAAATTATAATTAATTTTTGTGTATCTACCAGTTTTTTTTATATAATTTTCATCTTGTTCAATTATTTTTTTGTAATCTTCCACACTAAGACCCTCAGCAAAAGTTTGTTTTATAATTTCTTTATCACTTTCACTGGTTTCAACCATATTATAATTAACCTTCTTAACTGGTTCATCAGTCTTATTATTAGGTAGTTTTGTTTCTATTTTATTTGAATCTTTATTATTTGTGTCATTTTTATTAAATAAAGGTTTGCATAACAATAAAACTATTATTACTATTAGTAGAAGTATTGTAAATTTAACACTTTTTTTAAGTTTTCTTTTTTTAGTTTTCACTTTTAACATCACCAATTATATTTTAACATATTTAATTGAAAAAAATGTCAAAATATAATATACTTTACCTGTGAAGTATAGAATTAAAGATATAATTACTTTTTTATTTATATTACTTATGATTTGTAGTTGTGACACAAATAATAAGAATAACGATAATGACATACCTGATGGAGTAAAAAATTGGAAAATAAATTTACATGATGGCAAGACAATTACTGTATTATGTATTTCAACATCTAATAGATGTAATAAAATAAAAGAAGATATAAAAAGTAATAAAAGAGATATTTATTATATTAAGTTAGATAATATTAATGAGCAGGAAAAAGAATATTATAAAAATAGATTTGATTTAAAAGATTATACAGGTTATTTATCCTATGCAATTTATAGTGATAATAACGAATTAATAAAAACTAAAACTAATGTTCTAAATATTAAAGATATATTAGAATAATAAGAATATTTAAAATTCTTATTATTTTTTGGACAAAATAAAAAAGATAATAAATTATCTTTTATAACAATAAAAAATTGGCAACTTGCTATCTTCGCTTACACTATTTTCGCCGTTAAAGTGCTT
>CAVIDW010000032.1:0-12664 GCA_963641945.1 bacterium | reverse complement strand
ATTTTATCATTCACAATAACTTTTTTTATTATTTTATTTAATGAAAACTTTAAAATTAATAAAAAATATTCAATCATAATAATAAGTATAATTTCTTTTTTATCAAGTTTACCTATAATAATAAATTTATCTTATGAAATAAACATAATAGGTTTTATAAATAATATCTTTTTTATACCATTTGTTTCTTATTTAGTATTTCCAATTTCATTATTATCGTTTATTTTTAATAAATTCTTTTTTATACTTAACTTTTTAATATCAATCATGGAAAAAGTATCTTATTTGAGTAGTAAAGTATTAAATATTAGTTTAATATTTAAAAAAATAAGTTTAATAGAAATTATTATTTATTATTTGATTTTAATATCATCTATTAAACTGAATAAACACTTATTTTTAATACTTTTATTATTTATAGTATATTTATTCATAAAACCTAATTTTAACTCTAAAATGTATGTATATTTTAATGATATAGGTCAAGGAGATAATATACTAATATTAACAGAAAATAATAATACAATATTAATTGATACAGGAGGAAAAATAAACTATAAAAAAGAATCTTGGACCACAAAAAATAAAGAATCTAATCAAATGATAGATTCACTAATACCATTCTATAAAAGTTTAGGAATCAAAAAAATAGATTATCTTTTTATCACACATGGAGATACAGATCACATGGGTTATTCAATTGATTTAATTAAAAATTTTAAAGTAAAAAATGTAATTTTCAATTGTGGAGAATCTAATAAATTAGAATTAGAACTAATAAATGTTTTAAAAGATAAAAATATCAAATATTATTCTTGCATAAAAGAACTGAATATAGATAATATTAATCTAAAAATATTAAACACAAGAATATATGATAATGAAAATGATAACTCAATAGTAATATATTTTTTATATAATGATTATAAATTTCTTTTTATGGGAGACTCAGGATTAAATAAGGAAAATGACTTAATAAATAAATATAATTTAAAAAATATAGATTTTTTAAAAGTAGGTCATCATGGTTCAAACACTTCTTCTAATAAACATTTCATAGATGTTATTAAACCAAAATATTCAATTATTAGTGTAGGCAGAAATAATAGGTATGGTCATCCAAAAGAGTCTGTATTAGATATTTTAAGTAACAGTAAGATTTATAGAACAGACAAAGATGGAACTATTGAAGTTGAATTAAATGAAAATGAATATAAAATTAAGACCTGTAGTCCGTAGGAAGGAGTAAATATGAATTATTATAATGAAATAAAAAATAAATTAGTAGATAATGAAATATATTCAAAAGTAAAAGACTATTCGAAGGAAAGACATAAAGTTATTACATATTTTGAAATTGGCAAGTTGCTAAATGATGCAGGTGGAAAATATGGAGATAATATTATAGATGAATATTCTGAAAAATTAATTGTTGAAGTTGGTAAAAAATATAACAGAAGAACATTATTTAGGATGAAACAATTCTATAGTATGTTTAGTGATGAAAAAGTGTCGCAGCTTGCGACACAATTGTCTTGGAGCCATTATGTCGAGTTATTACCTTTAAAAAATATAGATGAAATAAGGTATTATATCAATATCTGTAGAGAACAAAATATTGGGCGTGATTTATTAAGAGAAAAGATTCGCAATAATGAATACAATAGATTACCAATCGAAACTAAAAACAAATTAATACTTGATGATAAGATTGAAGCAAAAGATTTAGTCCCAAATCCAATATTAATTAGAAATAAGAATAATATTGAGATATTTAACGAAAAAGCATTACATAATTTAATATTAGAAGATATAGAATCATTTATGAGAGAACTTGGTAATTCATTTAGTTTTATAGGTAGTGAATATAAAATAAAAATAGGTGATAGAAATCATTATATAGATTTGTTATTATTTAATATAAAGTTTAATTGTTATGTAGTAATTGAATTAAAAGTTACCCAATTTAAAGTTGAATATATTTCACAGGTTCAAAAGTATATGAATTACATAGATAAAAACATAAAAGAAATAAGTAACAATAATACAATGGGAATATTAATATGCAAAAGAGAAAATAAATTTGTAATAGAATACTGTTCAGATGAAAGAATTGCTATTAGAGAATATCAATTAGTATGAAATAATACTTATAGAGGTGATATTATGGCTAATGATGCTTTAACTGGCGCAACTAATCAATTTAATTGTTTAGAATGGTGATTCAAGAAGAAAGCAATTGCTTTAGGTCAAACGTACTTTGCCATACAAACAAGAAAACAAAAATTAAAATTAGAAAAAGAAGTTATAAAACAAAAAGAAAAATAAAATATGCTATAATCGTTATGTAAGGTGATAATGTGGTTTTATCCAAAATAATATTTTAAAAATAATTAAGACAAAAACTTATAGGAAGCTCTTATAAAAAAGCATATGGAGGTAATATCATGTCAAAATTTGTGGATAGTATAATTGGTCACGCAATTGGTGATGCAATGGGTATGGCAACAGAGTTTTGTCAAAGAAAAAAATTATTGGAAAGTCCGGTTACAAAAATGTTAGGTTCTACTAGAATGGGACAACCTGCCGGTTCTTGGACTGATGACACATCAATGGAAATAGCTACTATAGATTCCTTTATTCAAAATAAAAAATTTGATTATGCTGATATAATGTCAAAATGGTGTGATTGGTTAAATAAAGGCAGTTATACACCAAATAGTGAATGCTTTGATGTAGGTAAGACTTGTTTAAAGGCATGCAGAAATTTTAGTGTTGGCATCGAACCTATAAAATGTGGGTTAGATAACATAAACTCAAATGGAAATGGTTCTATGATGAGAATTTTACCAGTTGCATTATATTCTTATTATAAAAAACTATCAGATGAAGAAATGATAAAATTATCAGATGAAATGTCTTCATTAACCCATAGGCATGATATAAGTAAATTGGGATGCTATATGTATAATAGATTTGTCATAAATTTACTAGATGGAATGAATAAACAAAATGCATATAAATTTATGCAAAAAGATAATTATAGTATGTATTCTGAAGAATCAGTTAAAGCATATGACAGACTATTAAATAATGATATTTCCAAATGCAATATTGATGAAATCAATTCATCTGGTTATATCGTTGATACTTGGGAATGCGCTTTATGGATATTGCTTAATTCTAACAGTTATGAAGAAGTAATAATTGCATCTACAAACATTGGAAATGATACAGATACAATTGGTGCTATAGCAGGCTCTATGGCTGGCATAATATATGGTTATGAATCAATACCCAAAATTTGGACAGATAAATTAGTAAAAAAAGAGTATTTAATAAATCTAGCACTAAAATATGAAAAATCAATTTGCAATTAGAAGAAATTTATTGATAATAATGTTCAAATATTTTTTAATTGGATATTAGAATATGTTATTATGAACCATTAGAAAAAATATTGCAATGAGATTATAAAACATATAGAATAAAATAGAAAGGTTAGTAAAAATAAGTATAAAATACTAAAGGTAAAAAAATTATGAATGATATAAAAATATGGGCAATTCCAATTCATGTTAATGAGAGCAAAAAACAAGTAGCTGCATTTAATTTTTGTTTTGAAAATAATATATTAGGAATAGGATGGGAAACAAATAAAACGATAATTGGATTAGACTCAAATTATGAAGAATTTGTAAGTGAACATAGTAATTTTATTGGAAATCCAAAAATATCATCATTTATTAAAATAGTTAAACAATTTAATGAAATTAAAAAGGATGATTTAATATGGACTAGGTCTGGAAACAATTATTATTTATGCAGATTTACAGGAGAAAAAATTGATTATTTTAGAAATGAACTAAATGAGTCAGAAATAAAAAAACATCAAGAATATGATATTTGGCATGGATTAAAATGCGAAATGTTATATGTTGGAACATCTGATAAAGTAATAGGAACAGTAGTAAATATTTTCTGCTCTGGAGGAATTAGAAGAATAAATAAGAATTTTGAAGAAACAAAAATGTTTTCTATGAAAACTTATAACATGGTTAGTAATACTAAATATTATGATTGTTATGATAATAAAAATTTGATAATAAGCAACATGAGATCAGAAGACCTTGAAGAATTAGTTATTTTATATTTACAATCAAAATATAATTATTTGGTATACAGCAATACGTGTAAATCTAATACAAAAACTTATGAATGTGTATTATATGACAATAAAAACTTTGAAAATGTTTACGTTCAAATTAAGTCAGGAGTAATAAATCTTAATGATGACGATTATAAAAATATATATAATAATTTTAAATTTTATTTCTACTCAAACTCTAATGAATATAAAGGATTAAAAGAAAATAAAAATATAATAATTATTTCAAAAAGAGAATTAGAAGATTTTGTGAATAATAATAAAAATCTCATTAGCAAATATATTATATGAATTGATAATGCTACAGAATAAGTCTATAAAAATTATGTCAAGCTAAAAAGTAACAGCTAATTTTGAAAGGAAAATAGATATGGAAAACAAAAAATATATACATCTACTTCTAAAAATGATAAATGATATTAAAAATAATAATTTTAAAATTGAGTTTGAAAGTGGAAGATATACTTATTCCAATGAAATAATATCAATATTTGAAATTTTAGAAGATGACTATTTTAAAAATATTTTAAATGGAAGCCGTAATACACATAAAGTAGGAGGAAGAGTATTAAATAATGTTGAAGATATTTCTTCGCTTGACATAGTTGAATGTATAATCTATTTAGATTGGTTGTGGCATGTTGATGGCTCTGGAATAGCAACAGGTATGGTATATAAAAAAATAAAATCTGGAAAGTATACTTTACTTTTGGAAAGATTTAAAGAATGCATAGAAAATATTTGAAATGAACTAGAACTCAAGAAAAAGATAGAAATGTTTTGAAATTTAACAATGTTTAAAAGAAAAAATAACTTACTATGCTATAATACATAATTAATGGAGTGATAATATGGTTAAAGATTTATGCTTTGAAATAATAGAAAAATGTTTAAATAATTGTAGATTTTGTTCTTCTAATTCAAATTGTAATAAAACTCAAACTATAAAATTTGATGATTTTAAAAGAGTAATTGATTATTTTATGATGAATGGTGGTATAGAAGAATTATCCTTATCAGGAGGAGAACCTTTTTTACATCCAGATTTAATTAAAATGGTTTCATATGCAAAATCATATGGTATCAGAACAGTTATTTTCACAAGTGGAGTTATTGAAGGTCAAGAGATTGATCCACATGATAAACAAATTATATTATCAGAATTAAATGAAGCTATTAAAGAAATAGAACAATTCGAACCTGAAAATGAATATCTAAAATCAAAAATAAAAAGATATTATGAACAATTCATTCAAAAGAAAAAATATTGTTCTATAGATAGAAGATTATTTAACGAATTAAAAAATATAGGACTAGATAAAATTGTTTTTGACATGCAAGGATATAAGTCAGAGACAGATAGCTACTTAATGGGAAGAAATGAACAAGCAAGACAAGCATCATTAAAATCTCTTTCAGATGCACATTTCGAAGGATTAAATATAGACGTTCATTTTGTACCTATGAAACCTAATTATAAAGAAATACTAGATTTATTAGAACTATTAGAAATTATAAAAGTTGAACAAATAAGTTTATTGAATTTTTTACCTCAAGGACGAGGAAAGTTTAATGTAGAAAATTTATCATTGACTCAAGCAGATAAACAAGAATTCTTTGAATTTTTAGAAAAAGGTAAAAAAATATTTTCTGGAAATATAAGAATTGGTCTTCCTTTTCAAGAAGTAGATACACATCAATGTAATGCAGGTCTAGAAAAATTAGATATAAAATTTAATGGTGATGTTCTTCCATGTCCAGCATTCAAAGAAATCACAGCAGAAGAATGTGAAAGGTTTAATATAAAAATTCCTAATATATATAGAAATCTAGAAGATATAAAAATACCTGGACATGGTAAACGTACTAGACAATTATGTAAACAAATTTATGAGATGAGAACAAAATAATAATATTAAACATTTTATAGAAAGGAGTGATAATGGATTATTATGAACAAATAAAAGGACTTTTTATTAGCAATGAAATTTATAAAAAGGTAAAAGATTATAGTAAGAATAAAAGTGATATAGAAACGTATTTTAATGTTGGAAAATTGATTGTTGAAGCTCAAGGAGGTAATAAGAGAGCTAAATATGGAGACAGCTTAATAAAAAATTACTCAGAAAAACTTATTAAGGAATTAAAAGATAAAAAATATAGTTATAGAAATCTAATGAGCATGAGAAAATTTTATTTATTATTTCATAATGAAAAAGTGAACGCATTGCGTTCACAATTAAGTTGGTCGCATTATCGCGTGTTGTTATCTTTAAAAGAATATGAAGAAATAAAATATTACATAAATATAGCAATAAAGGAAAATTTAAGTTATAGAGAATTAAATAGTAGAGTGAAAAATAAAGAATACGATAGATTATCAAACGAAGCAAAAAATAAATTAATAACTGAAGAAAAACTTCAAATAAGCGATACTATTCCTAATCCAATATTAATAAAAAACAAACACAATAGTGAAATAATTAATGAAAAAATATTACATAAGTTGATACTAGAAGATATAGAATCATTCATGAAAGAACTAGGTAATTCATTTTGTTTTATAGGTAGTGAATATAAAATAAAAATTGGAGATAGATACAATTATATTGATTTACTTCTCTTTAATATAAAATATAATGCATATGTGGTTATTGAATTAAAAATAACAGAATTCAAAGTAGAATATATTTCTCAAGTACAAAAATACATGAATTATATAGACAAGAACATTAAAGAAATACATAATAATCAAACAATTGGTATTTTGATTTGTAAAAAAGAGAATAAATTTGTAATAGAATATTGTTCTGATAATAGAATTATAATTAGAAAATATAATATAATTTAAAATATAGGCATTATCAATTATTAAAGAACTCAATTATCACATACAATATAGTAGATAGTAAAAGAAATAACTACTATCAAAAAATCCTTATTAGAAGTATACAAATTAAGCAGTAGAATATAATAATACTATCCGACTAATAAATAATATGAACATTCTTAACTATAATCCATAAAATATTAATGGACACCAATGGTGTTTAATATAGATTTGAGACACTAAAATAAAGTGTCTCTTTATTATTTTTATTTTTTATAATATAATTAACTTATGGATAAGGAAGAATTTACTAAAAATATTTTAATCAATGATTTTATTAATGAAATACAAAAGAAGAATTATTCAAATAATACTCTAATGTCTTATATAAATGATTTATACTATTTTAGATTATTTGTAAAAAAAGATTTGAATAATGTAAAAGAAGAAGATATAAGAGATTATTTAGAATATTTAAATCTTCAGAAAGAAAAACCAACTTCTGTTAGAAGAAAAATAAGTTCATTAAAATCATTTTATAAATTTCTATATAAAAATAATTATATAGATAAAAAAGATTATCCATTATATAAAATATCTTATCCAAAAGTAGATAAAAGACTACCTAAATTTGTTTATTATAATGATTTATTAGATATTATAAGAGAATCAACAAATGATAAAGATGGTGTAAGAGATAAACTTATAATTGAAATGTTATATGCTACTGGATTAAGAGTAAGTGAATTAGTTAATATTAAGATTAATGATATTGATTTTAATAATAGAAGAATAGTAGTTTGTGGAAAAGGGAATAAAGAAAGAATTGTATATTATGGAGAATATGCAGAAGATGTTTTGAAAGAATATTTATTAAATCATAAAAATACTGAAGGATATTTATTCATCAATAGTAGGGGTGGAAAATTAACTGAAAGAGGTGTAAGATATATAATAGATAATATTATGAAAAGACTATCTATTAAAACACATGTTACACCTCATGTTCTAAGACATACATTTGCAACAGACATGTTAAATAATGGTTGTGATATCAAAGTAGTGCAAGAGTTGCTTGGTCATTCAAGTTTAAAAGCAACAGAAATATATACACATGTAACTAATGAACATTTAAAAAAAGTTTATTATGAATGTTTTCCAAGGAGGGATAAGGATGAGTAAATTATATTTTAGATATGGAGCTATGAATTCAGGAAAAACAACTTTATTATTACAAGTAGCACATAACTATGAAGAAAGAGGAATGAAAATAGTTATATTAAAACCAGGAATTGATACTAAAGGAAATAATAAAATAATAACAAGAATAGGTCTTAAAAGAAAAGTAGATCATATTATTGAACAAGACGAAAAACTTTCAAATTATTTAAATAAATTACCAGAAGATATTGTTTGTATTTTAGTAGATGAAGCACAATTTTTAAGTAGAGATCAAGTAGATGAATTATTTATGTATACAAAAATAAAAAACAAACCAGTTATTTGTTATGGACTCAGATGTGATTTTAAAACAATATCTTTTCCAGGAAGTTTAAGATTGTTTGAAGTAAGTGATGTTATGGAAGAATTAATTACTATATGTAGATGCGGCAAAAGAGCTAAATTTAACGGAAGAATAGTTAATGGAAAATTTACATCAAGTGGAGAACAAGTTGCAATAGACGGTGAAAATCATGTAGAGTATGAATCACTTTGTGGAAAATGTTATTTAGAAAAGGTTTTAGGAATAACTACATTTGAAGAATAAGTCATATTAAATTATGGCTTTTTTTGTAAAATTTTTAAAATAATTCTATTCAATTTATAAAGCATTTGATATAATAGTTCTTGTTGAGTTAAGTATGAAAATACTTAAGAGAAAGGAGTGTATTATATGAAATATGTCTATATGTTTTCTGAAGGAAACAAAGACATGAGAAATCTTCTTGGTGGCAAAGGTGCTAACTTAGCAGAAATGACTAGTATTGGTTTACCTGTACCTAGAGGATTTACTATTACGACTGAAGCTTGTACTGCATACTATGATGCTGGACAAAAAATTAGTCAAGACATAATAGATGAAATCTATGAAAAACTAGAAGAGTTAGAAAAACTTACTGGTAAAAAAATGGGAGACCTAAAAAATCCTTTATTGGTTTCAGTAAGAAGTGGTGCTAGAGCAAGTATGCCTGGTATGATGGATACTGTATTAAATCTAGGACTTAATGATGAAGTTTGTAAAAACTTTGTTGAAGAAACTAAAAATAAAAGATTTGTTTATGACTCTTATCGTAGATTCATAATGATGTTTGCAGATGTTGTAAAAGGATATTCTAAGAGCTCATTTGAAAGAGTTTTAGATAAATTTAAAGAGGATAAAGGTGCTCACTTCGATACAGACTTAGATGAAAATGATATGTATGAAGTAGCTATGAAATTCAAAGATATCTATAAAGAATTATCTGGTGTAGAATTCCCACAAGATCCTAAAGAACAATTAATCGAAGCAGTAACTGCTGTATTCAGAAGTTGGAATAATGAAAGAGCTATTTATTATAGAAGAATGAATGATATTCCTAGTTCTTGGGGAACAGCTGTAAACGTTCAAGAAATGGTTTATGGTAATAAAGGTGATGACTGTGGAACTGGTGTTGCATTTACAAGAAACCCAGCTACAGGAGAAAAAGCTCTTTATGGTGAATATTTAATGAATGCTCAAGGTGAAGATGTTGTTGCTGGTGTAAGAACTCCTCAACCAATTGCTACATTAAAAGAAACTATGCCAAGTGCATATGAAGAATTTGTAAAAACTTGTAATATTCTTGAAACACATTATAAAGATATGCAAGATATGGAATTTACTATTGAAAATGGTAAACTATTCATGTTACAAACTCGTAACGGAAAAAGAACTGGTCAAGCAGCATTAAAAATAGCTGTAGACCTATATAATGAAGGAATGATTACTAAAGAAGAAGCTTTATTAAAAGTTGAACCAAAAGCTTTAGATCAATTACTTCACCCAAATTTTGATGCTGATGAATTAAAGAAAGCAACTCCAATTGCTAGTGGATTAGCTGCTTCTCCAGGAGCAGGTTGTGGAAAGATTTATTTCACAGCAGAAGAAGTTACAGAAGCTGCTAAAAGAGGAGAAGACACTATTTTAGTTAGATTAGAAACATCTCCAGAAGACATTGAAGGAATGAATTTAGCACGTGGAGTATTAACTATTCGTGGAGGTATGACATCACATGCTGCAGTTGTTGCTCGTGGTATGGGTAGATGTTGTGTTTCTGGATGTGGTGAACTAACAATAAGTGAGGAAAATAAAACATTAACTACTAAAGATGGAAAAGTATTCAAAGAAGGAGATTACATTTCAGTAGATGGAAGTACTGGTAAAGTATATGGTGAACAAATTAAAACTGTTGAACCTGAAATCAGTGGTGACTTTGAAACATTTATGAAATGGGCAGATGAAACTCGTACATTAGGAGTAAGAACAAATGCTGATACTCCAAAAGATGCTAGACAAGCTCTTAAATTTGGTGCTGAAGGTATCGGACTTTGCAGAACAGAACATATGTTCTTTGAAACAGAAAGAATATTCGCTATTCGTCAAATGATAGTATCTGATACGGTAGAACAAAGAGAAAAAGCATTAGCTAAATTATTACCAATGCAAAGAGGAGACTTTGAAGAATTATATAAAGAAATGAAAGGTAACCCAGTTACAATCAGATTCTTAGATCCACCTCTTCATGAATTTGTTCCACATACAGATGAAGAAATTAAACCATTAGCAAAAGAATTAGGAATGACTTTTGAAGCATTAAAAGAAAAAATAGCTACATTACATGAATTTAACCCAATGATGGGACACAGAGGATGTAGATTAGCAGTTACTTATCCAGAAATTGCAAAAATGCAAACAAGAGCTGTTATGGAAGCAGCTATTAATGTTGATAAGACTGGATTAAAAGTAGTTCCTGAAATCATGATCCCTCTAGTAGGAGAAAAGAAAGAACTTGCTTATGTAAAAAATATTGTTGTTGAAACAATTAACCAAGTATTTGAAGAACAAAATTATAAATTAGATTATAAAATTGGTACAATGATTGAAATACCAAGAGCAGCAATTACTGCTGATAAGATTGCTGAAGAAGCTGAATTCTTCTCATTTGGAACAAATGATTTAACTCAAATGACATTTGGATTCTCAAGAGATGATGCAGGTAAATTTTTAGGTGATTACTATTCTAAACAAATCTTTGAAAGTGATCCATTCGCACGTATTGATCAAGAAGGTGTTGGAGAACTAATTAAGATGGCTGTAGAAAAAGGTAAGAAAACAAGACCTGATATTAAATTAGGAATTTGTGGAGAACATGGTGGAGATCCAAGTTCAGTAGACTTCTGTCATAGAGTTGGATTATCTTATGTTTCATGTAGTCCATACAGAGTACCAATTGCTAGATTAGCTGCTGCACAAGCTGCAATCAAATCTGGGGATAGAAAGTAATTTACTTAAAATACTGTAAATCCAACGATTATATAAAAAACTAAAAAAATGAATGTTTAAACATTCTTACTTCCAATTCTAAATTGAAGTAAAAATATTATTTTAAAGATTGAAATAGATACTTTTACCTTTATATTTCAATCTTTTTTTGGTTGAAATTAAATAATATGTGACAGGAATTAGGAGGTAAGAAAAATGCGATTGTTGTATGTAAAACCTGAATTAAGGGATTTATCTCAAGGATCTAGAATAGCTTTTGTAAGAGAATTGAGACATTTATCACAGGACAAAATTTCAGAACACTTGGGATTAACTGGAGAATGCAAAAGAAGAACGATGACAAGATATGAGAAAGGAGATAGAAATCCAAAGGATGATAGAGTAAAAGATATTGCCAAATTTCTTAAAGTTAATTTTAATTCATTAAAGAAATATGATTATAATAATCCTGAAGATTTAATTTATTTGTTTTTTTGCTTGAAGAGTATATTCCAAATTACAGATTAGATTTATCACAAGTCGAAAATATTAATAAGCCAGAGATTAAATTATTAATTAACTCATTACAAGAATGGAAAAAGCAAAAAATAAAAAGAGAAAAACACGAAATATCTTATGAGGAATATTTAAACTGGAAATTAAATTATGAAATTAAAGGAGAAGATAGTTATGAATGATAAATTAATTAAAGTTAATCTAAGCAAGATAGATAATTTTAAAGAACATCCATTTTTAGTAAATAATGATAGTTCATTAATGGAATTAGTTAAAAGAATAGATACAGTAAGTGGATTTATTAAATTCACTGATAATGATATAATATATATGACTGATGTAATTAGTTTTACAAGTGAATTATTTAATTCATTAATTGATTAAGCAAAAGGAGAATGATAAATTATGAAAAAAAATATTTTAAAAATAGTTTTAATGCTTTTAGGAATTAGTATTTTGGATTATGGTATTATTACAGAAATAGATGGAATAGGTAGATCTGCCATGATATTATTTGGTACATTATTTTCTATTATTGCTTGTATGATGCAATTTTATAAGAAAGATAAATAGTAATTTGTAGAGGATTTGCGATGATATAATTTGAATGATATTTGGAACCCTTGGCATGGATGCCATAAATATAGTG
>CAVIDW010000031.1:0-13499 GCA_963641945.1 bacterium | reverse complement strand
AAATTTATGAAAAAGAAAAATATTATTTTTATATTAATTATAGTTGTTTTAGTAACAATAATTATAGTTTTGTTAAATATTCCAGACAAACTATATTATAATGACAGTTTAATTATGACTTTACCAGATTATAAAGATAATGATTGTTATTTCTATGGTGAAAATAAAGACTATACTGATTATTGTAAATTTTATTTTAAGAAAAATATAGAAGAATCTATAAAAGAAAATAAAAAATTTGTTAAAGTTGATTCAGATAATATATCACTTGTTAAAGAATATTTTGATAATTATAATGAAGTAGTAAAGAATGCTGATTTCTTTGATAAATATGATTTTGATATTTTTCAAATTGAAGAAAATGATTACGTTTATATTCTTGATAAGAGTAATGAAAATGAAAGTTTAGAAAAATTTGATTATTATAATTTGTATTATTATGATGTTTCAAAAAATATTGTTTATTATATTCATAATAATATATGAGATAAATTGTTTTTTTATTTAGAAAGTAATTATGAATGATATAGAAGAATTATTTAATTATTTGAATTTAAAAAATAAAGAAATTAAAAGTGATATATTAATTGGATGTGGTTGTATTGATACTTTTATTCCTTTAGAGTGTGTGAAGTTATTTAATGATGGTAATTATAAAAAAATATTATTTACAGGTTATAAAGGAAAAGGGACAATAGGAAAAATTAAAAAAAGTGAGGCAGAAATTTTTAGAGATATAGCAATTAAGAATGGAATTAACAAAGATAATATTTTAATAGAAGATAAATCTATGAGTACATATTCAAATATAAAAAATTGTTTTAAGATTTTGAAAAATGTAGATTATAAAAATATTATGGTTGTTCATAAACCTTATGTAAATAGAAGATTAAATTTGATTATAAAAAAATATAATAATATTTGTGTGCATAATTATAATATGTGTTTTGATGAATTTGTTAAAATGTCTAGTATGAGTAAAAAGCAAATAATAGAAGAAATGGTTGGTGAAATTTATTTGCTTAAAAATATTCATAGAGTTAAAATTGAAAAAAATATTCTTAAAATATATTATAATTTAATTAATGATGGTTATAAAAAATATGTTTATTTATTTGATAATTTGATTTACAAATATTATATTTAATTTGATATAAACTTTTTGGGAAAAATATTCTCTCTTGGGATTGCGATTGATAAATTAATTTTAGTTATTGTTTTGAATTTTATAATTGTGTGATAAAATGTTATTGGGTGATTTAAAATGGATAATTTATTTAATTTAAATGGGAAGATAGCTTTAGTTACAGGTGCTGGTTCTGGTATTGGAAAGGATGCAGCTATTTCTTATGCTTCAATGGGAGCAAATCTTGCATTATTTGGAAGAACTAAAAGCAAGTTAGATAATGTAAAGAAAGAATTGGAAAAATATAATATTGATATTTTATTAGTTGAATGTGATGTTACTAATGAAGAAAGTGTTAAAAAGGCAGTTAATAAAGTAATTAAACATTATGGGCATATAGATATATTACTTAACAATGCTGGAGTTGCTGTAAGAGGTGGAGTTGAAGATTTAAGCGTTGAAGATTGGAATAAGTCATTTGATACAAATGTAAAGGGAATGTATTTGATGTGTAAATATATTGTGCCAAAAATGAAAGAACAAAATTATGGAAAAATAGTTAATGTTGCTTCAGTTAATGCTGTTGTTGCTGATAAAGATGATATGTTTATAAGACATTCATATAATGCTTCTAAAGCAGCAGTTTTAGGTTTAACTAAAGGTATGGCGTGTAGTTATGCAAAATACAATATAACTGTTAATGCTGTTGGACCAGGATTATTTGAAACAGGAATGACAGAAAATACTTTATTTAAGTCTGAAGAATTTTTGAAGATGTATAATCATATGAATCCATCAAGTAGACCTGGAAGACATGGCGAGGTTAGTGGACCAATCCTATTCTTATCAAGTGATGCTTCAAGTTATGTTCAAGGACAATTTATAGTAGTTGATGGTGGAGGCTCTTTAGTATAAAAAGTATTATTATTTTACAAAAAATATGTTTAAAAAATTAAAGGGTAATGAATGATTTTACTCTTTTTTTATGGTAAAATTTAACTGTGATGTATATGAAAGAAATTAATAAAAAATTTAGTAAAATATTGTTTGTGATTAGTATTTATTTTTTAATAGCTTTTTTGATAAAACTATTTATTGATTTATCTTTTAATAACAGTGGATTAAATTTAGCATCTTATATATATTTAGGAGTAGGACTTTTATTTATAATTGGATTTATAGTAGTAAGATATCTTTTGAAAGTGGAAGTTAAAAGATATTTTATGTGGATAGTAATTCCAGTATTTCTTATTTTAATATTATTTCCATTTAAAAGTACATATTTAGATGGTGGTACTCGTGAATATAATTCATTAATATATAAAGTTATAAAGTGGCATAGAACTAATGATAATTATGAAGGAGGATATAAAACTGGAAAAGAAACTCATTTGTTTCCATATAATTTTTTTAGTGTTAATTATTATGATGAAGTAATACCTGAAAATCTATATGTTAGTGTTAATGATCAAAAAATAAGAACGAGTTTAAATTCATATTGTTATACTTCTAATGTTAATAAATTGTCAAGAGAAGCTTGTGTTGACAGTGACTATAAAGTATCTTTAAAATATAGTAACAAATTAAATATTAAAAGTAATGATAATATTGAATTAAGTATTAAATTTAGAAAAGTAAATAATATTAAAGTATATAAATATAGTAATGAAAAAGATTGGTATAAGAAACCTAAATTAAATAAAAATGTAAATGTAGAATATAATAAAGAAAATAATACATTAAATGTTTCTGGTGAAAGTGGTGAATATATAATTTCAATGCTTACATATTTTGATAAAAATGATGTAATATATACTTTTAGAATTGATTTAGAAAAATAAACTTAGTTAATTGACTAAGTTTTTTGCTATAATAATTTTAATGTTTATTTAATAAATATATTATATTTTTATATAGGTGGTTATTATGAGGGTTTTAATTATTGAAGATGAGAATTCTTTAGCTGATATTATTTCTTCTAAACTTACTAGTGAAAATTATGATTCATATATATGTAATGATGGAGAAGAGGGGTATTATAGTGCTTGTTCAAATGATTATGATTTAATTATTCTTGATGTTATGCTACCAGGTATGAATGGAATAGAAATATTAAAGAAATTAAGAGAACAAAATATAGATAGTAAAATAATTATGCTTACTGCTAAATCAAGTATTGAAGATAAATTAGAAGGATTGTGTAATGGAGCTAATGATTATATTACTAAACCTTTTCATATTGATGAATTATTAGCAAGAGTAAATATACAACTAAAAGATCCCACTAAAATTAAAAAAAGTAATGTGTTAGAATTTGGTGATATCGAACTTGACGTATCTACTTCTAAATTAAAATGTAAACATACTAGTGAAAGTGTAGAATTGGTATGTAAAGAATTAAAGATATTTGAATATTTAATAAATAATAGTGAATTAATATTATCTAAGGAACAAATATATGATAGAGTTTGGGGTTTGGATAATGAAAGTGAATCTAATAATTTAGAAGCATATTTATCATTCATAAGAAAGAAATTAAAAGCTATAGGATCAAATATAAAAATTAAAGCTGTTAGAGGATTAGGCTATAAATTGGAGAAATAATGGAAAAATTAAAAAATAAAATATTTTATACTATAATGATTATTTTAACTTTTAGTATTTTAACTGTTGTGACTATTTTTAATGTACAAAAATATATTGAGCAAAAAAATTCTATTGTTAATACATTAAATGTTTCTAAAAATAATTTAAGCAATAAAAGAGAAAATAATATACCACCTGAAAAGCCAAATGAAGAAGATAATAAAAGAGAAGATAATGTTAAATTTATGGATAAAGTAGTTTATACAATTTTACTTGATTCAAATAATAATGTTAAAGAAATAATAAATCATTCTAATAATGATATTAATAATTCTAAAATAAATTTAATTGTTAATAAAATATTGAAAAGTAATAGTGATGATGAAAATATAGGTTGTTTGTATTTTAGAGATTATTCATATTCTTTTTCTAGTGGAAACTATTTGATTATTGTTGATAATAGTGATGTAAAAGATAATATGTTTGTTTCTTTAAAAATATCTTTAGTTATTTTTATATTATTAGAGGTAATTATATTCTTGATATCTAAAACTATTGCTGATTATATAAGTACTCCAGTTAAAAATAGTTTTGATAAGCAAAAACAATTTATTGAAGATGCATCTCATGAATTAAAAACACCGCTTTCGGTAATAATAGCTAGTAGTGAAGCTTTGGAAGAAAATCCTAAAGAAACTAAATGGCTTAATAATATTAAAAATGAATCTGATAGAATGAATAATTTAATAACTAATTTATTAGATTTGGCTTCTAGTGAATATTCTGAAACTTATAAAATGCAGAATGGTAATTTATCTAAGGTGATTGAATTATCGTGTTTGACATTTGATGGTGTTGCTTATGAAAAAGGGATAAAAATAGAAGAAGACATAGAAGATAATATTTATATTGATATGGATGAAGGAAGTATTAAGCAATTAATAGAAATATTACTTGATAATGCGATTAAATATTCTACTTCTAAAAGTACAATTAAGATAGTTTTGAAAGAGAAAAATAATTTAATTACTTTAAGTGTCACTAATAATGGAGAAACTATTAAAAAAGGTGAAGAAGAAAAAATATTTGATAGATTTTATAGAACTGATAAATCTAGAAATAGAAAAAATGGTAGTTATGGTTTAGGACTAGCTATTGCTAAAAATATAGTAACTAATCATAATGGTAAAATAAGTGCTAGTTCTAGTGATGGAAAAACTACTTTTAAAGTTTTATTGAAAAAATAAAACTTTTTAATTTTTATTTAATATTTCTATATTATTATTAATTTAATGAAAGGAGAATATATGAAAAGAAAAACTAAAAATATAATAGTTATAGGAATTATGATTATTATGATAGGTCTTACAGTATTTACAGTTTTTAAGGCTAAAAATAGTATGGGTAGTTTTGGTAATAATATGATGGAGATGAGTGGTAATCCTCCTAGCATGAATAATGGAAGTGATATGGGTAATCCTCCAAGTATGCCAAGTGGTGATAATACTCAAACTCCTCCAGAAAAGCCAGATGGTGATGATTCACAAACACCTCCAGAAAAGCCTGAAGGAGATAATAATCAACAAGATAATACACAAAGTGATCAAAGTGACAATGGAATGTCAATGCCTGAAATGCCAAGTGGAAATGGTATGTCAAATGAATTAGATACTAAATATTATGTATTTTTTGGACTTGAGAGTTTTGTAATTGGTTGTTTATTAGTTTATTTGATTATGTCTAATTTTAATAGTAAGAGTGTTAAAGAAACATTTGCTAATAAAGATAAAATTATAATTGGAGTTTTGTCTGTTATTGTGACTACTGCTTTATTAACAATGTTATGCGGTTTTATTGCTACATCTAATACTGACAATAGTAATTCAAATAATGGTCCTGGAGGAGGAAACTCTACTAATATAACGTATAGTTCAAAAAAAGAAATAACAGAGAGTACAAGCATTGATGGTGAAAGTTATGAATCTACTACTAAAGATGAAAATGCAATATTGGTTAGTGGAGATATCGATGTTACTTTATCAAATATAAACGTGACTAAAAGTGGTGATTCTAATGGTGGAGACAATACTAGTTTTTATGGAACTAATTCAGCTATTATGGCTAAGGATGGTGCAACATTAACTATAAATAACGCTAATATTGAAACTAATGCTACTGGAGCTAATGGAGTTTTTAGTTATGGTGGTAGTGCAACTACTAGTAATTCTTCAAGTGATGGAACTACAGTAATAATAAGTGATTCTAAAATTACTACTACTAAAGATAATTCTGGTGGAATAATGACTACAGGTGGTGGTGTTATGAAAGCATCAAATTTAACTATTAATACTGCTGGAACATCAAGTGCTGCGATTAGAAGTGATAGAGGTGGAGGAACAGTAAGTGTTGATGGTGGAACTTATACAACTACTGGTAAAGGTTCTCCAAGTATTTATTCAACTGCTAATATTACCGTTACTAATGCAACATTAAATTCTGAAGCAAGTGAAGGAATAGTAATAGAAGGTAAAAATTCTGTTACGATTGATAATGTTAATTTGACAGATAATAATGTAGAATTAAATGGTCAATCAACTACATATAAAAATATATTTATTTATCAATCTATGAGTGGAGATGCTGATACTGGAACAGCTACATTTAACTCAAAAAATAGTAGTATAACTACAAATAAAGGTGATACTATTTATGTTACAAATACTAAATGTAATATAACTTTAGAAAACAATACAATTGTAAATAATGATTCAACTGGTAATTTCTTAAGAGCTAAAACTGATTCATGGGGAAATAGTGGTTCTAATGGTGGAGAAGTTGTTCTTACAATGACTAATCAAAAAGTAAGTGGTAACATTGGTATTGATTCTATATCTACTTTAGAAATGACTCTTAAAGATGAATCATATTTAGAAAGTACAATTAATAGTGATAATAGTGCTAAAAGTATTTCATTATCATTAGATTCAACATCAAAAATTAAATTAACTGGAGATAGTTATGTAACATCATTTAACAACGAAGATGAATCTAACAGTAATATTGACTTTAATGGTTATAAATTATATGTTAATGGTAAATCAATAAATTAATCGAGAAGAAATTCTCGATTTTTTTGTTATAATATAATTGGTGTTTATATATGAAATGGATTAAAAAGAATTATTTTATTTTAGTGATATGGTTAATATTTGAAAGTGTTGCATTATTGTTAACATATTTTACTAAAAATAATTTTTATTTTTATAATTTTAGTTATATTGGAACTTGTTTATCTGTTGGAATTTATTTATATTCTAATAAGGTTAAATATGCTAGAAATGTGGTTCAATTTGTAGTAGGACTTTATATGCTTGTTTATTTAGGAATAATATGTAGGGAAAATATGCAAATTGAAGGATTTTGGTATTATTTATTTTTAGGTGTATTTGAGGCAGCTGTTATACATTATCTAGTTGCTAAAATATGTGGACCAATATTTTTTGGTAGAGGCTGGTGTGGTTATGCATGTTGGACTGGTATGATATTAGATTTGCTTCCATATAAAGTACCACAAACTGAAAGAAAGAAAATAGGATATATTAGATATATAACTTTTGGAATTTCTCTTATATTTGTTAGTTTATTATTTATTTTTAAAGTTAATGATATTGAGTATATAATGTTTTTATCATTTATTATTGGAAATGTTTTATATTATTTAATTGGAATATTACTTGCATTTTTATTTAAAGATAATAGGGCTTTTTGTAAATACATATGTCCAGTAACAGTGTTTTTAAAACCTGCTAGTTATTTTAGTGTTATGAGAATAAAATGTGATAAAGATAAATGTATTTCATGTGGTAAATGTAAAAGAAATTGTCCGATGAATGTTGATATGTTAGATAATTCAAGAAAAAGAAAAAATGGTACTGAATGTATTCTATGTTTGAAATGTGCAAGTGAATGTCCTAAAAAGGCATTACATTTATAAAATATTGGATAATTTAAAATATATTAAATAATTGTTTACAATATATAAAATAATTGTATAATATTTTATGGGTGATTTATATGAAAAAATGTATTTGCATTTTTTATAATCTCCTTAAATTTTATTAGTAAAATATATTTATTAGAGTAAGAAATAAATAGTTAAGACTTATAAAACGGGAAGTTGTTTATGAGGCAAAGGTGACTGCTTATTTATTTTTGCATTCCGCTAATGAAATACAAGATTAAATCCTGTTTTTTCATGCGGAAAGAAAGGATTTTTTTATGAATAAAACAAAGAAGATTATATTGAGTGCGCTATTTATAGCTGCGACTATTGTGCTTGGAAAAGTTTTATCTATTAGAACTAGCATTATTACTATAGGTTTTTCTTTTGCACCTATTATGTTATCTGCAATTATACTTGGACCCAAGTATAGTACTTTTATTGCCACTATTAGTGATATAATTGGGGCATTATTATTACCAACTGGAAGTTATTATTTTGGATTTACTGTTACTTCATTTTTGACTGGTCTTACTTATGGATTAATACTTTACAGGAAGGAATTTAAACTTGATAAAAACTTTACTAAAAGATTAATTATAAGTTCTATATTAGTTACATTGTTATATAATGGAGTACTTAATACAATATGGATTATACTAATGAATAAAGGAGCTAGTAAAATAGTTGTTCCAGTTAGAATAATTAAGCAATTAATTATGGTGCCTATTAAAGTAGTGACTATTCTTTCAATATGTAAAGTATTTGAAGAAAGGTTAGTTAAATTAATAAATGATTAAATTAAATGATGTAACTTTTAAATATGATAAAGTTATTTTAGAAAATATAAATTTAGAAATATTTAAATCTAAAGTTACATATATAGTAGGGAATAATGGAAGTGGTAAAAGTACACTTGCTAATATTATGAGTGGTCTTTTGTTTCCTTCTAGTGGGAAAGTAATTATAGATAATATTGATATTAATAAAAAAACAAATAATAAATTAGTTCGTGAAAAAATTGGAATGGTATTTCAAAATCCAAGTAATCAAATTTTATTTACTAAAGTATATGATGATATAAATTTTATATTAGAAAATATGAATGTTTTAAAAGACAAAAGAGATAAAATAATAAGAAATAGTTTAGAAAAAGTTAATATGTTAGATTATATAAATTTTAATCCATATAATTTATCAGGTGGACAAAAACAAAGAGTTGCGATAGCTTCTCAATTATCATTAAATCCTGATTATTTAATATTTGATGAATCTACATCTATGTTAGATATAAATGGTAAAAATGATATGTATAGTTTAATAAAAAAACTTAAGAAAGATATTGGTATTATATGTATAACTAATAATATGGATGAATTAGTTAATGCTGATGAAGTAATTATAATAGATAATAAAAATGCTTTTAAATACGATATAAATGATATTTTAAATGACACTAATATACTAAAAGAACATAATTTAGATATTCCATTTATGTTTAAGATAGCTAATAAATTAAAAATTAAAAATATAAAAGATGTTAATGAAGAATTTATTTTAAGGGGAATAGAAAAATGATATATTTTTTAGTTTTGATATTTTTCTTTATATATAGTTTTTTCTTATTTTTGATTGATAATATATATTTTTTATTATTGATATTTATATTTAATATAGTTGTTTCTTTTATAGTTGGTGTCAAATTAAAAAATCATTTTAAAGTTTTAAAAAATAATTTTTTATTTGTATTATTTATTGTTTTATGTAATTTATTGTTTAGTGATAAAGTTGAATCTATAAAAGTAGGTATAAGATTATTTTTAGCTATAGATTATACATATATTATGGGTAATTATTTTGATTCTTATAATATAAGGATTGCTTTTAAATATTTATTTTATCCACTCAAAATATTTAATATTAATATAGATAATTTGACTTTAATAATATCTATTTCATTATGCTTTATACCAATATTAATTGATGAAGCAAATATGATAAAGTTATCTCTTAGAAGTAAAGGTTTTGATTTTAGTTTTAAAAATGTGATTAAAAGACCTCATATATATTTAATAACTTTTTTAAATAATTTATTTGATAGGATGGATGAACTTGAAAAGAGTTTAATTATGAAAGCTTATTAATATGATATAATTGATTTATGGAGGATATATGTTTAAAAAAATTAAACCTATTATTTGTCCCTATTGTAGTTCAATAGATACTTATGTTAGATGAAACTATGATAGTTTAACTTGTTTTTGTGGTAAATGTAGTAGAACTTTTAGTCCGGATATTTTGGAAGAGTGTATGGAAGTTGAAGATGGAATGTCACCTTTATATGATCAGAATGCTAGTTTTATTAAAAAATATGATGATATTGATGGTAAAAACTATACAGTGTTTTCTGTTACTAGCAATAATGGACTTATAATTAATATGTTGATGGAAGAAGAATTAAATAAAGGATTTAGTTATAAAAGAATGGCTTTTATAATTTTAACTAAAAAATTAAATGATAATCAAATATCTTGTTTTATAAAATGTACAAATTTTATAAATAAAAATAGTAAATAATTAGTTAGTGTGATAATATATATTTATGAAAGGAGTTAATATATATGTACGGAAATTTTTTTTATTCAAACACTATGGGGCCAACTTTTACTGGGAGTGCAGTTTGGACAATAATTGCTTTTATACTTGCTGTAGTAGGAGGTTTTCTAGCATATTACTTGTTCGTTAAAAATACTAAGAAAGTGGATAATAAATTTTTAAATTGGTTAAAAAGATTTTTAAATTTCAAAGAAATGTTAATTGAACCTATTTTGAAAGTTTCATATATAACCTTAGCTATTTTTATAACTCTTTATTCATTTAATATGATAGGTGTGAGTTTTATATCATTTTTACTCATTTTAGTATTGGTAATATAGTACTAAGAATTATTTATGAATGGTGTTTAGTATTAATTATGATTTGGAAAAATACTACAGAAATAAATGATAAAACTAAGAAGTAGAAATACTTCTTTTTAATTGTTATAATATTTGTTGTAATTTTAATAAATAAATTATCGTTTAAGTAAATGAGTGCTCAAAGGAAGTGATATAGTGGAAGATGAAAAAATCATAGAATTTGTTATTTGAACATGATGAGAATGGATTAAAAGAATTAACTAAAAAATATGATTTACTTATTAAAAAAATTGCATATGGAATTAAATAATAATTCTGATACTGAAGAGTGTGTAAATGATACTTATTTAAAAGTATGGTCTAAAATTCCACCATATAAACCTGATTATTTAAAACCATTTTTATGTAAAATAATAAGACAATTGTCTATAGATAGATATAGATTTAACCATCGAGCTAAGAGAAATAAAAAGCAAAATATATCTTTAAATGATTTAGATTATGAGATAAGTGATAATAAGAATGTTGATGATGAATTTAATTCTAAATTATTGATGGAATATATAAATAATTTTATAAGTGATTTAGATGTTGTTAGTCAAACATTATTTATTAGAAAATACTTTTTATTTGAAGAAACTAAAACATTATCAAAAAGATTTAATTTGAGTTAAAATTATATTGATGTTAAATTATTTAGAATAAGAAAAAAGTTAAAAAAATATTTAGAAAGTGAGGGGTATAATCTTGAAAAAATATAAGTTATTGGATGAAATGAATGAACTTGATGATAAATTACTTGATAGAGCTATTGATATTGATACTGAAGAGAAATTGAATTTAGCTAAAAAGAAAGAGAAAAAAGAATTTTTTGAAAATAATATTAAATATTTATTTGCTGGATGTGCTTGTACATGTGCTTTTGTATTTGGAGTAATCATGTTAACAAGAAATGAAGATAAAAATGCAGAATTATTTCAAAAAAAGATGCTGTTAGAATTACAAATCCAGTTAATGAAGTTAAGTCAGTAAGTGAAATTGAAAAGACTATTGGTTTAAGTGTACCTGTTTTAGAAAAGAAAGTTGATAGTTATTTAGTTATTGATGAAAATAGTGGATATGCATATTCAACTACTAGTGAAGGAAATGAAGAAGATGATAAAATAGGTAGAATATTTTATAGTGATGGTTCAGTATTTAGTATTGGAAGAAATAGTAAAGTTAGTGGTATGTTTGGGGGTACATTAACTAAATCTATTACAATAAATGATATTAAAATTGAATTATATGATTTAGAAGGAGTTAGTTATGCTGAATGGAATAATGATGATATATATTATTCTTATACAGCAAGTAGTGAAGAAAATATAGAAGAAGTACTAAAATATTTAGTTAAATGATGTTATAATTATAATGTGATTAGTATGGATTATATAAAAAGAATTGAAGAATTAGAAAGAAATGCTAAAAATATTGCTTTACAACAAGATGTAAAACAAGCAGTAAAGCCAATGATAGTTTGTAAAGGATTTATTGGAAAGAATGCTGTTATTAAGCCATATTCTATGCAAAATGTTGGGTTTACATTAGATGACGATAGTATTTATAGATTATTTGTTTCTGAAAGAAGTAAAAATCCTTCTAATAGTTTTGCTAGTGATATTTCTTTAATACAAAATATTTTAGATAAGTATTTTGTTGGTGGAACAAAAGAAGTTGAACAAGTATATATGGAAGAACATAATAATAGAAGAGATATACATTCTATAAAGAAATATAGAGGTAGAGGTGGACAATGCATTCAAAAGTCTGCTTTAGCTAATAATATGTTACAGATACTTGGATATGATTGTGAAATGGTATGGAGTAATGTTGGAAGTGAAAATCATGCATTTTTAATTGTTCATAGTGAAAATAAGCATTTTATATATGACCCTACTAATAGAAGTAAAATGAGTTATCCATTAAGTGGAGGATATGTTAAAATACCTACTTTAGTAGAAAAAAGTGAAAAAGATATAAATGATTTTTATAATGGAATATCTGATTTGGAAATAAATCTTATAGATGAAAAAATTAAAAATCAAAAACAACATGATAAAAGTATAAATATTGTACTTCCTAGAATGAGATATGCTTGTAGACAAAAAACTAATTATATAAATTTGAGTGAAAGTGCGTTAGATAAATATATTAGTTCTTTACGTTCTAGAGGACTTAATAATGAAGAAATTAATACTTTGATAAATAGAATTAATGAAGATGTTAAATTGGGTGTTGTTCCTAAAGTTGATTCATTATTAGAAGTTTATGAAGAAGTAAGAAATGGTAGTGGTATGCATATGTAGTTTGCATACCTTTTTTGTGTTATAATTAATAAAGTTTAAGAGGTTGTTTATGAAAAAAGTTCCAATAACTTATGCTATCTTGTGTTTCATACCACTTGTTGTTTGTCTTTTTTCTTGATTTTATAATTTTTCCATCTTTAATATATGTTTTCCCTGTTTGTTCTAATTTTTCCATACCAAAATTATTTAATAAATATTCCTTTATTGTAGGATAATCATCTATATTGTAATTTTTACTTGTTAGCAAAGCAATAAGGTAATATCCTTTAAATTCATATTTATATCTTTTAATATCTTTGCCTCTTAAAATTGGTCGTTTAAAATATACAATTAAGGGAGGTGAAGAATAATGGTATATGGGTATATTAGGGTTAGTACAGATAAGCAAACTGTAGAAAACCAAAAGTTTGAAATTAATAATTTTTGTAAAAACAATAATTTAAAAATTTCTTCTTGGATTATAGTCATTACTTTTAGTAATTCATAGTTTTCTGGTATTGGACTATCAAATACTGCCATAC
>CAVIDW010000030.1:0-14566 GCA_963641945.1 bacterium | reverse complement strand
TTGAATTAGCTTTTAATAATAAATTATTATATTTTATATATATCTTATTAGTATAAAAATACAATATCAATTTAGTAATAATAGTTATTAAACACACAACTATTAACCATATGGAAAATTCATATATTTCATTATTTACAAAAGAACTAATAGAATCTTTAAGCAAAAATAATGACATTAATATCATAGATATACTAATTAACATAGAGTATATATATTCTGCTTTTCCATGTCCCAAATTATGATCTTCATCACATGGCTTACTTGATATTTTATTACCTATAAATGTCATTAAAGATGAAAATATATCACCAGCACTATTAAATGCATCAGCCATCATAGCTTGACTACCAGTTATAAAACTAACTATTCCTTTTATAATCATCAAAAATATATTACATATCATACCAAGCATTCCAGCTCTTTTAGTACTAGTATATCTATTCATAATTTTTCTCCTTAATAATTTATATTCAAAATATAACAGATATTTCTATCTGTTATTTTAAAAATCCATCTATGATAGCTTTTTCAGCCTCTCTAGCACTAAGTCCTAAAGACATAAGCTTAATAAATTGATCTCCTGCTATTTTGCCAATTGTTGCTTCATGCACTAAAGTTGCTTCTACACAAGCAGCATCAATTTCAGGAATAGATTTGACACGAGCATTATCTTTAATAATCGCATCGCATTCAACATGGCCATAACAATCAGCTTCCCCAATCATATTAGATTCAAATGTTTGTTTAGATTCATCTTCAGCAACGCTACGTGAAACAACATGAGCACTTGATTTATTTCCTTTAAGTAATACTTCAAACATAGTTTTAGCATTTTGATTATTACTTGTATATATCTTTTCATTAATAGTTAATTTAGAATTTCCATTAAGTACAGCCTTGGTAATCCTATTAGCATCATCTACTCCTTTAATTTGAGCAGTTTCCATAACCATAGTAGAATTATCTCCGAGTGTAACTTCAGTAGTAGGATTAAGTATCCTTTTTGCATTAGTACTTCCTTCTCCATAATGTACTTCATAATATTTTACATTAGAATTTTCTTCAACAAAGAATCTATGTATTCCATTATGAGCACTATCCTTATGACCATGATTAGAAATTCCACATCCAGCAATAATAGTTACATTAGAATTCTTTCCAATAAAGAAATCATTATAAACTATATCAGTCATACCGCTTTTGCTAACTAAAACAGGAATATCTACTACTCCATTAGAAGTATTATCTTTAACATATACATTAATACCTTGACCATCTTCTCTAGATTCAATATTAATATATTCATTAATTTTTCTTAAAACACCACTACCATTTAATCTAATATTATATGCATCAGCACTTTCATATTTGTTAGGTAATATTTTTTTAAGTAACTTTTCTTCTTTCTTATCCATTATAAATCTCCTCCTTCTTACAACAAGGTTTACTTATAATAGAATTCATAACATTTTCACATGTATCAAAATTAACTATACTACCATTCTTCATTAAAATAATTCTATCAGCCATATTAAGAATTTTTTCTTGATGAGATATAACTAAAGTCATAGAATTATTATCATCACTAATTTGTTTAAAAATTTTATTTAAATTTCTAAAACTCCATAAATCAATTCCAGCTTCAGGTTCATCAAATACAGCAATTCTAGGTTTTCTAGCAAGAACAGTAGCAATTTCTATTCTCTTAAGTTCTCCTCCACTTAAAGACTTATTTACTTCTCTATCTATATATTCTAAAGCACATAATCCAACTTTAGATAATATATCACATGCCTCAATTTTTTTAATTTGCTTATTAGAAGCAAAAGATAATAAATCATATACAGTAATTCCTTTAAATATTACAGGTTGTTGAAAAGCAAAACCAATTCCTAAATTTGCTCTTTCATTTATAGATAAATTAGTTATATCTTTCCCATCAAGTAAAATCTTACCGCTATCAGGTTTAATAATACCCATAATAGTCTTAACCAAAGTGCTTTTACCACTACCATTTTGACCTGTAATAACATAAAATTTATTTTTATCTAATTTTAGATTTATATTATTTAATATTTTTTTATTATCTCTTTCAAAACAAACATTAATAAGTTCAAGCATAATTACTCCTTTCAAACAATAAATATTATATCATTTGAAATACTTAAAATCAATTAATCCAAGTCACTAAAATCTAGTTCTCCATAAGCATAAATATATGAACTTTTTAAAGAATATTTTTTATTTTGAACATTTAAATAGTTTACATTACCTTCAATAGTATAAACATATTTCTTATCTGTCTTTTCAACTATGCCAACATGATCAATAACACCATTATTATTCCAATCAAAAAATATTATATCTCCATTTTTTGGTTTATATTCACTGGGATATTTTAATAAAGATTTTTCCTTATAATAATCTACTCCAATTTTTACCCAAATAAATTTTGGTACTTTAGTATTAAGTAAGCCATTTTGATTTGCAACCCAACTTACAAATACAGCACACCATTCTACTCTATGATTAAATCCATACCAATTCCAATACTTTTCACCAGTATTGCCAACTTCCTTAAGAGCAGTATTAACTATATTTTCACGAATAACCTTTTCTTTATTCAAATTATAATATAATTTATTTATATCAATGGAAGTATAATTATTCTTATCAAATACAATTTTCAAAGTAACATAATCATTCATTTTAAAATAATTAGTTAAATATTTTTGAGCCGTTTTTTTATCTAATTTAATTTCTAAAACACTACCCAATTTATTTTTATACATTTTAGCATCATAATTTTTTATTAAATCATAAATATCATCATCAAAACTAGAATAATCAAAAAAATTATTAATAATTTTAAAATTATCTTCTAAATAAGTATAATTTATCTCAATGACATCATTATAAGTAAAACTGTTACTCTTTTCATCGTTATTTGGAAGACTAGCACTATTCTTAAAATTACTACAAGCATAAAAAATACTTATAGTAACCAAAAGTAAGACAAACAAATAATAAAATACATATTTTTTATAATTCATAAAACACCACAACTTCCAATTAAAAACAATTAAGAATAACTTTAACTACTATTCACATTTATTATATCAAAATCAAATAAAAAAAGATAGTATTTTTAATCATTATAATTATCTAAAAAACTTTTATAGACTCCATCCTTTTTAGTACCAAGAACACAGTTCAAATTAACGTTATCTAGGCTCTTAAATATATTATAATCAGCATTCTTATTTACTTTTCTAAGATTTTTTATTAATTCTTTCATTTCTTTTCTCTTACTAGTTCCATCATTTATTAATGAACATCCTTCAGTAAATCTACATGCACAATTAATAAATGTGAGTTCATTAAACTTTTTCCATGCAATAATTGCTTCTTCTTTAACTAAATAAAGAGGTCTAATAAGTTCAATACCTTCATAATTATCAGAATGTAACTTTGGCATCATAGTTTTAATCTCAGAACCATATATCATAGATAATAATGTAGTTTCAATAACATCATCAAAATGATGTCCTAAAGCTATCTTATTACATCCTAGTTCTTGAGCTTTATTATATAAATATCCTCTTCTCATTCTAGCACACATATAACATGGGCTTTTAGAATCAATATTAGCTACAACATCAAATATATCACTTTCAAATATTTCAATTGGTACATTTAAAGTTTTAGCATTATCTATAATAAAATCTCTATTATACTGATTATAACCAGGATCCATAACAACATATCTTGCATTAAATTTTACTTTTCCATGTCTTTCTAATTCTTGAACACATTTAGCAAGTAAAAATGAATCTTTACCACCGCTTATACATACCATAATATTATCATTTTCATTAATTAACTCATAATCTTGAACAGCTTTAACAAACTTACTCCATATTTCCTTCCTATATTTTTTAATTATAGTTCTCTCAATATCTTTATACTTTTCCATTTTTACTCTTGCTCCTTATAAATATTATCAAACACCCTTAAAAATTCAAGAACTTCATCCATGGTTGTCAAATGAGATAAACTAACTCTAATAGAAGACATAGATAAAGCTTTGTCTTGAGTTAAAGCATATATCATTTTAGAAGGTGTTTCAGTAGGACAACATGATGTTTTAGTAGACACATATATATTCTCATCATTAAATCTTTTTTGTAATTCAGTTGCTTTAATTCCTTTTACACTAAAATTAATAACGTGAGGAATAGAATTATCACGATTATTAATAAATACATTCTTTTTAAGTTTTAAATCATCTTTGATAACTTTATTAAGTTTAGATATATATTCATATCTCTCATTCATTTTAGATAGTGCAATTTCTAATGCTTTATCACATGCAACAATACTAGCAGTCTCAGGTGTTCCACTTCTATATATAGTAGTAGATTTTCCTCCATTTATTTGAGGTTTTAAACTAACATGTTCTTTTTTAATAAGAATACTTATTCCTTGTAAACCATAAAACTTATGTGGTGTGATAGTTACTAAATCAACATTAGAAAAATCAATATTAACTTTCCCAATACTTTGACTAGCATCACTATGAAAATAACAATTTGGATATTCTTTTAATAATTCACCAATTTCTAAAATAGGTAGCTTAAGTCCTATTTCACTATCAACAGCACACACACTAACTAAAATAGTATCATCTCTAATCATAGATTTTAAAGCTTCAATATCAATAAGACCATTAGAATTTATTGGTATTAACTCTACTTCAAATCCCATTTCTTGCATAACCATCACAGAACTAAGTATTGAATTATGTTCTAGACTACTTATAAGAACATGTTTTCCTTTATTTTTATATCGTTCACAAATACCCTTAATAACTAAATTATTGCTTTCACTAGCGCCACTAGTAAATATAATCTCTTCTGGTTTTACTCCTAAATTTGAAGCTATATTAGAAACGCTTTTAGAAATAAGTTCACGTGCTTTATTACCCATATCATGATTAACATTAGGGTTACCATAATATTTTCTACTAACATCACAAAACACATCTAATACTTCACTTTCTACAGGAGTAGAAGCAGTATAATCTAAATAAATCATATTAATCCCTCTTTTTAACCAAACATATTATATCTTATTTTAAAGAATTAAAAAAGAACTTTTAACAGTTCTTATAAAAATTAACACTTTCTTCTCAAATACTCACTATATATCATAGCAATTATAATAATTATTGCAGGAACTATATAAAAAGAAAAAGTATTATTAATATTGAATATAGCAGTAGCATTTATAAAAGAATGAGCAATAATAGTTGGAATAATACTACCAGACTTAATAAATATCATAACAAATAAATATCCTAGTATAAAAGCATAAAATATTTGAAATAAAGTAGATATCATAGGTGCTCCATTTAATAGATTGACTATATGACCAGCACCAAAAGTAACAGATGTCACAATAATAGCTCTCTCAATATCAGTTTTCTCAATCATCTTAAATAAAAATCCCCTAAAAATAACCTCTTCAATAAAACCCACACATATCATACTAATAACATAAAATAATATTTCACTTCCACTATTATTAATATTTATTCCATTACATAAATTAACACATGCAACAATTACTAACGGAATAAAATAAAGACATTTACGAGCATTTTTAGGTTTAATTAATCCAAAATACTTAAGATATTTATTTTTACAAATAAAAGATATCAAAATAGCTACTAAAATCAAATTAACAATTGCTGTTTTATAACTATAATTACCAAAATATTGAATACATAAAGAATTACTAATCACATAAATCAAAATTAATCCAATAACAAACCACAATTCATGCTTTTTATATAACTTATTCATTTTCTTCACCCAAAATCTACAAATCTATGTTTCTTATAAGAAAGATTGCCTTCCATTCCTTTTGAATACTTTTTATATAGAATGTTTAACAGAAAATTCTTTAATACCATCACTAGTTTCAAAATATAAATTATATTCTTCCATCACTATATTATTACTATCAATATAAGTATTATCTTTTTTATCAACTAATTTAGCCTTAATAGTTTTTAAAGGTGCTTTACTATTTAAAACAAAATTAAGAACAACTATAACCACAACTAGAGTAGCAATCAAATATATTATTTCCATAAACACATCTTACTTTCACTAATATAATATTCTTTTTTAATTATATCATTATTTTTAAATCAACAATGTAAATCAATTTATTTTATATTTATAATATCAATCAATTTATTATCAGAATCAAATGTAAGTTTAAATGTTTCACAATAATTCCATTTTCCATCAAAAAATTCTTTTCCATTAAATTTATATGCTCCATTACTTTGACATTCACACCAATTACTAAATAAAGCCCCCATTGCAGTAGAATGTCCAACAATCAAAATCTTCTTGTTATCATACTCATTTAATAATTTGTTTAATGAAACAATTTCTCTATTTAAAACTTCATTTAATGATTCACCATTCTCTAATTTATAATCAAAATCTTCAAATTGCTTTTCTATAAAATCTTCAGGTAATTCTTTCCATTTACAAACACCAAATTTTCTTTCACCAAAAGATTCAATTACATTAATTTTATCTTTTGTAAAATACTTTGCTGTAGCTATTGCTCTAACATAATTAGATGAAAATACTGCATCAAAATCTTGTAATTCAACTATTTTTGATTTATCTTTAGCAATACTTTCTCCATTCACAGTTAAAGTCCACTTTTCATTTTGCAGTTGTAAAGAATCATTATTTTCAATACTATTACATTTTAATGGTTCTGAATGTCTCATCATATATATTGTTTTCATACTTTACCTTCTTTCTAAAACACAAACTATTTCTACATGTTTAGTTTTATTAAACATGTTTATTCCTTCTATTTTAGTAAGATTATAATTAATTAATAATTCTATATCTCTTTTTAATGTTTTAGGATTACATGATACATAAACTATTCTTTTAGCTTTAGAGTTATTTAAATACTTAATTACATCTTTAGAAAGTCCACTTCTAGGAGGATCTACTACAATAACATCATAATTACTTTTAGAAACTATTTTAGCATCACCACATATAAAATTAATATTATTTAAATTATTTAATTTCTTATTAATATTAGCATTCTTTATAGAACTAGAATTAATCTCAACTCCAGTAATATTATTAAAATTCTTACTTAAATATATTCCAATAGTTCCAGTACCACAATATAAATCTAATAAATTATTACCACTTAATGCATACTCTCTTACTTTATCATACATTATTTTCATATTTTCAGTATTAACTTGAAAAAAAGCATCAGGATATATACTATATTTAAAACCATTAACATCCATAATTATATAAGGATTGCCATAAATAAGCTCATTATTTAAATAAACAGAATCAACCTGAGCAAATAATCCTTTATCATTAAAAGTCTCTCTATTTCCTTTAAATACAACCATAATCTCATTATTAGAAACTCTAACTGCAACAGATTCAATATTATATAAATCACATTTTTTTAAATAATTATATATTTTATTAATTCTTTCATCAACTAACAAACACTCATCAAAACAAATTAAATCATGACTATTCTCACTAAAATAACCAATCTTACCATTCATAACATGAAAAGTAGCTTTATTTCTATAATTAAATTCATTATTAGTCAAAATATTAATATCATCAATATTAAATAACTCACATAATGCTTTTTTCTTATTCTCTAGTTCTATATCAAATGAAGTATGTAAAAAAGAACATCCACCACATTCAAAATATTTATCACAAACTTTATTATTTCTAAATTTACTTTTTTTAATAAATCTTATTATTCTTCCAACTGCATATCTCTTTTTAATATCTATAATTTTTATAGTAACTTCTTCATCTTTTAAAGCACATGGAACAAATACAACTAAATTATCTATTCTAGTTATTCCATACATATTATTATCTACATCATTTATAATTACATCATATTCATCATTTAATTTCATACTTTTCTCCACTAATAAAATAATTATATCATACATCATAATAAAAAGTCTCAAAAGAGACTTAATTACTATTTTAATGCAAAACCTGATACTGTACCTCTAGGATTAATAATTCCTTTTTTATTATCCCTAGGTGTATTTATAAGTTTATTTTCAATTACTAATGTAGCACTTGATCCTCCATCTAAATTAGCAGCATTATAAGCACCATATTTTAATAAAACTTCTATCATTTCAGTATAATTAGGTCCACTATATACAAATTTAGTATTAGTAACTAAAAATAAAACTATTCCATCTTTTCTTTGTCCAATTGCTACTCTAGGAGCATTACCACTTCTTCCATTGCCAACTGTTTTCATAGCTTCTCCATTAATAATCAAAAATGGTCCAAATTCAACAGCATCTCTAATACCCATTTCTAATGCTTCTACACCAGTAGTTTTAGTTAAAACTAATTTATTATCTTTATTAAATCCAATTAATTCACCTTTTCTATTTGAATCAGTAGCCCATACTATTTCACTATCTTTAATAATATATCCAACTGGATAATCAGAAGATAATCCATGAGAATCTTGTTTAAATCTACCAGCATTTATACATACTTTAGATTTAGTTCTTTTACACATAGAAACCATATTTTCACCATAAGCCCCAGTCCCAAGTTTAGTTTTAGTAACAACATGTATTTTAGAAGGATCATATATAGCAACTAAAAAAGCATCATAATTACCAACTTTAGTCTCTATAAGTTTATAATCATTATTTCCCTCTTCTCTTATTAATATTTCTTTATCATATTCATTTTCATAAGTATATTTAGGTTCAGTATCAATAGTAATACTATCTAAATCTACTTGATCAGTAAGAGGTACATAATAGTTTTCATTCATAGTCTTTTCTATCATTTTATCATTATAAAATATATATGCAAAATATTTATGAGACATAGTATTCATAGAAGTATTAATCCACCATGTTCTAATATCATTAATAGGTCCATAAAATAAGAAAAATCCAACTAAAGCAATAACATCTAATATAACCATTATTATAGTAAACTTTCTCATTTTGACACCTCAATATCTAAAACATATGGATTATTTAATGAACCATCTCCATCACTAATTTTATTTTTATTTATACAAACATTAAAATTAATATTTCTTATTATATTAGGTTTAACATTATAAACACTATTATTATAAATATATATTTGATCTTTATCATAAGGAGTAGATAAATAATAATTATTCTTATTTTCTTTATTAAATATAGGTTCAATTATACTATTAACTCCAATTTTACTCTTAACTATTTCTTTAGTAACATTTGTATAATCAAAATTATATTCTCCAATATAAGTATCACAATCAACTAATAAATCTTTATATTTTAATTCATTATAAATAGTATTATTTAAATATTGCCCTAATCCTTCATTAATATTAAATATATTATTTTTATTAGAAAAACTATATTTAACATTTCCATTCTTATATATATCATTTAATTGTAATTTAAATATTTCATTATTTACTTCACTTACTCTATATAAATCATTATCTAATTTAACATAACTAGCAAAATATAAGTCATTATCTTCTGTTTTATATGGATTATCCTTACTACCATTTCCACTTATATAACGTGTTAAATTATTTAAAGTAATAACTGGTTTAACTTGATACAATAATTCAGGTTTAACTAAAGATAAATTCCCATTATTTAAAATCCAAACATTATTTCCATTATTATTACTAAGCCATATAACATCATCACTATCTAAATAACTTCCATTATTATTTTTACTATTTAAGTAATCATTTAATGATAATAGTTTTATATAATCAATTTCTATATCATTACAACTAATTTTATTTATATCACTAATATTATCACTACAATAAGGACTTTTAATCAATAAATTACTTTTAATATTATTACAAAAAACATTATTTAAATATTTATTTAAATTAGAAGATTTATAATTAGTATTTTCTTTATCATAAGATAAATAATTCAAAGTATCATCCATTATCATTTCAATAGTATTATCTTTATTTATTTTAATAATTCTAAATAACATATTAGAATATTCTATATAATTATTTACATCTTTTCCTTTAAAAATAAATATATTTTCTATATTATATAGTCCATCTCCATCATTAACAGTATTTTTTTTAATTTCATTTGTAAGTAAAGTTACTTCTTTATTATTACTATCTTTCGGAGCAAATTTATTTTTATAATAAAACATTCTATATCCAAAAAAGCATAAACAGATTATTAAAAATATAATACTTACTATATCAAAACAAAGTTCTATTTTATTTACTTTTTTACGTCCATTCATTTTTACTACACCTGCTATTATAAAGTATAACAAATAAATAAGTGTTATTCAACAAACAAAAAAGTACATATAAAACATACTTTATTCATTATTTTTTTCTAAATCTTTAAATATTGATTTTCCAATACCAAGTTCATTTTTAATATCCCAGTTATCAAGTATTGTGGCTCCAATATCAGCAAATGTATCTCTATCAGGTAATCTTACACCTTTCTTAAATAAATGAGAATACATAAGTACTGGAACATTTTCACGAGTATGATCAGTTCCCTTAAATGTAGGATCATTACCATGATCAGCTGTAATAATTAATAAATCACTTTTCTTAAGATTTTTAAGTAATATAGGTAAATAATAATTAAATTCTTCTAAAGCTTTCTTATATCCTTCTCTATCTCTTCTATGACCATATAACATATCAAAATCATTTAAGTTTCCAAATACAAATCCTTCAAAATCAGCTTTAGCAAAATCAATAAGTTTCATCATACCATCAATATTATCTTTTGTTTTAATAGCAGTATTAATATCTTTACCATTAAATATATCAGAAATCTTTCCAATAGCAGTAGTATGAACACCATTTTTTTCAAGTAAATCTATAGTATTTAGTGGTGGGTCTAAAGCATAATCATGTCTTTTTGGAGTCCTTGTAAAGTTACCTGGTTTTCCAATATAAGGTCTTGCTATAATTCTAGCAATTTTATATTCATCCCCCTTAGTTAATTCTCTAACTTTTTCACAAATATCATATAATTCATTAACAGGAATAATATCTTCATGAGCAGCAATTTGTAAAACTGAATCAGCAGATGTATAAATAATAAGCGCTCCAGTCTTCATTTGCATTTCACCTAAATCTTTAATAATTTCAGTACCACTAGCAACACAATTACCTATGACCTCTCTACCAGTAATTTTTTGAATCTTAGAAATTAATTCAAGAGGAAAACCATCAGGATAAGTTTTATAAGGAGTCTTACATACTGTCCCCATCATTTCATAGTGACCATTTAAAGTATCTTTAGCTAAATTAATAGGTTTAGCTTTCATATAAATACCCCTAGTACCTTCAACATGTTTACCAATCAATTCAGTAAGCCCCATTTTTTCCAAAACATCTAAATTGTATGAATTGCCTATAGTATGAAGTAAAGTATTAGCACCACTATCACCATACTTACTAGCATCATCAGCTTCACCAATACCAACACTATCCATAACAACTAAAAATATCCTTTTAAACATTAACATTACCTTCTTTCTTACTTCTATTAAAATATTCATTATAATTATCTTTTATAAAATTATTAGCTAAATGAGTATAAATTTCAGTAGTAACAACATTTTCATGTCCCAGTAACTCTTGTACACTTCTAATATCAGCTCCGCACTCTATCATATGAGTAGCAAAACTATGTCTTAAAACATGAGGTGTTATTTCTTTATCAATATTCTGTTTTAAAGCAACTTGGCCAATTATTTTATATAATCCCTGTCTTGTCATTCTCTGACCATGATTATTTAAAAATAACGAATCAGTAGGCCTTTGATTTTTAACAAACAACATTTGCCTATATTTACTAATATACATATCTAAATAATTAACAGCTATCTTTGATAATGGAACAATCCTTTCTTTACTACCTTTACCATATACATTAATAACCATATTTTTTAAATCAACATTTATTATATCTAAATTAACAAGTTCACTAGCTCTAAGACCAGTCGCATATAAAACTTCTAACATAGTTTTATTTCTATAGTCAAATGCATCTTCAATTTCTATATCTAATAATTTATCAACCTCTTCAATAGATAAATAATTAGGAAGTTTTTTCTTTCTTTTTAAACTTTCAACATCTTCACTAACATTAACAAATCCTTTATAAAGAGATAAAAATTTAAAAAAACTTTTTATACTAGCTATACTTCTATTAATAGAACTATCATTCTTACTTGGAAGTAAATGTAATATGTAATTATCAATATCTTTTTTTGTAATATCTATAATATTTTTATTGGTATACTCTAAAAAGTATCTTATATCTCTCATATAAGATTCAACAGTATTACTAGAATAATTTTTATCAATTAATAAATAATTATTAAAGTCACCAACAAATTCTTTATTCTCTATATCTATCATACATGATAATTATATTATATTTTTTTTAATAATTATAGTTATTTTTACAAAAGTTTACATAATATTAAAAAAGTTATACTTTAATTTTATAGATATTATTGATAAAATAATGAAAGGTGATTTATATGGAACTACTTGCTAATAAATTAAGACCAGATCATCTTAAAGATGTTTTGGGTCAAGAACACTTAATTGGTAAAAATAAAATATTAACTAATTTTGTAAAAGAAAAAAAATTATTTAATATAATTTTATATGGTAAAAGTGGAATTGGTAAAACAACAATAGCACTTGCTTTAATGAATGAATTTAATCAAAGATATAGAGTTCTTAATGCTACTATTAATTCAAAAAAAGATTTTGAAGTAGTTATTGAAGAAGCAAAACTTTATAAAGGAATTATATTAATCGTAGATGAAATACATAGAATGAACAAAGATAAACAAGATATATTACTCTCTTACATTGAAAGTGGTTTAATAACTTTAATAGGTCTTACAAATTCTAATCCATATCATTCAATTAATCCTGCTATAAGAAGTAGATGTCAATTGCTAGAATTACATTTGCTTACAGAAAAAGATGTAGAAAAAGGTTTAAAACGAGTAAAAGAAGTATTACCAGATATTATAATGGATAATAAAACTATAAAGTATATAGCTACTCTATCAGATGGAGATATTAGATATGCATATAATCTAGTAGAATTTACTTATTATGGCTACAATAAAGAAGTCACAATAGAAAATATAAAGAAAACAAATAACACACCATCATTCTTTACAGATAAAAACGAAGATGGTCACTATGATATGCTATCAGCATTTCAAAAAAGTATTAGAGGAAGTGACGTTGATGCAGCTCTTCACTATTTAGGAAGGCTTATAGTTAGTGGGGATTATGATTCAATTTATAGAAGAATGCTAGTAATCGCATACGAAGATATAGGTCTTGCTAATCCAAGTATAGGTCCAAAAGTAGTTGCTGCTATAGAAGCAAGTGAAAGAATTGGTTATCCAGAATTAGTAAAACCATTAAGCGTTGCAATAATAGATATGGCACTAAGTCCAAAAAGTAATTCAGCAGATTCAGCAATAATGTCTGCTATAAATGATATAAATGCTGGAAATATTGGAAGAATACCAGATCACATTAAAACAACATCACCTAATTACAAATACCCGCATAACTACCCTAATTATTGGGTAGACCAACAATATATGCCAGACAATTTAATCGGCAGAAAATACTATTCACCAAGAAATAACAAATATGAAACAGAAATGACAAAATTTAACAACTCAATAAAAAATTATAAGAAATAAATCTTATAATTTTTATTTTGTAATCTTATTAAATCCATCAAATTTAGAAATAAAGTCATTATAACTAGAAGTATTAAAATAACTATCTTTAAATATAACCTTAACATATTGTCCTTCACATTTAATATTTTTTATCACATCAGAACTATATCCATGAGTAATCTTCTCTAATCCTAATAATGCTTTATCAGGATTTCCAAAATCAAAGTAATGTTCAACACTAGTAACAGAGTTATTATCATGGTTAATTATTATTTTATAGCTTGAATCAAGCGAGCTATATACATCAGTATTATCATCACTTACTACGCTACTATACTCTGGAAACTCAATATTTTCGTTAGATGGTATTAATGTACTTGAGTCAATTATATCAGGATTTGATGGCATAATTGGAGTACTAGGAGAATATCCACTATTACCACTAGAACCATTACTTCCACCATTATTAGTTAAATTGTTTACATTTTCAGTTCCACCAGCATTCACATAATTATTTTGATTATGACCAGTATTAGTATTAGTACTTTCTTTTTTAACATCATTTGATTTCTTAACATCATCATTTTTATCTTTATTTACAACACTAGACATATTTTTTATATTTGCTTTTTTGCTTTCAGCTTTAACTTCATTGTCTTTTAAATCAGTTTCACTAACATTTGTTTCAACATCAACGTCATATTTATCTTTATTTTTTTCAA
>CAVIDW010000029.1:0-16098 GCA_963641945.1 bacterium | reverse complement strand
AAACTGATTTAAATGGTACGACAATGGCAAATTGGTTAAATAATGCTATCAATGGAAAAATGGAAAATCACGGGTTAGAATTGTTAGATAAAAAATACTAATCCAACAAAAATTTTTTGATTATTGCAACTCTTATAAATTACAATTTATCTATTAGATTGAATTATAATGATAAAAAAGTCAAATAAAGAATAATTAATTTATATATAGATTAATAAAATTAATAATTTCTTATAGCAATCACTCTTTTTTATATAGTGGTACAAGTCGCAATCAATAATAAGTAATTTGATATTATAATTTAATATATCATATTATCCCAACAAATAATGATACTTTAAGATATATAAAGGATAATAAAGATAAAGATTGTATAATAAGATGAATAATCTTTTTTTATGTATAAAAAGTATGCAATTTATACATAAAAATACTGGAGAATCAATGTGAAGAACAATAAACAAGATATGAAAAAAAGAATAGATGAATATTTTATTAGTTAGTTCATTTGAAATATTATTTATTTCAAAATAATACGTTTTTTTAACAAATCTTTATAAAATTGTGATATTTTCTTCATAAAAAGGCCTCAATTTTGGTTTGTGTATTTTCAATAACTATTATAGAATATCTTCTTTTTCTATCTATCTGAAACTATTTTATGTTAGTCCAATTCCTATTTTATTTTCATTAATTTAAAATTTATGTTATTATTATTATTAGGTGATAATATGCAAAAATTAGAAACTTTTTATCATAGTGTTGGTTTTAATATAGTAAAATTAGATAGTATTTTAAGAAATGGTTTAATGTCTTTAGAAAAGGCAAAAAAAGAAAATATATCATACGCCCGTAGTTTTGAAGGTTATAACTTAAAAGATACAATATCTTTAGTAAGAGAAATATATACCAATATTGATACTGATGGAGCATATAAAAAATATATTTCAAAAGGTATAACAATTTCAATGAATCTTCCTCTTGATATGATTATATACGATATAAGTGAAAGAATAATTAATCATTCAGATGAAGTTTTGGGTAAAGAGTATATACCAAAAGAATATTTTTCATCATTAATTATACCTGAAGAATATGCTGAATGCTCAATAGAAGAACTTCCTATATTAACACTTAATTCAACATCATATCAAAATATAAAAGATACATCAGATAATATAGTAAAATATGTAGAAAATGTTTTACACAAAGAAATAGATAAAGAAGAATATTATGCTTTAATAAATGAACTAAAATATACAATGATAGCATTAAGTGAGGATATAAATGATGAAGAATTAAATGCTGACTTTATAGAAATTAAGCGTGAATTAAATTGCTTTCTAACCACACAAATAAGTATTGCATTTAAAAAATATATAAACAAAGAGAATATTACAATATATGATATAGTAGAATATATAAATTATAATACACTAAATTTACCAATAATAATTAAAGATTATAAAAGAGGAAAAACAAGATAAAAAAAGTAAATCATTATTTAATGAAAAAATAAAACTATAAAAAAGAGATAATAATTTTAGAAGAATTAGATCAAGAAACTTTAGACATTATTAGTTCGTTATAAATAATATCAAATAATTCAAATATTAAACTTATAAAATCAGTTTGAAATATAACTGATTTTTTTGGGATACAAAAAATAGTGCTAAATAAGAAAACATAGTTTAGCCATTAATAATTGTGTAAAGAAAATAACTAGTATATTAAAATACTTAATTATTGATTCATATAATAAAAACTCAAATCATTGAGTCTTTATATCATATAGAAATTATCATCAATTTCATTACTTGCATTTTCTAATTTTGAAAGTCTTCCATCTAAATTTTTAACTTGTCTTTCGAGTTTACTAATTCTATCTTCATAATTATTATCATTTACACATGTATTGGTGTTTGAATTTTGATAATTATTTGGTAGAGCATTAGGACCATAAGCTTGATAAGTAGTGTTCATATTATAACCATTTGGAGGTATAAACATACCAGGATTAGAGTAGCCTTGATTAACATTTTGATAGAACATATCTCTTTCTTTCATTAAATCACCTATAATAATATATGACAAATATAAGAAGTTAGTGTATAATATTTAACTGAGGTGTTTTATGAGACTTAAACATATTAAAAATGCAAATATTATAATAAATAATTCTCCATATTTAGTTAAAAATCCAACTGAATATAAAGGCAATTGGAAAAGATTATTTGAAAATAATAATGATATAGAAATAGAAATCGGAACAGGAAAAGGAAAATTTATAATAAGTAAAGCTTTAGATAATCCAAATACAAATTATATTGGAATAGAAAAGTATGATAGCCCATTGGTAAGTGCTGTTAAAAAATTAGAAAATTTAGAAATCAAAAATTTAAAACTTATTTGTTTTGACGCATTATTTATAGAAGAATTATTTGATAAAGAAATCAGTAAAATATATTTAAACTTTAGTGATCCATGGCCTAAAAAAAGACATGCTAAAAGAAGACTTTCTTCAACAGAATTCTTAAAGAAATATGATAATATATTTAAAAATAAAAAAATTATAGAAATGAAAACAGATAATGATGATTTATATGAGTACTCAATTGAATCTTTCACAAATAATGAATATGAAGTAATCAAAACAGATACAAATTATTTTGACAAATATACAACTGAATATGAAGATAAATTTATAAGTTTAGAAAAAAATATAAATCATATATATGTTGTTAAAAAATAAATAATTTGTTATAATTCATATATATAATATAGGAGAAAATATGTATAAAAAGTTGTTTACGATTATTATTTGTGTATTTTTTCTTGCTGGATGTACTACTACTAATATAAGCGATTTATCATTATCTGAAATAGTAAATTCAATACTTGAAACAGAAGGTAAAGCATATAACACAAATAATAAAGGATATAGATATTATTTGCCAACTGAATTTGAAATAACAGAAGACGATGATTATGTCCAAGTGTTAAATTCACATGGTGATACTTATTATTTAAATATTGATGTAGTAAGTTATTATTATAAAAATGAAATCACAACAGAACATAAATTAGATGATTATGAGTATTATGCATTTGAATCAAATGATACATCAGGATACTTAAGAATAACTCAAAATAATGAAGATTTTTTTGTTGAGTTGTGTTATAATTATGCTATAATAGAGGTAGAGGTAAAAGAGGAAAATATAAAGTATGCTGTATCAAGAGGCATGACAATATTAAACTCAATAAAATATAATGATTTAGTTATACAAAAACATATTAATAATAACTCATTAGAATCAAGCGAAACATTATATAATATACCTGAACCAAAAAATAAAAATGAATCTAAAAATGTTCTTGAATATATTGATGAATATGATGAGAACAAAGGAGAAGAAGATTAGACATAAGAAAGAGGTGCACTTATATGGGCATTATTAGTAAACTTAAAGGTATCTTTTATGATGAAGTAGAAATAGATGAAGAAGAAGTGAAAAAAGTTGAACATATAACTTCTACATCAGTAAAAAAAGAAGAACCAAAAATGGAAGAAAAGCCTAAAATTGAAGAAATAAAATATAAACCAAAAGAAAAAGAAGAAGCAAAGTCAGAAGATAAAAAAGTAGATAATATTTTTAATGAAAGAGATTTATTTAGAAGTGAAAGAACCTTTAATTTTACGGAATTTGACGACGATGAAGATGAAAAACCAATTCCTCAAAGAAGAAATGTTTTGGTGAAAGAAAATAAGACTATCAAAGTAGAAAATCCTACTATACCAGAAACTCCTAAAGTATTTAAACCAAGTCCAATTATTTCTCCAATATATGGTATTCTTGATAAAGACTATAAAAAGGAAGAAATAAAGAGTAAAGAACAAGCAATGACACCAAAAATAACTGCAAACCTTACAACATATGATACAGTTAGAAGAAAAGCATATGGTACTTTAGAAGAAGAACTAGAAGATACACTGAATTCTGTTAATAAAATTACAACAGATAATATTCAAAATGAAGAAGCAAAAGAAACTAGAACATCTAGATTAGTTAAAGAAGAACCAGAAATAATCGAAAAGAAAAAGCCAAGACTTGAGGAATTATTAACTAAAATAGAAGATGCAACAGATGAATTAGATAAAACACTCCCAATTGGAGTATTAGAAGATAGAGTTAAATTAGAAAATTTCGATGATGAAGATGAAGGAGTTAGCGATAAAACAATAACTGACACAACTCTAGAACATGACTTATTTAATTTAATAGATTCTATGTATGATGATAAGGAGGATTAATATATGAATGAAACATTATTAATGGTAATTTATTTATTACTAATAGCATTAATTATAATAGCAATAATTATTGGACTTAAATTCATTCAAACACTAAATAAAGTTAATGTTTTAGTGGATGATGTATCAGAAAAAGTCAAAGCATTTAATAAATTGTTTGAAGTAATTAATTTTGCAAATGAAAGAATGTCAATGATATCAGAAGTTGTAATAAGTTTTTTAACTTCTGGATTTAAAAAGATTTTCAAGCCAAAAAAATCTTCAAAGAAAATAAATAAGGAGGATGAAGAAAATGAGTAAAAAAGGCGGAGTAGGAAAATTTATTGGAGGGTTAGCTATCGGAGCAGGCTTAGGATTGCTATTTTCACCTGATACTGGAGAAAATAACAGAAAAGTATTAGCTAAAAAAATAGACGAATTATTAAAAAAATTAAAAGAAGTAGATTTAGAAGAAGTGAAAGATGAACTTCTATATAGAGCAGAAACTCTACAAGTAGAATTAGCTAATTTAGATTCAGAAACTGCTAAAGAAATAGTTCTAGAAAAGGCAGAAGTTATTAAAGACAAAGCAGAAGAACTATATAGATATGCTATTGAAAAAGGAACACCAGTAGTAGAAAAAGCAGCTGATGAAGTAAGAAAACAAGCTATCAAAGTTTGCAAAGAAGCTCAAAAAAAATTAGAACAAAAAGATAAATAAGAATTGCTATAAAGCAATTTTTTATTTTACTATAATTGACAACATATAATAAAAGTGCTAAAATCAACTCATAAATGTTGAAGGAATATAAATAAATCCCTGATTAAAGTGAGTTTAGGATAGTGAGAACTAAGCATAAATATTTATTTATTCCTACCTTCATATACTGGTAATTAAAAGTTTACCCGGGATAAAAACCGTTATCAGAATAAAGTTAACTAAAGGATGGTACCGTGCTCATGCACTCCTTAATACCATTCTTTTTTATTTAGGAGGAAAATATGAAAAATGAGAAAATAACATTAAGAAGTGTAGATTTTGCTAAATGGTATACAGATGTAGTTAAAGCGGCAAAATTAGCAGACTATTCAAGTGTTAAAGGATGCATTATTTTAGAACCAAATGGATATGCAATTTGGGAAAGTATTCAAAAAAATATGGATAAAATGTTCAAAGAGACAGGACATCAAAATGTAAGTTTACCAGTATTTATTCCAGAAAATTTACTAAAAAAAGAAGGAGAATTAGTAAGTGGATTTGCACCAGAAGTAGCATGGATTACTGATGGTGGAAGTAATAAATTAGAAGAAAGATTAGCATTTCGTCCAACAAGTGAATCATTATTTTGTGATTACTATAGTAAATCTGTTAAATCATATAGAGACTTACCAAAACTATATAATCAATGGTGTAATGTAGTAAGATGGGAAAAAGAAACAAGACCATTCTTAAGAAGTAGAGAATTCTTATGGCAAGAAGGGCATACAGTACATTCAACAAGAGAAGAAGCAGAAGCTGAAACATTAAGAATGTTAAATGTATATAAAGATTTCTTTGAAAAATATTTAGCTATACCAGTATTAACAGGAAGAAAAACAGAAAAAGAAAAATTTGCAGGAGCAGAATATACAATGACTATAGAAGCCTTAATGCAAAATGGAGTTTGCCTTCAATCTGGAACTAGCCACTATTTTGGACAAAAATTTTCTAAAGCATATGATGTTAAATTCATAAACAAAAATAATGAATTCGAATATTGTTATCAAACATCATGGGGTACTTCAACTAGAATGATAGGTGCACTTATAATGGCACATTCAGATGATCAAGGTTTAGTTTTGCCACCTAAAATAGCTCCAAGACAAGTTTGCATTATTCCAATCAAAAACGATGAAAAACTTTTATCTCTAGCATTTAAAATTAGAGAAAATTTAACATCAAAAGATTTAACTGTATATGTAGATGAAAGCGATAAAAGCGCTGGATTTAAATTCGCGGAAGCAGAAGTTAATGGTATTCCTCTTAGAATAGAAATTGGATACAAAGATTTAGAGAATAATAGTGTTACAATAGTAAGAAGAGATACAAGTGAAAAAGAAAGTGTTAAATTAAATGATGTAACAAATAAAGTAATTCAAACTCTAGAAGATATCCAAAACAATTTATATAACAAAGCTTTAAAAAATATGAAAGAAAAAACATATGATGCTAAAACATTAGATGAAGTAAAAGAAATAATGGAGAATCATCCGGGATTTGTAAACGCACATTGGTGTGGTAAAGAAGAATGCGAACTTAAAATGAAAGAAATTAAGGGAACTAAATCAAGATGTATAGTTGAAACTAAAGATTATGAAGACGAAAAATGTATCGTATGTGGAGAAAAAGCAAAACATAAAGTAGTTTGGGGAATTCAATATTAATTCACATTGAGTTCACAAAATTAACACATTAGAATTCTATAATTAAATTGTAAGAAAGGAAAGGTGATGTGTTAATAATATAAAATATTACTTACATGTTTTTATAATTTAAATACGACTATTCTAGACGCCCCTTAAAAAAGGGCGTTTTTATTAACTAATAAATCATTTATGCTATAATACAAAATTAATAAGAGATATTATTGAAAGGAATTAAAAATGATTTTAAGAAAAGAAAACGACAATGTCAAAAATTTTAATGATTTTACAAGTTAACTTCCACATCTTGGAAAAGAAGGAAAATTATTATTAGAAGAAACAATAAATATAAAAGAACCATTTGTAACATATATAGAAGCAAATATAGTAGATGCTTTTTATACAAAAACAACTCATTCAATTCATGCAAATTATAATAGATTAACAAAAGATAATTCTAGGCTAGTACCTCTTCAAATGTGGGGTAGAAAGTCAATTATAACACAAGATAGAAATAGAGTAGAAATTTATCCAGAAAGACTTAATTCAATAAAATTTTCAAGATTGATAGCAAAATCATATGGAAATTATGAAAGATATTATGATTTAGAATATCAAATGGGTTATTTTTCAAAATTAAATATAGTTACTGAAAATGAGAGTAATAAAAGAATAATTCACAGAATATATTATGGAATGGATGGAGTAAAAACTTTTAGTATTGTTTTAGATACAAATGAATTCCCATCATTAGCTGATATTTCAGAAAATGATTTAGTAACAATTTTTGATTTATTAAATGAATTGAGAAATAAAGGAATTAATTTAGATATAGAAGAGTCAAAATTTGAAAGTTTAGAAGAAGCACTAGAACATACAAAAGAGATTGATAAAAAAGTTTTATCAAAAAAAGAGAAAAAACTTAAATAACGCTATAATCTGTTTAAATATTGTAAACGAATTATAAACGTGATACTATAAACTCATAGTATATCTATACTTAATGTGTTGAGAAAACGCTTTATGGAAAATAAATTAAAACATGTTTTTAAATCAGTTGAATTAAATCCTTTTTTTCTGTTTTGTTCAATTTGTTGATATTATTTGGAATATTTGGAGAATTAAGTACTACTGGATCATTTGATTTAGGTGATTTTGTTTTTGTTACTGTTATTCCTATTATTATTTTATATATTGTTATTTTTTTAATTAAAGGATTGAATCAATATAATAAATGTAGATTAAAGAAAATAGATGTAATTATTGAAAAGAAAAAGAATCGTTTATTGCTTTTATTTTTCTTGTATAATATTCTATGTTTTCCTTTAGCGTATATAGTTACAATAACAGTATCTTTATGATTTAATTCATTATTTTTGAATATGGTGGCTTTTTATTCCTATTCCAATAACATCAATAATACTTGGATTCAAATATGATATATTAGGTTATAAATGCAAAAAAATATTGTATTTGGTCTTATCACATTAATATTATTATTACTTATTGGTTCGTTTTATACATAAATTAAAAATTTGAAAAATAATTATAATCTCACAAAAAAATCAAATAATAGTTGACAAATTAATGTAAATAATATATAATCTAACTTGTTGAAAAAGAAAGAAAGAGATCCACTCTTCACCAGATGTAAAGGTACATTGGTATAAAAGCTTATTTATAATTTAATATTAAATATGTTTTTTAAGTGGACTCAGGTTCACTTTTTTAAATGTAAATATGGAGGTGTTAGCAATAGCTAAGCAAAGTAATGAAGTTCTAATTAATGAACAAATAACTATTCCTGAGGTTATGGTAATCGGACCTAATGGAGAAAAAATGGGTATCAAGAAGATAAGCGATGCCTTAACATTATCTAAATACGCTGGTTTAGATTTAGTGTTATTAAATGCTGATCCCAAAAATCCAGTATGTAAGATAATTGATTATAACAAATATCGTTATGAAAAACAAAAACAAGTAAAAGAGGCAAAAAAGAGACAGAGGGAACAAAATCTTGAAACTAAAGAATATAGACTTAGTGTAACAATTGATGTTGGCGATTTTGAAACTAAACTAAGAAATGCAAAAGCTTACTTGGAAAAAGGTCATAAAATAAAGGTTGTTGTTAGATTTAAAGGAAGACAACTTGCTCATCCAGAGTTAGGTAAAGATGTTATTATGAGATTTGCTGAAAGACTTTCAGATGTATCTGATATTGAAATTATGCCTAAAATGGAGGGGAGAAGTATGCAACTATTCTTAACACCAAAAAAATAGAAATATAGAAGTATAAAAGAAAGGAAGATGTAATTATGCCAAAAATGAAATCACATGGTGGAATCAGTAAAAAAATAAAAGTTAGAAACTCAGGTTCAACAAAAATTGGACATGTAGGTGCTAACCACAATAGTGGAAAGAAGGCTACTGACTTCAATAGAAAAGCAAGAAAGGGTTCTGTATTAAGCACTGGAGATGCTAAAAGATACAAAGGACTAGTTAAATAAGGGGGAAGTATAAATGACAAGAGTTAAAGGTGGAGCTGTTTCTAAAAACAGAAGAAGAAAAGTATTAAAAAGAGCTAAAGGTTATTTTGGAAGTAAACACAGATTATATAAGACTGCACAAGAACAATTATTCCATAGTGGAGCATACAGTTTCAATGATAGAAAGAAAAGAGCAAACGACTTTAGAAAATTATGGATTACAAGAATTAACGCTGCTTGTAGAACAAATGATATCGTTTATTCAAAATTCATTAATGGTCTTAAGAAAGCAAATATTGATATCAATAGAAAAATGCTTAGTGAATTAGCTATTTTCGCACCAGAAGAATTTACTAAATTAGTTAAACTATCTAAAGATGCTTTAGAAGGAAAAACTACAACAGTTGCTGAAAAAGTAGAAAAGAAAGTTGAAAAAGCTGTAGAAGCTGCTAAAGATTATGCTAAATTAACAGTAGCAGAATTAAAAGCTGAATGTGAAAAAGCAGGAATTGAAATTACTTCTGCTATGAAAAAAGCTGATTTAATCAATGCTTTAAAGAAATAATTATTAAAACTCAGAAATGAGTTTTTTAATTTACAATAAAATTGTATCTTTATTAAATTTATATTGTGTTTTAATGAGTTTTTGTCTATAATAATCGTGAAAAAAGAAAAGGTGATAAAAATGATAGATCCATTTTTATATAATGTTCCCCACATTGATATTCATGGTTATGATAGATATGGAGCTATGGCAATAGTAAATAATTTCATAGATAATAATCTAAGATTAGATATAAAAAAGATAGTAGTAGTACATGGAAAAGGTACTGGAGTATTAAAACATACGACACATGAATATCTAAAACATGATAAAAGAGTACTAGATTATAAAACAAATAATTATAACGATGGAGAAACAATAGTATATTTAAAGTAAGGAGGAGTTTTATGCAACAATATTTTGCAAAAGATAGAAAAGATAATACATTGTATTTAAATATTGAGGATTTAAATCACATAAAAAATGTAATGAGAATGAAAGAAAATGATAAAGTTATTGTTGTATATGATGACAAAAGTTACATATGTTCATTAAATAAAGAATTAACTAATGCAAACATAATTGAAGTATTTAAAGAACATAAAAAAGAAACAGAATTCATTGTTCATGTGCCACTTCTAAATGAAGAAAAAATGAGTTTTATATTACAACATGGAACAGAACTTGGAGTAACAGAATATATAGTAGTAGAATACCAACATTGTAAGTATAAACTACCTCAAAAAGACTATCAAAAGAAGCTTACAAGATGGAATAAAATTATAAAAGAAGCAACAGAACAATCATATAGAATTCATAAACCTAAGCTAGAAAAAATCATAAATTCTAAAAATATTGAAAGTATAGGGAATGTAAATATAATGTGTTCACTTGACAAAATTGATGTCAAAAATATATGTCAAGTATTAACAAGAGAAAACTGTAATGATAAAATTAATATGGTATTTGGTCCAGAAGGAGGATTAAGTACTATTGAAGAACAATTATTAGTAGAAAAAGGTTATATTAAAACCTCTCTTGGAAATGACGTTTTAAGAACAGAAACAGTTCCTTTAATGATAGCTTCAATACTAAAATATTTGAAGGAAAGTGATAGTAATGAGTAATAGTAATATAGATAATTTTTTAAGTGCATTTTTGACAAGTGATTATTTTTTAGTGTTTTTGGTAATAGTACTAATAATACTTATTGTGTTAATAATTGCATTAATGAAATCTAGGGAAGAATATAAAGAAGCATTAGAGTCAAAAAGTAATGTTGATTATTTAGATAAAAACATTGAAAATGCTATTCCACTTCCAACCACGTTAGAAGAACATAATGATGTTTTAGAAGGATTAGAATTGCTAAAAGCAACTAGCAAAGAAGAAGTGTTTGATGAAAACAAACCATTAATAAAACAAATAGATATACCAAATATCAAAACATATGATGATGTTATTGAAGACTATGAAAGTAGTGAAGAAGAAAATGCTGTAATATCAGCAGAAGAACTAGAAAAAAGAACAAGAGAAAGAATGGAAACATTAGGTCTATCTGATAATCAAGCAGCCATTCAAAAATATGAAGAAGATCAAGAAAAGAAGGCAATTATTAGTTATGAACAACTATTAAAAAATGCTTCTAATATAACTCTTTCATACAAAAACGAATCATCAAGTAAAGGTGCTCCTAAAATTAATAAAATTGAAATCAATCAAAAAGAAATTAGTGCACCACAAAATTATTTAGAGGAGGAAGAATTTTTAAAAATACTTAAAGAATTCAGGGTGTCATTATAATGAAAACATTTTATATAAAAACTCTTGGTTGTAAAGTTAATTCTTACGAAAGTGAATTCGTAAGAAATTTGCTTTTAAATGAGGATTATGAAGAAGTAGAAGAAAATGCAGATATTTGTATAGTTAATACATGTACTGTAACAAATACAGCAGATAATAAAAGTAAACAAGTAATTAATAATATTAAGAAAAACAATCCTAATGCATTAGTAGTAGCAATGGGATGCTTTTGTCAGTTTAGAAATGAAAATATTAAAGAATTAATAAATGCAGATATTATTATAGGAAATAAAAATAAAACAAAAATATTAAAATATTTAAAAACTTATGAAAAAAATCATGAAAGAATAATAGATTTTTATGATATGAATAAAGCAGACTTTGAAGATATGGAGATTAAAAAATATTCACATCATCATAGAGCATTTATTAAAATTGAGGATGGATGTAATAATTTCTGTACTTACTGTATTATTCCATATGTAAGAGGAAGAGTTAGAAGCAAAGATTTTAATAATTGTATTATGGAAGTAAATGATTTAGCTCTATCTGGACATAAAGAGATTGTTTTATCAGGAATACATACTGGTCAATATAATTCAAATGGTTTAAGACTATCTGATTTAATAAATAAAATATCAGAAAATACTTTAATAAAAAGAATAAGATTATCATCAGTAGAAATAGTAGAATTAGATGATAAAATGATGGATATAATTAAAAATAATAAAACATTTGTGTCTCACTTACACATACCTCTTCAAGCAGGAAGTGATCATATATTAAAACTAATGAACAGAAGATATGATACAGTCTACTTCAAAGAAATGGTTGATAAAATAAGAAGCTTAAGAGAAGGTATTTCATTATCTACAGATGTAATAGTAGGTTTTCCAGGAGAAACAGAAGAAGATTTTAATGATACTTTAAAATTCTGTAGAGAAATTGGTTTCTCAAAAATACATGTATTCCCATATTCTGATAGAAATGGAACTGTTGCTTCAAGAATGAAAGATAAAATACCAGAAAACATAAAAAAAGATAGAGTTAGAAGATTAATAGAATTATCAAATGAACTTGAAAAGGAATACTTTGAAAAATTTATTGGTAAAACGGTAGAGGTTCTAATCGAAGAGCAAAAAGAAGATGGCTTCTACCATGGATTTACAAGCAATTACATTCCATTAAAATTAAAAGGAAACTATAAAATAAATGAACTTTATAATATAGAATTAAAGAAAGAAAATATTAATTTTGATATGTAATATCTTTTTTATTTTGTTTTAATATGTTATAATTATATAAGAAAGTAGGATAAAAGATATGGACAATTTATTAAAACAAGTAGATGGATATATTAGAAAAAACGGTATTCCTTTTAGAAGCATTTATATTAATTCAAAATATTTTCCCGAATATTTTAATGATACAATAAGTAGAGAAATAAAAAAAATATCAACAAATAATTGTGTAATTGATAAAGAATATATGATTACATATGATGAAAATGACAATATATGTTTAATAGCTTCTACAGCAAATAATATACATAAAAAGACAATTAAAACAAGACTATTATTATCGAATGATATTAGAGATATAAAAATATCATTTCCATGTACAAAAATGTATTGGGATAAGGTTTTTAGAAGAGCGTGTTCTGATAAATATTTAGAAAATGAAAGAAAAGACATAGAAAGAATACTAAAAACAACAATGCCAAATATTTCCGATGGTAAAGCATTAGAAATTGTTGGTAGATATATGGATGTGTTGGTTAAGCGGACTGCAAAAGAATTAAAAGAAAGAGATACATCTTTTTCAAAGGAGTTAAGTGTTAAGAAAGAGTTTAATGATACATTTTCTAAAATTGCTAATTATATTGATTACCTAAATCAAGAATTTATAGAAAGTACAAAATTAGATATAATAACATATACACCTGCTGAACCAGATAAAATTGATGTAGAAACAAAAAATTATACTTTAAGCGGTGTAGGTTCAGAAGAAAGAAAAAACTTTATATTAAGTGTTGAAGAAAGAAAAGATGTATTAGAAAAAATTCGACCAATGTATGTATGTTTAGCACAAAGAAATGATACAAATGAACCAGGTGCTTTATGCTATCTTTATAGTTATGGTAATGGATATTATAAAATAATTTTAGAACCATATAGCGGAGAAGGATATACAAAAGTAATTGCAATACATTGTGAAAAAGAAATGAGTAAAGAATTATTTAATGAATTATCAACTAAATATTTAGAATATTCAAATATGGAAACAATGGAAGCACAAAATATTGTAAGACTTGGACATACAACAATAGACACATACAATGCAGCAATTGGATATGCATTGACAGGAAATCCAAATTTAAAAATAAGTCCATATACCAAAAGCAATTTAAATAATATGCAGGTTAGTGAAGAATATAGCTATGCATTATAATAAGGAGGAAATATGAGTTCAGCAGCGATAAGAGCAGCGATTGAAGTAGCACAAGCACAAAAAACGGCAGCAGAAGAAAAAAAGAAGAAAGATGAAACAGAATTAGAAAAATGCTATCAACTATTACAATGTCTAAGTAAAATATCAATAAATTATACTGATTGTATTCAAAATCTTTTTGAAGTAGTGAATAATATGAATGAAGGATGTGTAGTAGATGGAGTGGGAGTAGGAGCTGAATCTATTAACACAAGAAAAAATAAAATGTCCAGCAATAAAGAAATAGTTGATAATACAAAAGACAAAGTACAAAAGAGAATAGATGAGTTAACAAAAGAGATAGAACAACTTAAACAAGAAATACAAAGACTAATTAATTTAATAGCACAACTTACAATAGCACTTGCAGAAGCTATAGCAGCAGAAGCAGCCGCAGCAGCAGCCGCAGCAGCAGCAGCAGCTGCAGCCAAAAAAAGGAAGTGATTGATAATGGGAACATTTAAAATGAATATGCATAAACTATATAATGCTCTCATATCCTCTAAAGAAGCTCAAAAAACTGTAGAAGAAACTCCTGCAACTATTGATGATGCAGTTAGTTTAACTCAAGATGTTGAAATAGATTCAGAAGATTTTGTTGGAGTATCTCCTGAAATGAAAGAAGAACTATATTTTATAGCTACAATATCAGAAATTATAGGTGAAATTATTGCTGATGGTGTAACAAATGAAGATGAATTGTTAAAAGTTCTTGAAGATCAAGGAGTTGAAGTTTTCGCAGGAATATTATCTTCACTTATAAAAAGTGGATATTTAGATAGTGAACAATTAAATAGTGTAATGCTACCTAATATGGTAAGAAATGGTAATCTTTCAATTGAAAATTTAGGAAAAGTAATAAATTCCATGTATGAAAGTGGAACAATGAAAAATGAAGATATTGGTATAATATTATTTGAACTAAAAAGAACTAATATGATGTATGTTGTTGATAAATCTGGTATTGAGGACTACCAAAAAGAATTAAATGAATTATATGGTTATGATTTTGAATATGTAACACTTGATTCTTCTCTTAATGAGCATGACAATAAAGATAAAGTTTTATATCAAGCTGATGAAAAAAATTATGCTTTTAAAATAAAAAGTAATTACACTTTTGATTTAAAAGATTTGAATACAATATTAAAACCTATGTATGATTCTGGAAAACTTAGTGTATCTGATTTATCAATAATAACTTCACCATTACAAATATTTAATCAGCCTACGAGTAACCCAGATATATATGATAATCCAGACTATAACAAATATTGGAAAGATTATAAAGAGATTAGAGGCGTTGAATTAACGGTTGGGAATGGAACTTATGAAGTTAATGAAAAGGATAGAGAATTAATTCAAGAAATAGAAGGATATGCCCAATATGTTACAGGTGATAAAGGGTATGATGATGTTTTAGCAGATGTATGGGTATCTGATTTTGTAGTTGCAGTTCATAGCGTTGAAGTAGGATCAAATAAGAATAATCTTGATGAAGCATTAGCTTTAGGTTCAGTATTAATGAATAGAACTGAATCAGCAAATTGGAATTATGAAGGTAATGGCAAAAGTATTGTATATCAATTAGGAAGAGGATATTATTTTTATGATAAAGATGATCAAAATCCAGATGTTCAATATGAACCAGTTCAAACTAGAAGATATTTAGATTACATAAGTGGAAAAACATTTAGTGCTGTTGAAACAGGAATAAAAGATTCAATGAATGGGATTAGAAATAATAATTTTACAAAATTCACAGCAGGAGTAGGAACTATTACCCATGAAGGAAATGAAATTTCTAATAGTGATACTACACTAAGCACAGGGACTCCTTATGTAAGAAATACGGAAACTGGATCAGCGACAGATGGAACGAAATTTGCAAAACCAATTACAGCAGCAGATATTTATGCATCAAGCGGGAAAGATAATTCACAAAGTTTGCCAGATAAAAAAAAAGAACCAAACAGTCCAGAAGTGCCTTCAGAAACTGAAAAACCTGAGGCAACTTTAAGTCCGACACCAAGTCCGACACCGAGTCCAACTCCAAGTCCAACTCCAAGTCCGACACC
>CAVIDW010000028.1:0-16942 GCA_963641945.1 bacterium | reverse complement strand
TAAAACATCAAGTGTTGCACTTGTTATTATAAATTATCATTTGCATAAAAAAAGAGATTATAACCAATCTCCCTCTTAAATTATATTAATTTTTTTCTAATAACCATTGTACCAATCAATGAAATTAAACTAAATAATAAAGTATACTCTAATGTATTATTAGTTTCAACTCCAGTAACTGGGAAATCTGGATCTGTTGGCTCTTCTGGTTCATCATTACCTCCAGTACCACCAATAAATTCATAATAATATGTTACTTCAATTGTTTCTTTATTATATTTACCTACATAACGTCCTTCTACTCTATCAAATTGATAATATTCGAATTCTTTTTGTTCTGTTTCATAGTCACTTCCGGCTTCACCATTCATAGTAACATCATTAGATAATTTTTCACCTGAAATCATATCAACATAATGAACAATAACTTCACCTTGTGCTTTTTCATAAATATAAGTAACTTCAGTATTACCTTTTTTATAAGTTCCTTGAGTTTCACCTTCTACATCAACTAAATCATAGTTTTCAATATCTTTAGGTTCAGTTGTATATTCAGTTCCAGTAGAAGCACTACTCTCTTCACTTTCTAATAGTTTACTATTATCTTTTTTATCTACATAATTAACAACTAAATTTCCTCGAGTAGCATGAGCAGCCTTAATAGTAGCAACTCCTTCAATCTTACCATAATTTACTACTACAATATAATCATCATTTTCTGTTTCACCATGAGCATTCCAACGTGATTCTTCATTATCATCATACCAGTTATCAATTGCATCAGTACAATTGCCTTGAATTCCATTTAAAACCCAATCAGTTCCAACACTATCAAGTACAATTAAACCATTATCATTAAATATATCATCTGCACTATTACTAGCATGATTATTATATATTTTAGCATCACTTGGTAAAATCATAATAGCTTTATTCCAAATTCCACCACCATTATTTACGAATGATAAACCTTGTTCTTCACTATATAATGTATGACTTCCATCAGTTAATAAACCATTATTAATTATAGTTAAAGATGCCCCTTCATCAAATTCAACATTTCCATTTGCATTAGAAGCACGTAAACCTACAGAATTATTATCTTTAATAGTAACAACAGATTCACTATCAAATGTTGCATTATTCATTAAACGAATACCTGAAAACAAACCTGCAGCCCAAGAATGCCATCCATTATTCATTATTTCTAAAGTTGATTTAACAACTTCTAAACTTCCAGATACATGTAATGCTGTATAACCATTTCCATTACTAGTAAAATTAGTATTTGAAAATTCAGTATCTCCAGCCGATAAACCATGACCAGCATTATCTAAAAATTTAACAGTAGAATTAATAGCAGTAAATTTACCACCATTAGAAGCATTAGCAGTACAATTTCTAATAATAAATGTTGAATTTTCAACATAAACTTCTGGACTATTTACATATCCTCTATTAGTTCCATCAATAATAAATTCAGAATTTCCTTTTACATAAATACCAGTATTAGCAGTAGAACCAAGTTGAATACCTTGACCAGATACTCCCTTAGTATTTTTTCCATTAATATAAAATTTTGAATTATCAAGAACATTAATTTTAACAGAACCACTTTCATTCATATAAATAGCACAATTAACTCCATAATTGCTATCAAAATTAAATTCAATTTTTCCACTATTTTTAACAGTTAATTCACCAGTTAAAACCATAGTAAACCATTTTCCAGCTTCACCATTATTAGCCTCTTTTAAATTTTCAAGTGAATTTAGTATCAATGTAGCACCATCAATAGTTAAATTACCATTAAATCTCCATCCATAAACATTATAAGTAATTGTATGTTTACCTGTAAAAGTTAAACTCTTATAAAATGTTTTTGAAGGATTTACATCATCAAGTAACTCAATTGTATCATTTTCATTTGCTAAAGAAATAGCAGTATCTATATCTTCATAGAAAACTTCTCCATTCTTAGCAACATAACTTTTAGTTTCATCATTTGATAATGAAACAACTTCATCTGTACCTAAACTTTCAGTAACAATATCTTCTTCTGTAGCATTAACAGTACCTATCATAACTAATAATGCTAACATTGAAAGCATAACTTTCTTCATATTAATCCCCCTAAAATTTATTAAATCAATTTCTTTCTAAGAATAATTAAACTAATTAAAGCAACTAAACTAGAAATTAATGAGTATTCAATTATATTATTAGTTTCAACTCCAGTAACTGGAAAATCTGGATCAGTTGGCTCTTCTGGTTCATCATTACCTCCAGTACCACCAACAAATTCATAATAATATGTTACTTCAATAACATCATCAATATATTCTCCAGTAGTATTTCCTTCTACTCTATTTAATTGATAATATTCAAAACTCTTTTCAACAGTTTCATATTTACTTTCTACTTCACCAGTAGTTTCAACAGAATCAGTTAATTTTTCCCCTGAAATCATATCAACATAATGAGCAATTACTTTGCCTTTAACTTTTTCATAATAATAAATTACTTCAATAGTTCCTTTAATATAAGAACCTTTAATTTCACCTTTAACATCTACTAAAGCATAATTTTTAATATCTTTAGCATTTGTTTTATATAAATTACCAACTACATCAATTGTTTCAATTGTTTCAGATAATTCTTTATTTGTCTTTTTATCTAAGTATTTTACAATAATTTTTCCAAGTATATTATGAGCAGCCTTAATTTCAGTTTTTCCTTCAATCTTACCATTATTAATAATTAATATATGATCTTCTTCGCTTGTTTCTCCATGAGCATTCCAACGAGCATTAGTACTATCATCATACCAATTATCAATTGCATCATTACAATCATCTAATATCCAATCATTTCCAGTTTTAATTAAATTTATAACAGCATTCTTTTCATTATTATAAATATCATCACTAGATGTATTAGCATGATTATTATAAATTCTAGCACCATCACTTATAGTAATTTCACCATACTCATTATAAATACCACCACCAACAGCAACTCTATCACCACCATTATTTGTAATTGTAGTAGTATTACCAATATATGCACTCTTACCAGAGAATGTGATACCTCTTACATAATTATTTGTAATATTAACAATAGCACCATCTTCAAAATTAATAACAGCATCATGATGATATATAAGTAGCTTTTCTGCTAAAGTATATGAATTAACATACCAACCATATACCCCCATAGTAATAACACCTTTAGAAGCATAATGTTTTGCTTCATCATCAGTCTCTTTCCATCCATAACCACTTTCAGTTACAGTTAATTTGCTACCACTTCTAACAATTAAACCTGTATATCTAGATTGACTCATAATTGCTCTTTTAGCAGATTTAGATATATAAAGTTCACTATTTCCTTCAACAATAACTTCATTTGTCTTATAAAGATTAATTGCAGTAGTACAATTAATAAATTTAGCGATAGCTCCATTTGTTAATTTTAAACTACCATAAACCATACCTTGATTTGCACAATCTTCAATATCTAATGTAGAATTATCAACTAAAATATCATATCCAGTAATTCCATTAATATCCATTGGTTTAGCAATCTTAAATTCTGAATTATTCATAATATTTAATTTTGAAAAACCACCTTGAGACATCATAGAAGTATATTTCATACTAGATAATGTCATTTTTGAATTATCTAAATTAATAGTAGAAACAGCATAAGCATAAATACCTACTTGTTCAAATATAACGTTACTATTATATAAGTTAAAGATTGAACCAGCAGCCATATATAAGCTCCAATCATTTTCTCCTCTTGCTTCGCTTGTGAAATGAATTGTTGTATTATATAAACTAAATTTCTTATATAATGACAAACATCCATGTTCTTCACTTTCTTGTCTAGGAACTGTAATTTTAAATCCATTTCCTTTAATAGTAATATCTTTATCAATTTTACCAACTGTTATAGTTGCATCACTTAATAAAAATATTTCATCTGTTTCATTAGCAACAATAATTGCTTCATCTAATGTTTCATAATTAACATCACCAATTTTAGCAACATAAGTTTTAACTTCATCGTTTGCTAATGAAACAATCTCTTCTGTGTTAACAGACTCATTATTTTCAACAACTAATTCTTCACTAGTAGCATATAAAGAACCAATCATAGAAAATAAGACTAATACAGAAAACATAACTTTTTTCATCTTATCCTCCCTAAAATTATTAGGTTAAGGTCAAATAAAAAGACTAAATTTAACCATAACCCCCTGATTTCGAGTCGTTATTATACATTAAAATTAAATTATAGTCAATCAAAACCCATAAAAATTGAATTTTAAAGCATAAAAAAACACTTAAATTCAAAAATTTAAGTGAATTTTCTTAAATACTAGTTAATTCATTTTCTTTTTCTTTAAACTTTTCATCAACTATTTTATTGTATTTATCAATTAATTCTTGTACTATTTCTAAACACATATCTTTTTCGTCTTCAGTTAGATCAGCATCTTTTTTAATTTTATTATTTTCATCTTGTCTAACATTTCTTAAAGCAACTTTTGCTTCTTCAGCCATTTGACTAGCTTGTTTAACATAATTCTTTCTAGTCTCACCAGTTAATTCAGGAATAGTTAACATTATTATTTCTCCATTATTAGTAGGAGCAATTCCTAAATTAGCTTCATATATAGCTTTTTCAATATTTTTAAGAGCAGACTTATCAAATGGTTTAATTGCTAAAACTCTTGCTTCTGGAACTGAAATTGTTGCTAAAGATTGAATTGGAGTTGGTGCTCCATAATAATCAACCATAATTCCATGTAATATATTTGGATTAGCTCTTCCAGCTCTAATAGTAGTATATCTACTTTCTAAAGAATCAATAACCTTATTCATTCTATTCTTTACTTCAATTTCATCTATCATACTTTTCCTCTTTCTAAAAATATTATAAATAATTTCATATAATAAATCAAGAAAGAAAAGCTAATCTTTAATGATTAACTTTTCATTTTCATTTAAATGTATTTTATATGTTCCTGTTTTAGTACAAACATATTCAAATATAGTATCATCTATTTCAATTTTATCTTCTTTCTTAACTTCTTCATCTTTAATATTTTCATCCATAGAAGTATTTCCCTCACTTTCTAATTTCATAGGTTTATATTTAGATAGTGTATTTTTACCAACTTTATGTCTATCTGTAAAGTAAGTATATTTTAAAGGATTTAATCTTTCTCCATTAAGTATAACTTCATAATGACAGTGTACACCAAATGAATACCCAGTATTACCCATAATTCCAATTTTTTGTCCTTGCTTTACCTTGTCACCGAGCTTTACACTAATCGTATCATATTTTAAATGAGCCATTAATGTAACAAGTCCATTACCATGATTTATTTTTATATAATTACCATAGGTTCTTTTAGATTTATCATTGCCTTTAATACTATCTTTCACATAAGTTACTACTCCATCATATGGAGCATAAATTACATGATTTGGTCCTCCATCTTTAGTACTCCATCCCATATCAATTGCTTTATGTGAACTTTTAAATCCTTGAGTTATCCCAACATAATCACATGGAAATATTAATTTAATCATCTTAGTCCCTCTTAATTTCAGTAATATTATTTATACTTGAATAAGAAGCAAATATTTTATCCTCAAAAGCTTTATAAAGTGTATCCGCTTCCAAGAAACTAAATAATCCTACCCATAAAGAATCTATAATTGTATAGTTTGTAAAGGAAAGTGTAAATACAACACCAAATGTCATTGATATTGTAAATGATATGTAAATTAGACAAGAACTACATTTTATCAAAGAAATACTTTTAAATTTTTGTACAAAAGCACTACTTATAATTCCAGAAGCGGAGGCGATGATTAATAGTGCTTTTATTAATTCTATTTTCATTTTATCACCTCACTATATATTATTAATTTAATTTATTTTTGAATATTTATATAACCCAAAATAAAAGAGAATCTATTTTTTATTAGATTCTCTTAAATATAATTATTTATCTCTCAATATAGCATTATGTTTCTTAATAACATTTTCTATAATCTTATTAAATATTGGATTAACTTCTGACTCACTTAAAGTCTTACTACTATCTTCAAAATATAAGTTATATGCGATAGATTTCTTATCTTTTCCTATATTTTCTCCTTCATAATAATCAAATACGATAGTACTCTTAAGTAATTTACCACCAGCTTGTCTAATAGTAGTAATAACATCTCCACTATTTATATCTTTTGATAATACAAATGCTAAATCTTTAGATATACCAGGATATTTTGGAATATCTTTATATTTAATTCTACCAGTCTTAATATCAAATAAAGTATCTAAATTAATTTCTAAAACATATATTTCTTCTTTTGATACTCTTGGATGAACTTGTCCAAAGAAACCAACAGTCTTTCCAGAAACATTTATATAAACACTCTTAGTAGGATGCATTTCTTCAGGTAATTCTTTAACTATAAATGAATATCTATTCTCATATCCTAAATAATCAAGTAAATCTTCAACTATTCCTTTAACAGTATAAAAATCATACTTTTCTTTTTCTAAACCTTCAGTATAAACTCCACTCATTAAAGTAGATAACATATTTTCTTCAATATATTCTCCATTGATTAAACTAAATCCTTTACCAATCTCAAATATAGATGCATCTTTCATACCTCTAGCTTTATTATAATTATAAACATCTAATAAAGATGTAATTAAACTATGTCTTAATACACTCCTATTTTCAACTAAAGGACTAGATACTTTAATCAGACCAAATTCATCATTAGTAAATTTAAATACATCTTCTTCACTAATTAAAGAATATGTAAGAACTTCATTTAAACCTAAACTAACCATTTCATCTCTAACTATTCTTTGTCTATTATCATATTTACCAGGAGTTAATTCAAATACTGGATATGTACTTTCAATATTATCAAGCCCATATACTCTACCGATCTCTTCAATTAAATCTTCAACAATTGATACATCAACTCTACGAGTAGGAATGCTTACTTTGAATTTTTCACCTTTAACAGTATAATCATAGAAATTTAATTTCTTAAATACATCCTCAACATCACTAACAGATAAATTAAATCCAAGAACCCTATTAATCTTTTCAAGAGTAATATATACTTCCTTATTCTCTCTACTTAAAGTGTTATATTCTAATACTCCAGATAATACTTTTCCATTAGCATATTTTTCTAACATATGACATGATCTATCTAAAGCCATATATGTTCTATTAACATCAAGTCCTTTTTCGAATCTCATACTAGCTTCACTTCTAAGTAACTTCTTAGCAGTTTTTCTAATATTCATTGGATTAAATATAGCACTTTCAATAACTACATTCTTAGTTTCATCTGTTATTTCAGTAGAAAGACCACCCATAACTCCAGCTAAACCAATAGCCTCTTTACCATTAAATATAACTATATCATCACTAGTTAAGATTCTCTCATTATTATCAAGAGTAACTAGCCTTTCTCCATCAAGAGCATTTCTAACACCAATAGTATCACCTAACTTATCAGCATCATAGAAATGTAATGGTTGTCCAGTTTCTAACATAACATAGTTAGAAATATCAACAATATTATTAATAGGTCTAATACCACAAGCCATTAATCTATTTTTAATAAATGCAGGACTTTCTTCTATTTTAATATCATTAACTCTCTTTAATAAGAAAGTATAAACATTATCAGTATCAACTTTTAAAATTAATTTATCTTTTATATTTTCTTTAATTTCATTATAAGAAGTATCAGGTAATTTAACACTTTCACCAGTTACAATAGCACTTTCATAAGCAAGTCCTAACATACTTAATAAATCAGCTCTATTAGCAGTTAATTCAAAATCAATAATAGTATCATCTAATTCTAAATATTTGATTGGATCATCTCCAACAATAGCAAATTCATCTAATTCATGAATACCATTAATATCTTCTTCACTTAAGTATTTACTATCAACACCAAGTTCAGCTAAAGAACAAATCATACCATTAGATTCATAACCAAGTATATTTGTCTTTTTAATAGTTCCACCAGGTAATTCTGCTCCATCTAAAGCAACAATAACTTTAATTCCAGCTCTAACATTAGGAGCACCACATATAATATTTAATATTTCACTTTTAATATCAACTCTACATACATGTAAGTGATCACTTTCAGGATGAAGATCACATTCTAAAACTTCACCAATAACTAACTTATTAGCTTTAACTAAAGGTGTAATACTATCATATTCATTTCCAAGTTTTAACATACTATTAGCATATTCATTAATATCTATTTTTTCTAAATTAGTATAATCATTAACAAATTTACGACTAAGTAACATATATTACATCTCCCTTCTATTAAAGTTCTTTAAGAATCTATAATCATTAGTATATAAATCTCTAATACTAGTTATTCCATATTTAAGCATAGCAACTCTCTCTATCCCTACACCAAATGCAAATCCTTGATATTTTTTAGAATCAAAGCCACAATTATCAAGTACATTAGGATGAACCATTCCACAACCAAGAATTTCTACCCAACCTAAATTCTTACATATATTACATCCTTTACCACCACATTTAAAGCATGATACATCAACTTCATAACTTGGTTCAGTAAATGGAAAATAACTTGCTCTAAAACGAATTTCTCTATCATTACCAAACATCTTTTTAGCAAATGTTTCTAGTGTCCCTTTTAAATCAGTTAATGAAATATCATAACCAACAACTAGTCCTTCTATTTGACTAAATTGATGTGAATGAGTGGCATCATCACTATCTCTTCTATATGTTTTACCAGGACATATTAATTTAAATGGTTTTTTTTCAGTATTAGCAAGCATACTTCTTACTTGCATAGTACTTGTTTGAGTTCTAAGAATAATCCCATCATCAATATAAAATGTATCTTCTGGATCTCTTGAAGGATGTGACTTTGGAGCATTTAACATATCAAAACAATTTTCAACAGTTTCTACTTCTGGTCCACTAACTACATCATATCCCATAGATATAAATAAGTCTTCAATCTCCTCACGAACCATAGTCAAAGGATGTTTACTTCCTCTTTTCTTTTTCTTACTAGGTAAAGTTAAATCAATTTTATCACTCTCTAATTTTGCATTTAACTCACTATCTTTAATATCTTTAAGTTTTTTCTCAAGTGCTTCATTAATAGAATTTCTAACTTCATTAGATTTCTGTCCAACACTTTTCTTTTCTTCAGGACTTAAACTACCCATTCCAGCCATAATTTCAGTAAAAGCACTTTTCTTACCCATATATTTACTTTTAGCATTATTAACTTCTTGAATATTAGAACAACTATCAATTTCACTAATTGCTTCTTTTAAAATACTATCAAGCTTTTCTATCATATATTCCTCCTAAATAAAAAATTCTATAACTCAAGGGTGAATTAATCCACGGTACCACCTTGATTCATAGAATTCTATGCACTTTAAATTTGTTAACGCCAAACTACGTTCTTTTATCATGAAGGTGAATTCATGAAATTATTTTTTGTTGAACTTTCACCTACCATCAACTCTCTAATAAAAATAACTTTTCACTACTACTTCTTCACAAAAGATAAATGTATTTTATCACTATTATTATTAAATATCAATAAATAATTTTATTTTATTCTTTCTCCATGATTTTTAAACCAATCAATTACAACAGTATTATTAGCATCTTCACCACCAGTAATATTTATTGTTTTATAGTCATTATTAATCCATTTATTTGAATAATATGGAGCAAAAGCACCTTCACTATCAGATATAACATATACAATAACGCCACTATTCACATCTATTGTATCACCAAATGGAAAATCAATTTTACTAACGCCAATTAAACCAGAAGCAGTACTAATTGGAGAAGAAAAAGGTAAATAAATTGAATCAATACCAGTATAACTTATCCCATTTGAAACAAAATTAATATGAACTTTAGGCAAACCAGATAATCTATTTGAAGTAGAAGTAGAAGATCCTATCAAAGAAAATTCATAACCATCATCATTTAAAATCCATGTCGTATTAGTTAAATCACTAACATTTTTATCTAATGTTTTATTTTCTTCTAATTCTAATTTGCTTAACACATTTGCACATGTAATTTCTTTAAGACTATCTTCTCCTTCAGAAACACTGTCCAAATCATTAATCTTAATGTCATCTCCTGTTTTTTTAATCAAATAATTACTACTATTCCATACAATAAACTTTGTTATTTTCCCAGTACTATTAGTTTCAATATAGTAATATGTATTGCTTGTGGTAACATCTAAAGGATTATTTTCGTCGCTTAAACTTTTACAATAGACATTTTTCGAATCACCCATACTACTACTTATGAATTTATTACTTGTTTCTTTAAATAAAGTTTTTGCTTCAGTTAAAAACAAATTCTTTTTAGCACTATTAAACATACCAACAACATTAGGTAACGCTATTATAACAAGTAATTGCAATACCTGCAATTACTGCAAGTAACTCAACTAAAGTAAATCCATTCTTATTCATTATCCGCTCCTAATAAATATTACTATATTTTTCTATTGTTGTTTGTATCTTTTCTATAACAGCTTCTGTTTTTATTAATTTACTATTCTTTTCATTTCTAAGTTTAAATTCAACTTGATTATTTTGATAGTTCTTACCAATAGTTATTCTAATTGGAATACCTATTAAATCCATATCATTGAATTTAATTCCTATAGATTCTCTTCTATCATCTAATATTGTATCTATTCCAAGTTTATTTAGTTTTTCATATAATGATTTAGAATACTTATAAGCCTCTTTATCATAAATATTAGTAACTACTATAGCTACTTTAAATGGTGCAACTGAAAAAGGCCAAACAATTCCTTTATCATCATGATTACGTTCTACAATAGCACTTAAACATCTCTCTAGTCCAATTCCATAAGAACCCATATAAACATACCCAAGTTCATTAACTTCATTCATATATTTTAAATTATAAACTTTACTATAAACATCACCTAATTTAAATATATGACCTACTTCAATACCATTAACTATATCACATTTACTCTTACATTTAGGGCATACCATTTCATCATCAAAATATTTTAAATCAGCATATCTTTTAACTCTAAAATCAACACCTGGATTTACATTAATATAATGATAATCTTTCATATTACTTCCACATACACAATTAGACATATATCTTATTTCATTATCAGCAATTATTTCAAGTCCAGCATCAACTGGTCCGATAAATCCAACTTCAATACCCTTACTTTCTAACTCCTCAGTACTTGGAAATTCAATATTACTAGTTTTAAATAATCTTACAAGTTTAGATTCATTTAAATCATCATCACCTTTTAATAATATCATTTTATAATTATCATCAACTTTAAATATTAATGATTTTATAATATTAGTTTCGGGTTCATCTAAAAATTCACTTAATTCTTTAATAGTTTTAACATTTGGAGTACGAACTAATTTTTTTTCTTTAGTCTTAACTTCTTTTTGAACTTTTAATGTTTTACCACTAGCATCTTCTAATTTACTAGCATAAGTACAATTAGTACATTTAACTATTTTATCTTCACCATAATCACATAATACTTGAAATTCTTCACTAGAAAGTCCTTGCATACTATATGGATTACTAGATACAACTAAAGTATCTATATTAAGTATATTGAATATATGTCTATATGCTTGAAACATCTTATCATAACTAATATCAAGTCCACCATCATCAGCATCAAAACTATATGCATCAGCCATACAAAATTCTTTCTTACGATTAATTGATTTACTTAAATCTTCATCTCTATATTTATTACTAATTTGATATAAAGTAAAATGTAAATCTTTATAACTCTTAATTTTATATCTAGCTGCATAAGCAAATAATTCTTCATGTGTAGGACATAAATTATATGTTTTACCATTCTTACTTTCTATATCAAACATTTCGCTTCCTAAATATTCATGTCTATTAGAACGAACATAAAAATCACTATTTATTAAAGATGGCATTAATACCTCATTAGCACCAATTCTTTTCATTTCATCATTAATTACATTTTTAATATTTTCTAGTACTTTAAGCCCAATTGGTAAATATGTATATATACCAGAGTCATTCTTAAGAAGCATACCACTTTTAATAAGTAATTTAGAAGAAATAGTATCTTCATCTTTAGGAAATTCTCTTCTTGTTATAAAAAAACTTTCACTTAATTTCATTATTTCACATCCCTATTTACAACTTTTAACATCACTTCCTGTTTGTCCCTTAAGCAAACAAGATTCACCTACTATATATGCAACAACTTTTCTTGTCATTGCAGAATTATTATCAAATCTAACACATACAGTCGCACTATTTAATGATTCATTACTTAATGGATTTAATAATATTTCTTTTTCATCACCAGAATCCCCTACTAAATAACCTTGCTCAATTAAAATTTTCACTTTTAAAAAATAACAACAACTAGTTTTTACTGTATCAGTGTCATAATAACCATATTGTCCTGTAATACATGAATCACTACTACCATCACATACACATTCTGTTGTATCACTAGGTATCAAATTTATATGATCACTTGCCCAATCTTTAGCAGCAACATTGATTTGATTAAATTTAGCCTGTAAACTTCTTTCTAATGTATTTTGTCTAATTGCCATAACCGCAGGAGCAACCAAAAGAGCTAATATTGCAAGAATCGCAATAACAGCTAATAATTCAACTAATGTAAAGCCAGCTTTATTTTTCATTATTTAACCTCTTATTCTCTATATTAAAGTATAACAAATTTTAATATTAATAACAATATTTTATTGAATTGAAACATAATTTATTGTATAATGAAATAAATAATAAAAAGGGTGAACATAATGAAAGAATTTGATTTTGAAAAAGTACCAATAGTAGAAATTGCTAATGAAATCTTACTTGATGGTGTCAAAAAGGGTGCAAGTGATATTCACTTTGACCCAAGAAAAGACGATATTATTGTAAGAATGCGTGTTGATGGAATTTTATATGATTATGCAAAAATTCCAGCTTCTCATAAAAGAAATATGATATCTCGTATTAAAATGATAGCTAGTATGAATATAATGGAAACAAGACTTCCACAAGATGGAGCTATTAAAAGTAAAATTGGAGATAAAGTATTAGATCTTCGTGTTTCTAGTTTACCTACTAATGTCGGTGAAAAAGTTGTTCTTCGTATTTTAGACTATTCAAAAAGTATGCAAGGACTTGAAACTTTAGGATTTTCAGATTTAAACCTAAAAAGAATAATAAAGATGATTGAAATACCTAATGGTATAGTTCTAGTAACAGGTGCTACTGGTTCTGGTAAATCAACAACAGTTTATTCTATTTTACAAAAATTAAATACTCGTGAAGTTAATATTATAACTGTTGAAGACCCAGTTGAAATGGATGTTGAAGGAATTAACCAAGTACAAGCTCAATCAGAAATAGGATTAGATTTTGCAAATGTTTTAAGAAGTATCTTAAGACAAGACCCTGATATTATAATGATTGGAGAAATTCGTGATAGCGAAACAGCTAAAATCGCAGTACGTGCTTCTATCACAGGTCACAAAGTTTTATCAACAATCCATACAAATAGTGCATTAAATACAATTGAAAGACTTACTGATATGGATGTTGAAAGATACTTAATTGGTACATCACTAAATGGTGTTATTTCTCAAAAACTAGCTAGAAAATTATGTCCATATTGTAGAAAAACAAGAAAAACTTCTGAATACGAAAAAGGATTATTTAAAAGTATACTACATCAAGATATAGATGAAATATATGATGTTAATCCTGATGGATGTGAACATTGTTTCAAAGGATATAAAAATAGAATTGCTATTGCAGAGGTTTTATTTATAAATGATGAAATAAGAGAAGCAATTACCAATGCTGAGCCTAAAGAAGTCATGAGAAAACTTGTTTATGGTAAAGGTCAAACACATACCCTACTTCAAGATGGTCTTGAAAAAGTAGCGATTGGAGAAACAAGCTGGGATGAAGTCATTAAATTAGTTGATTTAGAAAACGATTTAGCAATTCATAAAGCGATTGAAGCAGAACTTGAAGAGGAAATTGAAGAAAGTCTAAAAGATAAAAATAAATTTCCTACTGAAGATGAATTAGTTGAAAAATTAAAACAGCAACAACCTGTTTCTGATGAAGATGAAGTAGATATAGAACTATTAAAACAACTAGAAAATGAAGAAACAAGTCAAGCATCTACTGAACCTACACCACAAGAAAAAAAGGAAGAAAATTCTTTTAACTTCATAAAACATAACAATGAAACAATTGAACAATTAGATTTATAAAGAGAGCAACATCTCTTTTTTATTTTAAATTTTAAAACATATAATCAAAATTATATAAATAAAGCATAATATTTATTGGTGAATAATAATGTTTCAAACAAAACAAAACAATAGAATTAAATTAGTATTTATAATCAGTTCTACTCTATTATTATTTGTATTAATAAAAGTATTTTATATAGAAGTAATTGAATATAACAAACTATATGATTTAGCAAATGAATTATGGTCTAGAAATTTAACTGTTCAAGCAGACAGAGGAAAAATATTAGATAGAAATGGTAAAGTAATAGTGGATAATATTACCACTGCAGGGTTATACTTAGTACCAACCCAAATTAAAGATAAAGAAAAAGTCAGTATAGAACTTGGCAAAATACTCAATATAAGTTATGAAGAAATACTTAAACACGTAAATAAAAAAACATCAATAGAAAGAGTTCATCCAGAAGGTAGAAATTTAAGTCATGAAATTGCAGATAAAATTGAAGCATTAAATTTTGATGGAGTTTATCTTCTAAAAGAAAGTAAAAGAAACTATCCATATAAAGAAGTCTTATCTCATGTAATTGGTTACACTGGTATAGATAATCAAGGTTTAAGTGGTTTAGAACTTAAATATGATAAGATTTTAACTGGAACAAATGGTAATATTAAGTACTATAGTGATGGTAAAGGAAATAGACTTTCTATGTCAGAAATATATGAAGAACCTATTAATGGTAAAGATGTATATTTAACAATAGATTTAGATATTCAATTATCACTTGAAAATGAACTTAAAAATGCTTATGAAAAATATAATGCTGATGGAGCTATTGGTATAGTAATAAATCCAAATACTGGTGAAATATTAGCTATGACATCAATGCCATCATTTAATCCAGAAAACTATCAAAATTATAATGAAGAAATAATAAATAGAAATTTAGCAATATGGTCTAACTTTGAACCAGGTTCTACTTTTAAAATAATGACACTAGCTGCATCTATTAATGAAGACGTAGTAAATGTATTTGAAGATAAATTTAATGACACTGGAAGTATTAAAGTAGCTTCTTCTACTCTTCACTGTTGGAAAAGAAAAGGACATGGATTACAAACATACGTACAAGTAGTTGAAAACTCATGTAACCCAGGTTTTGTTACTCTAGGACTTAAACTTGGTAAAGATAGATTATTTAATTATATTAATGAATTTGGATTTGGTAAAAAAACAGGAATAGATTTAAATGGTGAAGGAACTGGAATATTATTTAATAAAGATAAAATTGGTCCAGTAGAATTAGCAACTACTGCTTTTGGACAAGGAATAAGTGTAACAGCAATACAACAAGTTACAGCAGTTTCATCAGTAGTTAATGGTGGTACTCTATATACCCCATACATAGTTTCAAAAATAGATAAAGATAAAAATGAGCCAGTCATAAAAAGAAAAAATATTATAACAAAAGAAACAAGTGATTTAGTTAAATATGTATTAGAAAGTGTCGTAGCAAACGGAAGTGGAAGAAATGCTTATATTGAAAATTATAGAGTTGGTGGTAAAACAGGAACAGCTCAAAAAGTTGGTTCAAATGGTCAATATATGCAAGGAAACTATGTCTTATCATTTATTGGATTTATGCCTTCTGATAAACCAGAATATGTTATATATATTGCATTAGATAATCCAAAAGGAGTTACACAATATGGTGGTGTTGCAAGTGCACCAATAGCAAAAAATGTATTAAAAGATATAATATCAATTTATGATTTAAAAGAAGATAAAAATGGAATACCAAAAGTTTATAGATGGAATGATATTGTATATGAAACAATACCTAGTATAATTGGAAAAACAAAAAAAGAAGCTTCTTCTCTATTAAGAAACTTCAAAGTTGAATTTGTAGGATCTGGTGAAACAGTAATAGATTCTTCACCAAATGAAAATGAAAGAGTCAAACAAGGAAGTACTATAAAAGTACTATTAAATTAAAAATGCTCTAGTTTCTTAGGATTGTACTATTCCATATAATTAATAACAACACTTTTAGTTTAAATTAACACAATAGTTTACCAGTAACTATTATAATTATTTTTCATAATATCATCAATAGTTGCATTTATGGACATTGTGTAATAATAAGTAAATAAGTCTCTACAGTTTTTTGAGTCTTTAAATAATTTTTCATAAATATAATCAGTTATATAAAAAAATTATTCAATCTTTTGTTGTCTTTTTTAAAAAGTTGCTAAAATCCAAGATTATTTCTTTAGAAAGACTTTGCTCTCTTCAGGGGGCACCTTAGTTCCAATTTGTCAATATTCTTTTTTGACTAAAAGCCCTTATAAATAAAGGGTTTGAGACATATCGGTTTATTTAAGTTTATTAAAATTTGAAAAGAAGAGAGCGTTTTTAGTACCTAATTACGTACCTAAAATTTTAACCATTTTTTCAATTATAAATTTCTGTTTATCGATCTGTTTAACTATATCAGCGAATTTATTTTGTAATTCT
>CAVIDW010000027.1:0-18013 GCA_963641945.1 bacterium | reverse complement strand
TTTCAATACCTAATGATAGAGGTGTAACATCTAATAGTACTAAGTCATTAACTTCACCAGTTAAAACTCCACCTTGAATTGCAGCTCCCATAGCAACAACTTCATCTGGGTTAACTTCTTTGCTTCCTTCTTTTCCTAATTCTTCTTTAACTAAATCTTGTACACATGGAATTCTTGTAGATCCACCAACAAGTAATACTTTATCAATATCATTCTTAGTTAATTTAGCTTCTTTTAATGCATCTCTTACTGGTTTTCTAGTAGATTCAACTAAATCACTAATTAGTTCTTCGAATTTAGCTCTTGTTAATGTCATATCAATATGTAGTGGTCCATTTTCACCTTGAGTAATAAATGGTAAACTAATTTGAGTTGTTTTAACTCCACTTAAATCTTTTTTAGCTTTTTCAGCGCCTTCTTTTAATCTTTGCATAGCAAGTTTATCTTTAGATAAATCAATACCATTATCTTTCTTAAATTCTTTAACTATATAATCTATAATTCTATTATCAAAATCATCTCCACCTAAATGGTTATTACCACTAGTAGATTTAACTTCAAATACACCATCACCTAATTCTAAAATTGATACATCGAATGTTCCACCACCTAAGTCATATACAAGAACTGTATGTGCATTTTCTTGTTTATCAAGTCCATATGCTAATGCAGCAGCTGTTGGTTCATTAATAATTCTTTCAACTTCTAAACCAGCAATTTTACCAGCATTTTTGGTTGCTTGTCTTTGAGCATCATTGAAGTAAGCTGGAACTGTAATAACAGCTTTTGATACTTCACCACCTAGATATGCTTCAGCAGTTTCTTTTAAATTCATAAGAATTTTAGCACTGATTTCTTCTGGAGTATATTTTTTTCCTTCTGCTTCTACTTTTTCTTTAGTTCCCATTAATCTTTTAATTGAACTAATTACATTTGTTGAAGTTTGAGCTTCACGTTTTGCAACATCTCCAACCCTAACTTCTCCATTTTTAAAACTTACTACTGAAGGAGTTGTTCTATTACCTTCAGCATTTGGGATAACCTTTGGTTCTCCACCTTCTAATACAGCAACACAACTATTTGTTGTACCTAAATCTATACCTATAACTTTATTTACTTTTGTCATAAACTTATCTCTCCTCTTTAATTTATTTATTTACTTTAACCATAGCATGTCTAATAACTTTATCTTTATATTTGTATCCTTTAGTTAATACTTCAAGTACTACATTTTCAGGTTTATTTTCATCATGTTCAGTAAGTACTGCCTCAGCAACTGTAGGATCAAATTCAAGTCCTTGACATTCTATTTCTTTGACTTCAAATTTGTCTAGTAAGCTAGTTAAATTTCCAAGTATCATTTTAAATCCACTTAAGAATTTGCTAACTTCGTCAGATAAATCATTGTCATCCATCATGATTGCTCTTTCTAAGTTGTCTTTTATAGCTAAAATTTCTTTAATGAAGTCTTCTCCTTCATATAAAAGCATTTTACTAATTTCGCTTTGTGTTCTTGTTTTGAAGTTTAAATATTCTGCTTGCAAACGCATATATTTTTCTTCTAATTCTTGATTTCTGCTTCCAAGAATTTGAATCATTGTTTCAGGGTCAATAGCTCCGCCGCCGCATCCACCACATGAATCACAGCAACCAGCACATCCACCAGCTTCTTCTTCACAAGAACAGCTTTCATCTATTTCACATTCGCAATTTTCATTGCAAGTGTTTTGTTTTACTTCTTCTTCTTTTTTTATATCTTTATTTTTCTTTGACATCATTATCTCCTTTATTTAATGTTAATTTTGCTTGTTCTTGCATAAATAGAGTTTGCATGTCTTCAAGCAAGTTATCTTCTATCATAGAAAAGTCTATTGTTTCAAAAAATCCATAGTTCATTAATGTATTCATAATATTTCTTGCAAGTTTTCTTGCTAAGACTATATCTTTTCTTTCTAATTTAGTTAAAAGTGTCATACAGAAACTAATGTGTTCACATAAAGTATCTGTATCAAGTATTGCCGTTTCTTTTTTTATTAAATCTTTTATTTTATCTTTTAGATTTTTATCTTTATTAGTTTGTAATTTAATAATTTCAGCTTCTCTTTCTATTTCTTCATAACTAATTAAAAAAATTATATTGCTTAGTGGTCTATAGTGTCTTAATGCTCCAACTATTTTATTTTCACATTTTCTAGAAGTTAGAATATCTGTTTCTTCAAGTGCTTCTAGTTTTCCCATAACCACTTTAATGTGACTACATAATTTTTCGATTTCTTGTTTAATAGAATTTTCTGTCATTTATTACCTACCTTACCCTCGATATTTTGTTTCAAATATTCAAGCATATTTACTACTCTTTCATATTCCATTCTTTTTGGGCCTATGATAGCTATACTTCCTTCTCTACCACCAGCTTTGAATTTAGTTTTAACTATTGTTACATTTTCATCAATATCGCTTTCACTACCAATATATACCTTAACCTCATCATCACTTTCTTCAATTTTACTCACCATATCTTTGCTTTCAAATTTACTTATAATGTTTTTAACATCATCAACTGTACTGAATTCTGGTTGTTTTAATATATTAGCTTTACCTGTAAAATGAACATTTCTTTCATTAGTAAAATTAGATAGTGCATTATAAAATGCATTGTAGACAACCTCATAATTTTCAATATAATTTCCAATTATTGGTTTTATCTTAAATTCTAATTTACTTGGAACATCATCTAAAGGCGTCCCAATAAGCATCTTGTTTAGTAACTCAGTAGTTTTAGTTATTTCATTAACTGGAATATTTTCTTCAAGACTAATATTTTTGTTTTCAACATGGCCAGTATCTGTTATAACTATTGCAACTAATTGTTTGTCACTGATAGGCACTACTTCTACTTTTTGTAGTTTAGCATCACTTGATTCTTTTCCTAAAATAACTGAAGTGTAATTTGTCATATCACTTATTATTTCTAAACTTTTGCTAATAGCATCATTTAATTCTAAATCTTTATTAGCAAATATAGTTTGAAGTTTAAGCATATCTTCTCCACTAATTTTTTTAGGTTCCATCAAATTATCTACATAGTATCTATATCCAATTTCAGATGGAATTCTTCCTGAAGATATATGAGTCTTTTCTAAATAACCTAAATCTTCTAATGCAGCCATATCATTTCTTATTGTTGCACTTGAACATTTAAACTTTTTACATAAAGACTTACTTCCAACAGGTCTTGCAGTCTTTACATACTCTTCAACTATTGTCTTTAGTAATTCTTTTTGTCTTGTTCCGATCATCATATACCTCCTTTAGCACTCTCTCTTTTCTTGTGCTATATTCATTATATTATTATATGTTAGCAAAGTCAATATATGAGTGCTAATTTTTTCAAATTTTTCACAAATAAAAAAGTCTTATAAATAGTAAGACAAATTTATTTTTTTCTTATTTTATTTAGCGAATAAGTTAGTTTATCTTTTCCAAGTATGTGATAAAACTCATACGTAAAATCACTACCTTTTAAAAATGAGTATTCTATATAATCTCTTTGATAAGATCCTTCTCTGCCCAGTAAAAAATAAACTTTTTCATCATCTTCTCTTGTTTTAATTAAAATATATTTTTCTTCATCATCATAATTGTATCCAATTACTGAACCTACTGGAAGAGTATCTATATTATTAACGTCAGTTGTTGACTCTACTTTACTTCTACAAGATTTTGATGTATTTAAAACTGTTGGTAAATTACTAGATACTAGAAACACTTCATATTCTCCATATAAACTATCTAATGTATATGTTTCTGGACTAACATAGCACTTATAACCATTTACTAAAAATTCAGCATATCCTTCTGTTGGTACAAAACTAATATCGCAGACTTTATATCCATCCTCATTTTCTTCTAAACAGACAACATATTTTTTTCCATTAAATAATATATCTTTATTATTAAAATATTGATGATAATATTCTCTTTTAATTTTATTTATTACTTTTTGTGGATAAATTGTTTCATCATAATCTATATTTAATTTTAATTTTTTAATGAGTTCAGAGTATGTTCTTTTTGATAGTTTATTAAATGGTACTAACATACCTTCTTCGCTTTGATTAAAATGATTTAAATTTTCAAGTGATAAACAATAACATTGTTCTAACTTTATAGATGAAGAACCTGTTGTTACATAATAACTCTCAATAGCAATTGGATCTGGTTCTTTACTTGTACTTGCAAAAGCATAAAAAAGATTTTCATCAGCACTAGCAAAAACTAAGTATGGTCTTATTCTGTGACTTTCAGGTATTTCTGCTAGTTCAGTTTCACTAAGAGGCATTTGTGCCCAATATAGATTACCAAAAGTAAAATTTAACATGTTTACCACTTCCCTGTGGCTTTATATTATATCACTATAATCACATTCTATCAAGAATAAAATATATGAGATTGAGTAAAATGGTTTCGGATAGACATAAAAAAGAAGACACTCTATAATAGTTGTTGAAAACAAAATACCAAAATGGAGGTCTTCTTATGAATATAATATCACAATTTTATAAAGATTTGTTAAAAAATCGTATTATTTCTGAAATAAATAACATTTCAAATGAATTAGCTAACAATATAGTTAATAATCTATTTAATACTGATATAAACAAATATTTAAACTTAATTAGTTCTATCCAATCAAATACGTATGAGTTAATTAAAAATATTATTATTATTTCTTTTGAGGATATAGATAATCAATATCGAAATTCCAATTTAAGAAAAAAGTACTACTACATTAATAAATCAAATGTATCTAGAACTTTAATTACAATATTTGGTGATATAACTTATAAACGTACTTACTACAAATCTAAACTCGATGGCTCATATCATTTTATATTAGATGAATTATTTGAACTTCCATCTTACGATCACTATGATCCTATTGTCAAAGGAATTGCTATCGACAAAGCATTTTCTACTAATCAACAACAATCTGGTAAAGATACTGGTGAATTATTTACAAATCTTTCTACTCTTTCTTCCAACGATAGATATATTAATCAAATACCTAGACAGTCTATATATAACTGGATTAAAAAATGGAATGTACCCAGGTACGTTTATAAAGAAACTATAACCCCTAACACAATATATATAATGGCTGATGAAAAATATATCGGATGCCAGGATTTAGACAAAGATATTATGACTAAATGTTTTGTTTGTTTTGAAGGAATTAAAAGAGAAAGTAAAAATAGAAACAAGTTTGTAAATCGAACTGTATTTTCTACTTATTCTAGTACTCCGTGGACTGAATTTCTAGATACCATTACTCAAAAGTATGACTTCACTAAAATAAATAATATTTATATTATTGGTGACGGCGGTACATGGATTAGAAAAGGTCTTGAGCATATGAAAATCGAGCCTAAAAATATTGTTAAATACCTTCTATGTACTTTTCATTTTAAACAAGCTATTAATAGAATAACCACTGTTCAAGAAGAAAGAATTCTACTCATCAATTCATTCAACAATAAAAAGAAAAAACAATTTATTTCTGATGTTAACGAACTATTAAAAAAATATCCAGAAAAAGAAAAAACTATAAACAAAAATTTAGACTATATTATAAATAATTACACTGAAATAAAAGATATGATTAAAAACGATGTTGGTTTCTCTATGGAAAGTCATATTTCGCATCTCATTTCTAACACTTTTGCTTCTAGACCCAAAGGTTATTCTTCTAAAAACATTAAAAAATATTTAACTATTAATGATTTTAAAAATAATAATTTAAACATATTAAACATTTATTTTCAATCTTATAATAATACAACTCAAATTAATATTAATGATGATTCAATAAATAATTTTTCCTTAGTTAATAACAAGGGAACAAATATACCTATTATAGATAATGGCGATTTAAGTAGTGCTTATAATTTTATAAATAATCTTCTTCACTAAAAAAGACATATACATTTTTTGTATACATCTTAATTAATTTTTCCGAAACTTCTTGACACTAACATATATGACAAATGGAGCATAAAAAAAGTAGAATTAATCTACTTATTCGGAATCTATTTCTCTTAAAAATCTTTTGCTTTTTGTTGTTACGCCTGAATACTCATCATAATATTCACTTATTATAGTATTTATTGTATTTGAAACTTTCTTATCAATGTCTAAGTTACTTATTTTTGATATATCAACATAATAATACAATCTCATTAACTTTATGACTTTTTCATCTATAATAGGTTCATTTGTTCTACAGTTAGCACAAATATATCCTCCACGAGACATAGATAATGTTACAACCTTTTTATTACCACATTTAACACATCCATCTAAATCTAAGTTAATTCCTATATAACTTAAATATTGAAGTTCTAAAATATTAGTTATTATTTTAGGATCATGTCCTTCTTCTATTTTTTTAATAGCATTTATCATTAGTGGATATATTTCTTCATTTTCACTTTCTTTATAAACATTAACAGATAATTCACATATATAAGTTAAGTAACTTATTTTAATAATATCACTTTTAGTATTAATCAAATAATCTTTTATATCTCCATCTATTAGTGTAGATAAGCCTTTTTCTTTATAATACATATGAAATATACCATAAGCGAATTTTTCACTAGGTAATCTTAATTTACTTTTCAGACACTTGCATCCTTTAGATATACAACCTATTATACCCATATTTTTTGTAAAAATATTTAGTATTTTACTTGATTCTTTATATGGCGTACTACTAACAACAATTCCTTCTACACTAATTATTTTCATAACTTCATTAAAAGCATAAAGATAACTTTATGCTTTTATTTTCCTTTCTTATATTTTAAATAATATTCAATCTTTCCTGTTTCTTTAAATTTTTCCCAAGCTTCATCTTTATTCATATTTATTTATCTCCTTACAATATTATATTGTTTGGAAATAAAAATATTTATTCATTATTATTCACTAAATATCCTAAATCTTTAATATATTTTTCTTTTTCTCTCCATTTTTTAATAGTTTTACAAAATAATTCTAAGTAAACTTTCTTTCCAAGAATCTCTTCCATATCAAGTCTAGCTTCATGACCAATAGTCTTAATCATACTTCCACCAGAACCAACTATTATTTTACGAAGTGAGTCTCTATCTACTATAATATCAACATAAACTTTAGCAATATCTTTAGTTTCTTCATATCCTACTAGCTTGCATGATATTGAATGTGGAACTTCATCATTAGTGTGAATAAATATTTTTTCACGAACTATTTCTGAAAGTCTAAAATCCATTTCAGCTGTTGTAGTTTCTCCATCCATAAAATATTTAACATTATCTGGTAAATAATTCTTAAGTACTTTGATTAATCTATCTGTATTATCATTCTTTAATGCAGACACTGGTATGATTTCAGAAAATTCAAATAAATTTTTATATTCATCTATTTTTAATAGAATTTCATTATCACTTAATTTATCTATTTTATTTAAGATAAGAAATACTGGTTTATCTATTCCTTGTAGTTTATCAATTATAAATTGATCTCCTTTACCATAATTAGTTGAAGCGTCAACCATAAATAGCACTATATCAACATCATTAATTGAATAGTATGCTTGATTATTTAAAGCTACTCCTAATTTATCATTTGGTTTATGAATTCCTGGAGTATCTACAAATACTATTTGAATATCTTCTTCATTATAGATACCTTGTATTAAATTTCTAGTAGTTTGTGGTTTAGAAGAAACAATGGCAACTTTTTCGTTAATAATTGAATTAAGTAAAGTACTTTTTCCAGTATTAGGTCTTCCAATTATACTTACGAATCCACTTTTCATACTAAATCCTCCTTAGTAAATGTAGTATTCATAACTTTTTCAAAGCTCATTACTTCCATTTTTCCATTTTTAGTCATTATATTAAATACAACATCTTTATCAAAGAATTCTAAAAATGTTTGTTTGCAAATATTACATGGATAACATATTTCATCACTACTAGTCATTAAATATAATGTTTTAAATTCTCTTTCACCATGTGTTACAGCATTATTAATTGCATTTCTTTCTGCACATATAGACCCTCCATATGATGCATTTTCAATATTTACTCCTTCATAAAAGTTACCACTTTTAGTTTCTACTATGCAAGCAAAATGCATATTTGAATAAGGTGCATAACTATTATCTAATAATTTTATTAATTTTTCTTTCATTTATTCTCCTTATAATAAAGCTATAATTTTTGGTACAAATATTACTATTCCTACTACTATTGATACTATAGCTATAATAAATACTGCAGAGGCAGATGTGTCTTTTGCTACTTTTGCAAGTGGATGATATTCTTCAGTTACTAAATCAACAACAGCTTCAATTGCAGTATTAAATAACTCTCCAGAAATAACCATTCCTATAGTTAGAGCTAATATTCCCCACTCGCTTAATGATATTTTAAACAAAAAACCAGCTATTAAAACTATAAGAGCTATTCCTACATCAACAGCCAAATTTTGTTCGTTTCTATATGCGTATTTTAAACCCTTTATTGGATAAGTAAAACTAAGCAAAAACTTTTTAATTCCTTTTTGTTTTTTTCTCTCATCTCGTGATATCATATTCATTTAATATCTCCTCCTCAAGAGCTCTCATGACTTTTTTATCTTCTTCAGTCATATGATCATATCCAAGTAAATGTAATAAACCATGAACAGCTAAATAACAAAATTCTCTTCTAACACTATGTCCATAATCTTTTGCTTGTTCTTTGCATCTTTCATAAGAAATATAAATTTCGCCTAAAAATCTTACATCTTCATAATTAATATCTTTTACTTCTTCAAAAGCAAATGATATAACATCAGTAACCGCATCTTTATTTCTATATTCTTTATTAATTTCTCTTATTTTTTCATTATCAACAATTACAATGTTTAGTAAAGGATTCTCTATATTAAGATGCTTACATGCAAATTTAATAACACTATCTACTTCACTAAAATCAATTTTTTCATCTGTTGTATTAAAAATATAATCTTCCATATTACTCCCTACTATATAATTTTAAGCACACCCAATACTCCAATTACTATTATTGCTATACTTAATAAATTATAAAACCAATTTCTTCTAAATATTTTTGGTAAGTGATTTCTAATTGCATTTAATCCAATATATAATAAGAAACCACATATTCCACCAACAACATTTAGTATTATATCATCAATATCAAAACTTCTACCAATAAAATGTTGTACACATTCAATAGTAAAGCTTGATAATAAAGACACTACTGTAATACCCCAGAGTTTTTTTATTTTACAAAAGCTTGTTGCAAAATATCCTAAAGGTATAAATAGAAGTATATTCCCCACTACTTGTCTATAAAAACTACTTGTTCCAACTTTGTATCTCACTATTTCTTTAAATGGTGTAAGATTTGTTCCACCTCCAGACAAATCTTGACTTGTTACTAATCTAAATAATATAAGAAGATAAACAATAAACATTAGAGTAAACAATTCTTCATGTAAAATAAATTTCTTGCGTTCACCATTAATCAAGTATGCAACTCTCATAATTATTATTATAACTACGACTATTACTATTGTAGGCCATGACATATTTATAGTTTCTCTAATTGCTGCTTTCATCTTCTTCTCCTATAATTTCTATATTAGAAGTAACCCCTATATTCTCATAAACCTTGAAAAATACTTCTACATACATTTTACTACTATTTACTTCTTTTTTCAAAACTTTTTTAGAAATAATATACTCATCTTTATTAAGCTTATTTTTGATTTTATTTTCGCTTCTTTTAAGTGCTTCAGAATATGCTTCATCTTCATTTAAATTAAACTCTTTATATTCATATTCTCTTTTCTCTTCTCTATATAATTTAAATAATAAATATGGTTTATCTAATATGAGTTTTTTAGTATTTATTGTATTTTTACTATCATACTTTCCAAGCAGTGTAAATTTAGTTCCAAATATATCTAAATAATAATGATTTATTACTTTACCTGTTTCTGTGTATTCTTTATATTTAAAAGGTATTGTTATATTTACTGTATACCATACTTCAGCATATATTAATCCTTCTGCTTTTACTTGATTAGTTACTTTATCTCCTTTAAATATATTTCCACTTATTAATATGTCACCTTTTTTAACATAATCATTTTTTTCTTTAAGTTCTGTTCCACTAGTAGAATTTATATGTAATATTTTTCCATCTTTTGATGCCACTATACTACTTGGAGTACTATCTTTTTCTTCTTTATTTTTAACTACTCTTGGAGTTACATTAACATCATATCTACATCCTATTTCATTTATTTCTATCCATTCTAAAGTATCTTTATTATCTTTTAATATTTTATTTTTAATTTCGTTTAATTCATCAAACGATAGTTTTTTCTTATACACTTCTATTCCATAAGTTTTTAATGAGTCACTAATTATATCTTTTAAATTTTCATCACTAGTATTTATATTAATTTTAAATATAGTGTTACATAGTAAAAATAATAAAAATAAAGATATTAAAAATGACACTAAAATATATTTATTAACAATCAAAAAATTTATATAAAACTTTTTACCATAATATCTGATTATAGATGTTTTATATAATATACTTATACGTTTATAATTATCATAACTAGTTATAATAATATAATAGTCTTTTTTCTTATCTAAAAAATTATAATAAATATTGTTACTTATAAGATAGTTTATAAAAGAAGTAGATTTTTCATAAACATAATATTTAATCATTAAATATAATTCCTTTGAATTTACCTTTGATGCATAATTCATATTCATCAAGTTTACTAATAATTAAATTAGTTCCATTAATAACTACATCTTTTAATTCTATTTTATTATTACTTATATCAATAACTTTATTATAATTTTTTATATGAATAAGATTATCTTTTATATAAATTTCTATATCTTTATTAATTACTTTCATATTAAATAATATAAAAAAAATACGAAATAATTCGTATTTAATTTTTATTTATAGAATTCATCAAGAACAGAAATTATTCTTAATAATTCAGTTTGTAATTCACCAAAGTGAGCATTTACATAATCTGTATCATTATTAGATGCTTTTAATTGATGTTCTTTGGCTAAATTATATAATGTTGTAAAACCAAAATAATTAGCATCACCTTTTAATGAATATGCTTCGATTGAATATGAAGTTATATCACCTTTGTTTTTATCATCTAATATTTTAGAATATTTGCTTCTAGATAGATTATGAAATTCTTTTAACATTGAATCATAAGTTTCACTGTCTCCTAGAATATCAATTCCAGATTGAACATTAATTCCATTTGCTACTAAAAAGTCAAATGACTTTTTTTGTTCTACTGGAGCACTTGCAGTATTATTGTCCATTGTTATTGCCTCCATTATTTATATCTTGTGGTAAAACAGTTGTTTCATTAACTGTATTACTTTCGATATTTACAGTTTCTACATTTGGAACTACATTTATTTCATTATTAGTTTCTGTTACATTTGGCATATTGTTATTAGCAATAGCCACTTCTGTTGCGTTTGGTAAAGTATTATTTGTAACTGTAGTTTCTGTTAAGTTAGGCATGTTATTATTAGTAGCATTGCTTGTTATGTTAACATTAACTGTTAAATTATCTACTTTAACATCATGTTCACTTAATACTGTACCTAATTTTTGAACTATTGATTCTCTAGTAAATGGTTTTGCTAAATAATCATCAAATCCCATTCCGACATATTTCTCTTTTGCTCCAGTCATTGCATCAGCTGTTAAGGCTATAACTGGTGTTTTAAAATCAGGAATTTGTCTAAGATTTTTAATAGTTTCTTCACCATTCATAACTGGCATTAAATTATCTAATAAAATTAAATCATATTTTTCTCCAGCTTTAATTTTATTTAAACATTCAAGTCCGTTATAACATTCATCAGTAACAAAATTAAATCTCTTAATTGCTTTCTTTAATACTTTAATATTCAATTGATTATCATCTACAATTAATAATCTTCTACCAGTAAAATCAATATTAACTGGATTATATGTAGATAATTGTTTTAATTTTTCTAATTCTTCTAATGTTCCTATTTTTTGTGGAATAGTTACACTAAATGTTGTTCCTTGGCCCCATACACTATCAACTTTAATTTCACCACCCATTAGTTCAATTAAGTTTTTAGTAATTGCAAGACCTAATCCAGTACCTTGAACTGTACTTACTTTTTCTACTTCTAATCTTTCATATTTACCAAATAGCTTATTTAAGTTTTCTGGTTTAATTCCAGATCCTGTATCAGCAACTCTAATAGTTAATGTATTGGTTGCTTCTACCCAACCAGTATCAAATCTAATTGTTCCACTAGCTGTATATTTAATAGCATTACTTAATAAGTTATTTATTATTTGCTTAATTCTTAATCTGTCACCATATAATACTTGTGGTATATTCGGTGCTATATTTACAATAAATTCTAAAGGCTTTTCAGCTACCTTAGTTCTCATTATTTTTGATAATGATTCAATTTCTTCTTTTGGTGAATAGAATGTATCAACTATTTCTAATTTTCCACTTTCTATTTTACTTATATCTAAGATACTACCAATTAATTCTAATAATGTATTAGATGCATTAATAATATCATCACTATCTTCTCTTACATCATGTGGTACTTCATCTTTATATGAAGCAACATCTTCACTTAAACCGACAATAGCATTTAATGGTGTTCTTAATTCATGAGACATACTACTTAAGAATTCACTTTTAGCTTGACTAGCTTGAATTGCAGCTTCTTTCAATTGTTTTTCCATTTCTAACATCTTAATATCTGGATTTTCAATTGTGAAGTACATTATTACACAAATAAGAGTTTCAACATATGTCATCAAAAGTAATTGAGGGTTAGAATTTTGTAAAACTGCTGCAATTCCACCCAATAATATAAATAAATAAATTGGTATATATCTTTTGTTTTTTAATTTTTTTATATTAAGCAATAAATATATTGTTATAAATATTATCGCAATTGCTGATAAAATATATACATAACTAACGCTAGAACCAGCAGTATATCTTGCATTCACGTCTGTTCCTGAGACAAGTTCAACATCAAGAATTCCTAATACAATAATATTTACAATATAATAGACTATAAAATAAATAATTTTGTTTTTCTCTATTTTATTTTCATTTTTAATCATACTATAAACATAATATGTAATAGTTGAAATCCAAAAAATTAAGTAAAGTAAGTATGATTTATAAATGATATTACTTAATAATTGATTTGTTTCGTGGATATCAGAAGCATATGAGCATAACATTTCTAGAATCAGACCAATCAAATTCGAAACTATTAGTGTCCCAAACACCATTGTTTCTTTTGTTTTTATATGTTTCTTTGTAAAAAATAAAATACTTATAATGATGCTAAACGGTATAGCACATAATGGAAAGAAAATACCTGTTCCCATAATAATTATCACCTAACCTATCTTCCTTTTTATTCTATCACAGTTAATCAAATAAGTAAATTATTCTATTACCAATTTTTTTTGTTTTTGATTTTTAAGTTCTTCTGCTTTTAATTCAAGCAATGTATAATCAGTTTTTTTAGTTCCTTCTCTTTTTGGTATTTCTTCTACAAATTCGATATATTTTGGTATTTCATACCAACTTAATTGTTCTAAATCACCATTACTATCATAAACCGGTTGTTTAAGAAGTTCAATTATTGCTTCTTTTTGCTCTTCTGTTGCTTCAAATTTAGAATTCAATACAATAAATGCAGTGTTTGAATATAGCATATCTTCATCCGATACTTTTACTACTGCGCAATCATCAACACATTCTAAATTTGAAATCAAAGATTGTATCTTATCACAATACACTTTATTTAATGTGGAAATTATATAAAATCTTGATTGTCTTCCTGTCAAAGTAAAATATCCATCTTTATCTATAAATCCCATCGTTCCTGTTTTAAAATATTCAACACCATTTTTTTTAAATTTAGCTTCTTTTGTCTTATCAGGAGCATTATAGTATCCTTTAAATACATGTTTTCCTGAAACACACATTAATCCCTCTTCTCTATATTTCTTTTCTTCAAGCGTTTCCGGATCAACTATAATTGCTTTTGTACCAACAAGTACTTTTCCAGCAGTTTCTGGCCTTATTTCAATACCACAAGGATTTGTTCCACAACTTACAGTTTCTGCGTTACCTGATCCATTTCCCATTTCAACGTTTTTTGCGCCATGTTCTTCAAAAAATTGTTTCCCTCTAGAATTATGAGATGGTGTCAAGAAGTCCCCACCAGATATGTAATGTCTTATGGATGAAAGATCTTGGTTGCTAGGAGTATTTTTCATTATTATATCTAGCAAAGCTGGACTACCAAAAATTATGTTTGGATTTTTACTCAAATAATATGATATTGTATCATTTGACATGTTTGGAGCCAAAATTGCTGTTTTATTACTCATCAATGTCATTAAAGTGGATGTCGAAAAACCATAAGGATACATAAAAGGTACGCATACAAGAGTTCTATCGCCTTCTAATTCCTTGCTTTTACTAGAATTTTTTAAATATATTCCAGCAGAAATAATATTTTTATTTGTCAAAACGACTGCTTTAGGTTTACCTGTTGAACCGCTTGTGTATAAAATCAAAGAATCACTATTGCCATTACCAGTTGGAATACCTTTTCTTTGAAATGCAGATATTGTTCCTAAACTATTAAAATCTAAAAATTTATCTTTACTCGTTATATGATAATCATTACCTAAATCTTTATTATTAATATTCTTTTTGTTCAATGTAATAATATAATTCAATTTGGAATTTTTTTTGTAAAAATCATTTTGTTCTTCACTTTTATCATAATTAATTAATATTGGTGACTCAAACATATTTAAGTGTTCAGTAATTTCTTCTTTTGAGGCGCTTGGATTTAAAAACGTTGTTATTGCACCTATTCTATTGCATGCCATAAATGCTGAAACCGCTTGATAGTAGTTTGGCATTGAGATTACTATTATATCTCCTTTTCTTACACCAAGTTCTTTTAAAGCTTTAGAAATAGTTACAGAGTCCTCAAACATTTCCCCATAGCTCACGCTTAAATCTAAGCAATCTATTGCTTCCTTTTCTTTGTAAAAATAGTTCAATAAGTATATAGCCTCATATACACTTAAATTTGGTATATATGGATGTTTTTGCATAAAAGAATATCCATTATTTTGTGGTTTATCGATTGATGGATAACCTGTTAAATTTTTTTTCATTTTCATCTTTCCCCTCTTTCCTTGAAAATAATATCATAATCATATTTATTGTTCAAATTGTATGTATCAAATTTGATACTTGAAATTGAATCAATAGTAAAACTATGTATCAGATTTGATACATAGTATAACTTAAAATAGTAAAAATGTCAACTAAAATTAGTTGACATTCTTATTTAACAGTACGTATTCTTCACTTTTCTTCTTATGATTGTGCCAAGAGTTCTACCTAACTCTAATGCTAGTGACAGTCCTCTTGATAGTGCATTTATAATTGGTGCAGATAAAACTGAGGCACCTCCAACTATTAAAACTAAATCTTTATCTTCTATCATTTATTGCACTTAAGAGGTCTTATGTATCCATCAATAACACCTATTATAAAGGTTACAATAGTACCAGCCACTGTTAGAACTGCCCACTTTCCTATTCCACCTTGTACATCATAAAGTTCTTGAATTGTTAACATGCTCCTTTACTCCTTTCTAATTTGTATTTTTGATTAAACTCTTTTATTATTTCTTCTTTGTGTGATATGTAGATTATTGTTTTATCACTAAACTTTTTAAATATTTTTTTAATTATTTCCTTTTCTTCATCTATGCCTACTTCACTAAGTGCTTCATCTAAAATAATATAATTACTACTTTTTAATAAACTTCTAGCAAGTATAACTTTTTGTCTTTCTCCCCCTGAAATATTAAAACCATCTTCTTCTATTAAAAAATTATTTCTTAATTTCTTACTATTTCTAAAATTATTTAAATTACAAATATCAATCATTTCTTCATAATTTTCTAGAGATATGTCTCTATCATATATTATATTATTAATTAACGTATCATTATTTAGATAACTATTTTGAGAAACATAAGTAAAATTATTTGATATTGTGTTTCTATCTATATCCTTTAAATTTAAATTGCCTATAAATATATTTCCTTTATAATCATTAAGATATTTTAACAATATTTTTATTATTGTACTTTTTCCATTACCGCTATTTCCATAGATTAAATATTTACTTTTAAATGGTATGTTTATTTTGATATTTTCAAATACATTATTATATCCATCATGACTATAAGATAAATTAATTATTTTTATATCTCCATTTAATTCAATTTCATTTTGACTACTAGATTCTTCTCTTGTGATTAATAAATCATATAATCTTCTATAAACATTTTTTAATAAATTTATATTAGGCTCCAGATCTAATATGTTCTTTATTGGCTCAGTAAAATAGTAAGATAATGTATTAAATAAAATAAATTCTCCAGTAGTTATATTTTTATTAACAATTAATATAGCAGATAAAACTAAAGATATTATTTCTGTTATATCTACTAGTAAATCTTTTAATAAATTTTGATTATTAAGAAGTGAAGATAAATTTTTAACTTTTAAAAGATATGATATATAACTTATTTCTATTTTTTTAATACTATTATTCATCATATTTATATTTCTATTCGATTCATATCCATAAATACTTTCATTAAGAATCTTATTATAGACACTTTCACTTTCTAATACTTCTTCTGTTTTGACTCTATATATTCTTTTATATGAAATTACTATTATGAAATATAAAATCATTTCAATTAGAAAAATAATAAATAACTTTGTATTAATAATTAATAATATAGATAAACTTATTAATATCATAATTATATAATTTGAAATATTTAATATTATTTGCGAAAATAATTCTTTAAATAACTTCAAATCATTTATTCTACTTATAATTTCTCCAGTAGATTTATTTTTGAAGAAAAGATATGGAAGATTAAATAATTTTCTAATAACTTCATTATTAATATTTTTTGATATATTATTTTCTAAAGTAATTAAAGATTTATTTTTGATATAGTTTAATATACTTTTAGTAATTGAAATTATTAAAAATATAATAGATATTTTAACTAATAAATTTAAGGTATAATTTGGAACAATGTAATCTATTATTGATAATGTAAAATAATTTGATATTGTACTTAATACAATCGTTATAAAAGATAATATTAATAATTTTATAATATTTTTTCTTTCTAAATATAAACAATTTATTATGTGTTCTTTTAGTTCTTTTTGGGGTGATAAATTATTTATTTTTTTAATTGGATATATTACTAGTGATACTCCTAGATACATTTTTTTGAAATCTTCTTTATGTAATTTGTGTATGCTACTAGAAGGATCCATAACTATTAAATAATCTTTTTTAACATTATAAACTACAATAAAATGATATAAATTATTTTTATTAACATGACATATTATAGGGAAAGAAATATTATTGTTTATTATTTCGTCATATGAATATTTTATACCATATCCATCAAAACCAAATGTTTTACTGCCATTAATAATATTTAAAGCATTAGTTCCATTAATATTTGTTTTTAAAATAAAAGATACTTCTTCATGTGAGGCCTCTACTCCATAATATTTCATTATAGATAATAAACATGAAGGTCCGCAGTCTTTTAATCCATTTTGCTTTACTATTAGTTTTTTATCCATTTAACCCTCCTACTAATATCATTCGCAAAAACTTTTTAAAACACTACTTTTTTTATAAAAAATTCACTAATTTTTTTAGTGAATTTAATATTATAACTTTTCTATTTCTTCAATGGTTAATCCTG
>CAVIDW010000026.1:0-18197 GCA_963641945.1 bacterium | reverse complement strand
TGTAATTCTTTTAATAAATTAGATATTAAAGTTGCTAAGAATAATAATCAAATATAATTCATCTCTAATACAAAAAATTTAGAATATAAAATATCTAACAAAGATGATTTTAAAGGTGAATGGATCAAAAAGGATTATAAAGATAATTTTATATTAAATTATTATAAAGAAGGAACTCACTATATATGGTTTAAAAGTGAAGATGGTGTATTAAGTGATTCAATTCAATTTAATATTGAATGTTTAAACACTAGAAAAGCACAATATGATTCAAATGTATTATATTGTAATGGATCAACTATTATTTTAGATAATATAGAGTGGGTAGTAATAAATACTAATGAAAAAGATATTACTTTAATGAAATATTTACCTATTAAAGATAATCTATATCATTGTACAAGTGAAAATAGTGAATATTGTTTTTATACTCAAAATGAAATAAAAGAATTTAAATGGAGTAATTCATACATAAATTATTATTTAAATAATGTTTATATTGATACACTAAGTGAAGTCTTAAAAAATAGATTAATAACTAAATATATTTGCGATGAATATGAACATTATAATTGCGAAGGAGAAAGTTGTGGAGGAAATACAAAAGAAATAATAAATGAAAATAATTGGGTATGTACAAACTATACACCTAGTAAAATAAGATTAATTTCCTACTATGAATTTAATAATATCGTTTCTAACTCAAAAAATATAGAAACATTAAATGGAAACTATTGGACAATAAATTCTTTCACTAAAAGTTATGGTTCAGTAGTACAAAATAATTATGAATTTTATATTTTAGAAGACTTAAATAATAAGTTAAATGTAAAACCTGTAATAACAATTACAAAATAATAATAATTTATGTTAAAATTATACTGGGAGGGTTCCTAGTGAAAAATATATCATTAAAGAATATTCTATTTGATAAAAAGATAGTAATAATGTCTATCTTGTTTTGCTTTATGACAATATTTAGTTTTATAGGATTTAGTTACAGTAAGGAAGAAAAGACTTTACCAATAAACATAAAATATAATAATGTTATAACTTTCAATATAGATACTAATAATGATTTAATTCCAGATTTTAATTTAATTAATAATGATATAGATTCAGATGGAATATGTGATATAAATTGTGATACTAATGGTGATAACATTCCAAATGTAAATATAGATTTAGTTGGAGACTTAATAATCGATTTAAATATAGATATTGATAATGACTTAAGATCTGACTTAAATATAGATTTAAATAGTGATACAATCGCAGATACAAATGTTGATACAAATAATGATAGACTATGTGATGTTAATTGTGATATTGATGGAGATTTAATTATAGACGTTAACATAGATTATTTTGGAGATTTAATTCCAACTTTTAATATAGATACTAATAGTAAAGAACCACAAACTAATTTAATAAATCAATACTTTGAAGATAAATGTATCTTAAATTGTGATTTAGATAAAGATAATAGACCCGATATCAACATAGATATAAATAATGATAAAGTTTGTGACATTAATTGTGATATTAATGATGATGAAATCTCAGATTTAAACATAGACAAAAATAAAGATAAAATAGTAGACTTAAATATAGATTTAAATAATGACAATATTTGTGATTTAAATTGTGACTTAAACTCAGATTCTATCCCAGATATAAATATAAATTTTTATAATAAAAAGCCAACTTTTAATATAGACACTAATCAAGACAATATTGCAGATAAAAACATTATAACAAATAAAAACAATTGTACACTTAATTGTGATTTAAATAATGATGGACATCCAGATATTAATATAGATATAAATAGTGATGGAATATGTGATATAAATTGTGACATAAATAACGATCTAATCCCAGACATAAATATAGATACTAACAAAGATGGAGTAAAAGATTTAAATATAGATTTAAATAATGATAATATTTGTGATTTAGATTGTGACATTAATAACAATCAAATTTCAGATTTGAATATTGATACAAATAATGATTCAAAAGCAGATTTAAACATAGATATAAATAATGATAAAAAGTGTGATTACAATTGTGATATTAATAGTGATTTAAAACCCGAACTAAATATAATAAATAAAAATAATATTTGTATTTTAAACTGCGATATTAATAATGATCACATACCAGATTTAAACATTGATACAGATAACGATTCAAAATCAGACTTAAACATAGATACAAATAATGATAAAATATGTGATTATAATTGCGATACAAATAATGATAATATTTGTGACTCAAATTGTCATGTTAAAACAGTAAACACTTGCGATACAAACTGTAAAGATAAAGTAGATAATGTGTATATTAATTTAAAAGACAAACAAACCCTATTAATAAACGATAAAACTTTAAAAGCATTTAATATAATTAATGAGTCAAAAGTATCAATAACTGTAAATATTTCTTTAATAAATGTCAAAAAAAATACAAGCTTTACACTAAAAAAAGATGATGTGATTTTACTTGAAAATAGTAATAATAAAACACTACAAACAATAAGTATACCAGCACAAACAAAATTTAAATATGAGTTAAATTTAAGCGAAATAGATTCTGAATTATACATTCTTATCGAAAATAAATAACTCTTGAATTTTTAACCTAATATTGTTATCATTATTATGATAGATACTCTAAGGAGGAAATGTTATGGATGATACAAAAGGACAAACTATATTTTTAACAATAATAGGAATAGCGACACTACTAGTAGCTGTAGTAGGGACAACTTTCGCATGGTTTAGCATTGGAACTACTAATGATGAAGATCCAAGTAAAATGGTTATGACAACCGCAAGATTAGGAAAAATTGTATTTAAAGATGGAGATGAAATAATAGCTACTAATCTTTTACCTGGTAAAACATTCAAAAAAACGTTTGTTGTTTCTCAAACAGATGTAGACGCAACAGAAAAAATTAAATATGTTATTAAATTAAATGTTAAATCAAATACTTTAACACCAGTTGCTGATAATCAATTTGTTCATTCATTAACATCAGCAGGAAATACTAACAATGGAACACTAGTAAGTTTTGAAAATCAAGTAGTTCCAGAAGAAACAATAGTATTAGGAACAGGTGAATTAAATGGATATGAAACTCATACATATGAATACACCATTTCATTTAATGAATCTGGATTAGATCAAAATGCAGCTCAAGGTAAAACATTTCAAGGACAATTATCAGTTGATCTTTTACCAATAACCGCAGAAACTAAATAGTGATATATTCACTTTTTGATTGAAAGAGTAAAGTATGAAAGAAAAAAAGAAAAATAATAAATTTAATTTGTTATTTAGTCTGATAGTTTTATTAGGCGTTTTCATAATGCTTGCAGCTTGTACTTATTCTTATTATATGAAAGAAATAAAAAAAGATAATAAAGATATCACTATTAATACTATAACAATGTCTATGCAATACTTTAATCAAGAAAACATAGAATTATCAAATCTAAAACCAGGTTTTACTTATAAATATAATTTTAGTGTTAATAACTATAGTGAAGATATAATTGGTAAATATAAATTAATATTTGATATAGAAACACCATTAAATAACAATATAGATGAAGATTTTACTTATTCACTAGAAGCAACTAGTGACTCAAATGATAAAACAAATTCATCAATCTATAAAACTAATATGGCAGTTCCAACTCAATCATTAGTAATAGGTTCAGGAACAATAACACCAAATAATAAACAATACTATACTTTAACATTAAATATAAAAAATAATTCTGATATTCAAAAATATATTGGAAAAGTTTTTGTTGCTAAAATATATTTAAAGATTGATAACAACTAGGTGACATTATGGAAGAAGATAAAATAATAAAGAGAAAAAAAATATTTAGATTTATATCTAGAAGTATAAGTTTTACATTAATAATATTTTTAATGATAATAGCCTCTTTCTTAATACTTTATGTTGTAAGTACAAAAGTTGCAGATAAAAAAGGAGAAATGCCTCCATATTCATTATATACAATTGTTAGTGAGAGTATGGTACCTGAATTAAAAGTATATGATGTTATATTAGTTAAAAAAACTGAACCTTCTAAATTAAAAGAAAAAGATATTATAACATTTTATTCGAGTAATCCATATTTTGGAACAACACCAATTACTCATAGAATTATAAATATAGAAAAAGATGAGAATTCAGATTTAGTTTTTGAAGTAAAAGGAGATAATAATAAAATAGCTGATCAAGATAAAGTAATATCTTCAAATATTATTGGAAAAGTAATATTAAAATTCCCTGGATTTGGAAAAATACAATTCTTTTTAGCTTCAAAAGGTGGCTATATAATAGCAATTCTAATACCTGCATTAGCTATTTTATCTTATGACATATATAAATTAATAAAACTAATCTATTTAAAGAGTAGAATAACTAGTTTAAATAAAGAAGATGAAATGTAAAAAATCCCAGTTCTTTTATAAGAAATGGGAAATATAATAAATAAAAGTATTTTTTAAAATGTAAGATGTTAATTAAAAAAATCTTTGTTTTTTTGTATTCTACTATTATTAGGATTAATTTTGAGAGCTTTTTTAATATATTTTTTTCCTTCTTTTTTATTTCCAATAAAGTAATATGATAAACTCATAAGATCATATATAGTTTCATCAAATGTAAATGTTTCATTAATATAAGTCATGTTATTATTTTTAATTTTGAGAGCTTTTTTACCAAGTTTAATTACTTCATTATAATGTTTAAACTGATATTCTAATAACATCTTTTCAACATATGCTTCTCTAAGATATGGAGCTTCTTTAATAGCTTTATTTAACCACATAAGTGCTTCATCATATCTTTTTAATACGATATACGAACGAGATATAAATCTCATAGATGCACATCTTTCATCTTTCCAAGTAGCAGTTTTAAGATTAAGATGTTTAATAAGCGTATCAATACATTTATTCCATTTTCTATAATACATGTATTCTCTTCCTAAATAATGCATATTTCTATCATCCAAAGGATCTTCTTTAACAGATAATTCAAGTAGTTTTAGATATGAACCTCTAGACTTAGAATCATCAGGATAGTGATTAATTATTACATCATTACATAGAATTTCTTTTTGAACACTTTTTCCACAATATGTTAATACTTCATGTACAGGATGAGTCCAAATATAATCATTGTTAGAATGTATCTTATTAGTATAAAAACTTACAATCGGTTTGTTATCTTTATCAAGTTTCCAATTATATATGTATTTAACTCTTGTTACATCATCACTCCAAGATTTAATTAAATTATCAATAGAGTTTGGCAAAAGTACTTCATCCAAATCTAAAGAAATACATATATTAGCATCTTTTGGTACTAGTTTTAATGATTCATTTCTTGCAACATCAAATCTCCATGGATTAATTTCTTTAACTTTAACTTTTACACCTAATTTTTTTAATAATTTAATTGTATTATCTGTAGATCCAGTATCTAAAACACAAATATAATCAGCATCTTTTATAGACTCATACCATCTTTTAACAAATTTTTCTTCATTTTTACAAATAGCATATACACAAACCTTATATTTTTTCAATATTATGCTCCAGTAGGTCCAGTTGGTCCTTGTGGAATTGTAAGATTTAATACAAAGTTTGGAGCAGTACCAGAAATGCTAGCAGCAGCTTGAGTACCAGGGTTTCCAGTAGTAACTGTTCCAATAGTTAATACAGGAGTTTCTCCATCCAATCCAGTTGCACCTGTTGGTCCAGTAGGTCCAGTAGGTCCAGTTGCACCTGTTGGTCCACCACTTGGTCCAGTAGGTCCAGTAGGCCCAGTTACACCATAACAAGTATATATAGGTGGAAATACCTTTATTTCTTTATTACAATTACAATTATTCATAATTCCTCCTATAATATTATATTATTTGAAATATTTTTTTAGGAGTTAATATACCCAAATAAATATAAATATAATAATTTTAAAAAATGTAAATAATATATAATGTTAAAACAAATAATTTTTACTAAAGTATCAAAATGTTATAAAGAATAGAAAAAGGAAGAGATGAAAAAAGAAAGAAACACAAAAATATTAGTTATAATTGCATTACTTATTTCAGTAACAAGCCTTTAGCATATGTTACATATAGTGAAACAGTTGAAACTGCAACTCAAATAGAAGCAAATAATTTATATAATGATTTAACTATGAATTTAACAAAATCTTCAAGTTCAGAAATCACAATAAATGTTACACTAGAACTTCTGAAACTTATAAATTCATTGTGGCATGTAAGAGCGAAAGTACTGTTTCAATTAATGATGATATTGTTGTTACAATAGAATAATCATCATTTGTATATGTTCAAGGTCAAATAACACATAAAAGTAATATTGCTGTTAACTTTTTAGTGTTTTACTAATTTTAAACAGTTTTGTAAGTAAGATTTTTAACAATTGTAATATATGTGTATTCCTAGTTGTTCTAATAGGAATATCTATATATCTTTTTGACCATAAAAAAGAGATAAGTAGAATATAAAGTCAACCTAAAGAAAAATGATTATTATGAAATAGATAAACTTCCATCAGGAATGAATTATATTACAAGTTTGATTGATACAATTGATGTTAATTTTAATTATTTGTTTGAAAAAAATATTAAAAGAAGCAACTTCAAACCCAAGCAGAATAGGTGGGTGTTTAATTATAACTTATATAGAATCATAAAAACGATAGTAGAAATTACTATCGTTTTGTAATTAAAAAAACAACTTTATACATTAGATATGAAATTATAGTTAATAATACAATGCCACTCATAACTAGATTTAAATTAAATACTTGAGAACCATACAATATCAAATATCCAATGCCTGCTTTAGAAGTAAGAAACTCACCAGTGATTACTCCGATTAAACACATAGATATATTAATTTTCAATGCATTCATTATGCAACTTTTATTTGAAGGTAAAACTACATACAATAACTTATCTAACTTACTAGCGTTAAAAGTATCTAATAACTTTAACTTTAATTTGTCTGTATTTTCAAAACCATTATATATTGATTGCAAACTAACAATTATAGAAATCAATACAGATATAGCTATAATACTATTTGTATTAGCTCCAATCCATATAATAATTATTGGTCCAAGGGCAACTTTAGGTAGTGAATTAAATACTACTAAATATGGTTCTAAAACTTTAGATAAAAATTTAAAATTATAAAGTATTATTGCAAGTATTATAGATAAAACACTAGTAATAATAAATGAAATAGTTGTTTCTTTAATAGTAATCCAAATATGATATAACAAATTATTATTCACATAAACATTAATTAATGTTTTAACAATATTTTTAGGTGAACTTGTTATAAATGAATTAATAATGTTTTTATCAGCTAAGATTTGCCATAAAAATATAAATAAGAATAAAATAAATATTTGAGTAAATACAATCATTAATTTATATCTTTTATTTTTTTTAATATATTTTTTTGCTTCATCACTCATTTATCTATTTCCTTCCACAATAAGTCATAATAATATGAAAAGTACTCTGATTTTCTATTTTGAATAGGAGTGTCATATAATTTAATTTCATGAATGTTTTTTATTACTGAAGGCCTTTTAGATAAAACTATGATTTTAGAGCAAAGAGAAATAGCTTCAGATAAATCATGAGTCACTATTATAACTGATTTTTTCTCTTCTTTTATAATATTGTAAACATCATCACTAACACTTAATCTTGTTTGATAATCAAGTGCACTAAATGGTTCATCTAATAATAATATATCAGGTTTCATAGCAAGTGTTCTAATTAAAGCTAATCTTTGTTTCATACCACCAGATAACTCACTGGGATATTTATCTTTAAAGTCACTCAAATCATATTTTCTTAATAGGTTTAAAACATATTTTTTATTTTGATTAGTTAATTTTTTAGATATTTTAAGTCCTAATGTAGCATTATCAAATATAGTTAACCATGGAAATAATGCATCTTCCTGTAACATATATCCTATTTTAATATTATCTTTCTTAATAACTTCTCCACATGACATTTCATCAAGGCCACATATAATATTTAAAATAGTACTTTTTCCACATCCTGATGGTCCAACTATACCAATAAAATCTCCTTCATTTAAATCAAAAGTTATATTTCTAACAGCCTCTGTTTCATAATCACTTTTATAATAAATTTTAGATAGATTATTTACTTTAAGTAATGTATTAGTTAAATTCATTAGTAATTAAAATATTAGGATCAACTTTTTCTTTGATAGTACCACCATATATCATAATATCTTCAAGCCTATCATAATCACCTTTATATATGAATGTACTATCATACCATGAGTCTGCTTGTTTATATCTATCAACTATTTTAGTTAAATCATCTAAAGAAGTATCTGGGAATTGATTTATAATTGCACTAGCTATAGTTTTAGAATCATTCGTTTTAACAAATCTTAAACCTTTATTTAAAGCTTTATTAAATTTTTTAATATTCATAGAATTATTTTTAATATAATCTTCTTTAGCATAAAAAGTAGTATAAGGAACAATTCCACTAATTTCTCCAAGAGAAGCTAAAACACAACCGTATTCTTGTTTTTCCAGTGCTAAAGCATTAGGTTCAAATAAATTAACAAAGTCACCATTACCACCAATATATGCACCAGTTAATCCAGAAAATTCAACACTAGTATCAATATTTACACTTTTAGAATCAATATTTGATTTATGTAATGCATATTCAAACATCATAAGTGGCATACCAGCACTTCTACCTGCTAATACCTTCTTATTAACTAAATCACTCATTTTAAAATTATCTTTTAATGCACAATCTCCAACTATAAATTGACCATCTCTTTTAGTTAATGATGCAAAAGTTATCAATTTTTGTTTTGAATTATTATATAAATATATAGTTGCTTCAGGACCACTAAATCCTATATTTGATTCTCCTGATATAATAGATGTTGCTACTTTATCTGCACCAGGTGTTAATACTACTTCTACATCTAAATTTTCATCTTTAAAATATCCATTTTCAATAGCTGCATACCATGGCGCATAAAATACCGAATGTGTAACCTCAGAAACTACAATTTTTTCAGATTCTACTTTTTTAGTTTCCTTACCAATAAATATACTTAATATTAGTATTACAATAATAGAAGTAATAGTTAAAATAAATTTTTTCATATCTCCTCACTTTCAAAGTATTATATTCTTTTATTAGTAATATGTCACATAGAGTAGGTAAAATAACTATATGAATTATTGCAATTTTAACTATAATTTGTTAATCTATAATAGAGGTATAATATATGAAAGATGATGAATTAAAAGAATATGAAAAACAAATCATTAGTGATGCTAATGTTATAAAGACACCTCCTTCTGCTGAAGAAAATAAAATAGTAGAACCAAAGCAAGAAAAAAATATTAATGATGATAATAATGTTCCACAAACAGCAGTAGTAGAAAATACAAATGTAATTTCAAATACAGATAGACAAGGAGCATATAAATATGTTGCTAAAAATAATGTCACACTATCAGAATATAATGAAGTAGATACAGCAAAAGTATCTGATTTAACAGAATTATATGTAGGAGATAAATATTCTAAATTTGCAAATACTAATTTTAATATATGGGCATTTTTATTTGGAGGACTTTATTTCTTTTATAGAAAAATGATCCTATATGGAATTATTGAAATATTAGCATTCACTGTTTGTACAACATGCATAGAATCAGAATATTCATATTTAGTACCATTTCTTGTTAGTGGATTAGGTGCATTTTTAGTTAATGATTTATATTTAAATCACTGTAGACAAAAAATACAAAATATTATAAATAAGAATAAGAGTCCTGATGTTATAATAATGAAATGTATGAAAAGTGGTGGTGCTAGCATAGGATATGTATTTCTAGGAATATTCATATCAATTATTCTTTCCTGTTTAATAGTTTTCTCAATCGGGATAGATAGAATTATGAAGGAAATAAACAATAAATTTGATTTTAGTTTTAATATTAAAAACGATGATGAAGAAAATAAAAATGAAATATTTAATGGTATGTTAATTAGAAATGATTCATTCAAATATGAAAATATATTTAATATTCAAGAAAGTAATACATTCAAAAAGAATGAAACATTCACTAAAGGTTTATCTTTAATTAAAAAAGATGAAGAAGGAAATAAAGTATGCGAAATTAATTTATATGAAATTACTAATTATAAAAATATAGATACACTAGCTTATCAAATGTCTGAGTATTATTATAAAAAAGAACCAATTAAAATAGAAAAAAATAATATATCTTGGTATGAATTCAATGGAAAATTTGCATCTTCTTATAGTGATATACATTTAACATCTAAGAATCAAAAAATATATGAGTTAATATTTACTATTCAAAATAATGCTTATGAAACTGAATGTCAAAATGAATACAGTGAGATATTTGAAACTATATCTTTTAAATAAATTGTACTTAAATGTACAATTTTTTAATGTTTGCTTTTAATAAAATATATGTAATGTTATAATTATTAAGAGGTAAAAAATATGACATTAAATGATAAACAACTAGAAGCAGTTTCACATATAGATGGACCATGTCTAGTCTTAGCAGGAGCTGGTTCTGGTAAAACAAAAGTATTAACTAAAAGAATAGTAAATTTAATTAATAATGGTATTAGTCCATATAATATATTAGCTATAACTTTCACAAATAAAGCAGCAAAAGAAATGAAAAGTAGAGTAGAAAATGATCTAGGTAATATAGAAAATTCTATCTTTATCGGAACATTTCATTCATTTGGATTAAGAATATTAAGAGAAAATTATGCTGATATTGGATATACATCAAATATTACTATTTTAGATGCAGATGATTCTAAAACTATAATAAAGAGATTATTAAAAGAAGAAAACTTAGATCCACAAGATTATGATATAAAACATATTATCAATAAAATAAGTAATGCTAAAAATGATAATATAAGTCCAGTAGAATTCTTAAGACTTTACTTAAATGAAGAAGATCAAATTATAGGGAATGTTTATGATAAATACACAAAATTATTAAAAGAAAATAATAGTGTAGATTTTGATGATTTATTATTAAAACCAGTAGAATTATTTAAGAAAAGAAAAGATATTTTAGAAAAGTATCAAGAAAGATTTAAATATATTTTAGTTGATGAATATCAAGATACTAATAGTATTCAATATGAATTATGTAGATTACTTGCTCATAAATATAAAAATATTTTTGTAGTCGGAGATGCCAATCAATCAATTTATTCATGGAGAAAAGCTGATTATAGAAATATATTAAATTTTGAAAAAGATTATAAAGATGCAAAAGTAGTTTTACTAGAAGAAAACTATAGAAGTACAAATAATATATTAAAAGGCGCTAACTCAGTAATAAAAAATAATAGTGAAGGCAAAAAATTAAATTTATGGACTTCTTCTGGAGATGGAGAATTAATAGATTACATTAGATGTGATAATGAAATAAAAGAAAGTTATTTTGTTGTTGATAAAATAAAAGAATTAATTTCACTAGGATATAACTATAATGATTTTGCTGTTCTTTATAGAACAAATGCTCAAAGTAGAGTTGTTGAAGATGCTTTTGTTAAAAGTAATTTACCATATAATATTATAGGTAGTTATTACTTCTATAGTAGAAAAGAAATTAAGGATTTAATAGCTTATTTAAATTTAATATATAATTTTAAAGATTCAGTTAGTTTAGAAAGAGTTATTAATACTCCACGAAGAGGTATTGGAACAAAGACAATAGAAAATATTAGAAATAAAGCACGTGAAGAAAATATATCTATGTTTGAAGCAATAGAAAGTGGAAAAGAATTAGAATTTAAAAAATTAATTTTAGAATTAATTGAAGATTCAAAAACTCTAGGATTATCAGATTTAATTGAAGATGTTTTAGTTAAAACTGGTCTTAGAATGGAATATGAATTATCTAAAGATTTAGATAGTGAAAGTAAAATAGAAAACTTAGATGAATTTAAGAGTGTCGCAGTTGCTTTTGAAGAAAGTGGAGTTTATGATTTACAAACATTTCTAGAGAATATATTATTAGTTAGTGATGCTGGTCAATATAAAGAAGATAAAGATTCAGTTAGTCTTATGACATTACATTCAGCTAAAGGATTAGAATTTAAAGTTGTATTTATTTTAGGAATGGAAGAAGGAATATTTCCACATAATAGAAGTTTTGAAAGTCAAAGCGAATTAGAAGAAGAAAGAAGACTATGTTATGTGGGAATTACTCGTGCTAAATCAAAATTATATTTATTAAGTGCTAGAAGTAGAACACTATATGGTAAAACAAATGGAACAATAGAAAGTAGATTTATAAAAGAAATAGATTCAAGTGTAATAAATATAGTTAATACAAAACCAGAAGAAAAACAAGCGCCAAAATTCATAGGAAACATGTATAATAAATCAAGTGATGGATTATCTGCAGGAGATAAAGTAACTCATACAGTATTTGGAGATGGAGTTGTTATCAAAGTAAGTGGAGGTATTGCAACTATAGCATTTAGTCATAAAGTTGGAATAAAATCTATAGCTGCAAATCATAAATATTTAACAAAAAGATAAAATTTCATACATTTACAATCAAACTTATATATGTTATAATTCAGTATAGAATAAAGAGGATTAAATATGAGTTTTGTTGATAGAATAAAAAGTAAACAAGTGCAAAAACAAGCAAATGATTTCATTAAACTTATAAAAGGTAAAAGCGATAAAGAAATAGAACAACTTTATCTTGATAATAAAGACCTTGAAGCTAATGAAATTGCTTTAAGTCACTTGTTTTTTAAGCATCCTTCTTTAATTAGAATAATGCCAATTGACTTTCAAAAATCAAGACTAAATAGTAATCTTTCGATGTTTAAATATGGTTCATCAGAAGCAAAAAAATCATTAGTTTCTGATTGGTTAAAAGATAATAAATTCTTTATAAATTGTAATTCTATCAATATAAGTGATGAAGAATATAAAGAATATTTAAAAATATATTTTCAACAACCAGATGATATAGCTAAACTTCATATGGAAGACTTAAGAAATGTAGTGGATACACTAAATAAGATAGATTCAATTCAAACAGATAAAGTGATTGAAGCATCAAAAGATAAATTTACTCCAAGACAATGGGAATTTATAATAGCAGTAAGTCCATCATTTATAAAATATGCATCACAAGAAGTACAAAATAAATATTCTAATGATGAAAAATATGCAAGATTTATAAGCGGAGATGCAAGAAATAAATACTTATCAACTCAAATAAAAAAAGTAAGAGAAGATATAAATGTATTAAAAGATATGGATTTAGATGTTAAAAAAGAATATATAAGCATGTTTCCATATATGATAAATTACATAGATGAAGATTCACTTATAGAATTAGTAAAAGATGATATATCATTAATTGGTAGTATAAATATAGTGTCATTAAGAAGTGATGAAGATAGAGCATTAAAATTCATAAACGCAATACTTGAAAATATAGAAAGTAAATCTAATAAAGAAATAGTTAATATTTTAGTAAGTAATGGATTATTAAATGCCAAAGGAAAAGTATATAGATATGATCAAAATAGTGAAAATACTATTTATCAATATACAAAAAGAACAATAAGAACAATTCAAAAATTAAGTATAGATCAAATAAGATTATTAATAAATGTAGATGTTAACTATATAATTCCATATTTAATACCACTTTATAAAGAAACAGAATCAAGAGAAAAGAAAGAATCTATAATTATAGATAGTGACTCTAGATGTTTAAAACTATTTAAAATTATTTATGGTGATGAAACATATGAAAACTACTATAAAGTTATTAATAGAATATACAAAGAATATATAACTAATTTAGATTCATATTATTATGAAACAGATTATGAATGTCTATTTGAATTATTTAAAATACTATTTAACAAAAATATAATTTTAAATAATAGTAAAGATAAAATAATGACATTTATTGGTATGTCACTATTATATAAAAATAATATGACTGAATCTCAAAAGAAAACATTAATTAATTTATTAAATGAATTTTTAAGTAATGCATATAATAGAAAAATAAATAATACTTTAGATTTATACAGTTTACAATCACTTGAAATATTTGATCAAAGACTATCATTTATTGATGAAAAATTATTAATGGATTTCAATCAATATAACTTTGCTAATATATCTAATTTATTATTAATATGTAAACAAACATATGATAGAGGTATATTTAAATTCTATTTAGATTTATTAATTAATATTTATGGTAGTAATAAAGAAACTCTTTTTAGAGCAAGTGAATATTATAAATATAATAGAGATTTACTAGTAGATGTATGTAAGAGTAATTTATCAGACAAAGAATTAAAGAACTTTATAAATTTAGTCACAACATATACAAATGATTTAAAAATGAAAAATAAAGATGAGTTAATAAATTATGATGTTCAAGCATTAAAATTATTAATAAGAGAATTATCATCAACAAAAGATGAAGAAGCATATAAAAACTTATTATCTAATTATTTATTTGCTAAAGGATATACTAAAAAAGGAAATATTGGATTCTTAGAAGTTGATACTATAGAACAACTAATTAATTCATTTGACACTGAATCATTAGAAACATTAAAAGTAAATAATGAATATGTATTCACAGATACAGAAATAGATATATTTAAAATGATTAACTTATTATTTAAAAATAAGAATTTAGATATACTATTCTCATCACTAGAAGAATTAATATCAAGTAAAACAGAAAGAAATTTACCAAACATAAATATATTATTTAATAAGTTAAAAAAATATAAAATAGAATTAATAAACAATCAAATAGTCGGTATAAATGATTTAGAAAGCTTATATCAAACTAATCCCAATATTATTAGTAAAACAAATAAAGAAGGAGTTACTATTTATAAAATAAAAGGGCAAGAATTTAAAGTTATTAGTTCTATTAATGATGATGGACTTCATTATAACTTTACAAATGTTACTAAATTAAATAGAAATGAATATGGATATAATAAATTAATTAAAAGTGGTTCTGTTAGATTCACAACTCATGAAGATAAAACAATAATTAAATTTAATAAAGATAGAATTAAAACTAAAGATATGAAACCAGCTTTTCTTATCATAACTGGTTTATTAACAGATGAATTAATTAATATAGCTAAAAATAATAAAATATCTATTTTAGAGGTAATAAAAGAATGACAGAAAAAGTATTAGAAAAAATTAAAGAAATGAAAAAAGACAAAGAATTTTCTATCAAAGTAATAGAAAGTCTTTGTAATAGTGAAAAGAATAAAGAATTATTTAAAGGTAACGATGAATTCGAAAAGTTATACGATAAATACATCAAAAAAGACGATTTAGACTTCTAAATCGTTTTTAATTACTTCAAAACATACAGGAAAACATACAAGAAAACATACAAGTAAATTGACATAAATAGCTAAAAATAGTATAATATTTATATAAAATGAGGTGAACAAAGATGGAAGAATATAAACCACCATTTACAATTACAAATTGTATGTTAGATAACATTTCTTCAATAATGAAAAAAATAGGTAAATTAGATAATTATAAAGAACTAAATAAAATGCCTATTTTAAGAAGAAATAATAGAATAAAATCAATACATTCATCTTTAGCTATTGAAGCTAATTCTTTATCATTGGATGAAGTTAAAGATGTTATTGATGGAAAAAATGTAATAGGTTCACAAAAAGAAGTACAAGAAGTAAAAAATGCGTATGAGGCATATTCAAAAATTAAAGAAGTGGATCCATATAATTTAAATGATTTAAAGAAAATTCATGGTATATTAACATATTTAACAGTAGCAGAGTCTGGAAAATTCAGAGTAGGCAATGAAGGAGTATTTGATGAAAAAGGAAATTGTATTCACATTTGTCCACCACCAGAACAAGTTAGTGAATTAATGAAACAATTATTTAATTGGATGAAAAAAAATAAAAATGAAATTCATCCATTAATTATGTCATCAATTTTTCATTATGAATTTGTTTTCATACATCCATTTAGTGATGGAAATGGAAGAACTGCAAGATTATGGCAAAATATCATATTATCAAATTGGGAAGATATATTCGAGTATGTTCCAATTGAAAGTGAGATAATGAAATATCAAAAAGAATACTATTCATCTATAAATAATTGTAATCAAGTTGGGGATTCAACAGAGTTTATTGAATTTATGTTAAAAATGATTAATGAAACATTAGATAATTTAATTATTGGTGTAAATACCCAAATTAACCATATTAGTTCTTATGTTAAAAGATTATTAGAAATAATGGAACCAGGAGTTAATTATAGTAGAGTAGAATTAATGGATTTATTAGAACTAAAATCTAGAGTATCATTCGTAGATAATTATTTAAACCCTGCAATAGAAAACGGATTAATAAAGATGACATATCCAGATTCACCAACAAATAAAAATCAAACTTATTACAAAGAATAAAAGATTTGCATTTTTGCAAATCTTTTATTCTACAATATTATCATTTTCAAATTTAACATCTAAAAATTTTCTAGAAGCTAAATAATCACACATATGAACAAATCTTTGATATTTATCTTTTGGAGGAGTTAATATTTCTTCTCCTTTATAATTTTTAGTCCATGGTCCCATATGAGTTGCTATACATCTACAAACAAAATCTATTTCAGATTCATTAAGTTCAAGATTATCTCTATTTTCACGAATATAGTTACTCATTAAAATTGGGTGTTCAAATAAAGTATATTCACTTTTAGTCATACCACTTTTTAATCCATCGTGTAGAGTTAATGAAAATATAATTAAATCCTTTTCATCTTGAGTAAAATTATTTATACTTTCATCATTAAATAACTCATAAGCAATTCTAACAGCTGCCTTAGTATGTCTTAATAAACCACCTTCACCTAATGAAAAGCTAGGATGATATTTTCCAGTACTACTTGCAGGTACATGATAGAAATAGTCAGGTAACTTATCTAACATAATTATTAAACTATTTTTAATTCTATCATTCTTTATATAATTTATTTCTTTATTAAACTTCTCATGCATAATTAAACCTCTAATAAATTATATAATAAAAATATCCTTTTTTCTACTTTAATATTTAAAAATAAAAAAAGTTATGTTATAATTTCAGTATATATGGATAGTAGGTGAAAAAATGAAAAAAGCTTATAAATTGTTTTTGATACCAATTATTTTACTATCGTTATCTTATAAAACTAAAGCCGTTTGTAATGATGATGATTTAAATAACTGGGCTAATAAAGTTAGTTTAAAAGTTGTTGAATACAATCCAACAACAGAATTTACAAAAACGAATGATATTAAATTGATATTAGATCAAGTGGAAGCAGCTTATTTATTGCAGTTAACCAGTCAAAGAAAAGATGTTTTTGTAAAAGCTATAAGTACTTATTCTGATGATGAATTAGAAGTAAAAGATTTGTACTATTATGGATATTCAATATTAGCTCAAGGACACTTGAAAGAAGCAATTTATGGTGTTAACATATATGGAAGTGAAGATAGTGCTTGTCCAAATGAATTGTTAAAAACTATTAAGTACAAAGTTCCAGCTTTCAATGGATATCTTCATACAGAATACTGTGAAAAATATCCAAATCATGAAAACTGTGGTTCACATTCAGACACTGGTGACAAAAGTAATGATGATTTTCTAAAAGAAATGGAAGATTATGATAAAAAAATGAATCCAGATACAGAAAAAGATAAAACAATATGGCAAGTATTATATGAGATTATTAGAGAATATGGATTCTATATTGTAGTTCCATTCTTGATAGTTACATTAATTTATGTTATTAAGATAGAAAATGTTAAACAAAAAGAGAAGGAGAAAGAAAATAATGAAAAGAAGTAAAAAATTATTATTTATAATAGTACCATCATTAGTAGTATTCTTTGCCTTATCTTTTTTACTAACAAGTACAAGACAAGAAGAATTAAATACTGAAAACTTATCAACTGATACA
>CAVIDW010000025.1:0-18398 GCA_963641945.1 bacterium | reverse complement strand
GTAATGATTATTTTCAAGAAATGTATTTTTACATATAAACTAGATTTTTTTGAATTTTTAATATATAATTTATATATAATATTTTATAAAGGAGAATAAATTTTATGGAAAAATTAAAAGTTACAGAAGCATGCATAGGATGCGGATTATGCGTAGCTGAAAATGAAAAATATTTTGAATTCAACGATGAAGGATTCAGTAAAGTTAAAAAAGAAATTATTGATGAAGAAGATAAAAAAGATTTATTAAATATAATTGAATCTTGTCCTGGCGAAGCAATAGTTATCGAAGAGGAAAAAGAAGCCTAAAAAAAAGAAGTGTAGTTCAATCTATACTTCTATTTTTTTGAGTTTGAACATAATTATATAATTGTTTTGATTCTTTTATGGTTAGTTTATGATATTCTCCCATACTTAATCCTTCTAAATCAAAGTATGCATATCTAATTCTTTTTAATTTCAAAACTTTATGTCCTACACTAGCAAACATGTTTTTAACTTGATGATTTCTTCCTTCAGTAATTGTTAGTTCTACATAACTTTTATTATTCTTTTTATCAATTTTTTTCAATTTAACTTTTGCTTTTTTAGTCATTACGCCATCTAATAAAATTCCATTTTCAAGTTTTTTTAGTTCATCTACTCTAATTATGCCATCAATTTTAGCATAGTATGTTTTCTCAATATTTCCTTTTGGATGAGTGAGTTTATTTGCTATTTCACCATCATTTGTTAAAAGTAAAACACCAGTAGTATCATAATCAAGTCTTCCAACTGGAAAGATTTTTTCTTTTGTATCAATTAAATCAACAACAGTTTTTCTACCCTTCTCATCATGAACAGAACATATTGTTTTATCAGGTTTATAAAGCACATAGTATTCTTTTGCTTGTCTTTTAACCTCAAATCCATCAACTTCAACTACATCTTTTTCATTAACTTTGGTACCAAGTTCACGAACAATGTTTCCATTAACACTTACTTTTCCTTTTAGAATTAATTCTTCACTTTTTCTTCTTGAAGCTACTCCGCATTCACTTAAAAATTTTTGCAATCTCTCCATATAAAACACCTTAAGTAATTTTAACAAAAATTTATCTAAATGACAACAATTCTTTTATTCTTGAGACACGTTTCTTATAAGAAATTTTATATAATTTCTCTTTAAATATCACATCTTCATTCAAAAGTACCAAAACACATTTCTGATTTAAATCAATTTTAAGTCTGACATTTTTAACCTCATCAGGTCTAAGCAATACATTAATATCTTTCTTTAAATAATAATGATTATTTTCTCCATCATCAATCTTAAAAGAAATAAAATACTTATTTAATAATTTATATTTTTCATACTTTTCAAAATATTCTTCATATAACCTTTTATGCAAGCTAAATTTATCAGCCTCATCTATACTGGCAATTACCAAAGTTTTTCCATTTTTCCTAGCAGAAGAAACATACACTTGACCACTAGCTTTTGTATAACCAATTTTTCCGCTTATCAAATACTTGTATTCACTTAAAAGTTTATTTTTATTTACCCAAATATACTTATCAACTTTATATCTTTTAGCTTGAGTAATCTTTAAAAAATCTTTATTTTTTATTGCATAACTCATAAGAACAGCCAAATCATACGCTGTACTATAATTCTTTGTTTCATCATTTAACCCATGTGGATTTTCAAAATTAGTATTATACATTCCAAGTTTAAATGCTTTTATATTCATATTAGCTATAAAATCATCATATCCATATTTTGTAGCTATAGACATAGCAGCATCATTACCACTTTGTAACATTAATCCATGAAGCAAATCATTTAAAGTAAAGGTTTCCCCTTGTTTCACATAAATCATTGATCCATTAACTTTTAATATTTCTTCACCAATAGTTATCTTATCATTTAATGAGCCCATATCTAACGCAATCAAAGATGTCATAACTTTAGTAGTTGAAGCTATTAATTTTCTCGCATTCATATTACTTGAATATAAAACCCTATTACTATCCGCATCCATTACAACTACAGATGCATTAATTTTAATAAATAACAATAACAATACTATAACAATTTTTTTCATACTAATTGTATTCACAAATCAAAAAAAATATCAAACAAAAAGCAACTTTTACATTGCCATATATCATACAATTTCTAAAAATCTTTTTAAAATCATATTTACTATAAACTCTTTGCATTCTTTTCTTGGCTTATTAGGACATATAACATTAAATTTTATATACTCATCATTCTTTCTATTATATATGGTTACAAAAACAAGATTATCATTTTCACTTGGATTATTTATATCAAACCTATTTATTTTTCCAGTAATACCCACTCCATAAGTAGAAAGAGTATAATCACTTATACATTTAGCCATTTCATCAGAAGTTTCAAAACTATAAACAGAATATTTAGAAATAGTTTCTTTATTAACACCCATTTTAATCTTATAATCATTAGAATATGTTATTGCACTAAACTTTAAAACTTCACTTGAACCATCAACATTTGTAATAGTTGTAGCAAAATATCCAGCAGTACATGACTCCATTGAAGCAATTGTCTCCTTATTTTTAATTAATCTTTGTACAATTTCATTTTCCATACACCTATAACTCCTTAAAAATAATATTTTTCTTTATACAAATAGTATATCAAAATAAAATCTAAAATTACTATTAAATTTTGACAATAATTGTTTTTTAATGAAAAATATGTTAAATTTTAATTAAGGGGATTTATTATGATTAAAAAATATAGTGAAAAACTTATAGACTTATGCATGGAAATTGATTTTGAATATGATGTCTTAATGGATTTATCAGAAAAAAATAAAGAAAAGACTAAAGATTATTCAAATAATATACATGCTTTAAAAGAACTAATGGAATCTGCAATTAATTATTGCATTACATTTAAGGTTGATGAACTTCAAAATATGCTTTATTATGTTTCTGAAAAATTAGAAGAAACTGAAAAAGCCTACTATTATGAAATAGCATCAAGTATAATAGACTATGCTTTAAATAAGAAATATATAGAAGAAAGAAAAAATCTAGAAGAAGGCGTAGACGTTAAATCTAACGAATATGATGAAGATTACGATGAAATAACAGATACAGAGGATTATGATGAAGAATACGAAGAAACATATCAAGATGAAAGTGAAATAGAATATGAAAACAAATGGTTAGAAACATACCCAGATTACCTAGATGACTATTATGATGAAGCAATGGGAATAATTTATACAAGTGTAGCTAGAAAAATGTTTATTGAACTAATTAATCTAAAACCAAAAAACAAAAAAGAAAAAAATTACAAAAATAAATTATTAAAATTATATCAAACACAATATAGATACGATTTTCTAACAAGAAGTGTTTCATTAGAATTAATGTCTATCGATGCTAAATTTAATCCATTTAGAGTTTATATATGTACTGATGATGACTATAGTCCTCTATATTTTAATGAATCAATAAACATATTAAAATCAATATGCAATAAAAATGTAGATGATTTAGATGAAGAAGATTTAGAAGATAGTTTTGAAATAATGTGTTTATTTGAAATGTTAGACTGCTTAAGCATCGAACAATTAAATAAACTTAAAGAAGCTTGTATAGAATTATGCAATTCAAAATCAAATACAATCGGAGAATTATGTCTTTCAAAAATACAATCAAAAACGGACAATTAATGTCCGATTTTAATTGTTTTCATAATTATATAAACCATGTATCTTTTCTAAAGTAACTCTATCTGGTGTCTGTAAAACCCATTCTTTATCTTTTTTAACTAATTTAAATGTTATATCATAATCTACCTTATCACTTATTTTAGACATATTTTCTATTTTATACTTATAATATAAATTTTCATCAAACATATTATCATTATCATAAAATTCATTCATATGACTATTCATATATTCACGAGAATTTTTATCAGCTAAGTATAAATCATATACAGTTATTTTTACTTTAACTGTTGCTTCTTCACCATCAATACTTTCCTCTTTAACTTCATATTTTAAGTCTTTATATTGTCTTTTTAGTACTTCTTTATAAGCTAAAGTATTATCACTATTTAAGTTTTCTACTTCAACAGTAGTATCAATATCTTCAAGAACATTATCAGTTAAATTATTATATTGATTTAAATAAGACTCAACTTTACCAGTTGGCGTATTAGATAAACTACATCCAGTAAACAAAAATAATAATGATAAAGAAAATAATAATTTTTTCATAGATTTTCCTCCTAATAATATTGTTGACATAAATATAAAATATTATTCATTCTTTTTAAAAAAAGAAAAATATATCATAATAATACCAACTATACCAACTAAACACTCAACATGTGTAAAAATATATTTCAAGTATTCTATAAAACTATACCCCATCTTTAATAAATTAAGATAAACTATAATAAACATTAAAGAATAAGAGCATAATAAAATACCTGTAAACAATAAGACAATTTTCTTTAACATATTATAATTATATTTGTAAAACTATAAAAATATTATTATAATAAGAAAGGTGATTATATGGAGATATTAAAATATTTATTATTAGCAGTAGTACAAGGATTAACTGAAACAATACCTGTTTCATCTAGTGGTCATTTAATGATCATAAAAAAATTAATAAGTTTAGATGTAGATTTTAATACAATAGCTATACTTACTAATTTTGGATCATTAATAGCAATATTAATTATATTTTGGAAAGATATAGTTTCTCTAATAAATAGTTTCTTTAAATATTTAAGTACTAAAGAAACAAAATATAAAAGTGAATATAAATATTGTTGGATGATAGTTCTTGGATGTATTCCAGCAGGACTTTGTGGACTAATAGTTAGTAAATTAGAATTATTTGCTAAAATAGAAAATAATATTAAAATAGTTGGTCTTTCATTAATAATTACAGCAATACTATTATTTATTATTAGAAACTTTAAAGGTAAAAAAGATGATAAAGATATTGGAGTTAAAGAAGCTTTAACAGTTGGATGTTTTCAAATATTAGGTTTATTTCCTGGTATAAGTAGAAGTGGTTCAACAATAGTTGGAGGTATGACTGGAGGACTTAAAAGAGATACAGCATTCAAATATTCATTTATGTTATATATACCAATGAGCATAGCTGCTATGGGACTTGAATTATTCGATATAGAATTTACTAGTTCATTAATTCTTCCTTATGCCCTATCAATTATAGTTTCATGTATTGTTACACTACTAGTTACAAAATGGTTTAGAAAAATTGTTAATGAAGGTAAACTAATATACTTTAGTATCTATTGTTTAATAGTTGGTTTACTTGTAATATTATTTCTATAAAATTAAAGATCTGAAAAGATCTTTTTTATTTACATCTTATTAAAATACTTATTCTCTTTCCTATCATATAATAATTTAATAACAATATTACATAAAATAAATATCAATCCAATAGATAAATAAATATATCCAAATAACTCAATATAAGCCCTTATATCATTTAAAAATAGATTATTACTACCAATTACATAAAACAATCTAAAAAGAACTAAAAACGCTATTAAAAAACTTAAACCAACATGTTTAAATCCCCTATAAATATTCTCCCTTATCAAAAATACACCAGTCATCAAAGTGAATATAAATAAGCAAAGAACAATTATCACAACAAAATTAACCCTTTCAGCAACACCAATATAATTAAATAAATAATTTAATTTATCACCAACACCATACCTAGTAATATTATAATTTAACTTTTCACTATTAAAAATATTAATCAAAAAACAATTAAAAGGTAAAACCATCAAAGCAATAGAACTAAATATCACTAATAACATAGTATTAATAGATATCATGAATTTTCTTAAATCACTTATATCTTCCATAATAACCTCAATTCATAAGTCATTATTATAATATACACACAATAAAAAGAAAATAAAAAGTTCACTATTTTTTTAGTGAACTAATTTATTTTTAATCTAAATTTTCAACTACATCAAATGCTCTTTTTATAACATCATCCATATCATAATATTTATATTCAGCAAGTCTACCAACAAAAATAACATCTTCTTCTTTTTCAGCTAGCTCTTTGTATTTACTAGATAATTCATTATTCTTTTCATCATTAATAGTATAATACTTTTCCATACCTTCTTCATAATCAGATGGATATTCAAAAGTAACTACACTCTTTGGACTATTAGCTCCTTCAAAATGTTTGTGTTCAATTACTCTAGTATAATCAACTTCTGTTCCAGTATAATTAACAACAGCATTGCCTTGATAATTTTCACAATCGAAGATTTTAGTATCAAACTTTAGTGATCTATATTCTAAATGTCCTAATGAATAATTAAAGTATTCATCTAAAGCTCCAGTATAAATAATTTTTTTACAATTCTTTTTGTATTCTTCTATATTATCAAAGAAATTTGTATTTAATTGTACTTCAATACCATCAAGCATTTTTTCTACTAATAATGTGTAACCACCAATAGGTATTCCTTGATATCTATCATTAAAATAATTATTATCAAAAGTAAATCTAACAGGTAATCTTTTAATAATAAATGCAGGTAACTCACTACACTTTCTATTCCATTGTTTTTCAGTATAACCTTTTACTAATTTTTCATAAATAGTTCTTCCTACTAATGAAATAGCTTGTTCTTCAAGATTAGAAGGTTCTTTACCTTCCATCTCCTTTTTTTCTTCTTCTATTCTGTTCTTAGCATCTTCTGGTGTAAAAACATCATTCCATATTTTAGAAAAAGTATTCATGTTAAATGGCATATTATATATTTCATTTCCTATTCTAGCCACTGGACTATTTGTAAATCTATTAAAATCCACAAACAAATTAACATAATCCCACACATCTTTGTAATCAGTATGGAATATATGAGCTCCATACTTATGTACATTTATACCTTCAACATTTTCAGTATAAACATTACCAGCAACATGATCTCTTGAATCAATTACTAATACTTTTTTCCCTTTCTCATTTAATTTGTTTGCAATAGTAGTTCCACATAAACCAGAGCCTACTATTAAATAATCATATTTTTTCATTTTACCTCCAAAAAAACAAAAAGTCATATTCTTTCAGTAGAAAATCAACTTTAATCATAACTAAATAATAACACAGCAAAAGCATGATGTAAACAACATATTCATGTTGACTAATTCAACATGAATATGTTAAAATTATACAAGAAGGTGAAAGAATGGAAGAAAACAAAAATATAATTGTTGGAAAAAAACTTAAAACAATGAGAGAAAAATTAAATTTAACACAAGAACAAGTTGCAAAAGAACTTAATTTAGGAAGAGATGCTATAATAAGAATTGAATCAGGTAAAAGAAAAATAACTTATGAAGAATTAAAACAATTCGCTAAAATATATAATTTTGATGAAAAAGAATTAACTGATAGTAAAAAAGAACAAGAAATAAAAGGAATAATATTGGCCGGTGGAAGTGGAACTAGACTTTACCCTATCACAAAAGGAACAAGCAAACAACTTATCCCAATCTATAATAAGCCTATGATATATTATCCATTATCAGTACTTATGCAAGCAGGAATTAAAGACATATTAGTTATAACTACGGAAGAAGAACAAAATAATTTTATAAGATTATTAAAAGATGGAAAACAATTTGGAATTAATTTAACATATAAAGTTCAACAAAAACCAGAAGGACTTGCGCAAGCATTGATAATTGGAAAAGAATTTATTGGCGATTATCCTTGTGCCATGATACTAGGAGATAACATTTTTTATGGAAGTGGAATTGAAAATGAATTATCACAAGCAATTAATAATTTAAGCGACGAAAAAGCAACAATTTTCGGTTATAAAGTAAAAGATCCACAAAGATTTGGAATAATGGAACTAGGATATAACAATACAGTACTTAGTGTAGAAGAAAAACCAGCTAATCCAAAATCAGAATATGCAATTACTGGCTTGTACTTTTATCCAAAAGGAGTTTCAAATCTTGCAGAAACAATAAAGAAATCAGCAAGAGGAGAATATGAAATAACTACTTTAAATGAATTGTATTTAAAACAATTAAGATTAAAAGCAAGACTATTAGATGATAATTATGTTTGGTTAGACACAGGAACATTTGAAAGTATGTTAGATGCTTGTAATATGATAAAAGCATTAGAATTTAACAAAGACACTTTAATTTGCTCACCAGAAAAAATAGCTTTTGATAATGGATGGATTAATGAAGAACAATTAAAAGCTGAGGCTTTAGAGCAAAGCAAAAATGAATATGGAAAAAAATTATTAAAAATATTAGAAAGGAAATAGATTTATGAAAAAAATAAAAACAGAATTAGAAGATTGCTTTATAATTGAACCAGACAAATTTGGAGATTCAAGAGGTTATTTTTCACCCTACTTTATTCAAAAGAATTTTGATGATTTAGGATTTCAAAAAGTTGTTCAAACAAATAGAAGCAAAAGTTCAAAAGGAGTTTTAAGAGGATTACATTTTCAAAAAAATCCAAAATGTCAAGCTAAAATTGTTGAAGTTATCAAAGGAAGCGCTATTGATGTAGTTGTTGATATGAGAATTGACTCACCTACATTTGGAAAATATACTGCAGTTAAATTAACAGAGGATAATAATAGACAATTATTTGTACCTAGAGGATTTGCACATGGTTTTGTAAGTCTAGAAGATGACACAATATTTCAATATTTAATAGATAATGATTATGCCCCTAAATTGGAGGCAGGAATCAAATGGGACGACCCAACAATAAATATAGATTGGCAAAGAATATTTAAAGAAAATAATATTAGTGAACCACTTTTATCAGATAAAGATAAAATTCATCCTTCTTTTAAAGAAAACAAAGTAGTTTTTAAGAAAGAACAAGAAAAGTATCTAATAACAGGTTATAATGGACAACTAGGATATGATATTAAACGTGAATTATTAAAAAATGGAATCAAAGAAGAAAACATTTTAGCACTTGGAAGAGAAGAAATGGATATTACTAACCAAGAGCAAGTTAATAGTGTTATAAACAATTTTAAACCAAATGTTATTTTTCATTGTGCAGCCTGGACAGCTGTAGATAAAGCTGAAGATATGATCGAAGAAGCAACAAAAGTTAATGTTGATGGAACTAAAAATATTGTTGAAGCTTCAATAAATGTTGGAGCAAAAATCGTTTATCTATCAACTGATTATGTTTTTGATGGACAAAAAGATGGAATTTATATTCCAGAAGATGAAACGAATCCACAAAATATTTATGGAAAAACTAAATACTTAGGTGAAAAAGAAGTAGAAAAAAATCCAAACCATTTTATAGCACGTACATCTTGGGTTTTTGGAATAAACGGAAAAAATTTTGTAAAAACAATGCTTAATTTATCAAAAAACCATGAAGAATTAAATGTTGTTGATGATCAGATTGGTTCACCTACTTACACTGTAGATTTAGCGCATATTTTATATGAATTATCTCAAACAGATAACTATGGAACTTACCATGTCACAAATGAAGAATTTTGCTCATGGGCTGAATTTGCAGAATATATATTCAAAATCAATGATATAAAAACAAAAATAAACAGAGTTACAACTGAAGAATATTTAAAATTAACAAATTCAAAACAAGCATATAGACCAAAAAATTCAAGATTAGACAAAAATGAATTGTATGAAATTGGACTAGATCATATGCCATCATGGAAAGATGCAACAGAAAGATATTGTAGAGAATTAAGAATGAGGAGTACAAAATGAAATTTTTAGTAACAGGTGGAGCTGGATTTATTGGAAGCAATTACTTACATTATGTAGTAAACAAATATCCAAAAGATAAATTTATTTGTATAGATGCATTAACTTATGCAGGAAATTACAATAATATTAAAGAATTAGAAAAGAAAAAAAACTTTAAATTTGTTAAAGGAGATATTAGAGACAAAGATTTAATAGAAAAATTATTTGAAAAAGAAAAATTTGATATAGTAGTAAATTTTGCAGCAGAAAGTCATGTAGATAACTCAATAAAGAACCCTAATTTATTTGCTGATACAAATGTTTTAGGAACAATGACTTTAATGAATGCGTGCGTAAAGTATGGAATCAAAAGATATCATCAAGTATCAACTGATGAAGTTTATGGCGATCTTCCATTAGATAGACCTGATTTAAAGTTTAATGAAACTACACCAATTCACACATCTAGTCCCTACTCAGCTTCAAAAGCAGGAGCTGATCTACAAGTATTAGCCTATGCTAGAACTTATAAATTACCAATAACTATATCAAGATGTTCAAATAATTATGGAGCATATCAATTTCCAGAAAAATTAATACCAGTAGTAATTTCAAAAGCATTAAATAATGAAAATATACCAGTATATGGTACTGGAGAAAATGTTAGAGATTGGATACATGTACATGATCATAATGTTGGAGTTGATCTAATTATAAGAAAAGGAAAAGATGGTGAAATTTACAATCTCGGAGGACATTCAGAAAGAACAAACTTAGAAGTTGTAAAAACTATACTAAAACAATTAGGAAAACCCGAATCATTAATTACATTTGTCAAAGATAGACCAGGACATGACTTAAGATATGCAATAGATTCAACAAAAGTTGAAAAAGAACTTGGCTGGACAAGAACATACACATTCGAAGATGGCATTAAAGAAACAATAGATTGGTATATTAATAATAAAGAATGGGTTGAAAATATTAAATCAGGAAAATACAAAGAAGCATACAAAAAATAATTTATAATATTAAAAATATAATAAAAAAGTTTACTAGTACCATGTACAATTGTAAACTTTTTTATTTAAATAATCTCACATTTTATATCATTATTTTTAAAGCAAAATAAAATTTTTTGTAGTTCACTATCTGAAACATTTTCAAATTTAGCTGATTTAATATTTAAAGTTTCATACTTTTTTTGGGCTAAATTATGTATTCTAAATATTTGAACACTATCAGGTTTACTATTTTTTAGCAAATTAACTATTAAATTAATATTATCTTCAGTATAAGTAAAATCTTTAACTATTGGGATTCTAACCACAACACTCTTTTTCAAACTTATTATTTTTTTATAGTTACTTATAAAAAGTTCAGGATTTCCATTAATTATTTTACTTGTTGTTTTATCTAAAATTTTAACATCAACATAAAATTCATCAACATATTTTATAGCAATATTTAAATATTCTCTTGGAACAGTTAAAGCTGTTTCAATGCAAATATTAATATTATTCATTTTTAATTTTTTTAATAACGGCTCAATCCTCTTAAATTGCCATAAGCATTCTCCACCAGAAAAAGTTACTCCACCACCATTTTCATAGTAGATTCTATCTTTCAAAATTTCTTCTTCTAATTCCTCTAAAGATATTTCATATCCATAATATTTTTTTATTCCATCATCAACATATTCCTGAATATTAAAATCAATATTTTCAGGATTACAACACCATGGACATTTTAAATTGCATCCCTTAAAAAAAATCGTCGTTCTTATTCCAGGACCATCATGTAAAGAAAATCTTTGTATATTAGTTACTAATACTTTCACATTTCAATGCCCTTTCTATAATATAATCTTTGTATTCATTCGGTAAATCTTTAAAATATGCACTAAATCCCCACACTCTAACAATAAGATTAGGAAATTTTTCTGGATTATTTCTAGCTTCAATCAATGTCTTACTATTTACAACATTCATTTGCATTTCAAAAAAGCCAACATTTATACTTAAAATTAAAAAACTTAAAAATTTTTCATAATTATCTTCAATAAAATTTGGAGAAACAAAGAAATCAACAACATTACCATTAAATCTATTTTCAGAATAATCAAGTTTGGAAGCAAAACTAACTAATTCCGTATAAGCATTAGACAAATCACAAGAAATATGTACAGCAAAAGGTTCATTATTTTTTCTACCATCAAATGTAGCAGCAAAATTTTTAGACTCATTAATATATGAAGGAGAACTTAATCCAAACTTATATTTTCCACCCAAAGGATTTCTTTTACTATTTAAGGTCTTGGAAAATTCTTTTATTATTTTGTTTGTTAATTCAATACATTCCTTATTATCTTGACCATATTTTATATTATTATTTTTTAATTCTTTTATAATTTTTTTATCATTATTAAAATTATTTATTCTAAGTTTATTAAATTCTTTTAAAGTCATTTTTTTATCGTCAAAAACAATTTTTTTTATATTTAAAAGTGAATTAACTAGATTAGGAAGACCAACTCCAGTAAAACCAAAATTATTATATTTAGCTGCGCCTTCAGAAATATCTTTACATTTTTTTAAACAATCATCAGTAAATAAAGAAAGTAATGGATCTTTTGCATATTTGATTTTATTAACTTCATCAATAAAATCATTCATATAATTTTTAATATATTTGTTGAATAACAACATTAATGAATCAAAATCATGGATTTTTTCAAGATTTTCATTTACTAGCAAAGTTTCTAAAGGATTAATAAACACAATTGATTTTATATTATTTAACTCTGATGATTTCCCAGCAATAAATGGTTCCCAGCAAGCAGCAGTACAATAATTATAAGAATCAATTTTATCGTATCCATAATTAATTAACTTTGGAATTATTACATCATCATTTGCAAACAATGGACAACCAATTCCAGTCTTAATACAATCAAGAGATTTTTTTATTAAACTTTTAGGCACCTTTTTATTAACTCTTAATAAAATTTTAGGATCTGGGTATTGTAATTCTTTTACGCATTCAATAAATAAATAAGTCAAATCATTACAAAAATATGTGCCGTCAATATTAGAACCTCCTAAAATAATTATTTGACCTGTATCTCCAAATAATTCACTACTTTTATAATAATAATCAGAATAAAGAATAGATAAAAAAGACTTAACAACTTCTTTAGTTTCTTTTTTTGAAAGTTCATTTTCTTCATAATAATCATCAAGGATATAATCAAGTCTACCTAGTCCCATTAAATTATGATTTGTTTGCCAAGAAACTTGATTAATAAATAAAATTCTTTGTAAAGCATCAACAAAACCATTTGCCTTTCTATTTTTAATACCATTAATACTTTCAATAATTTTTTTATCGCAATTTGTTTTTTCCAAATAATTTACAATCCTATCTATATATTTACTCAATATTGATACCATATTTTTTTCTTCAATATTAGTATCTGGAATTAATGCATCAATTTCTTCCAACGAATTATTCAAAATTCTTTTATAATCAATTGTCAAATTCCCCAAAACCATATTATCATCAAAAAGTCTTGTATAAAAATCAATTGTATAATAAAAATATTTATTATTATCAGCATTATATTTATTTAATTTACATTTTTTTAAAAGTTTAGATATCTGCATTGGCTTAGAACAATTATTATTTATAATTTTAATTTTTAAAAAAGATACAAGAAAATTATCTTTTTCAACAATAGATATACGCTTTGCCAAATGCAAATGATAAATTTTAGCTGAACCAAGCACATTTTTTATTATATATTTTATTTTTTTCATACTATACCTTCTTTCTAAAATATTTTAATACTCCATCTAATAATTCTAAAGTGAATTTATCTTTTGAAATAAATAATAATATTATATATATTATAGTACCACATATAACTTGTAAAAAAGTTGTAATAATTGTAGAAGATAATTTAATCCCAATAACATAAATTGGCACAAACATAATTAGGCCAAACAAAATATACTTCAGGCATCCTTGATAAACTATGTGTATATCTACTTCTTTTTTAATATCATTTAATTGAATAAATAATATCAGAAATTCAGCCATAACAGATGAAACAATTGCGCCAATAGCACCATATTTTGGAATCATCAGTAAATTGAATATAAAATTAAATACGGCACCAATTACAACAGATTTCGTAAATAAACTTTGCCTTTTTACAGATATTAAATATTGCACACCAGTCACATTATTTAATCCTATAGCAATTATAAGGGGTGCACCAATCATTAAAAGATATTTAGAATTATCAAATTCATTACCTAAGAACCAAGGTACTAAACTATTTGCTACACCAGCAATTCCAAACATAATCGGAACACCTATAAGCCAAACAAATTTAAAAGAATTACTTAAATAGTGATTTATTTTACTTTTATCATTTTTAGCCATTGTATTTGCTATTCTTGGAGAAACAACAGTACCTAACGACGTAACGACTGTCAAAGCCATTTTAATTATTTTTTGAGATTGTTCATAATTACCTTCAGCAACCATATCATTTAAAATACCGCCAATCATCGTTTTATCTAAAACAGTATATATAGTTGTCGCAATTTGTGGAATAAATAAAGCAATTGTTGGTTTTATATGTCTTTTTAAGTCTAAATTTTTAAAGTTTACTTTATTAACATATTTTGGGAGATAAAACCATAGTGAAATATTCCCAATTAAATTGGATAAGACATATATTAATATATATAACCACAAATCATTATTGTCTCTTACAAATGTAAAAATACATATTAAGCTTATAATTTTAACAAAAAAATTTCGTGTAACAGTTTTTTTAAAATCTTCAAATCCTTGAAAAAACCAACTTATATCAAAAGAATTTGAGACTAGTTCCAATATTAATATTCTATAATAAATTTTGTATTGCCCATTTAAACAGAACAACAAATAAAATGCTATCAATGAAATTAACATAGTAAAGAATCTGAAAAAAAGTATTTCTAAAAATGTCTTGCTAGTCTTTTCTTTATTATCGCGCACATACGCAATCTCTCTCTGTCCGTACAACGAAACACCTAATGATCCAAATAAAACAAAATAAGTTGCAATACTTAAAGTATAACTATAAACACCAATATTATGCACTCCAAGTACTCTTGATAAATAAGGAGTAGTCAAAACAGGCAAAATTACTATAAGCAATTGATACATCAAATTATAAGCATAATTTTTTTTCAAACTATATTTCATTAGATATTCTCCTTTCTTAGCATTTATTTATGTATATTAAATATATCTTTATTTTCTTTCAATTTTGATATTTTGATTGTCAAAAGAAAGATAACCAACCAGCGAATTGCTAGATACAATAATAACTTTTGAATTATTCATGAAATAACTACCTTTTCTTAATAAACAATAATTTAAGTAAAAGATTTTTTAAATATTTCCAATATTTAAATTGTCCAATCATCTTATAAACACAACTTGAAGAATTTTTTCAGAAAAACGATTCATCAGCAACAACATTTGTATATTTTCCATAAATTCTATCAATGATTTCATTATTTGATGATATAATTTCCAATAATGCTATACTGGTTGCTCTGCAACCAAAATTGCATCTATTTCTGTTGTCTTCAACATATATGTTGATTTACTCCTTATCTTAGCTTAAATGACGGTATATATTTTTGATTTTTACCTAAATTTTCATTCATACCATCATTTAGTGCATCTTTGTATAATTGAGCAACATTGTTATAATATTTATCTCTTTTTAATACTGATAAAACTTTACCACCTATTATTTTTATTTTCATATCAAATATGAATTTATTTAATTGCTTCTTATTAAAATATTTTTTTAAAATATAGATATTATTTCTAAGTCCATAATAAGATTTCCAACTATAAGAAGCATTTTCTATGATGTTTGTTTTATGATTTAAATTAGCATTATTAATATTTCTTATCTTACCATATTTCAACAGTCTTAAACAATATTCTGTATCATCTAGCCAAATAAAGAAATCCTTGTTTGGTAAACCGATTTTTTTAATTATTTTTACTGGTATATATATTCCACAAAAAGTTGATATATCATAATCAAAATATTCACTTTCATAATCACTTAATTTAGTATTTATTCTAACAAATTCATTAGAATTTTTTAGATATTGTCTATGATTATATTGAATTTCATTATTTGTTTTTACAGTACCAGAATAAGCTATTATTCTTTTATTATTTTTTTTGATTTCTTCTACAATATTTTTATTATAATCTTTATCTATTATAGCATCATCATCTATTAATAGTATATAATCTAATTTACTATTTTCAAAATACTCTACTCCTTTAAAAAAACCATAAGATCCACCTAAATTTTCATTTAAATGTTCTACATTCAAATTTATTTTATTTATACTGTCCAAATATTCTCTTGTACCATCTGCACTTGCATTATTTACTATATATATTTCATCAAACTTATATGTTTGATTTAAAACAGCATCAATGCATTCTTTTAATAAATTTAATCTGTTATAAGTTACTATAACTACACCTAATTTTGTCAAATATATGTCCTCCTATTTCTTTTATTTTAATTTTTATGTTTTTAAACATTTGTCCAATAATTATAGAAAATATTATACCAAAAACAGTATATATTATCCAATAAAAATTATCTTTATACAAGGTTGGAAATGCAGAAATCAATGTAATGTTATCTCTTAATAAAACAACTAATATAATATTAATTATTTTGAAAGATATAAAATGGTATATCAAAATATATATTGAATTTTCTCCAATATATTTTAAAACGTTTTTTAAATATCTGATTTTAGACAAATAATAAGATAACGAATATGTAAAAAACCATCCCAAAATTGAAACTGTTACAAAGTATAAAATATTAGTATATATATCCATAGACATTTCTACTCTTCCAGATTTATTTAATATAATTAATCCTAAAAATGATAAAATCAAAATCAAAAGATTATTTAACTTTTCTATTTTTAATTTTTTCAAATGTGTTGAAAAGACAAACAAACCATAACACATAAACATAGCACTATCAACTAATTTTAAGTTTATTTGCTTTTGAGATATATAATATCCAAATAACAAAAAAACAATAGAAATGATAACCTGAATTTTAATTTTATTTTTTATATGAAAATGGTTTAAAGTAAATTCTATGATAGCAAATAAAATATTAATCATAAAAAGTAATCTTAAAAACCATGTCGCACCAAATAATTCTGTATCATTATTAAACAATAATGTTTTTATTATTCCAAAAGTAAAAGCTTTAAAATTAAAGTAATTATGATTAACAGTATTAAAAATGTTAATATTAATTAAAACATTATTTAATATCACACAAAGTGCATTACAAATTATATAAGGAATATATAATTTTTTAATTCTTGAATATATATATTTTTTCAAATTTGTAAAAGTGGTTATTGTTTTATTATTCCAAAAATAACCAGATGCCATTATAAAAATAGCTATATGAAACAAATATAAAAATTGGGAAAACGGAAATGAAGTGTGACCTAAAACAATAAAAATAATACCTATACCTTTTAATATATCTATTTTTTCATCTCTAAACGGTTTCATTTATATTTCTCCTATTCGTAATAAGAATTATTATAATAAGCCAAATTAAAGGAAAAATATAAAAATAGTCAAATATTGGAGAAATTTCAACAGTCATAAACATAGCTAAACAAATAAAGGCGTTAACTAATATTGAAAAAATAGTATTTTTATTATTAATTATTCTACTAATTAGTCCTATTATAATTCCACCAGTTACAGATGCTATTAAAGTACCTATTCTTCCAAAATCATATATTGAATATCCCAAAGCTGTTTCCCACAATACCTTTAATGCTGGAATTTTAGAATTAGTTGTTAATAGATTTAACTCTTCACCTACTAAATCATATCTTAACTTGCTACCTTCAGGAAAACGTCTTGAAATATAATGTAATTGATAAAATCCATACAAATAAGGTCCTTTATAATTGTCAAAAACAAATGCATACTTACTAATTTGCGATGAATAATAAAATACAATATTATTTGTAAAATTACCAACACTAGGTGCAACATCACTAATTTTTTTTAAATAATAAGGAAATTTACACCCTGCACTATATTCAAACATATTCAATGTAGCATTTTCTTCTTTTCCATATCTATTACTAGATAAAAAAATTAAATAAATCATTAATACAACTAATACTACAATTGAATATTTTAATATTTTCTTATACATCATACTCGGTTTTTTTAATTCCTTTATAGCATAATTACCACAATAAATAAATATAATAAAAGTTGTAATTAAAAATATCATTAATGTATCTCTGCCAGAAATAACTAAACCCGGAATATTAAACAATATAGCAGAAATTAAAGCATACCAACTTATTTTTTTGTTATTAATTAGTGAATATGATAACTCGTATAACCAAATAATTAATGAAGATGAAGATATAAAAAGAAAAACTGTTGTTAAAAAATTAGTTTTTATATCTCTAGTAACACCAAATATAAT
>CAVIDW010000024.1:0-18429 GCA_963641945.1 bacterium | reverse complement strand
TAGAATTAAAGAAAAATTAAAAGGATTGTCCCCTGTAAATTACAGGTTACAATCCTCTAATTAGAAACTATTTATAAACCGTCCAACTTTTGGGGTTTAGTTCATAAAAATCATCTTTTATTTTAAGCCTGCCATATACTTTTTTAATTGTTTTGAGTTTGGACCTAATATAATTTTTAATTCATTGTCTATTTCTACAATTCCTTTGGCACCTAATTTTTGTATTCCTTCTTTATTGACTAATGAGGTGTCTTTAAGTGTTACTTTTAATCTTGAAAGATTTATTTGTGAATCAATTATATTATCTTTTCCACCTAAGTATTGAATTAATTTATTAATTTCAATAGCAAAGTCTTTTCTATTCATCTTAATTACAATTAATGATATAATAATTAAGATTGCAATAATAATTAAATATTGTTTCCAATTCATTGTATAGTTGCCTCCTCAACATTATTTATAGTTAATATTTTATTATATAATCTTTTTGTTAAATCATTTTCTGTATCTATAGTATTTGTATTATCGTGGTTTATAACTTTTCCATTATGTATGAATAATACTTCTGGCATATATATTATTTTATTGTTTAGATCATCTGTGCTCAAATAATCATTTAATAAACTAACTAATTTTTGATATTTAATATTATTTGAACTTCTATCGCTTTTAATATTGCAATATATTATTTCACTTAAATTTGCTTCTTTACTTGCTTTATCTAAGGATTCAGCATATTGTTGACATAAATCTGATTCAGGAGAACATAAGAATATTACGCCAGACCCTGACTCTACTATTTTGATAATGTCCTCAATATTTTTATATTTAAATATATTGTTTTTTTCTACTAAAGTATATTCACTATTTATATTTTTATATTCGATTTTAATATTTTCTTTTTCTTCTGTAAATTTATCATATATTAGTAGTGCTCCAACTATGGCTATTATTACTACTAGTATAATTTTTATTTTTTCCATCTTATCACTTCCTAAAGTATTTTACCATAAAATTATAAAATAGTAAATTTACTTATATAATTGTTCCATGATAGATTCATTTTTATGTTTTAAATAATAATCAGTATCAAACATATTATTTAATGCTTCTTTGAGAGATTTTAGTTTTCTTTTTTGTAGTTTAATTTTTATAGATGCTGGGTTTTGTCTTGCTAAAGTATTCTTTTTCATGTAATCAAATAGAGTGAATAGGCTTGCTACTGTAATTATTATACTAAGCATGAATATTATTAATTTGGTATTTGATATTAATAATACTAGTGTATGATTATTTATATTAAATTTAGTTAATGCTATAAGAGTAAAACTCAATATAACACATATGTCCAATATGATTGTTTTAATTTTTCCAGTTTTACTAGATTGAACATTTCCACCATATCTATAAGTAGAGTAGCTTGTATAAAATATAGCTATTTCTAGAATTAGTGGAATAAACATTGATTCATATTGAATACCTAATAAAATAAAAGCAATTGAATTTAATAGTTTATCACTGATGGCATCTATCATACTTCCAAAGAATGTAGAACAGTGTAGTGTCCTTGCAAGAAATCCATCAATAGCATCGGTTGCAAAAAGTATTAGAGTTATTAAAGCACAATTTCCAGCATCTTTAAAACAATAAATGAATGGAAGTGCAATTGCTCCAATTAATCTAGTTAAAGTTATTAAATTAACAAATACTATTTCAACATTTTTAATTAAACTATTCTTCATGTATATTATTTTATGAAATATAAGTAAATTTGTCAATAATGTGGCTTTTTATCATAAAATATGGTATAATCTGTATTACATGGGGCTGCATTGATTCGACAGAATTATATTTGGATAGAATGCAAGTAGTAGGCATACTTAAAATGCAAAAATCAAAATAACTGGAAACGATTATAGTTTCTCTCCAGCTTTTGCTTAATTTAGTATAAAGTGGAGCATCCTCTTAAACTTTTGTTCACGAGTTTAAAGTAGGGTGTCATAAAGTGAACTATATTATAAATATGTTTGTGGTTTATAATGAACGTTTAACAAACTTTGAATAATAAGAGAAGTTGGCAATCTACATTATTATTTGAGTATAAAAACCAACTAAACTTGTAGAAATTCTATTGGAATGAATTTTGGACAGGAGTTCGTTACTCCTCAGCTCCACCAATATTGTTATTAATTTGGCTTTTAATCAAGTTTTATATTGCCCTGTGGCCAAGTGGTAAGGCTCTGGACTCTGACTCCAGCATGCGTAGGTTCGAATCCTACTAGGGCAACCATGCTGAAATAGCTCAATTGGTAGAGCAACTGAATCGTAATCAGTAGGTTGTGGGTTCAATTCCTATTTTCAGCACCATAGGGAAATCCGCTCGAACTTATTTATTAGTTTCGAGAATAAATAGACAATCAATTCTAAATTAGGATTGATTTTTTTCTTGTTTAGAAAAAAGTCTTTCAAAGAAAGGATTGATTAAAATGGTGAATGTTATCAAGCAAGAAGTTAGAATGGAAGAATCATTAAGAAAGAGATTAGAATTTATTTGTGAGTTTTGTAGGGTTAAACCAACTATTATTAATGGTAATTTAAGAACAATAGATAAATATTAAAGGAACACTTGATGTCGCATGTTGAGTGTTGCCAATTAAGTTGGTTCCACCTAAATCATTGCTGAGTTAGGTGGTTTTCTTTTATATTAATACTATAAATAGTAAGAATAGTAAAAGGAAGATAATTATTACTAGAGATAGAATCAAAAAATCTTTCTTGTTCATGTTCTCGCCTCCTTCTTTCAAGAAGTTTGGCTCCACCCAACTATCAAGCGTTCCTATACATAATTATAGCAAACGTTTGTTCTTTACACAAGAATTTTTACATTGATATTTCAAAAATAAAGAGGAATTTGATATAGAAACTATTATACTTTTGATTATAAATAATTTTGAATTAATATTTCATATCATAATAAAAAATTACTTGGTAACATTTTAAAAAGGATTAACAAAATAATGAGGTACTGTTGACCAATTTAAATATTAATGTATAATAAATAACTAGAAGGAGGCTTTTATGTTGTATAAAGACATTGAGATTCTACAGAATTTTTTAAAAAACAATTGCAATATAACATATATGGATATTGATGAAAAAAATAAATATAAGTATTTTAATGAAGAAATTGCAAAACTTAAAGATAAAATTCCTAGTATAGAAAAACTAGAAGAACTTAAGAATATTGAAGTCGAATTAGAAACAAAGTTTGAAGAATTATATGAATTAGGTAATTATTTTGATCCAATATTTATAAAAATTAAAAAAATTATACATGAAGAAAGTGTGTTGAAAATAAGAGAAGAAAATAGAAAAAAAGTTGAGGAGGAATTATAAATATCAAATTTTGATTATGATAAAATAAAAGATATGGAATATAATCCAGAAAGAGGAAGATATGTTGGCGAAGATGGGAGTGAATTTAGAGTAACTCCATATGCTGATGGAACAGGATATAAATACGATTATTATGATAGTAGTACTTATGGAAATGCCCCACATGATTCTACGCATGTTAATTCTGATTTGAATGAAAATTGGACTAGAGTTGACAACGATAGGGAAAATGGAACACAAGAAAAAAGCTCTGGATCAGGATGTTATTTAACAACTGCATGTATGATACATATGCAAGAAAATTTTGATGATAGTTGCAATGAACTTATGACTTTAAGATGGTTTAGGGATAATTTCGTTAGTAAAGAAGATATTGCTCATTATTATGAAGTAGCACCAATTGTAGTTGAAAAAATCAATGTTTCATCAGATAGTGAAAAAATTTATGCTTGGATTTATGAAAATGTAATTTCTAAATGTGTTGATGCGATTAAACGATGTGATTATGAGTTCGCATATAATAGATACAAAAATAGTATTTTGGCTTTGGAAGAACAGTTTTTAAACAAAAATTCTGCAATAGTATTGAAACCAAATAATAATAAAACGACATTATAAAATAAATATTAATGAGATCTATTTAAAAAGCGTTTATATACTTTCTTTTTATATCCTTATAATATAATTAAGCGGGTGATAAATAATAAAATAAGAAAAAATTAAAATTATTAATAATTAAAGAAACTATATAATGAAAAAACAATTAGTTTTGTAGAGTTTAAATTAATGAATGAAAAGGTAATGAAAATTGATATGATAAGTGTTAGAAGTAATTAGAGATATGATTATATATGACGTTGAATTAAATCGTATAATTGTAAATGATGCGAGATAAAATTTATAAAAAAATCAAAAGCAATATAACATAGTTAAAATGTAATTATTGAATATTGTTTTTTATAATATTTTATTAGTATAGGGCTGTCATATTTTCAGGTGTATATTTGTTGTAAACTTTAGTATTTATTGATATTTAAGTTTTCTAGATATTCTAAAAAGTGAACAAGCATGTCTTGAATATCCTTTTAATCCTTAATTTACCATAGAGTTTACATAAAGGATATTAGGATTTTTTTCTGTATGGGCATTTGAATTAGGAGTTAATGATTTATGAGATTTATCTGATAGAGATTCTTTTGTTCCATCAAACTTTTTATTCCGTCTCATTAGCAATGCTTTAGAACATTTATATTGCCTACGAATAAATGAAATAGGATTCCCATTTCAATATAATAAAGTTGCATAATTAAACTATGAGGATATGGGATATACTTTTTATTGTGATGAATCTTTTCGTAAATGTTTGTTCAATAATTATATTTTACTAGACTTCTCACTTTTTAATATATAAAAGTCTCACATCAATTGTAACATAGGTAACAACTATGTGTCTTTTTTTATGTCCATTTCGGACACTTAATTTTTCTATTTATAAAATTTTTGAGTAAAAATAAAACGACTTGTTAAAAAGTCGTTTTTATGTTATTATGTATGTAGATGAAGGAAACTTCATAAAATATTAAAGGAACACTTGATGTCGCATGTTGAGTGTTGCCAATTAAGTTGGTTCCACCTAAATCATTGCTGAGTTAGGTGGTTTTCTTTTATATTAATACTATAAATAGTAAGAATAGCAAAAGGAAGATAATTATTACTAGAGATAGAATTAAAAAATCCTTCTTGTTCATGTTCTCGCCTCTCTTCTTTCAAGAAGTTTGGCTCCACCCAACTATCAAGCATTTCTATACATAATTATAGCAAACGTTTGTTCTTTGTACAAGAATTTTTACAAAGTAATTAACTAAAGTATCATTTAATGATAGGCAAGGGAAAACTTTTTTGAAATACTATATAAGCATAATTTTGGCAAGATATAAAATCAAGAAAAATTATGCTTTTTGAATTGCAATTGTTTTATATGACTTACATTTTCATTGAAGAGAGATTTTGACTTGATTTTGCTCTTGAATTATCATAACTTTTTCTATTATTTATTTCAAAGTTTTTTGTTTGTGAAGATATTATTTCTATAAATACTTTTTCTCTTGCTTGGTTATCATAAGTGGTTAGATCTATTTTGATTTTTTTGGTATCGCTAACATATCTTTACTGATAATAGTAATTATGTTTTTATGAAAAAATTTAAAATTTATTTTGTATATGATTATCTAAGTTTTGTCAAATGATAAAAAATATGATATTATAGACACAACAAAAAGAACTGAGTTTCCTCAATTTTTAAAATTTTGGATTAAATTGGTTTATTTGTTTTAATAGGTACAATTTGAAGTACATAATTTATAAATGATTTTACATAATTTGGTTTCACAAGAAATTATGCATTTATAATGGTGTTTTCCTTCAGATTGTTTTTTTCTGAAAAACAAATATATAGGATTTGATTTATCAGAATGGGTTGATATTTGAATTATTGTTGTTACAATATTAAATAGAATAGTTCTACCAAATTTACAGCCTGTTTTAGATATAGGCCCATGATATGCGGAAACTCCAGATTGAGAAGTGACTGAATCAATACCTATAAAAGATATAAGTTGATACTTATTATCAAATCTTGTTATATCACCAACTTCAGCCAAAAATAAAGCAGTTGAAAACTCTCCAAATCCAGGAATAGAATTAATTATTTTAAATAACTTTTTATCTTTCATTTCATTAATTAATTGTTCTTTAATTTTAGTGATTTCGGATTTATGATATTGAATCATTTCAATAGCTTGTACTAAATTTTGAACCTGTAATGAATTATATCCATCATAGCATAAAGAATTAAAGGCTAATTCTTTCATTTTTAATACTTTATTTTTAAATCTAAATGCTTTAGTTGTTCCGTTTTTTTCTTTCAAATAATTCATTAAATAATCAATTCTTCTATTGGTAAAGAAGATTGGGTGAGGAAAGTCATGAATAAAGTTTAAAGCTAAATCATTATATAAATCGTAGAAAATCAAAGCAAATTCAGGAAATACAATATCTATTAATTGTCTATACCTGTTTTTCAATCTTGTTTGTCCTTCAATTAAAGACCAATATTGTCTGGCAAGTGGATTATACATAAAATATTCATCATTTTTATAATAAAATGAATCTATAGTTCCTAAATAACATCTAGCAATTTTAAAACAATCTAATTTATCAGTTTTAGATTTATTTAAAGTATCTTTAAATTGTTTAACAAGTTTAGGATTGATAACTATAGTTTCTATACCTTTAGATCTAAAATAATTTTCGACTGGTAAATGATAAATAGATGTAGATTCCATGATAACAATTAAATTGTCATAATTTTTGACGGTTTTATATAAAAAGTCAAAATCATCTTTTTTATGTTCAATCAACGTGGCATCAATAATAGTATTTCTTAATTCATTAATAAAACAATAAACACTTTTTCCTTTGGCAATATCAAAACTTAAAATATGTTTCATAAGAAATTCTCTTTTCATAATATTTCGGTTAAACCATATTCGACCACTTATATTCCTACACGCTTTATCATTCGAACTCTTTCATTCCATTATCTTCAACCGAATTAATAAATAATCATATGGTAGATATTCATAAGATTGCACTCAAAGTGCCTGTTATAATTCGTCTTTACCGATGTTTGTTATAATAACAAAAAACATAAAGAAATCAAACTTTTAAATTCAAAATCTTTATGTTTAACATTATACGTGTGATATAATTATCATATAATTTAATTAAGATGGTGAGGTGAAGAAGTGAATAAAATATATATGTGTATCGATTTAAAAAGTTTTTATGCATCAGTAGAATGTAGAGAAAGAAACTTAGATCCACTTGACACCAATTTAGTTGTTGCTGATGAATCAAGAACTGATAAAACAATATGTTTAGCTGTTTCACCATCTTTAAAATCCTATGGTCTTAAAGGAAGAAGTAGATTATTTGAAGTAAGACAAAAGGTTAAAGAAATTAATTATCAAAGAAAGAAAAATAATCATTATAGAAATTTTAATGGTAAATCATGTATTGCTTCTGAACTTAATAATAACTTAAATCTTGAACTTGATTTTATAGCTGCGGTTCCTAGAATGAAATTATATATGAAATATAGTACTGATATATATAATGTTTATTTAAAATATATTGCTCCTGAAGATATACTTGTGTATTCAATAGATGAGGTTTTTTGTGATATTACTAATTATTTAAGTTTTTATAAAATGACAGCAGAAGAATTAGTTATTAAAATAATAGAAGATGTTTATAAAACTACTGGTATTACTGCTACTGCTGGAATAGGTACAAACATGTATTTAGCAAAAGTTGCGATGGATATTACTGCTAAGAAGATGAAACCTAATGAGTATGGTGTTAGACTTGCTACGTTAGATGAAATGTCATATAAGAAAGAACTATGGAGTCATAAACCTTTGACTGATTTTTGGAGGGTTGGTAGGGGTTATGCTAAAAAGTTAGAAGAAAACAATATGTTTACCATGGGTGATGTTGCAAGAATGTCTATAAATAATGAAGACTTATTATTTAAATTATTTGGAATAAACGCAGAATTATTAATAGATCATGCATGGGGATATGAACCATGTACTATAGAAGATGCTAAAAAATATAAACCGATGTCTAATAGTATAAGTCAAGGTCAAGTTTTACATTGTCCATATGATACTGAAAAGACTAAATTAATTGTGAAAGAAATGGTCGATAATTTAGTTTTAGATTTAGTTGAAAAACATTTAAAGTCTGATCAATTTGTTTTGACAGTAGGTTATGATATTGAAAATTTAACTAATCCAAAAATAGCTTTAAAATATCATGGAGAAGTAATGATAGATGCGTATGGAAGAAGAGTACCAAAACATGCTCATGGAACTGCTAATATAGATCATAAAACGTCTTCTACTAAAATAATTACAAAAGAAGTTATGAAGCTTTATGATAGAATAATTAATCCAATTTTGCTTGTAAGAAGACTCAATTTAACTGCTTGTAATGTTGTTAGTGAAGAATATGAAGACAAGCCTGTTATAGAACAAATAGATTTATTTACTAATTATGAAGCAATAAGTAAACAAAAAGAAAATGATTTTAAAGATGAAATTGAAGAAAAAAAGATTCAGAAAACACTATTAAATATTAAGAAAAAATATGGAAAAAATTCTATTTTGAAAGCTATGAATTTTGAAGAGGGAGCTACTGCTAAAGAAAGAAATGAAGAAGTTGGAGGTCATAAAGGATGAGTAATTATGATGATATTATAAATTTAAATAGACCTGTTTCTAAACATTCTCATTTAAGTATGGAATCACGTGCTGCTCAGTTTGCTCCATTTGCTGCTTTAGTTGGATATAATAATGCTATAAAAGAAACAACGAGACTTACAGATAAAAGAATTATATTAGATGAAGAGAAGAAAGAAATACTTAATAATAAATTAAATTATATTAATGAGCATATTGATGATATGAATGAAATTACAATAGTTTATTTTGTAAAAGATAATACAAAGGTTGGTGGCAAATATTTAGAAAAGACTAGTGTTGTTAAAAGAATAGATTTAGTAAATCAAAAAATAAAATTTGTAGATAATTTTATTATTTTAATGAAAGATATAATTGATATTAGAGGAGATATATTTGATGAATAGAGAAAAAGGTAAAGTAAATTATGAATTTGATTTTTAGTATTATGGGGTTGATTGGTGGACTTTTGTGTTGTACAGGAGATGTATTATTTGATTTAAAAGGAAAAGGTAATGAGAAATTAGGAACTTCAAAGAATATTGATAGTAATTGGAGTAAGATGTCTGAATGGAGATTTGGAGCTTCTATTATGTGTGCGATGGTTGGAGTAATTTTAGTTGGGTTTGGATTTTATGCGATTGCTGATATGATAAGAGAGAATGATTTAGTGTTATCTAATATAATTTTGATTACTGGATTTATTGGATGTGTTGGTGGCTTGTTTGTTCATTCTATGTTATGTATTCAAGCAATTATTTATAAGAGAATTACTGATAATGGAAAAAATAATTTTAAGATTGCTGATAATACATTAGAAGGATTATATAAAGCAATATATCCACCATTCTTTATATCATATATTGTATTAATGTCTACTGATATATGTGTAATGATAGCTGTATTAAATGGATCATTAGGTGTATCTAAATGGATGGCCTTATTAAACTCAATAGTATTTTTAATAATTGGTGTATTGTTTAGAAAAATAAATCCTAATAAATTTCAAGATTTACCAGGTATTATAATGCCAAGTTTAGGTTTAGCAATGACTGGTTTAATTGGAATAGTTGCTTACTTTATTTAATTGTTTAAGTAGTATATTGAGTTTTTAATTATAGAATTATTTTTGATGGAGGTAAAATTATGAAAAAGAAAAGTTTGCCTATGTATGGAGTAGGTCCAATTTATGTAGCTGTTATATTAGTGATAACAATTGCTTTTATCATATTGTCAAATCTTGAATATATACCAAAATATTATATTCAAGAACTTGTCTTACCATTAAAAATAATAGGAATAATTTTAATAATATTATCTGGTTATATGTGGTATAGATCAGTTTTTAAAGATAAAGTAGATAAATGTATTTTAGAAGGTAAATTGTTAACTACAGGAATATATAGTTATACTAGAAATCCAATATATTCTGCTTTTGCTATTTTATCTTTAGGTATGATTTTAATAGAAAATAATTATTATTTATTAATATTACCATTTATATATTGGATATTTTTAACTATTCTTATGATTTTTACAGAAGAAAAATGGTTACAAAAAGAATTTGGTAATGAATATCTAGAATATAAAAAAAGAGTAAATAGATGTATACCAATAAAAAGAAAAAAATAATGTATTTTGATACTTAAAAATGTTGACAATAAATATTAAAATGTTATAATCATTTAGGATTGAAATTTAAAGGGTCATCGGAGGACTCGGTGTCGTAACACCGTTTCTATAATTAGAAGCATGAGTCGATAAGATGTCGAGTGAGCTCGATTATTTATGAAATAATTGAGCTTTTTTATTTGAAAAAAGGAGGAGTTATAATGAATAAAATTATTACGATAAGTAGAGAATTTGGTAGTGGAGGTAAAGAAATAGGAAAAAGACTTGCTGATAAATTAGGCTATGCTTTTTATGATTCTAAAATTATTGATTTACTTGTTAAAGAAACTGGTATGTCAGAAGAATATATAAATAATATTTCAGAAAAAGGTGTTTATCCAGTACCATTTCAATTTGGTAAAACTTTTACTACAAATCTATCTATACAAAAGAATCAAATTGATATTCTAATTAAACAAAATAAAATATTGAATAATATTGCTGAAAAAGGAAATGCAGTAATTGTTGGAAGAGGAGCAAATACAATACTTAAAGATTATAATCCTATAAATATATTTGTATATGCAGATGAGAAAAGTAAAATTAAACGTTGTAGAGAAAAAGGAAATGAAGAAGAAAAACTAAGTGATAAAGAATTATTAAATAAAATTAGAGAAGTTGATAAAAACAGAAAAGCATTTAATGATTTAATAGCTAATTTTGAATGGGGTAATAAAGAAAATTATGATTTATGTATTAATACTACAAATATAAATATTAAGAATATTATTACACCACTTGCTGATTATATTAATGCTTGCAAAGGAGAAAAATAAAATGAAAATAGGTTTAGCAGAACACTTTACCTATAAAAAGCTAATTAAGTTTACATTACCTACGATAATAATGATGATATTTACTTCAATATATGGTGTTGTAGATGGATTATTTATCTCAAATGTAGTTAAAGGTGAAGCGTTTGCATCAGTTAATTTGATAATGCCAGCTATTATGATAGTAGGAACTATAGGATTTATGTTTGGTACAGGTGGAAGTGCAATTATTTCAAAAACACTTGGTGAAGGTGATATTAAAAGAGCAAATAGATATTTTTCTATGTTAGTTTATTTAGAAATAATATTAGGTGTAATATTTACAATAGTTGGAATAGTATTTTTAGAACCAATTGCTGAATTAATGGGAGCAACAAAAGAGATGATGGGTTACTGTTTAACTTACGGAAGAATATTATTTATTGGTATGACTGCGTTTATATTACAAAATAGTTTTCAATCATTTTTAGTTGTTGCTGAAAAACCAGGATTTGGACTTGTAATATCTATAATTGCTGGTTTAACAAATATTATTTTAGATTTCTTGTTTATTTATGTATTTAAGTTCGGTGTAGCTGGAGCTGCATGGGCAACAATAATTAGTCAAGTTGTTGGAGCTATAATTCCATTAATATATTTTGTAAGAAAAAATAAAACACCATTAAAACTTGGAAAAACTAAGTTTGAAATGACTCCAATAGTAAAAGCTTGCACAAACGGATCATCTGAAATGGTTACAAATTTATCAATGTCATTAATTAATATTTTATTTAATATGAAACTTATGAAATTAGTTGGATCTAATGGGGTAACAGCTTATGGAATTATAATGTATGTTGGATTCTTATTTGTTGGAACATATGTTGGTTATTCAGTTGGTAGTGCTCCTGTAATAGGATATCATTATGGAGCAGGAAATAAGGATGAATTAAAAAGCTTATTAAATAAAAGTATTAAATTATTAGGTGTTGTCGCCGTTGTAATGACTTTACTTGCAGAATTATTTGCAAAACCATTAGCTAGTATTTTTGTAGGTTATGATAAAGATCTTTTAGAACTAACAATTAATGCAATAAGACTATATTCTTTATCTTATATAATTAGTTGGTTTAATATATTTGCCTCATCATTTTTTACTGCACTTAATAATGGATTTGTTTCTGCTTTAATATCATTCTTAAGAACTTTAGTATTTCAAGTAATAGTTATATTAATATTACCAGAATTAATTGGAATAAATGGAATTTGGTTATCAGTGTTAGTTGCTGAAATATTTGCTTTAATTGTAAGTGTTATTTGTTTTATAAAAAATAAAAGAAAATATGAGTATGCATAGAAAAAGGACAATTAATTTTTGTCCTTTTTAATATGGTTTTGTTAATTCTCTTAATTGATCTATGTAAGTTTTATTTGAATTGTTTCTTTCTTCTAAAGGTGTTTCTCTATATTGATTAAATTGTTTAATGAATTCTATCATTTCTTTTAAATAATCAATATTTTCTCTGATTAATTTAATTAATTCTAAAGTTGGTATATTATTAAATATTATATAGCTTTCTTCATTATCTTTTGGATATGGTCTACATATACCGTCATTTATTAATTGATTTATAGAACTTTCTAAAGTATTAACGTTACATAAGATATTTGAAAATCTATCATTAGATTTACAATCTTCAATAAAACTTAATAATTCTTTTTTGATTACAAAGAAGTTACCTTGTAAAATATTAGTACATGCGAATAATAACATAAAGTCTTTTGTTGTTATAGTTGTTCCTTTATCATTTTCATTTTGATTCATTTCTTGTGCCTCCTCGTTTAAAATATGTAATAACATAAAATGATATCTTTTTAAATAAATTTAATGATATAATTGATTTGTAGAGTGAAAGGAATATATTTTATGGCAACATTTGATGATTTTATGAAGTTAGATATTAGAGTAGGAACAATAATTGAAGCTAAAGTATTTGATAAAGCTAAAAGACCTGCTTATCAATTAAAAATAGATTTTGGAGATGAAATTGGAATTAAAAATTCTTCTGCTCAAATAACAAATGTTTATGAAAATAAAGATTTAATAGGCAAACAAATATTAGCTGTTGTAAATTTTCCTCCTAAACAGATTGCTGACTTTATGTCTCAAGTATTAGTTCTTGGAACTTATAGTGAACAAGGTGTTGTTTTAATTAAACCTGATATTATGGTTAAAAATGGAGATAAATTAGGATAGGAATATAGTATGGATATTGATATAGTTAAAGATGATAATAGATTTGTGTCTAGAGCTTGTGCTTTGATATTTAATAAGGATATGAGTAAAATACTTTTATTTAAAGTAGAAGATGGAAGAGATTTCTATTTATTACCAGGTGGTAGGATTAGATTTAATGAAAGCAGTATTGAAACTATTAAAAGAGAAATAATTGAAGAAATTGGTTATGATTTAGATTTTGAATTTTGTTCAATTCAAGAAAACTTTATTCTAAAAAAAGGAAAGAAAATAACTCAATATGGATTTTGTTATAAGGCTATTTATAATGAAGAAATAAAGAATGAAATATTTACTTGTAAAGATAATGAAAATCAAAGATTTTATTGGGTTAATTTAAAAGATATTAATAACTATAAAATATTACCAGAGTCTGTATATGATTTAATAAATAACTCTAATAAAATTACTCATAGTATAGAAAAAATGACTAAATAAAACAAATGTTAAGTTTTCGGGCGTAATTTCCTATGATAATTGCTAGATAAAAAAGTTAATAAAAGTTATTATTTTTTTGAAAGGAGAAATATTATGGAAATAGGAAAAAGAATACAAGAATTAAGAAAAAAGAATGGATTATCTCAAGAAGATTTAGCAGAGAAAGTTGATGTTGCTAGACAAACAATATCTAAATGGGAGTTAGGGGAGACTTCTCCTGATCTAAAACAATCAAAATTATTATGTGAAATATTTGATATTAGTTTAGATGAGTTAATTGATAATAGGAATAAAACTTATAAAAAGAATAGTAATGTATTAAATGTGATATTAAAAGTATTTGTAAATATAATATTTTATATGTTATTTGTGATATATATTGCTTGGGTAATTGCCTTAATAGCATTTTCAATTGCATGCATAGTTATATCAGTTTGTTTAATATTAAATACAAATTATAGTAATTTAATACCATATATTCCTTATGGATGTGGAGTTATAATATCAATTGCATTATTGTCATTAAGTGTATTTAGTGTATGTTCTAATATATGGTTTATTTCTTTCTTGAAAGAATGTATTAACTCATTAAAATATTATAATCATAATAATAAATTTAAATTTGATAAGATAAACTTTAATAGTGTTACTAGTAAAATCCTTATTATTTCTTTATTAACATTTGTAGTTTTCTTTGTATTATCAATAATAATATGTATGTTTGTATCAGGAAGTGTAGCATTCTGGCATACATGGAATTGGTTTATTTAAGAAGTAGATTTATATCTACTTTTTTTGTATAATTTTATTGTGATGTATATGTATAAATGTGAATATAAAACTCCAAGTGAGTTTGATGATTTAATTATGTATAGTGATGGAGAATATCTAACAGGATTAATATTTAAGGGTTCTCATGATACTTATAAGTTTGGTGAATGTGAAAGCAAAAACTTAGATGTTTTTGATGAAACTAAAAGATGGTTAGATATTTATTTTGATGGGAATATTCCTGATTTTACTCCTAAATATAATTTAGGAAATATTTCTTCTTTTAGAGAAGAAGTAACTGATATAATGAATAATATTTCATATGGAAAAGTAGTTACTTATAATGATATAGCAATAGAAATAGCAAATAAAAGAGGAATAAAAAAGATGTATGCTCAAGCAGTTGGAGGAGCTGTTGGAAGCAATCCTATATGCATAATTATTCCTTGTCATAGAGTAGTTGGTACAAATAATAAAATTACTGGATATGGTGGAGGAATTAAAAATAAAATAGAACTTTTAAAATTAGAAAAAAATGATATGAGTAAATATAGGTGAAATATGAATAGATGTAAATGGTGTAATTTAAAAAATCAAAAGTATATTGATTATCATGATAATGAATGGTGTATTCTTAATACTGATGATAAATACTTATATGAAATGTTAATACTTGAATCATTTCAAGCAGGACTTTCATGGGAGTGTGTATTAAATAAAAGAGATAGTTTTAGACTATTATATGATGATTTTGATATTGATAAAGTTATTTTATATGATCAAGATAAAATAGAAGAATTATGTAATTCTAAAGAGATAATAAGAAATAGATTAAAGATTAAAGCTAGTATAGAAAACTCTAAAATATTTAAAAGTATTACTTGTGAATATGGAAGTTTTTATAATTATTTATGTACTTTTAGTGAAGGTAAAATATATTATGAAGTTGATAAAGCTAGAAATGAGTTATCTGATAAAATATCAAATGATTTAATTAAAAGAGGTATGAAATTTGTTGGAACAACTATTATTTATTCTTATTTACAAGCTATAGGAATAATTTATTCTCATGAAAAAGATTGTTATTTGTATAAAGAAATGTGATAAAATATTTTTGTAGAAAGGATGATGAAAATGGAATTTGAAGATGTAATTAGAAAAAGAACAGCTACTAGAAAATTTAGTAGTAGAGAAGTAGAAGAAGATAAAATAAAAAGTGTACTTGAAGCTGGTAGAGTAGCACCTACTGCTAAAAATATACAACCACAATATATTTTAGTTGCTAAAAGTAATGAGGCGTTAAGCAAGATTGATGAATGCTCTCCATGCAGATATAACGCTCCAGTAGTGCTTATTGTATGTAGTAATAAAGAAATGGCATTTAAAAAGAATGATGAATCTACATATATAGTAGATGCTTCAATTGTTGCTACTCATATGATGCTTGAAGCTACTAATGTAGGACTAGATAATATATGGATAGAAATGTTTGATAAAGAAAAATTAATTCAAGAATTTAATCTTGGTGAGAATATTCCAATTTGTTTAATACCTATTGGATATAAAAGTGAAGATTGTTCATTAAATCCTACACATAATATTAGAAAAGATTTAAGTGAGACTGTAAAATATATATAAGATTCTAGTATTTAAAAAGCACTAGCTAAACTAGTGCTTTTTTTGGTGTTTTAATTGGCGAAAGAATTTTTTTGACTGTTTTTTCTTTTGCAAATTTGCCTTCTAATTCTAAAATGCTGTTTTTATATCTTTTGTATGCTTCTTCATAGTTTCCATTAACTATTTGTTCAACGCAATAATCAACAATTGTATCATAGATGTAATCGTAAATAATTTCAAAATGTTCTTCGCTATTAATTGCTTCGACAATATGAGGTGCTATATCATAATAGTGATCTATATCTTCTTGTGATACAAAATTATCTCTAAACCATCTTAATACTCTCAATTCATAACAATCGTCGTCAAAATTTGCTTGAAAATGTTGCATGCACGCACTTGTTAAATAGCATCCACCTTTTTCTTGTATTTCTCCAGTTGTTGGATTAGCTGATTTATTACTTTCTTGTCTACTAAAGTCAGGATCTTCTCCGTTATTGTAATTTTCACTACTATTATAGTGAGAGTGTCCATGACCGCCATCTCCATTATCCACATATCTATTTACTGAACCATCTTTTTCATAACTAGTGTATTGTAAATTTGAGTCACTATAATCGTCATATTTATCTACATCATAGCTTGCGTATCCCCAATCTCTATTGTTTCCACCTTTTGCCATTATTTTTCATCTTCTTTTTTAACTTTATTATAGTTGTATAATACGTCACCATCTTCATAAAATGTAAAGTTTTCTTCTCCAAGTTTGATTATTAGAGCTTTTAATTCTTTGAACATATTTTCTATACTATTTTCGTCTTTTACTGATAATGCGTAGTATTCTTTTAATTTTTTATTATAATCATCAAATAAATCACTATTATCATCATTCATTTCATAGTAATGTTCTACTGCTAAAGAACCTTTAAGAATAAATTTTCCATAATTGCTTTTTTCAAGTTTGATATTATCCATAATTAATAATCTCCTTTCAATTAATAAAACACTCATTTCAGATTATTGATTGTTGAATATATAACTGCATTGGTGAAATGAGTGACACATATTATTATGTTTTACTCAATATATTTGCAATCATATACCTCCTTCTAATTTATAAGCTATCACTAATGTGTTATTGTGTCAATAATAATTAAAAAATGACTAACAAAATGTTAATTTTATTGTAAAAAATATTATTATTTTTTAATTTATTTCTTAAAATAAGAATGATACAATATGGCTGGTGAAAGAGATATGTATGAGTTTAAAAGTTCAAAAGAATTACTTGCGTATATAGCTTCTTGTAAAGAACAAATTATTGTTTTAGAAAAAAGATTATCAGCTTTATCAAATGAAAATATTTTGGATAAAGATATTTTAAGAAAGAAATTTGATATAAAAGATAAAATAAGACGATTAAAGAAAAGCGTTAATCATTGTTATAAATATATGAGAAGAGCTACTTGTATTAGAGATGAATGTTTGATGAAAACAATATATGAGTATTTGACTGCTATTTATAGTGATAAGTATGTTATGGATGATAATTTTGTTATAACTAGACATTTAAATGTTACTCAGCCATGGTTAATAGATTGTTTTCATTATATAATTATAACAACAGAAGAAAATTACAATAAGATGGTGTATGCTAAAAGAACAGAGGGACGTTATCTTGATGATGTCGCAATTATTGAAAGATGTTTAGAGCCATGTACTGATAAAAAATATATTTGCTTATATCGTGGTGACTGGTATTCACTATTAGTTAATGGAGAATTAGAAGACAGCTTCAAATCATTTCCATGTCTTAAAAATCTTGCATATAGGCTTATAGATTTAGATCTTGCTCGTCCAGAAATGAGTGAAGAAGAAAAATGTGACTTTATTTGTTCAATTATTAAAAAGAGAAAAAATGAGAAACTAAAAATGCTTAGAAAATAAGCATTTTTATCGAGTCTGTAAATAATTTTGTGTAAAGATAAATCCTTTCTATGGTAATATAGAAATATATAATCAAGAAAGGATTTTTGTATGAAAGAAAATAAAAATAATGAAGTAGTAAAATATTTATTAGAAAATTATGATATTAAAAATGCAAATGATATTGCTTATGCATTAAAAGATATGTTTAAAGATACTATTCAAACTATGATGAATGCTGAATTTGATTCATCTA
>CAVIDW010000023.1:0-18940 GCA_963641945.1 bacterium | reverse complement strand
TTATCTTTCTTTTTAGGAGGATGTTTAATATATTTTAAATCTTTAAATTTAATAAAATATAACTATTTTATATTATTAATACCAGTTATTATGAAAGTTTATAAGTTTTTTACATATAATTTAAAGAATATTATTAATTATAGGTATAAAGTAAATATTTATTTAAATAATGGAAAAATCATATATTTAAATGGATTTATGGATAGTGGTAATTCTTTGATTGATCCATTTAGTAATAAGAAAGTTATAATCATTAACAAAAATGTTGATGAAAAATTTTATTTAGTTCCATATAAAACTATTGATAGTGAGTCTTTAATTAAGTGTTTTAAACCAAGAAAGGTTTATATTGATGGTATAGGAGAACGTGATGATGTAGTTGTTGGTGTTATAAATAAAAAGTTTAATGGATTTAATTGTCTATTAAATTATAAATTAATGGAGGAAATATGCTAGAAAAAATGCTTAATAAGTTTTTTAGAAATGATGATGTGTTTTTTATTGGAAGTACTGATATTTTGCCACCACCTTTATCTAAAAGGGTAGAAGAAGATTTGGTTAAAAAAAGTAATATGGGTAACTTAGACGCTAGAAATAAACTTATTGAACATAATTTAAGATTAGTTGTTTTTCTTTCTAAAAAATATACTAATTCTATGTATGATTTAGAAGATTTAGTAAGTATTGGAACAATTGGATTAATTAAAGGAATTAAAACGTATAAATTGGATAAGAATATTAAATTAGCTACTTATGCTTCTAGATGTATTGATAATGAAATTCTTATGTTTTTGAGAAAAAATAAGAAAAGAAATAATGAGGTTAGTTTTGAAGATTCTGTTAATTTTGATAATGAAGGTAATGAACTTCATATCGAAGATATTTATGGTACAGATGAAGATATTATACAAAAAGCAATTGAAGAAAAAGATAATAAATTGTTATTAGAAAAAGAAGTTAAAAAATTAAATGGAAGGGAAGCAGAAATAATTGAATTTAGATATGGTTTATTTGGAAAAAAGGAACTTACACAAAAGGATTTAGCTGATAAATTAGCTATTTCTCAATCATATATATCTAGAATTGAGAAGAAAATTATTAAACGTTTGAAGTTAATAATGAAAATATGATTTTATTTATATCATATTTTTTAATTTTTATCTTGTTTTTATACTATGTAATGTGCTAAAATATTAAATAGAATATGACAAAAGTCAGATGGAGGAAAGAAAATGGCAAATAATTATGATGACTATGGCTATGAAAATGGTGAAAGTGGCTCTGGTTTGTCAAAAAAATTATTAATTATTGTACTTATCCTTATTGCTATCATCATTGTATTTTTCTTGATTAAGAGTTGCAATAAAGGAAATAATGATGGAGGAACGGCTAATAAAACTGAAACATTCGATTATGAGAAAACATTGTTAGATGCTGGTAAGTTATATTATGAAAATAATAATGATGAGATACCAAGTTCTAATGGTAAATGCAATCAAATTAACTTGCAAATTTTAATTGATAAAGGTTTAGTTAATCCAACTAATTTTAGTAGTTGTAGCGTTGAAAATACCTATATTAGAGTTTGCAGATTAGAAAATGGTAAATTACATTATACACCTTGGTTATCTTGTACTGATAAGAATTCTGATAATGAATATAATATTTTAGTTGAAGGAACTTTAAATGATGTTGTTGTTGATTCAAGTTATATTGAATTTAAATTTATGCCTCAAGCATTAAAATCAACAGAAAATTCTCAACTTGGTAGCGTTGAGGAATTATGGAAAGAAGATATTAAGTATACTTCTTATAAGACAATAGCTACTACAAATTATTATAGATACAGAGATAAATTATTTACTTGGGATGTTGTTAAAAATACTTATTATGCATCTACTGGTACTAGTACTAATGCTTCTGATATTAAAGAATATTATGCTGCTGCACCAAATGATGAATATAAGTTAAATGATGAAAAGACTAAAACAACTGAAGCTTATAAATGGTATACTACTTCCAGTAAAAAAGTATATGCATTAGGAACTAATGGTGAAAAGGCATTCAGTGCTACTGAAATTGAGGGTTATCCAAATCATGATGATGGAGTTATTAAAACATACTATAGTTACAGAACTGCTACAAGTACTTTTAGTCCAACATTATATTATGCATGTAAAACTGATGTTAATAGTGACTTAGTTGTTTATCAAACAAAAGAGTGTGGTAAAGGAAGCAATACTGCTTATGATAAGCAAGTTGATAAATTCTATAGTTGCGTTAGTCAAGGTGATAAAACATCAAGTGTTATAGGTAACAAAGTTGCTTCTGCTAGCGTTAAATGTAACACTTATGGCGATTGGAGTCCTGCTAGTGAAGTAGCATGCAAGACAACCGATACTGTTCAATGTAGAAAAGCTTTAAGAACATATTATAACTGGTATAAAATTGAAGAAGAGGGTGGAAGAAAATATTATCCATCTGATGCCAGTGAAGCAAAAGGCGAAAAAATATATTATACAGAAGCTCCTGTAGCAGGTGCTATTAAGGATACTGCCACTAAATCTACTGCTTATAAATGGTATAAAACAGCTAAGAGTACTACGAGTGAATATACTGCAGTTGCTCCAAAAGGTTATGCAAGTGCTAAAAAAACAGATACTTCTAAATGGAGTGAATGGACTGATTGGTCTACTAAGAATCCTAAAACTAATGATGGAAGAACAAGAAACATTGAAACTAAAACTAAAATCAAACTTCAACAGATACTTGAAACAAGCAATTCTTCAAATTATGAAGATTTAAGTATTGAGTATGTAACAGAAGAGGAAATGATTAAAATATTCATTGATAAAGGATATAAAGTTGCATCTTTATCTGATATTAATAATAATGGAGAAATAAAATATCAAATTAAAATGTTACTAAGAAATAAGAAGGAGGCTAAATAATGAAAGAAAAATTAGCAAATATTGAAGAAAGATATAATAATATAATTAGCAAGTATTCTAATTTAGATGAGATAGGTTTCGATGAATTAAGTAGTACTTGGAAAGAAATTGATGAATTAAAAAATGAAGCCAATGCTATTGGCACAAATATGTTAGTTGGTATTACTCGTGATGGTAGTAAATTTAAAAGCAAAGATGCAGTTGAATTTAGTTTTGCAGATATTGCTGAAATATCTGAAACAATTGATAAATTTAATGATAGAGTATATGATGAAATCAGGAGAATTAATATTGAAGAAAGAACTAAAAAAGAACAATTTACTACTGATTATAGAGAAAGAAATAGAGTAAGATTTGATATTAGAAATGTTAGAAATATGATTTCTAGTTTAGAAGCAGAAAATAAGGCTATTAATGTTGAACTTGGAAATTCTACTCAACAATTAATGGATGAACTTACAAAAGCAGGAATTTCTTATACTCCTAGTACAGTTAATGTTTCACCTGAGAGAAGATTTTTCTTAGAACAAAGATTAACTGCTAATGAGGCTAGTTTAAAAAATTATATGGATGCTTTAAATGCTTATACTGTTGATGAACAAAGATTAACAGATGAAATGGAAATTTTAAAACATGGTGGCAAATTACCAAGTATAGATGAATTAAATAAAACTGATGATGTAGTTAAAGATTTAGATAAACCTTTTAATGAAACTTTAAATAATGATTTGGATAATTCTATTGTTACTCCAGTTCCTATTGTACCTGATAAAGTTGAAGATGATTTGATTGATATTGGTGCTCCTATAGTTCCAACTGAAGATGATGCTTTAACTGATTCTGATGAGGAGGATAAAGAAAATGAAGACGGATTAGGTGCTGTTCCTATTCCTGTTCCTCTAGATGCTCCAACGGATGATGATTTATTATCTGATATTGGAGATTCACTTGAAGAACCAAATGAAGAAGAAATAATTGATCCAGAAGTGGAATCAGAAGAAGATGAACGCGCAAAAGTTGAAGAAGTTGTTGATGCTAAACCTTCATTATTATCTAAGTGGGATAAAGTTGTGTTTGCTGCTATTGGCTTCTTAAATGCTGTTGGTGTAACTGGTATTGCATATCATTTAGCTACATTACATGAAAAAATAAAAATAACTAATATAACTCAAAATATTACTGTTTCTCAAAAGACAGAAAAAGAGCAAGATAAAGAATATACAGATAGTACGACTAAAACTGATGTTAATCCTATAACTGATTATGCTAAAACTGATGATACTAAAACTGATGATACTAAAACTGATGATACTAAAGTTGATGATGAAAAAGACATAACTGATTCTACGATAACTCCCAGTAAGGACACTGGCATTAGGTTAGATGCTGGTGAAACAGTTTATAATGAGTCTACTGGTGTAGAAGTAACAAGTTCCGGTGATGCTTATTTACATGAAGATGGAACAACTACTGTACTTGAACAAAGAGATTTAGAAACTGATGAAAATGGTTTGTCTAAAGTTACTGAAGATGATTTAAAACAAGATGCTATTTTACCTCAAACTGGTGAAGAAAAATCTTATAACGATGCGGTAGAAGATTTAAGTGCTGGTGAGCTAGATAACTTAAATGATGCAATTATTAATGATAATCAAGATGATTTTACTTGGTATTTTGATGAAGCTAGTGATTTAGAAAATTCATTAGGTAAATAAGGAGGAAAAAGGGTATGGAAAATTTAACTAATAAAGTTTTTAAGTTAGAGAATGGAGCTTCATTCTTGATTGTAAGACAAGCTTCATATAAGGGTGATACTTATTATTTTGCATCTGAATTAACTGATGATGGAGAAGATTTTACTGGAAGATTTGCATTTGTAAAAGATGAAACTGATGAAAGTGGAAATCATTATATTAAACAAGTTAAGGATGCAGATATATTAAAAGTTTTAGCTAATAATATTAAATTAGATTAGTGAATAAAAAATATTAGTTCCTTTCAATATAAATTGAAAGGAATTTTTTATGGCTAAAAATAAAGTTGAAATTAATGGTATTAATACTAGTAATTTAGTTGTGTTAAAGCATGAAGAAATGATTGAATTGTTTAGAAGATATAAGAATGGTGAAAAGAACGTTAAGAATACTCTTATAGAAGGCAATTTAAGATTAGTTTTAAGCATTTTGAGGAAGTATCATAATAAGTGTGATAATTTAGATGATTTATTTCAAATTGGTGTTATTGGACTTATAAAAGCTATTAATAATTTTGATTTAAATTATGATGTTAGATTTAGTACTTATGCTGTTTTTATGATTGAGGGAGAAATTAAAAGATATATACGTGATAATAGTCAAATTAGAATATCTAGAAGTGTTAAAGAATTATCTTATATGATTATCAATTATAAAGAAGAATATTTAAGAGAGAATTTAAGATACCCTTCTAATGAAGAAATATGTACTAAGTTTAATATAAGTGAATTTGAGTTATATAATATATTAAATTCTTTATGTGATCCAGTAAGTATATTTAAACCTATATATAATGATGGAGGTGATACTATATATTTATTAGATCAACTCGAGGATAACAAAAATATTAATGTTAATGATTTAATTCTTCTAAAAGAGTCATTAAATAGACTTAAAGATAGAGAAAGAACTATTATAGTTAAAAGATATATTGATGGATTGAGTCAAGCAGAATTAGCTAGTGAACTTAATATAAGTCAAGCACAAATTTCTAGAATAGAAAGTAGTGCTTTAAATAGTATTAAAAAATTAATTTTATAATATAATTTAGTATGAAATTATCTGAATTACAAAAAAAAGATATTATTAATATTAGAGATGGAAAACGTGTAGGTAAAATTATAGATGTAGAATTTGATAATAATGGGTATATGGTTCATTTTGTTATTGAAAAATGTAATTTTATGAGAAATTTATTTTCTAATACTAGTGAATTAAATATTAAATTTTCTCAAATTAAAAAAATGGGAGAAGATGTTATTTTGATAGATATATCGTAAAAAATTTGATATAATATTCTAATGAAGAAAAAAATATATTTAATTATTTTTGTGGTGTTTTTATTAGTTGGTTTTGATCAATTAATAAAATATTTAGTCATTGGAAATATTGGTATTAATAATAGTAAAGTTATTATTGATAATTTTTTTAGTCTTACTTGTATTAAAAATATTGGTGCTGCTTTTGGAATAATGAGTGGTAATATGATAATACTTATATTAATAACTATATTTTTGATTTATTATATTATTCGTGAGATTAAAAAAAATTATGATAATAATATTGCTTTACTATCACTTACTTTAATATTGGGTGGTGCTTTAGGAAATTTAGTTGATAGGATATTTAGAGGATATGTAGTTGATTTTTTATCTTTTAAAATATTTGGTTATGAAGCTGCAATATTTAATGTTGCTGATATATTTATAACTATTGGAGTATTTTTAATGATAATTATATTATTTAAGGATGGAAAGTATGAAAGAAATAATAGTTAATGAAGAAAATTGTTTAAAAAGATTAGATATATATTTAACTGAAGTTTTAGGTGAAAGTAGAAATTTTATTTTAAAGAATATTAAAAGTGGTAAAATTTTAGTTAATGGAAGTACCGTTAAAGGTGGATATGCTTTAAAAGAAGGAGATAAAATTACTATTAATGATTTAAAAATTGATACTGATATTAAGGCTGAAAGTATACCTCTTAATATTTTATATGAAGATGATGATATAATCGTAGTTAATAAGAAAAGTGGTATGGTGGTTCACCCTGGTAGTGGAAATTATTCTGGTACACTTGTTAATGCACTAATGGCTCATACTGAAGATTTAAGTGATGAAGAAGGCACTGAAAGATGCGGTATAGTTCATAGAATTGATAAAGATACTTCTGGCATATTATTGATTGCTAAAACTAATGATGCTCATAGAATACTATCTCTTGGTTTTAAAAATAAAACTATTAAAAGAAAATATATTGCTCTAGTTCATGGTGTGATAGAAAATAATAAAGGTAAAATAAATGCCCCTATAGCAAGGAGCAAAACTGATAGAAAGAAAATGTGTGTTAGTGATATTAATGCCAAGAATGCTGTTACTAATTTCACAGTACTCGAAAGATATAAAAAGGGTACATTAATTGAGTTAGTACTTGAAACTGGAAGAACTCATCAAATTAGAGTTCATATGGAATATATAGGTTATCCAATTGTTAATGATCCTGTATATGGAAGAAGAAAAATAATAAATGACTATGGTCAAATGTTACATGCTGAATATTTAGGATTTAATCATCCAAGAACAGGAGAGTGGATGGAGTTTCAAATTAAGCCTGAAAAAGAATTTTATGAAATTTTAGATATGTTTAAAAATTCATAAAATATGTTGTACTCATTAGTATAAAAGCATAGATACTATAAACAATATATGGTATAAGATAGTAAGATGCTTTTTTAGATATTTTCTTGGTTTCGATAAATAAGAATATAGTAGATAATAAAATAACAGTAGTGATAGCGAAACCTAAAAATGGACTTTTTAAGTAAAAAAAGAAATACATAAATAATTGATTTGCTATGTAATTAGTTACTAATATATAAGCATAATCATTATTTTTAAAGATATTTACCTTTTTAGATATTTTTATAATACTTAAAGTAATTAAGATATAAATTATAAACCATAAAATACTTATTACTTTACCTGAAAGTGCAAATGATGGAAGATTTAATAAGCTATAATAACTATTATCTATTTTAAAAATAAGTCCACTAAGTAACCAAAATAGAAGAATAATTAAGAACAAAAATATATCTTTTATATATTTTTTAATATTTTTCACCTCTTTACTAATAATATGATTAATAGTAAAATAATATTAATGAAAGGATGTTATAATGAATATAAAAATTGATAAAAAAGATGATATAATACTTAAAATATTACATTATTTTATAACTGAAGAAGATTATAAACCTGTTATTATAAATGGCCTTGAAAATGAAATTTGGCTTGAAAATATGGAGAATGATTTAAAATTAATTAGAATAAATATTAATTATATACATAATGAAGAACAATTAAAAACTGATACTTATAAAGCACAAAGTATTATGAGAAGTATTAAAAAGAGTACATTTTCATTTAATATGAATATGTTAAATTTGCTTTTAGATACTGGAGAGAGTGTTAAGGTATTTGATACTAAAAATATTGAGACTATTAAAATAGATAAAATAAATGATTTTAAGACTAATAAGTTTGTTAGTGAATTCTTTCCTAAAGTTAAGGATGCTGATTTAAGTGATCAAATTGATCCAGTTGAATTTTTTAAATTAACTGAAGATATGAATCAAAAAACAATTAAGAATGAAAAAAAGTTAGCTAAAATATTTAGCCCTAAAAAACCTGTTATTACTTATGCATTAATTGTACTTAATATCATGATATATTTATATATGCTTTTATATGATGGAGATGGAAGTTTATCTTATAATTTAGCTAATAATTATATAAGTCTTAGAAGTGGAAAATATTATACTTTAATAACTTCTATGTTCTTACATGCTGATATTATTCATATAGCGTTTAATATGTATGCTTTATATATTTTAGGTCCTCAAGTTGAAAAGTATTATGGTAAATGTAAATTTTTACTTATATATTTTTTGAGTGGTATTCTTGGTAATATATTCTCATGTGTATTTATGGATAGTAATGTATTTAGTATAGGTGCTAGTGGAGCAATATTTGGATTACTTGGTAGTATAGCATATTTTACATATTATTATAGAGCTACATTACAAGGACTTTTAAGAAGTCAAGTTGTTCCTGTTATTTTATTAAATTTAGTTATTGGATTATTAATACCTGGTATTGATGTTTCTGCTCATTTAGGAGGACTTATTGGTGGCGTATTGATATCTATGGCTATTGGAATAGGCGATAAGGGTAGACGTAGTGATCAGATAAATGGAATTATTGTTTATGTTTTAATGATGGCATTTATGGTTTATATGATTTTTACTAAATAAAAAAGTTGCTGATTAAAAAAGCAACTTTTAGTTTGTTATATTTTTCTATATAATCCAATGGCTTTTCCTAAGATTGTAATATTTTGTAAAATGATAGGTTCTAAAAAGTCATTTTCTGGTTGAAGTCTAATATGATCTTTTTCTTTATAAAATCTTTTTAATGTTACTTCATTATCGCTAGTTAATGCTACTACTATTTCACCATTGTTGGCTACATTTTGTTTTTTAACTATAACAATATCTCCATCAAATATTCCAACATTTATCATTGATTCACCATTAACTTCAAGGGTGAATACTTCATTATTTTGAGGTATTAATTCTTTTGGTAGAGAAAAATAATTATCAGGATTTTCTATTGCTTCAATTGGATTACCTGCTGCAACTTTTCCTAGTAAAGGTACTTCAACAACTGAATCATTGTTTTTACTATATTCATTTGGTACATTTAATTCAATTGTTCTAAATTTATTTTCTGTTTGTTTAATATATCCTTTATTAGTTAAATTTTTTAAGTGAACAAACATTGTTGCTGTACTACTAAGACCACATAAATTACATAATTCTCTTATAGTAGGAGCATATCCATTTTCTGCAATAAATTTTTTAATAATAGTTAATATTTTTTTTTGTTTATCTGTTAATTTTTCCATATTCTCACCTCACTTATATAATAGCACACAAACAAATGATTGTAAACTTTTTATAAATAAAAATTTACTTATAATATTGTTTTTCACATTTTTATTTGTTATTATAGAGATGAATAGAGGATGTGAATAAAAAATGAGTACATATACTATTAATAGCATGAATGAATTTGATAATTTTAAGATGTCTATTATTGCTAATGCTATGCAAGGTTGCCCAGTTTCTGTTATTAAAGATTTTTTTAGTAAAATTAATTTAGAAAGTTTTCCTTGTTTTATTAAAAGTGAAATTGATAGAAATAGAAATGTTGTGTTTACCTTTAGTGAAATGCATAAATTAAATGAAGATTTACATTTTGAAGATACAAATAAAATTACTTTAAATAATGCCGAAAAAAAGTATTTTTTTGATCAAACCTCTTTATGCAAAAGTGGATATGAAGATCAATCAAAGAAAAACTCTTCAGTTAGTTTATCTTTAAATACTGAAACTGGAAATTATGATTTATTACAAAGTAGTAGGTTTTGTAAGAAAGAAAAACAAAAAAATGGTTCTTATGTTATAAAATCACATAGCAATTCTTTTGATAAAACGTATAATGCTGTTGGTGTTGAAATGTATTCAAGTTCAGTTTTTAATGAGTATCCAAGTAGAGAAGGAACAAGTCTAAATTTTGGTGATGAAAATAATATTGAGAGACAGACTATTACCACTACAAGAAGAGAAAGTCTACTGACATTTTGGAATTGTACTGATGTATATGAAAACGTTATTAATAATCATGGTTCTCATGTTAGTACAAAAATTTCAGGTTATAAATTAAAAGATACACAATTTGGAATAGAAGGTAGGATGCGTTTTATTCCTTTAAGTGATCAAAGTGAACTTTATGAAAGCATTTCTCATGATAAAATTATGTCAGAAAGTGAAATAAGATCTTGTTTAGCTGGAACAAGTCCTGAAGCAAGTGAATTTTTGTTAAATACTTATTATCCATATATGACAAGTTCTATGTCACGTTAATTTTTAATAATATTAATAAGGTTTTTCCTTATTTTTATTTTATTAAATTTTATTAAAAATAATGAAAAATCTATTTATTTGATGTATAATTATTTTCGTGGGAGTGATAATATGAAAAAAATGCTAACAGGTCTTCAACCAACAGGTGCTATTACATTGGGTAATTACGTTGGATCAATAAAGCAAATGGTTGAAAATCAAGATAAATATGATTCATATTTATTTGTTGCTGATATGCATGCTATAACTGTTCCTCAAGATAGAGAAGAACTACATAAAAATATCAAAAGTTTAATAGCAATTTATTTAGCATGTGGAATTGATCCAAAAAAGAATAAGATTTATATTCAATCTGAAAATGAATATCATGCTAATGTTTCATGGCTCCTAGAGTGTAATACATATTATGGTGAGTTATCTCGTATGACTCAATTTAAGGATAAAAGTCGTAAGAATGCTAATTTTTCTGCTGGGTTATTAACTTATCCTGTATTAATGGCAGCTGATATTCTTATTTATGATGCTGATTATGTTCCAGTAGGTGTTGATCAAAAACAACATGTTGAGATTGCACGTGATATAGCAGAAAGATTTAATAGGAAATATGGACATACATTTAATTTACCAGAACCATTATTTACTTCTGAATCAGCTTATAAAATATATGATTTAGTTGATACATCTAAAAAGATGAGTAAATCTTCTGAAAATAAGAAAGGTGTTATTTTATTATTAGATGATTTAGCTGTTATTAGAAAGAAAATAATGTGTGCTACTACTGATAGTGAAATGGTTGTTAAATTTGATCCTGCAAATAAACCTGGAATTTCAAATTTAATAAATATCTATGCTTGCTTTACTGGTAAAAATGTAAGTGAAATAGAAAGTGAATTTGAAGGAAAGAACTATGGAGAATTTAAATGTGTAGTAGCTGACATAGTTTGTTCTAAGATAGAAGAAATACAAAAGAAATATTATGAATATTTAAATGGTGATGAAATAGATAAAATTCTTGATGAAGGAAGAGAATTTACTAGAGAAATCGCACGTAAAAAATATGAAGATATGAAACATAAAATTGGATTATATAGATAATCTGATTTTTTAAATTTAACTATTGACATACTTAATGCTGCTAAAAGTTATTATATTAAATGTGAGATGAGTGGTAAAATCTTAAAGAAATAGATTCAATTGATACTGACTTGACTATTAATAAAGATGGTAATGCTTATGGAAAAATGTATGTTCGTGTTTGTTTGAGCCTCCTGAAGAGAGCGAAAGCTCTCATTTTTGTTTATTTTAAAGGGTTTGAAGCCTGTTAAGTATTTTTAGATACTACGTTAGGTACGTAAAATCCTAAAAAATACTATTTTTTTGTTCAAAATTCCAAATTGATGTTGACAATTGCAAAATGGTAATTTATAATTAAATTGTAATCCGACGGGAATGGATTACAATTGGAGGAATTAATATGTTTAGAGAAAAGGTTAAAGAATTAATGAATCAAGAGAATATCACTCAAAAGCAATTATCTGAATTGAGTGGTATAACTGAGGCTTCAATATCTAGATACTTAACTGGAGAAAGAACACCAAGAATTGATATCATAATTAATTTTGCCAAAGCTCTTAAAGTCGATCCTGATTATCTTATTCGTAATGATGAGGAGTTAAATGAAAAGGAAGAGGCTTACATCCAATGTCATACTATGTTAGCAAGAAATAAAAATAATCTTTCTGAAGCAGAAAGAAATAAACTTATATCATTATTGGTTAGTCAGGATAAATAATGGCATATAGATCTTCTACTAAGTATGACGAAATGGCTAAACTTGCTATAGACATTTATTTGGATTACAATCTAACTACTTTTCCAACAAATCCTAATGAATTAGCTTTAAGGATGGGTTTTGAATTTATTTATTATTCTGATCTTGAACCAGAAACAAGAGAGTTGATGTATAAATTCTCTGAAGATGGCTCTAATTTTCCACATAAAAGTGGTAATAATTATGTTAGAACAATTTATATTAATGACTTGATTATGTCACCAGCACGTAGAGAGGTGTCTGGGTTTCATGAAATTAAGCATATAGTTAATTATGATTGTGAAACAGATGATGAAGAAAAAAATAAAGAGAACGAAGACTTAGCTGATTATTTTGGAAAGTATATGAAATGTCCTATTCCTTATCTAATATATAAGAGAATAGAAAATGTTACAGATATTATGTCTAAATTCCATGCAAGTGAGGAAATGGCTAATAATGTAAGAAAAGGATTACTTGGTAGAATAAGAAAATATGGATACGATATTTTCGACTATGAATTACCTCTATTAGAACTACTTTTGGGTGATGAATTAGATTACTCAAAATTCGCTGTTATTGATTCAGATACTAAGAGGAGGTTGAGTTAATGAAGTATCGGATAAAGGAACAAAAAAAGACACTTGTTACTGGAATAACAAAGTGCCTAAACCATGATTTTAATAATCACGTTACATTATTATTATATCATGGTAAATTCAGTTGTCAAACTCTGAACTATAACAAAATTGACAAATTTTACAGAAAGAGGTGGATATTACCATGATATTAGATTGTGCTTTTTCCATTTGTGAGGTTTCTTTATGGAAAAAGAAGATAAGCTAAAAAAGAAACTCATGTTATATTTATTGGATTATCTTAATTTGACTACTTGCTGTAGTTCTATAGATTTTCCAAATGTTAAAAACTATGATGTTATTGATCCTGATTATATAGCATTATATAAAGAAAGAGGATTATATCATTATAGTAAAAACACTATTGTATCTTTTTATAATTTTGATGAAGTATTTGATGGCAATAAAGGTTTATATGAATCTATTAGAACTAACAATCAAAAAGAAATATTTAAATTTATAGAAAGATTTAATGGCTGCAAATATTTTATTGAACCTGATTATAGCCAATGTGGAGATATTAATAACATTATTAATATAATTAACATATTTAAAGCTAAAGTAGTATCTATTTGGTTAACTATGACATTTAATGCAATTGTAATACCTAACATAACTTATGCAAGTAGAGATATGTTTGATTTTATGATATTAGGATTAGATGAGTGTGAAGTAGTTGCAATGAGTACTAAAGGATCAATGGATGATGATGAAGAGAAAGAGTTATTTGAGGATGCAGTTAAATATACTGTAGATAACTTGAAAAAATTAAAAAGGATTATTGTTTATACTGCTAGTACAAAACGAGAAAATGTTGAAGACTTGTTTCAATATGCTAAAGATAGGGGTATTGAAATATCTATTCCCAACAATACTTTATTAGAAAGAAATATGGTGTTAACACATGGGAAGAGTAAGTAATTCACATCTTGGAAGAGGTACATCTGGTTCTCCTCAAATCAGTATGTCTCAAGGAACGTATAGCAGTAAAGTAGATAGTAACAAACATAATCCTAAGTCAGTTAATGCAACTGGTGAAGCACTAAAAGGTAGAGTATCAGATACTAAACTAAAAGGTGTAATAAATGAATTATATAGACCTGGCGCAACAATTGGTGATGGTGGAACAGCTGCTGCTCTTCTTCATGAAAAACAAACTGGCGAACTAGTTGGTGGAAGATCTCATGAGAAGAAAGCTAAAGAAAGACTATCACAATTAAAAAAGATGAAAGAAAAAAATAATTATCAAGGCGAAGAAAAGAAAGCGGTTAATAAATTAATTAAAGATTTAGAGGAGGCAATTGATTACGATGGAAAGTAAAGAATTGAATGAACTATTAGTATCTAAATTTCCTGAATTGAAAGAACAATATAAAGAAGCTCTAGAATTCAATGATGGTGATGTTGGATCTCATGTTGTATATGGAGATATATTTGTTCCATATATAATAGAAAAACTAAACACTAAAGATGAAGCTCAACTTAAAAAGATATTTACTTTTATTGATGAGTTATTAAACTCTAAAAATGAATACTATGAAGATGTAGCTACTACAACAGTAGTTGAAGATCTAGTATCAGATACATCTTTAGACAAAGAATATTTATTAAGTTTTGCTACTGACAAAGTTAAACAAGTAATGCAAGAAGTTCTTGAATATTACAACAAATAAAAAGAGATGACTAAGTCTATTAAAGGACAAAGTCATCTTCTTTTTTTTCTTCTTCAGATTCATAATCCACTTCTTCATACTCAATTACTTTTGGTTCTGGTAATTCTTTTTTAGTGTTTTCTAGTAATTTAGTGTTTTGAACTTCAATTATTTGAACTATGTTTTCTAGTCTATTTTGATACATATGAGAGTAGGTGTTAAGTGTTTCATCTATTTTGGAATGTCCTAGATATTTAGCTACTAGAGTTATATTTGCACCACTATCAATTAGTAATGAGGCACAACTATGCCTAAAATCATGAATTCTAATAACTTTAACACCTGCTTTAAAAGCATTATCTGTATTTCTATATCTTAGAGTTGTATCAGCCATTGGATCTACATCACCAAATACATACCAACTATCATCAAAATTATAATAGGAACTACATTCATCATATAGTTTCTTTAAATAATCTAATAAAAAGTTTGGTATTGGAATAGTTCTATAACTAGACATAGTTTTAGGAGAAGAGACGGTGTATGATTTTCCTGTCTTTTCATCTGGAGTCTTAGTTATATTTTTATTAACTGTTAAACAACTTTTTCTAAAGTTTATATCATTCCAAGTTAATCCTCTTAATTCACCATTTCTTAAACCACAATAGAATAGTGTTTGAAAAGCACATATCCATTTTAAATCATTTTCAACGGATAAGAACTTTTGAAATTCTTGAGGTGTATAAAATTGCATCTCTTTTTTTCTTTCATTTGGATTAGTAAAGTTAGTCATTTTATTATAAACTTTTATGAAATTTAAATCATACCATTTAGTTCCAAAATTCATTATAGCTTTCAAATACTTATATATACCATTTTTATATCTAGTAGATATCTTTTGTTTATTTATATATTGTCTCCACATCTCATAGTGTCTTATGTTAAATGATTCTAATTTTATATTTAGTAAAGGTTCTAAATAAACCATCATATTTCTATAATTATAAAGGGTAGTGGGCTTTACTTTATCAGCTTGATATTTATAATGTTCTTCTATTAATTCTTTAAAAGTTAAATTACTAAATTCAGTTATATTTTTAATATTTACTTTATATTCAGCTTCATGTTCTTTAGCTTCACGTCTAGTAGCAAACTTTTTAGAATGATATCTCCTAGGTCTCCCTAGATAATCTCTATAAGTTAAATCTACCATCCAAGTACGTCCATCTTTGGTACCTTCTTTAGCTTTAACTTGTCTTATAGCCATAAATCTCCTCCTTCCTTATGATTAGTTTCATCAAATTCTCTTTGTGCTTCTTCATCCATTTGTCTAAGTCTTACGCCAGCCATTACTGATTCTGCAAATGATACATAATCATGTACATATGGCATAGGTCTTCTTTTAGTAATAATATCTAAAGCACGAGTTACTTTTTTGAATGCATCTTTGTAGTAACTAATTTGTCTATCTTTATCAGATATTTCTTTGAAATAATCATGTCTTTCTTTTTCTAGTTTATTAAGTCTTCTGTTATTTTTATAAAAATCATTTTCAATAGATAATGAATTAATTTTGCTTTCTTTATCTTTTACTTCATATTTATTTATTGTATTAAGTCTTTCTAATTTATCAAAATCATTCATTAATTTTTCAACTTCTTTTTTACTATATCCAATGATCTTTTTCTTTAAATCGGAATTAGTATCTTTTAAAGATGTTTCCAAGACATTTTTGGCTTCATCTATCTTATCTTTATAATCATCCAATTCATTTGATAATTGATCTTTTTCAGCCTTTAATTCATTGATATGATACTCTAATTTAGTTTGGTGGTTTTTATTAGCACCAATTTCACCTCTATCAAGATTAAATCCTTTGCTTGTTATAAATTCATTAAATTTATCTTGTAGTTTAGAAAACGAATTTCTACCACCTAAATCTTTCCAAAATTGATCATTATTTAAAAATTTACCTTTAACAGTTTCATATACCATTTCACCATTTTCATCTCTGAGTAGAATAGGTACTTCCTTATCATTTCCATTTCTATCTTTTTTTATCTCTTTTATCAAATTACCATCTTTATCTCTTTGATAACATTTTCTTTTTACTTCATTAACTACTGGCAAAAAGTATGCTTGTAGGTGAGGTGTATCTTCATCTAAATGTACTTGAGCCATAACTATGTTTTCTTCTCCAACTAATTCTTTTAAAAACTCATAGCTTTCATTAAAATAATTAAATACTTCAACTGGTATATCATCTATACTTTTAACATCAGGAACTAATATATTTTGACCTGCTTTCTTGCCAGTTTTATACTTTCTATCAGTTTCTTTAAATGGCATACCCAGAGTCATAAAAAACTCTGGGCCACTTGATATAGTTACACCATTTAATAAATTTGTTTTAGTTTTGTGAAGATATTCTATATTTCTACTTTCTAATTTGTATTTAACATCTTGATATAAATTCTCTTTTTCAAGATCTTTAAATGTAATATTGAATTTAGTTCGTTCTGGATCATAATTGCCTGTTCCAATTCTATTTTGCATTTCATTTCCTATAAGATATAAATCTTTACTTTTGTAATTATTTTCGAATCTTAATACTTGATAACCATCTTTCATAGTAGTCTCCTTTAGCAGAAGTCATTTTATGACTTATCTCACTAGGTCATAGACCAAATGTGAGTTAGGATTCTCCTAAAACCTTATTCTTCTGAATCAAGCGGTTCTATAAACTTGGCTTTGTAATTTCTAGAAGTAGCAGTTCTATTTAATTCTACAAATATACCTTCTTTTTCTAATCTCTTAATATTACTATTGAGTAGTCTTCCAAAACGAGAAGGGGTAATAAGTAGATTTAATTCAGCTATCATTTCAGCTGGTGTAAATACAACTTCTTTCTTTTTAATTACATATCTCATAAATACACTAAGATTAAAGTCAAGCTCTGTATTATCTTCGTTAATAATTTCAAATTCAAGTTTACCATTTCTTATAAGATTTAAATTTTGTTCTTCGAAATCTCTATTAATTATTTTTAACGTGTAAGTATTATCTTTATTGTTAATCAATGTTAATATACCATTCATGTTTCCATCAATACCTGTGCTACCTAATGTTTTACCTTCTTTATTCAAATGATGTATAAGAAGAAATGTAAGATTATATGTTTTAGATAAATCTCTATACTTATCAAACATATTCTTCATAACATCACTATAGCTATTTATATCAGTTTGATATCCGTAATCAATTCCACACATAATATCAATAATTACAAATCTACCATTATAGGTTTCTGAAAATTCTTTTAAATCTAATAGTAAATCATCTCTTATACATAAACGATGTTTATCATCTTTTTGTACAAAGAAAAATGAATTAGGTTTAAACTTATATCCAGTTATCTCTAATCTTTCCTTTAATTGAAATTCTGATATTTCTGTGCTAACATATAAGACGGATGTGGGATTTGTATTGAATCCTAAGAATTGTTTATTATTTACCAAAGAGTTGGCAAGCTGTAATGCTAAGAACGACTTACCAACCTTCGGTTCAGCAACTAAACAATATAATCCATTGGACTTCATTATTCCATCAATAATGTTGTCTTTTTTTATGGATAAATCTAATTGTTCTATAGGTATCATTTATTCTCCATATGAGCCATTTCTTTAAGGTAAGGAACATTAATATTAAGTTTATTAACTACTTCACACATAGGTATTAAATTACATGGTAGTTTATAACCTTGATCAGTAAGATCAGTTATTATCTCTTTTCTAATTTTCAATGCTGAGTTTCTACCAAGACTAGTAAGTTTCATTAGCTCTTGTAGAGTACACCATTGTTTTGATAATAACTCTAATGTTTCAACTGCAGTCATATATCAAACCTCCTATTCAAAATAGTTGAGATAATAATGTTCATAGACCATATCATCATCAACTTTACTAAGCTTTTTTAACATCTTTTTTAATACTTTTCTTAATACATAATCATCAGAACATTCTCCAAATCCATATTCTTTATATACTTCATATTCGTCCATATGAAAGTATTCATCGAAGTCGAATATAGCTTCTGTAAATGTCAATATTAAAATGTACAAAAAAGGGAAAATAACTATGTACAAAAAG
>CAVIDW010000022.1:0-19329 GCA_963641945.1 bacterium | reverse complement strand
CCGTCTTTACCGATACTTGTTATAATAACAAAAAACATAAAGAAATCAAAATTTTTAACTTGAAGTCTTTATGTTTAACATTATACGTGTTATACTTAATATAAAAGTAGGGTGTTGATAAAATGAGAAAAATGTGGAAATTAATTTTAATATTTATAGGGATAATATTTCTTATTGAAATAACGGAAATGGATTCTGCTATAAAAGGTACATGGAGAAGTAAATATTTTACTATTTTATCAAATTCAGATAATAAAGAATTCATGGAAGAACTAGAAGAATATGCTAAATCAGAAAAGATTAAATTAATGGTTGAATATAAAGATGATTTAGAAGCAATAGATGAATTAGAAGAAAATGGTAGAGTATATGATGCTGTTTGGATGAGTAATTCAACATGGTTATATATGTTAAATGGAGTTACTATTTCAAATTCTAAATCAGTAAGTATTAACCCAATAGTATTTGGTATTAAAAAAAGTAAAGCTGAATCATTAGGTTTCGTTGATAAAGATGTATATAATAAAGATATTGTAAATGCAATAAAATCTAAAAAGTTAAATTATGTTATGTCATCTGTAACAAAAACTAATACTGGTTTAACAGCATATTTAGGATTCTTAAATGCTTTAGCTGGTTCACCAGAAACACTTACAACTGAAATGCTTGAAAATAACACTTTAAAAAATAATTTAAAATCTTTATTTTCTGGAGTATCAAGAGTTTCAGGAACAGATGCATTTTTAGAAAATATGTTCTTAAATAGTGATGAATATGAAGCTGTAATAGCTACAGAATCATCATTAATAAGTATAAATAAAAGATTAACTCAAGAAGGAAAAGAACCTTTATATTTAATATATCCGGTAGATGGAGTATCAATAAACGATTCACCATTCGCATATGTTGATAATAAACAAGAAAAATTAGATTATTTCTTAAAATTACAAAGCTTTTTACTAAGTAATGAAAGTCAAGAATCAATGGAAAAACTTGGTAAAAGAACTTGGTATGGAGGCATAAAAGAAAATGCAGACCCAGCTTCATTTAAAAAAGAATGGGGAATAGATACAAGTAAATATTTAAATTCGCTTAAATATCCTTCAAAAGTTGTAATGGATAGAGCACTAAACCTTTATATAGAAGAATTTAGGAAACCGTCAGTAACAGCATTCTGTTTAGATTATTCTGGTAGTATGTATGGAGATGGAGCAGAAGAATTAACAGAAGCAATGAATTTTATATTAAATTATGATGAAGCATCTAAAGAAAAAATACAATTTTCAAGTAATGATAGAATATATGTTTTACCATTTAGTGATTACACTCAAAATATATGGAAAACTGATAATGGTAAAGACACAAATGATTTAATAAATAATATATCAAGATTATCACCATATGGTGGAACTAATATTTATGATTGTTCAATAGAAGCCCTAAAAGTTTTATATAATTATAGTGATGATTATACAAAAACAGTTATATTAATGACAGATGGACATTCAAATATTGGAACATATAGTGACCTTAGAGAATATTATATGACAGATAATAAGATACCAATTTATAGTATTATGTTTGGAAATGCTCAAAGTGCAGAACTACAAGAAATTGCTAAATTGTCAAACGCAAAAGTATTTGATGGAAGAATTAACTTACTATCAGCATTTAAAGAAGTAAGGAGCTACAGCTAATGATTAATATTCAAAAACGATATATTTATTCAGCATTTCTATCAGGCCTATCATTTATAATATTTTATTTAGTATTAGATTTTTATTTTCTTGTATCATTATTATTTGCGATAGGTGTTTATATAGCAGGTGTATTCCTATTTAAGAGCAAAGATATTAGAATGTATGATGCAAGTGCATTAGCAAGATATCAATTTGAAATGTCTAAATTAAATGATTACAAAGAAAAAATAAATGATAAAACTATAAAAAAAAGACTTGGTAAAATAGTTAATGTATCACAAAAAATAACTGAACATTTAAATACAAAATCAACAAATGCCACTAAAATATATAACTTCTTAGATTATTATTTACCTTTCACAAATAAAATAGTTATTAAATATATAAATGCAGAAAGTAAAAAAGAAAAAACATTTGTTGAAAATCAATTAATATTAAAAATGTCAGTTTATATAAAAGAAGTTACAGAAGAATTTGAAAAACTTTTAGGAGAAATAATAAAATCTAAAGATAAAGCATTTAACTTTGAAATGAAGATTTTTGAAAAGTCTTTAGATTTGGATTTTGATGAAAAGAAGGAAGTGAAGAAAAAATGAAAAAAGAGAAGTTAATATCAATTATTATTGGTTCTGTTATTTTATTAGCAATTATAATAATAGCAGTTCTAGTAAAAAATAAAGATGGAATTTCAAAAAATGTAACTGAACTATATGGAGCGGTAGGTGGAGGTAAAGAAGATTTACTTGCTGATGAAGAAATTAATAAAGTATTTGAAGATGATTACAGATTCAAATTTGTTCAAGATGTATGGAGCAATGGTAAAACTGTTAAAGTTGATGTAAGAAGAGAAGATGGAACTATGTATGATGTAATATTCTTCTCAGATGAAAGATATTATAATGAGTATAAAACTCCAGCTGAAGGAACTGAAGCAACAAGATATACTGTATTAGATGGTGGTTTAATTTTAAATACACCAATTGTAATGTATAGTTGGAAACCAGTAGTTAATGCATTAATGAAAGAAAATATTGTTACTAAAAAAGATAATACTTATTATATTACTGATATGAATAAACTAATTAATTATATTTTAGAAGGCAAAAAATGGAGTGATTTAGGATTAGACATTTATGGTTCAATAAATATTGGTTCTGTTGATCCAGTATCATCAAGTCCAGGTGCTACATATTATGGATTATTATTATCTATAATGGCAGGAGGAGATGTTAATGAAACTAATATTGAAGAATCTCTTCCAAAATTAAAAAAATTCTATGATAAATCAGGATATATGAATAATACTCCAGCAGATTTATTCTCAAAATTCTTAAAGACTGGAATTGGTTCACTTCCAATAATTGTTGATTATGAAAAAAGTATAATTGATTTTTCAAATTCTAATGTAGATGGATGGAATAAAGTAAAGGATGACATTGTTATTTTATATCCAACTCCTACAATATGGAATTCTCACTGCATCGCAGCTTTAACTGAAGAAGGAAAAGAATTAATTAAAGCTTTTGATGATAAAGTAGTAAGTCAAAGAGCCTGGGAAAAATATGGATTTAGAGTTGGAACAACTGGTGGCAACTATGATGTTAGTAAAATTAATATAAGTGGAATTCCACAAAATATTACAAGTGTTACACCAGGATTAAAAATGAATATCTATGAAAGATTAATGGAATATTTAAAAAATGGGCAAGAATAAAATCTTGTTCTTTTATTTACCCAAGCAATATTATTTAAATAACATAAAATAACTATGAAAAGGAGTTGTTTATTATGCTAGATAGTATGGGTATGTATCAAGGATACACAGTTGAAGGAACTGCAGAATTAAAAGTATCTTCTGATTCTAAAAACAAAGAATATGTAATGCAAAGTATGCCAATGTGTTGTGCTCCAGTATATGAGTGTCCACAAGAAAGATGCATTCATAGACAAATAGTACATGAGGTTCCTCATGTAGTACCAATTAACACAAGAATTATTAATCATCATGTTTACAAACATACTTATAGTCCATGTTTTACATGTACAGAAGAAAATGAAGTATGTAATGTAACAGAATCAAATTGTTGTAATAAATTTATGTAAGATATAATAAAAGAGTTGTTTTTGAAGTGAATTAATTGTGTTCATTTTCTTTTAAATAACTTTTTTATTTGATAAAGAATTGACTAATGTTTATACATTGTATATACTATAAATGAATGGAGGTAAATATGGAAATAAGAATTCAAAAGTGGGGAAATTCTTATGGAATAAGAATACCAAGTAATATAATAAAATCTTTAAACATTAAAGTTAATGATGTATTAGACATTGAACAAATTGATAAAAAAATAGTTATAAGTATTTCAGATAAAAATAAAATTTCATTATTAGAAAAATTTAAAAAATATAATGGAGAAAATTTAGCAAAAGATTTTTCTTGGGATGAAAGTGTAGGAAAAGAAATATGGTAAAAAAATATATTCCAATGCAAGGTGACGTTATCTTATTAGATTTAAATCCTACAAAAGGACATGAACAATCAGGATTCAGGCCGGCTATTGTAATAAGCAATAATGTTTTTAATATAAATACTAAAATGGCAATGGTTTGCCCAATAACAACAAATGAAAAAGAATTTCCAACACATTACCGTTTAGAAGATACTGTAAAAGTACATGGCTCAGTTTTATGTGAACATATTAAAAGCATAGACTATGAAACAAGAAAAATAAAATTTATTGAAAAATTAAGTGATAATGATTTAATTAGCATAATTGCATTGTTTAACGCATGTATTGAAGAATAAAAGCAAATAATGCTTTTTTATTTTGAATTTTTTTGATAAAATAAAAGAAAAGTAAGGAGAATTGTATGGAAGAAAATGATATTAGACTGATGATTGGTGACGTTAAGTTTGGCTCAAGAGCAGTAGGAGTTCTAAAAAAGAACAACAAAATATTATTTCAAAAAAGAAAACTGATCTAAATTGGGCATTACCTGGTGGAGCAATAGCAACGCTTGAAAGAGGCAAAGATGTAGTTAAAAGAGAACTTCAAGAAGAAACAGGTTGTGATGTAGAAGTAATAAGACCATTATGGTTTGTAGAATACTTCTTTGAATTTGATAATTTAAAACAACATCAATACATTATATGATATTTATTAGACATAAAAGATGATTCAAAATTACTTCAAAATGACGAATTTGATGGAATAGAAGAAGGTAAAAATATTATTTATAAATGGATAGATATAAAAGATATTAAAAATGAAAATATAAAACCAGATTATCTAAAAGAAAAATTATTAAATATAAAAGATAACTTCGAATTTATAGAGGAAGAAGATTTAAAATAGACTATTTTAAAAAATAGTCTATTTTTGTAAATAAATTTATAATTTAATCATATATTATTGACAAATGAGTATGTATTCAACTATAATTAATATAGTTGAACAAATATTCAACTGAATAAGGAGAAAATATGTCAAAAAACGAATTTATATGTGATTGTAATATTATACATGAAGAGTCGGTAAATAATGTTAAAAATAATATGCCAAGCGAAAATACATTCAATCATTTAGCAGATTTATTTAAATTAATTGGTGACACAACAAGATGTAGAATATTATTTGCATTAGATAAAAATGAAATGTGTGTTTGTGATATAGCAAATGTATTAAGTATGACTAAATCTGCTGTCTCTCATCAATTAGCAACACTAAGAAGAAGTGGAATAGTGAAATGCAGAAAAAGTGGAAAAGAAGTATATTATACTTTAGATGATAATCACATAGTAAAATTATTTGAAATTGGTTTAGGACATATTAATCATAGAAGTTAAAAGGAGATTTTATATGAAAAGTTATAAATTTAAAATAGAAGAATTAGATTGTGCTGCATGCGCAAATGAATTAGAAAGTGCTTTAAGTAAAATAGATTTAATTAGTAATGTAAGTATTAATTTTATGACTAAAAGATTTACATTCAAATGTGAAGAATCAAATTATGAAGAAGCATTAAAACAAATAAAAAAAGTCATTAAAAAAGAAGAACCTAATGTATATATCGAGGAAATATAATGACAAAGAAAATGAAAAAAAAACTAACTAGAATAGTTATCTCTAGTGTATTATTATTTACTGCATTATCACTTAAACTTAATATTAAATATTTTAATGAAATATTATTTGTCATTTCATATATTGTAATTGGCTATGATATTGTTTTAAAAGCAATCAGAAATATTAGTAGAGGAAAAGTATTTGATGAGAACTTTTTAATGACAGTAGCGACCATAGGTGCTATATGTATCGGTAATTTAGCAGAAGCAGTCTCAGTAATGCTATTTTATCAAGTCGGAGAATTATTTCAAAGCTATGCGGTTGATAAATCAAGAAAATCAATATCAGATTTAATGGATATTAGACCAGACTATGCTAATGTAATAAGAAATGACAAACACGAAAAAGTTGATCCAAGTGATGTTAATATAGAAGAAATAATATTAATTAAACCAGGAGAAAAAGTACCTTTAGATGGAGTAGTAGTGGAAGGATCTTCCTCTTTAAATACATTAGCTTTAACTGGAGAAGCAGTACCAAGAAATGTAAAAGTTGGTGATGAAGTATTAAGCGGATGTATTAATAATTCAGGAATTCTAAAAGTAAAAGTAACAAAAGAATTTGGAGAATCTACAGTTAGTAAAATATTAGATTTAGTAGAAAATGCAAGCAGTAGAAAATCATTAAGTGAAAATTTTATTAGTAAATTTGCTAAATACTATACACCAATAGTAGTTATAATTGCATTATTTTTAGCAATACTACCTCCATTAATATTAAAAGATTCATTTAACACATGGATTTATAGAGCATTATCATTTTTAGTTGTTTCATGTCCATGTGCATTAGTGGTATCTATTCCATTAAGTTTTTTTGGTGGAATCGGAGCTTCTTCACGAATCGGAGTTTTAGTTAAAGGAAGCAATTATTTAGAAGCTTTATCAAAAACAGAAATAATCGTTTGTGATAAAACTGGAACATTAACTGAAGGAGAATTTAAAGTTCAAAATATAAATACTATTGGATTAAGTGATGAAGAGTTATTAAGATATGCTTCATATGCAGAAAACTTTTCTAATCACCCAATATCTATATCTATTAAAAATGAATATTCTAAAAAAATAGATGCAAAAAAAGTAACTGAAACAAAAGAAATTCCTGGTAAAGGAGTATATGCTAAAGTAGAAAACAAAGATGTTTTAGTTGGAAATGAAAAGATATTAAAGCAATATAAAATAAAACATGAAGTAGTAAAAGAATTAGGAACAATAATATATGTAGCAATAGATAATGAATTTAAAGGAACTATAACTATTTCTGATAAAATAAAAGAAGACTCATATAAAGCAATAAAACTTTTTAGAGAAAATAATGTTAAGAAAATAGTAATGTTAACTGGAGACAAAGATTCTATTAGTAAAGAAGTTTCAAATGAATTAAATTTAGATGAATATCATTCAGAACTATTACCTCAAGATAAAGTCAAAATAGTAGAAGAATTAATGAAAGAAAAAACTGAATCAGGTAAACTTCTATTTGTAGGAGATGGAATTAATGATGCTCCTGTACTTGCTTTATCTGACATTGGAGTATCAATGGGTGGCCTTGGAAGTGATGCTGCTATTGAAGCAAGTGATGTAGTTATAATGACAGATGAACCATCAAAAATAGCTGAATCTATAAACATTTCAAGAAAAACTATGAGAATAGTAAAACAAAATATAATATTTGCTATAACTGTAAAAATATCAGTTTTACTATTATCAGCTTTAGGAATAGCTACAATGTGGTCAGCAGTATTCGCGGATGTTGGAGTATCAGTAATAGCTATATTAAATGCATTTAGAATATTAAAAGTTAGAAAGCAAATTTAATGTTTGCTTTTTTTATTTAGTTTGTTATAATTTATGACTAAGGAGTATATGTGAAAAATAAAATTGACAAATCTTTAAATGAATTAAATATATGGAATAACAAATATAATACTTTTTTTAACACTACCAATATCATAGAAAATTATAATAAAGAAGAATTAAAATTTCCAAATAAATTAAAGTTAATTTTTGGTATAAAATACTTAAAATATTTAAAAGAATATAATAGTCTTTATAAAAAATATTTAGATATAGATATAAGTATTAAAAAACATAACGCAAAATGCTTTAATAAAATATATGGAAAAATAGAAAATAATTATTTAGATTTTAATCAAATAGATTCAATAATTAATAATAATAGTAATCAATTGGTAGTGGCTAGCGCAGGTTCAGGAAAAACAACAACGATTATTGGAAAGGTAAAATATTTAATAAAAACAAATAAAGTTCTACCAAATGAAATATTAATATTATCATTTACTTCTTCATCCTCTAAAGAAATGAAAGAAAGAATTGAAAAAGAAATAAATACTGAGATTGATGTTTATACTTTTCATAAATTAGGTTTAGAAATTATTAAAAAAAGCAGTTTAAACATACCAAATATCTATACAGAAAATATAAGTTCTTTTATTACAAATACACTATATGAATTAATTAAAGATAGTAATTATATAAGCAATCTGGTTAACTTTTATATAAGTATCAAAAATAATGATTTAATAACTTTAAAAGATGAATGCGTTAGATATAAAATAGAAGTTTCAATAGCTAATTTCCTATATGTTAATAATATAAAATATGTCTATAATAATTCTTTTTATTTAACTGACTATAATGTTTATATAAGCTATAAAAACAATATTAAATCAAAAAATAATATAATAATTAATACTAAATATTTAAATATTCAATCATTAATAAATGAATTATTAAGTTATAAAGTAAAAATAAATCCAGTATCAAATAAAGAATTATTAAAAATATTAAAGAATAATGGTTTCTATATAGAAATGTCATCTATATTTGAAACACTAATTAATCTTATAAAAAATAATAATCAAAATATTAAAAACGTCAAAAAATTAAAACTGAATCATAATGATAAAGTATTACTTAGTTTATTAGAACCAATCTACTTAAGATATAATGAATATTTAAAAATAAATAATCTTATAGATTTTAATGATATGATTAATTTATCTACTAATTGTATTAAAGAAAACCTGTTTATTCATAATTATAAGTATGTTATTGTTGATGAATATCAAGACATTTCTCATGGAAGATTTAATTTACTTATGTCACTTAGAAATCAAAAGTTTTATAAATTATTTTGTGTAGGTGACGATTGGCAAAGTATTTATAGGTTTTCTGGAAGTGATATTAGTTTAATAACTAATTATGAAAAGTATGTTGGTTCGTCATATATAACAAGAATAGAAAATACTTATAGATTTTCGTCCTTTATCGCAGATATAAGTAGTAAATTTATTATGAAAAATCCAAATCAAATTAAAAAGAATGTTAATTCTAAATTAAATTATAAAAATGCAATAAAAATAATAGAAAAGAATAATTATAAAGAATGTTTAAGTGAACTTGAAAAAGAATTATTAAAATTAGAAAATTATAGTACTATTTATTTACTTGGTAGATATAAAAGTGATTTGGAAATACTAAAAAACAATAAGAACTTTTATCAAGAATATAACTATAAAGATAAATGTTTAGATATTGTTTATTCAAAAAGAATAGATTTAAATATAAAATTTCTAACAATACATTCTTCAAAAGGATTACAATCAGATTACGTAATAATATTAAATAATAAAAATTCTGGAATGAGTTTTCCAAGTAAAATAACAGATTTATCTTTAATAAATTTATTACTTGATAATAGTGATGATTTTCCATATAGTGAAGAAAGAAGAATTTTTTATGTAGCATTAACTAGATGTAAAAAGAAAGTATTTTTATTAGTTAATTCTAATAATAAATCTGTTTTCATAAAAGAAATAGAAAAATATATATCATCGTGATATAATACTCACAAGGAGTTTATATGAAAGCTTTGACTATTAAAGAACCATGGGCTTCTTTGATAATAAGTAATTATAAAACATATGAATTTAGATCATGGAAGACCAATTATAGAGGGAAAATTTTAATTCATGCAGGATTAAGTTTAGAAAAAAATGAATTAAAATACTTTGAAGATTATAATTTAAATTATCAGTGTGGCAATATAATTGGAGAAGCAACTATAACAGATTGTATATTAGTCACAAAAGAATTTAATCAAAAACTTTTAGATATAAATAACAAAGTATACAAAAATAATCATGAAAATCTATATGCATGGAAATTAGAAAATATAGTTAAATATGAGAATCCTATTCCAATTAAAGGGAAATTAGGTTTATGGAATTATAAGGAGGACTAAAATGACACATGAAATGCGATTACATGATGAACCATTTAATTTAATAAAAAATGGTACAAAAACGATTGAATTAAGACTTTATGATAAAAAAAGAAGAGAGATTCATGAAGGTGATAATATTGAATTTACTAATAGAGTAACAAACGAAAAACTCATGACAATTGTTATTAAATTGCATATTTATAGATCATTCAAAGAATTATATGAACACTTTGATAAAGTATCACTAGGATACAAAGAAAATGAAGAAGCAAATCCAGAAGATATGCAATTATATTATTCAAAAGAAGAACAAGATAAGTATGGAGTAGTCGGAATAGAACTAAAATTAAGGAGATAGTATGAAAAGAAAATATATAACAAATACATATTTAAGAGACATTGAAAAATATCAAATTAAATTATTTTTAGATGAAGAAGATTATTATATATCAGTTAAAAAGTTAATTTCTGTAAGAAAAAAATTTATTATAGAAGATGATATATGTGTTATGGACAATGGATTTTATATTTTTGAAGTTGTTCCAAAAAATAAAAATTATGCTATGAGATTATTTTTAGATAAAGATAAAAAAGAATTAGAATATTATTTTGATATATGTAAAAATAATGGATTAGATGAAAAAACACATGTACCATTTTATGATGACTTGTATTTAGATATAACATATATGGATGGAAGAATAAAAATATTAGATGAAGATGAATTAATAAATGCTCGTAATAGTGGTGATGTAGCAGATGAGGAATTTGAATTAGTTTATAAAATCAAAGATGAAATTCTTCCTACTATAAAAGATAAAACTAATGAATTAATGAATATTGATTATATGAAATATTTAAATAATCTATAAGGAGAAAAAATGATTCAAAAAGCAGGTTGCATTTTAATAAATAAAGAACTTAAAAAAGTAGGTTTAATTTATAGAAAAGAATATAATGATTACACTTTTCCTAAAGGACATTTAGAAAAAAATGAAACATTAATAGAATGTGCTATTAGAGAAACTGCAGAAGAAACAAAAAGAGTAGCAATCATTATAAAAGAAAATCCAATTTACATAGAACATTACGTTAATTCAAATAATGAAGAATCAGATGTATATTATTATTTAGCAATTGATAATGGACATAGTGATAATGATTCGCTAGAAGTTCATGAATTAGTATGGACAGAACCAAATAAAGTTTATGATACTCTTACTTTTGATAGTCTAAAACAAGTATGGATTAATGTAAAAGATGAAGTAAATAATGTTTTAAATGATTAAATAAAAAACTATTATAGAGGAGGATTTATATGAAATTAATAGTTGAAAAAAAGTTCGTTGAGTGGTTGGAGTAGAGATTACAAGCCTAAAATTGAGGTTGAAGAGTTTAATGACATAGAAAAAATGTTTCGTTGGGAAACAATATTAAAAATAGTAATTGCTCATACGAGTGGCAGTGTAGAGTATAATAATGAAATTGTTCCAGTATCAAGAGCAGTAATAGAGTTTTTTTCATTTATTGTTATGGAATTAGGTGAAGATTATATTATGATTAAAACTAGTGAGTCAATGAGTGCAAGTGATGATGAATCAATTGATTTGCATTCGAAAGAAACAGTCTTTAAAATAGAAAAAGACAAGAAAGTAAAATTAAATACACCAACTATGGATAGAGGAAACATATATATTTTTGAGTTAAAAGACTAAATATTCTCACAATTAAAAAATAAACCAAATAAAAATTATTGTCAAAAAACAATAATTTTTTTTATAATATTTTTCTTACAATAATTCCATCAACATCATTATTAAACTTTTTCCATTTAGTTTCTGTAGCAACTTCAAAACCTAAATCGAAGAATATTTGAGTACCATCTCTATCTTTTTCAAAATTATCATATAATTCTTTTATACCATTCTTTTTGGCTTCTTCACAAAGTAATTTTAATCCTTCTTTAACATAACCATGTCCACGTTTATTATGTTCAATCACAATTCCACAATCATATCTGTCTTCATCACTATCATATTGATAATTGACATATCCAACAAATTCATTAGAATCTATATCTTTTAAATAAGCAAAAAATCTTTTATTATCATTTTTTCTCTTATTATATACTTCTTCCCATCTACTTTCAGGAAAATCTATCTGACCAGTATCATAATGATAACCATAATAAGATACGTCATATCCAGCATTATAACTCATAGAATTAGCATCTTCATTAATATTCTTTTCATACCAATAATCTTTAAGTTCCGGTTTATAAATTGTTAACATACTATTCACCAATGAAATTATAACATAAAGTTGTTTCATTTACATTACGATTGTGCTAAAATATTCATCGGTGATTAAGAATGATAAATATAGTTTTATTTGAACCTGAAATACCAGCTAATACTGGAAATATTATGAGAACATGTGTAGCTACTGGAAGCAAACTACATTTAATTAAACCATTAGGTTTTAGTTTAGAAGATAAATATATTAAAAGATGTGGAGTAAATTATATTGATAAATGTGAATATATTGTATATGAAAATATAGATGATTTCTTTCAAAAGAATGATGGAGAATTTTATTTCTTAACCAGATATGGTCACAAACCACATAGTGATTTTGACTATAGTGATCCAAATAAAAATTATTATTTTGTTTTTGGAAAAGAAAGCACAGGAATTCCACCACATATATTAAAACCTCATTTAGATAGATGTATGAGAATGCCTATGACAGATGGAGTAAGGGCATTAAATGTATCAAATACAGTAGCAATAATGACTTACGAAGTACTAAGACAACAAGGCTATCCAGGTTTATTATTTGATGAACCACATAAAAGCAAAACATTTATAGAAGACAGTGAATAAAAGATATTGACAAGTCTTTGTCAAAAGTTTACTAATTTATTTGTAAACTAATTAATTATAACTTATACTAATAATATAGGGAGATGGTAAAAGTGATATATCCTTCAATAGACAAATTATTGAACATAGTAGACTCTAAATATAAGCTAGTTCATATAGCTGCTGATAGAGCAAAAGTTATGAAAGAATACAAACATTTTCAAATGCCCGAAAGTGAATACGTTTCTAAAAAAGAAATAGGAAGAGCACTTGAAGAAGTTGAAAAAGGATTAATAATAGTAAAAGAAGATTAAGGATGTAAGTATGAGAAAGTATGGAGTATTATGGCTATTTATTTTATTTGCAATAGCTTCAATAGTAGCAATATACTTCTTAGTTATTAAAAAAGACAGTCAAATAGTTTCATCAAACTTAGTAACTAGCTGTAGAAGTATTGTAACAACTGCAAATGTAAATTATCAAAAGGATATACTAGCAGGAGCAAAAGGACCATTAGAATATAGTTCAATAGAATGTATGAAAACTAATGGAGCTAAAGAATTAGAAATAAAAGGAAGTTCTAATCTTGAATATTATGTTAAAGTAGAAAAAAATGGTAAGATAATTGAATTAGATTGCTTTGACACAGTTTTCCATTATCATTATAGTGGAAAAGGACTATCAGTTGACGATATAAAAAAGGAATCTTTTAAAGAAATAACTGACAAACCATGTATTTCTGATTGTACATGTAAGTAAAGTAAAAATCTAAAGTAGATTTTTATTTTTATTTGTTATATAATAAACTATATAATAAGGAGTTTAAAATGAATAATAAAAAAGGTTTTATATCAATGACACTAGTATATACATTTTTAATCTTATTCTTATTTCTAATGCTTTCTGTTTTGAATAGTTATAGCTTTAAAAATAAATATTTAGAAGCAATAGATGATAAAATAAAAGATGATATAAATATTTCAGAATTATCAAAAACTAAATTATTAAGTGAAATAATTGAAGACAACACTTCACAACAAGATTCAGAAACAACAGGGTCTTCTGTAAAACAATTTAGAATATGCGTATCTAGTTTAACTAGTACATCAATAGATGAATTAGATAATGGAGCATTTGTAGCACATACTGATGACTCAACACTTACTAATGTGTTATATAATTATACTTTAAATGATACAAAGTGGGATGTAACAGTTAAACAAGAAGATATTAATGTTCCTCCATGTACTTTATTAGATGATAAAGTTACTAAAAATTATGGAGATACTAGAGGACTTTATTATATAGATAGTGTTGATGAAAATGATGATGCAATGTCAAATAGAATATATCTTTTTAGAGGAGATGTTTATAATAATTATGTAATATATCAAGATAATTGTTATAGAGTTTTAAGAACAACTGAAAATGGAGATATAAAGTTAATTTATTCTTCTACATCAAATAATGGAACTTGTCCGACTAAATACAAAGGAAATCTAAGTACTATTTATGGTGAAACAACTGTTTATAAAAATTCAAAAGCAAAAACTTCATTAGATAATTGGTATTTAGAAACATTTGGAGTAGGTAATGAAAAAGTAACAGATGCAATTTATTGTAATAGCACAACAATGTTAAAAACTAGTTTTAATTGCCCTGGAACAGAAAATACAGATAGATATAACTGGAGTCCATATTATTCAAATGGATCAGTTGATGAAGAAAAAGGAAATATGAAATTAAATTATCCAGTAGGATTAATAACAGTTCCTGAAGTTTATTATGCTTGCCAAGGAGTTAAATGTTATTTACAAACAGGATTTAATTATTGGGCTATGAATAGAGCAAGCGTTACTGAAATGTTCTATATTAATTCTTCAGCAACAATATCAACAGCAACCCCAACTACTACAAATGTTTATGCAATTCCTGTAGTTACATTAAAATCAAGTATATCTATAAATAAAGGTGATGGAAATCCAAGCAATCCATACATAATTAGTGAGGGTAAATAATGAAAAAAGAAGGATTTGTATTTTTAGAGAGTGTTGTTGTTTTAGTAGTAGTTATGCTAGCACTAACAATGCTATTATTGACATACTCATTAATATCAAGAAGAACAAAAGAAAAAGAAGATTATAATAAATCTTCAGACATATATCTTTTATATTCAATAAGTCAAATGGGTGCTACAGAAAAAGAGTATTATAAAGTTGAAGCTACTGATGATGAAAATGAAATAAAAAACTTAGAAAATGATAAGCAATATCCATTTGTAGCAGATAAAAATACTTGTGATAAAACATATATGGGTAAATTATTAGGCACAACAAAAGATGAAACTGGAAATACAATAAACGAATGTTCAAGATTATTTGAAACCACAGACCTAGTAAAAATATATACTGTTTATGACGTTTTTAAAGCATTAAATGATCAAGAATTAACAAGAGTTATAACAGAAACAAATAATACAAAAAAAGTAGATGCAGTTTATGATGCAATAAATAAATATGATAATGGAACTATTGAATACATGAAAACTCTTCCTACTTGTAAAGTAACAGATATTCAAAGAGATAGTAATGGTAATCCTAAATACGATTCAACTACAGGCCAACTATTATATCAAGCATATGAAGAATCAATTGATACAACATTAGGAAAATTTAATAATAACTGTGCTGAATCTTATCACTACATGATAGGCGTATTTAAAAGAAGTGGAGTATATTATTATGCATCTATAGAAATACCAGGAATAGAATATACAATATTATTAGATTCAGGTAAAAATGTAACTTCACCAGGAAACAAATATTTAATATTAAAGTCTGGTAGTGGTTACTATGATAGAAATGATATTCAAGTAGATAAAATCACCATTCCTTTAACGAATGGAAAGACTTTTTCTGGATATTATGAAGATAAAAATGAATGCAGTAAGAGTGCATCAAGTAGAACTAATCAAATAATAGATGCATCAGGAAATATAAAAGTATCAAGTACATATTTTGATAAAGACACAAAATTAACAGCATGTTGGGATAATAATGAAACACCAAATGATGATAATAATAATGATGATGATGTCGTTGGATTAAATTGTAAATTTGATGGTGATTTAGTACAAGGTACAAAGTATGTAAATGGACAATATACATATAGGTATATGCAACAAGGGGCCTATACTAGTTCTGGTTTGGCTTGGGAAAATATAAGTAATGATGGATGGGGAGTACAACTTACTGATAAAACAAGTACTGATGATGTAAAAACTGATTTATGTACTACAATTAATGGAAAACCAATTGTGTCTATGCGTTTCATGTTTGCAAATTCTAAAGCGACAAAAATAGACGTAAGCAATTTTGATACAAGTAAAGTTACAAATATGCGTGCAATGTTTTATGGTAGTGCAGCCACAACATTGAATTTAAGCAATTTTGATACAAGTAAAGTTACAACTATGCGATCAATGTTTTATGGTAGTGCAGCCACAACATTGAATTTAAGCAATTTTGATACAAGTAAAGTTACAACTATGCGATCAATGTTTTATGGTAGTGCAGCCACAACATTGAATTTAAGCAATTTTGATACAAGTAAAGTAACAGATATGAGTTATATGTTTCAAAATTCAAAAGTGAAAACCATATATGCAAGTGATAAATTTGTGACAAGTGCAGTTACAAATGGTAAATATATGTTTTCTGGGACTTCTAATTTAATTGGAGGAAATGGTACAACATATAACAGTTCATATATTGATAAAACTTATGCAAGAATAGACAAATCAGGTACTCCTGGATATTTTACTGCAAAATAAATATAATACAAAATTAAATTTAAATTGTTAAAAAATTGACAATTAGTGATTTAGAAGATGATAACTTTAATAATTATAAATGTTTATATTTTGTCCTCAAGTCTATTATTGTACATTCGATGGAAAAATCATACAAGACACTGAGCATATAAATAGTCAATCAACTTATAGATATATGCAAGAAGGCACGTATTTTACTTTATGATTAACATAGTCTAATTTTACAACTGATGGGTGGGGTACAAGTTTACTAATAAAACAAGTACTGCCCAGCGACAATTGATTTATGTACAACAATTAATGATAAACTTATAGTATCAATAATTTTTATGTTTTGGGATTTGAAAGTTATAATAGTGAATTGATACATCAAGTGTAACTAGTATGGATGGAATGTTTTTTTATCACAAGCTACAACTGGTTATGCCAGAAATAATGAAGAGGCTACAAAATTTAATGCTACTTCTAATAAACCTTCTACCTTAGTATTTACTGTTAAATAGATTTATATCATATCAAAATGTATTAAAATAAATTAATGGTAAAAAAGTACTTATAATAGAGAATGCTAGTTTAATAATTAGTATTCTTTTTATATTTAATTTATATTTACCTAATATACTCATACTTTGAAATATAATAGAAAGACCAGTAAAGTTAATTAAAAAGCTTGTTAAAACTATTCTTAAATACAATGTTATATCTAGTGAACTAACAGATACAACGCCATTAGTTAACTCAAGTATTCCACTTAAAATACTCAAAACTATAGGATTTATATTTATATAATGTTTTATCAAATTAGTTATTACAGTAAATATAATTAAATTACCAAGAATAATTAAAGAAGTATTAATAGATTTCATTATAGAATTTTTAAGAACTTCAAAAAAACTACTTTTATTTTTAACATTATTTTTTAAAACGTAATTAGACTTTTCACGTCTTAAAAATAAACCAATCATTATATTATTAATTAACATTATAAAATATAAAAACAATCCAATTTTAAAACTCTTAAACAGTCCAACACCAATAGTACCTATAACAAAAGGAATAGATTGAAAATAAGTAAAACACATTATTTTATTAGCTGTATTAATATCTATTTCATCATTATCTAACATATCTTTAGTAAATATAGCATTATTAGGTGAACAAGTTAAAATACTTAGTATAAATATAATACTAGTACTAGGATCAATATTAAATAACTTAGATAAAAATTTACCAATAGTATTTTTTAAAAATATATGATAATCAAAATAAATTAATATATCAGATAAAATTATAAAAGGTACAATAGTAATAAATATCTCATTAAAAAATAATATAGAAGAATACTTGGTAGAATCTATAACTATATTAATATTAAAAATAAAAACAATCAAAATAAAGTTTAAAAATAAATATTTTAGTTTTTTCATATAAATTTCTTCTTTATGATATAATATTAATACGAAAGGTAAAATATGATAAAAAAGATATTAAATTATTTTAAAGAAGAATTAAAAATAAATTATAAATTTTATATTATTTATGTAGTATTATTAGCTTTATTGTTTATAAATTTTGACTATTATGTTTATAGTCCAGGTGGATTAGAAGATTTAACTGATAGAATAGAAGTAAGTGATTCTTATGATAGTAAAGGAAGTTTTAATTTAACATATGTTACTTCTAGAGCAGGTAATATTTATAATATATTACTTTCATATATTCTTCCCTCATGGGATTTAGTTAGTGTAAAAGATTCTCAAATTGAAAATGAAAGTACAAGCGAAGTAGTAGAAAGAAATCAAATATATTTAAGACAAACTAGTTATGACGCTATTATTGCTGCTTTTAATGAAGCAAATATAGATTATGAAATTAAAAATGTTAATGTTACAGTTACATTTGTTTATGATAACTCTAATACAGATATTAAAACTGGAGATATCATTAAAGAAATAAATGGTATAAAAATAAATAACTATGAAGAATTATCAAATGAAATGTCTAAATATAAAGAAAATGATAAAATAAATTTTAAAGTTTTAAGAGATAATAAAGAAACAGATGCATATGCAATCTTAAAAAAAGAAAATGATAGAGTAATAGTTGGTATGTATTTAGCTGAATTAAAAGATGTAGTAACAAACCCAAGTGTAAAGTATATATTTAAAGATAATGAAAGTGGTTCATCTAGAGGACTTATGTGTGCACTTGATATATATAATAAAATTACTGAATTTGATTTAACAAAAGGAGATATAATAGCTGGTACTGGAGTTATATATGAAGATGGTAGTGTAGGAAGTATAGATGGGGTTAAATATAAATTAAAAGGAGCTGTAAAAAATAAAGCTAAAGTATTTATTGTACCTAGTGAAAACTATGATGAAGCAGTAAAATTAAAGAAAGAACACAATTATGATATAGAAATTATAGAAGCAGATAATTTACACAATGTAATAGAAAAATTAAAAAATAGATGAAAAATAAAGTGTTTTAAAGAATTATTGCGTATTAAATTAATGAGGAGACAAAGAAATTTGTCTTTTTAGTTTGTAAGA
>CAVIDW010000021.1:0-22334 GCA_963641945.1 bacterium | reverse complement strand
ATTATTGCTTTGATAATAAATATTATATTTATAATTGTTCCCATTATATTTCTAGTTACCGCTTCAATTAGTTATTTAAAAGCAATAACTGAATCTGATAAAGAGGCATTAGCTAAAGCAAACAAAGCAATGGTATCAAAAGTTATTGCAGCAATAATTATTTTCTTTATTCCAACTATAACAAAAATAATAGTTACACTAGCAAGCACAGACGAAAACGATTATATAAGTTGTATTGAAAATGCTACTCCTGATGGAATAAATGATGCGTATATAAGTAATGCAAGTGACGCAGTTAAAGAAGTTAAAACAAGCTATGATGTAAGTGATTACAATAAAGCTAAAGAAGCAATAAAAAATGTAGAAGATGAAGCTGAAAAAAATGTTTTAACTGAAGAACTAGAAAAAACCAAAGAAATAATAGATTTAAAACAAAGTATTCAAAATTTAAAAAATAATTATTCAGAATCAAAATATAATGAATATTTAAAGAAAGTAAATAATTTAGAAGAAAGTGATATTAAAAATAAATTAATAAATTTACTTAATGAAATAAAAACTGCAAATCAATAAACAAAAAAGATTAATTACTTTGAACTAAACCCCAAAATTTGGACAGTTTATAAATAGTTTCTAATTAGAGGATTGTAACCTGTAATTTATAGGTTACAGTCCTTTTAATTTTACTTTAATTCTATCATAATTATAATTCATCAATTACTTTTATTAAGTCATTTAATGTATTTTAATTATCTTCCTGATCATAAAATATTTCTGTTTTAAGTATATCCATCATTCATACTATTTTCTTTACTAGACATACTTTGTTTGATACCATTATTTTATAAACTTCCTTATGATTAACATTATAATCTTTATTTTTTAATTATAATATAATTCTGCGATAATCATATCTTTCTTTATTATTAATAAATATTTCTTTTATTTTATCTATAATTTCTTTGTTCTTAAAATATCTATTTCATGTTTATCTAACGCAGTTAGATAGTTGATTACATTTTTACTTACTTTGTATTTATTTAATAGACTTCCTATCTTTTATCTTCATAACTTAATTTTCGCATATAAAAACCTCGGTTCTTGGACATAAGAAACGAGGTTCATATCACTTAATAAATCTTAATATAATTTTGCTCCTGCAGGTATATCTTCATCTACTATAAGAAGATGAAGGTTTTCCTTTTCGCCATCCATACATACAGCAGAAATTAACATACCACATGAATCTATACCCATCATTTTTTTCGGAGGTAAATTTAATATAGCAACAGCATTTAACCCAACTAACTCTTCAGGATTATAATATTCATGTATACCACTTAAAATAATTCTTTCATTTCCAGATCCATCGTCTAAAGTAAACTTTAATAGTTTTTTGCTTTTAGCAACTTCTTCACATTTAATAATTCTAACTACTCTATAATCAGACTTACTAAATGTTTCAAAATCTACCATATCTTCAAATAATGGTTCAATTTTAATATTTGAAAAATCTAATTTTTTTTGATTTTTTATAACTTTAACTTCATTTTTATTAGAATCAATAGTCTTCATTTGTGGGAATAAAACTACATCTCTAATAGAAGGTTGATTAAACATAATCATCATTAGTCTATCAATTCCAAATCCTAAGCCAGAAATAGGAGGCATTCCAGTTTCCATAGCACCTAAGAATCCTTCATCCATATCCATAGTTTCATCATCACCTTGAGCTTTAGCTTTTAATTGTTCTTCAAAAGCTTCCCTTTGAGTAATTGGATTAACAAGCTCAGAGAATGCCTTACATAACTCCGTACCAACAGCAACTACTTGGAACATATCTACTCTTCTACTATCTTCATCATTTCTACGAGCAAGTGGAATTAATACAGCCGGATAATTATAAATAATAGTAGGCTCATAAATATCAGCTCTAATCTTTTTCTTATAAACAAAATCAATTATTTGACTTAAAGACTTATAATCATTTAATTCTTCATAACTAAATAGACCTTTGTCAACTATAACTTTCTTTAATTCTTCTGGCTCTTCAATACTTAAAAAATCACATCCAAGAATTTCTTCCATAGTAGTAGCATAATCAACTCTAGGCCACTTTTCTTTTCCAAAGTCTAGTATTTTACCTTGATATTCGATAGTAGTAGTACCAACTATTTCAGCAAGTAAATTCTTAATAAAATTCTTATAAAATACAATTGTATCCTCAAAATTCCAGTAAGCAACATACCATTCAACCTGAGTAAATTCTTGTAAATGTTCTGTATCCATGCCTTCATTTCTAAAACACTTTGCAAGTTCATAAACTCTATCAAATCCACCAGCAATACATTGTTTTAAATATGTTTCTGGTGCAATTCTCAAATTACAATCCATATCAAGAGCATTGTGATGAGTAAAGAAAGGTTTTGCACTAGCACCACTAACAGCATTTTGTAATATTGGAGTTTCAACTTCTAAAAAACCATTTTCACCTAAATATTTGTGAATGAAAGCATATAATTTACTTCTTCCTAAAAATACACGTCTACTCTCTTCATTAATAATTAAATCAGTTGGTCTATTTCTATATTTAAGTTCAACATCTGTTAAACCATGAAATTTCTCCGGAAGTGGTTTTAAAGCTTTTCCTAAAAATTCAAAACTATGAACTCTTAAAGTCTTTTCACCAGTTTGAGTAGTAAATATTTCTCCTCTAGCACCAATGAAATCACCAGTATCAAATAGTTTCTTAAAGAAATCATATCTTTCCTCACCTACAGTGTCAATTTTAACTTCTAACTGCATGTCAGCTTCTAAATCACGAATTCTAACAAAACTTAATTTTCCCATCTTTCTCATAAACACAATTCTTCCTGCTATATTTACATCAATTGTGCCATCTTCTAAGTTTCTTGCTTCTTTTAAAGTATGAGTCCTATCAAACTTATCTGGATAAGGATTACAATAATTACTTATTTCTCTTAACTTATCTCTTCTTACTTGTTCTTGCTCACTTAACTGTCTTTCCATTTTTTATTCTCCTTTATTTTCTTGACATTTTTTTAATATTTTTATTTCTAATATAATTCATAAAGTCATCCAAAAATTCATAATATTCATCTTGACCATATGCATCATACATATCACATATAACATCTAAAGCACTATCGCCAAATGTACCAACCACTTGATGTTGAATAGAATCAAGTTTAATTATTACTGAATTAGAAAGTAAATATTCCATATATTTATTTGCTTTTATTTTACTTCTAATATCTTCATAATCACACTTTTTAGTTCCTTCATACTTGTCATAAAAGAAATCTATTTGACTACATAAATGATTAATTTTAATATAAAATTTAATTTTTTTATTAATTTCTTCTAAAATATTTCCATCAAATGAAACTATTTCACTTATACCAACATATTTAGGAATACTTACACTTTCAACATCACTATTTCTGCTTAAATCAGTGATATATAAATTATCAAATGGAGTTACATCACTAGTTTCTATTTTTTTCATTCAAAGTCCCCTCTTTTACATTTTTAATGAAAACCCAAGTTCATGATTATTAACATAATTAATAAATTTATCTAAATATATAAAATTTACATTTGGATTTTCTTTTTTTACTTTTTCATATATTTTTACTATTATTGATAAAATATTATCATCATTATTATCAGTAACAAGATTTGCATTTGCTAATTTTATATTAAGTTCTTCATCTATTTTTAATAAAACACAAGTTTTTAAACGCAAAATCAAATAATCATATGCATCAATTAAGATATCTTTTTCATTGACTTGGTTATTTTTATAAAGATTTTTATATTCCTCTATTATTTTAAAATATTCCCCCGATTTAAATCCTCCTTTTTTAAGTAAGAATTTATCCATTCCAATATCAAACGATATAGTTTTTATTTGCTGATCTAATAAATGCAATAACTCATTAATAGAACTAACTATGAGTTTCTTAGAATTATTTTTATCAAAATTATCTAATTTCTTTTTATCACAAATATACAAACTATCATTATCATTAATTCTACTAAAATCAATTGTATCCATAAAAATTCTTTCCCCCTAACTTAATATTAATCTCTAATTTTAATATGTGTCTCTCTTAATTGTTGCTCAAATACTTCGTTAGGACAACCCATTAATGCATCACTACCATTAGCAGCCATTGGGAAAGCAACCATTTCACGAATATTATCTTCATCTTTTAATAACATAAGCATTCTATCAATACCAGGAGCCATTCCAGCATGAGGTGGAGCTCCAAATTGAAATGCTTGATATAAAGATGGAAACTTACTCTCAACTACTTTTTCATCATATCCAGCTATTTCAAAAGCTTTCTTTAATATAGTAGGATTATAGTTTCTCTCTCCTCCACTAGCCATTTCTAAACCATTACATACAAAGTCATATTGACATGCAACAATTTCTCCAGGATTCATATTTAATAAAGAATCCATTCCACCATTTGGCATACTAAATGGATTATGTGTGAAATCCCATTTATTATCTTCTTCATTCCATTCATAAAAAGGAAAATCACAAATAATACAAAATTCATATCTACTCTTATCAACTAAATTTAATTCATTAGCTATTCTAAGTCTTAAATTACCACATAATTTATTAAATTTTTCACTCTTTTGACCACATACAATAAATAAAACATTACCAGCTTTTAATTCAAATTTTTCTTTTAAACTATTTATTTCTTCTTCACTAAATAGTTTATACATTGAACCAGCTATTTCTTCATTCTCATTTACTTTAATAAATCCAAGTGAAGAAACTCCAAGTCCTTTATATTCTTCTTCTAATTTTTTATACCAAGAATTAGATTTATCAGAACTTTCTACTTTCATAGCTTTAACTTCTTTATCTTTAAATACAACACTTTCATTTTTTTCTAATAAAGATGTAATATTTTCAATAACAAATGGTATTCTTAAATCTGGTTTATCACTACCATACTTTTCCATTGCTTCTTTAAATGAAATTCTTCTAAATGGTACTGGAGAAACTTCTTTATTTCCAAATTTCTTAAATACATCATAGAATACTCTTTGTCCTACTTCAAATACATCTTCTTGAGTAGCAAAACTCATTTCAAAATCTAATTGATAAAAATCACCATAAAGTCTATCACTTCTAGGATCTTCATCTCTAAAACAAGGAGCTATTTGAAAATATCTATCAAATCCACTACACATTAATAATTGTTTAAATATTTGTGGTGCTTGAGGTAATGCATAAAACTTACCTTTAAATTTCCTACTAGGAATAATAAAATCACGTGCTCCCTCTGGACTACTAGCTGTTAAAATAGGAGTTTGTATTTCAGTAAATTTCATATCTTTCATAGTAGTTCTAATAAAATCTAGTACATTTGTTCTAAATACAATACCATCATGAACTTCTTTATTTCTTAAGTCTAAATATCTATATTTAAGTCTAGTTTCTTCACTACTAGTCTTAGAAGATTTAATTTCAAATGGTAATGTTTTATAAACATCGCCTAATACTTCTAATGTTTTAATTTCAACTTCGATTTCACCAGTTTTCATATTCTTATTAATCATATCATCAGTTCTTTTCTTGACAAGACCTGTCATAGTAATAGTACTCTCACGATTTAATTTAGAATATTTAACATCATCAGTTATTAATTGAACTAATCCAGTTTCATCTCTTAAAGTAATAAAAACTAAACTGCCTAAATTTCTAACATCTTGTACCCAACCTGCTAATCTTAATTCCTTTCCAACATATTCACTTGTTACTTCGGCACAGTGTACATCTCTATATTTATTAGCCATATAAATCACCTTCCTATAAATAAAAAAAATCTATCCGTAAGCGCGTAAATAATTACGCTGTGCCATCTTACTTCATAGATTTTTAACTCTACCTTTAATTCTTTAACGCAGAAATACGATTAAGCTCCAAGATTTGTCACGTTTTCTTTTTTCACTATTTATCTATTATTAGTTTCCACCAATCACTAACTCTCTATAAAGAAAAATAAATAGTTACTCTTCTCTTCAACGCTTATGAGAAGATTATAGTATTTTATTTAGAATTTGTCAATTATTTTTTACTCTTATATTTTATAAGTAATCTATAAGCATTTTCTTCATCGAGTAACATTCCACTTTCAACATCATAAACAGGAACTTCATAATTATATTTAGAAAGTAACTTATTAACTTCTTCTAATTCTTTTCTTAATCTTTTAAATAAAATAGTTTTATTAGTAAATAAAGAATCATCTAAATAATACCTAGTCGGAAAAGTAACTAAAGTCATTTTGTCCACACTAACTTTATCTTTCACTTGAATCTCATCTGGTAAATCACTATATCTTTGACTTACAGAATTACCAAGTGTTCTCATAAATTCATGACCATCAACAATTGTTCCAATTGGATCTATTATAATTGGTTCTATAACATCTAAACTCTCCTTAGGAAAACCTACTGCTAAAGAATTTTTAATATATTGATGATATCCATTATACATTGGAGAATTACATAAATCTCTTAATGTATAATCACATAAAGATATGTAATCAAGCCCAGCAAAACCTCTAGAAGAAGTTTTACCTTGCATTCTCCTAGATAATAAATATCCACTATCAAGTATTTTTTCAAGTACTTTTCTTTGATCTTCAGGTACATATAAGTAATGAGGATTACCTATATCATGCAAGTAAACATGCTCATTCATGACATTTCCTCCCTATAAATAATTATGCATTCTTTAATTTATTTATATAATTATTAACTTTTTTATACCATGTTTTATCTTCGGCATAATATGGATTAATGCTCTCTGGAGTAACCTTACCCTTAGAATAATATTTATTTAATTTGTTAATAGCAAATTTAATGCCATCTTCAATAGTACTAAATTTTCTATAACTTCCTCCATTACATGAAGGAGCACCCTTATTACCACCAACATTATTACATACTCTAGTAAGATAACTACATCCCCAATAACAACCAGTTTCTTGAAGCATAACAGCTGTTGCTAAATAAGGATCCATACCAACTTCCATAGAATACTCTACAATAAATTCACCTTTGTCTTTTAAAGTAGATTTTAAGTATTTGTTTAGTTTATATGCTATATCATGAATATTTTCACCATTAAAATATTGCTTACTTTGAAAATCATCATAATCACTCTTAAAATCAACTAAAGATAAACTAATTTGATTATCTAAATAATCATGATTTACTAATTCATTATCATAAAATATAGAATTAAATAAACCCAATATTAATAACATTTTTATCATATAAAATTATCTACTCCTAATTAAAAATGAGTATTTATTATTATAACACAAATACTCATTTAAATCAAATTAGGCTATATTTTCAAAGTTTGTTCCTTATCAATACTTAAATATTTACACAAAAAATATTTAAAATAAGGATTGCTTATATCATTAATATTAATTTCAGTTTTCTTTAATATTTCATCTTCATAAAAAGTCATATATTCATTTATTTCACCATTATTTTCAGATATAGCAACAATAAAATCATCTTTATCTTTAAATGTAATATGAACTTCTTCTGGTCTACTTAATTTAAAACTATAGTTAAAGTCTCCATCTTCATATGTAAACTCATCAGTACTTTCAACTGTATTTTCAGAGAAAGAATATGATAGCCCTTGAAATTTAGACTCAAATTCTCTTAGTTTCTCACAAGACTCCATTATATCTTTTTTACATCTATAAATAGTTTTATTAATATTTGGTACATTAGAAAATAAATCTTTATATAAATCATACATCATATTTTCATGTATAACTAAAGAATAAGTTACTCCAAATTCACTAAAATTTATAACAACTCTAGGTCCACTAATAGAATTATAAAAATCAATACTATTTATTTTAGGTAAATTTCTATTTCTACTAAATATTCTTCTAATTCTCTTTCTTTTCTTTTCAAAAAAGTCATTATATGAACTCAAAGATTCTTTAATTGAAGATTTTAAATCATATAAACTAGCAGTATCACCACTAGACTTAACTTCTTTTTGACCAAATTTAGTATAAAGTTTAATTTTAACTCTATAAAATTCATCACTATTCATATATTCACCCCACTTGATTATTTATTATAACAAAATATATTTATAACGCAACTATTTTAATAGTGAATGTCCACCCATTTCTTCTGGAACTTTAATATTCATTATTTCTAATATAGTTGGAGCTATATCACTTAATTTACCATCATTCAATGAATAATTATTATCGCATATTATAAATGGTACTTGATTAGTTGTATGACTTGTAACAGGTTCATTATTATCATCTAACATATATTCACAATTACCATGATCAGCAGTTATTATTAAAAGCCCGCCTTTCTCTAATACCTTATCATGTAATTTTTGAACACAACTATCTAAATATTCAAGTCCTTCAATAGTAGCTGGAATATTACCAGTATGTCCAAGCATATCACCATTAGCATAATTAAGAATTACAACATCATGTATATCTTTATCAATTTCATTAAGTAACTTTTCAGTAATTTCTGGAGCACTCATTTTAGGTGTTAAATCATATGTAGCAACCTTTTGACTAGGACAAAGTATTCTAGTACATCCTTTCAAATCTCTTTCAATTCCACCATCAAAGAAATATGTGACATGAGCATATTTTTCAGTTTCAGCTATTCTTAATTGAGTTTTATTATTTTGTTCAAGTACAACTCCAAGAGGAGAATCAACTTTTTGATTCTTAAATGCATTCTTACAAATAACTTCATCACTAACACTCATAAGAGTAGTTACATCTAAATTTAAACATTCTCTTTCAAATCCACTAAAGTTTGGATTACTAAAAGCACTAAATAATTCTCTTAATCTATCTGGTCTGAAATTAAATGCAATTAACACATCTCCCTTTTTAATAAGACCATTTTCATCTATTATAACCGGCTCAATAAATTCATCAGTTACACCTTTATCATAACTATCTAAAATAGCTTTTTCAAAACTTTCACATTTAGGAGCTTCCCCATATACTAAAGCTCTATATGATTTTTCAATTCTATCCCATCTATTATCTCTATCCATACTGTAGTATCTTCCAGAAACACTAGCTATAGTACCAATACCAACTTCATCTAACTTTTTCTGAAGTTTTTTAAAAAACTCTATTCCAGATTTTGGATTAGTATCTCTTCCATCACTAAAACCATGAATATATAATTTTTTAATTCCTCTAGAAGCTGCTAAATCTATTATTGCAAATAAATGACTAAATAGTGAGTGAACACCAGCATCACTAACAAGACCAAGCAAATGTAATGCAGAATCATTTTGAAGAGCTCTATCAATAGCACCATTTAAATTCTCATTCTTAAAGAAAGTCCCATCTTCAATTTCTTTATTTATTTGTCTTGATGGTTGATAAACAATCTTACCAGCGCCAATGTTCATATGTCCTACTTCACTATTTCCCATAATACCAGCAAGCAAACCTACAGCTTCACCACTAGCATCTAATCTACTATTAGGATACTTAATAAACAAAGAATCAATAAATGGTGTATTAGCCTGTTTAAAAGCATTACCATGTATCTCATCTCTTAATCCTACTCCATCTAATATTGCCAAAACAATTGGCTTCTTCATCTTAATCATTCCCTTCATACATACTAACTAGTTTATTACCAATTTCATATCCCTTTTTATAAAATTCTAACGGACTAATATCTAAATAATTATTCCTATAACATAATTCTAGCGTCATGTCTCCACTATAATTTGCATTCTTTAATTCTTCTATAACTTTATTATATTCTAAATTACCATCAAACGGTATTAAATGTTCATCAGTTTCACCAAAATTATCATGAATATGAACGCAAAATATTCTATTTTTAAACTTTAGAAAATCAAATTCATCTTTAAAATGACAATGATAATGTCCGCTATCAAAACATACACCTACATTTGAATAATTAATATTTGATAATATAAATTCTAAATATCCTTTTAACTTAGTATTTTCAAATGCAACTTTAATTCCTTTTCCTCTTGCATATTCGCATATAGTTTTAAATCTTTCAAGTCCTATAGAAGTCATATTAATGTATTCACTTCCACCAACTAAATGCATAACTACCATTGGAATATTATTTAAAGAACACTCATCTATGTTTCTTAAATATTTTTTTACTAATTCTTCTCCCTTATCATTGTCATTCCACATTTCATTTAAATCCTTATATCCCAAATGAGCAAATAAAACATTAAAACCTTTATCTTTAATGTATTTTAATTGTTCTTCTTGACTAACTTCAAATTCCTTATCATACCACTGTATAAAAACATTCCTAAAACCTCCATTATATATAACATCAATTGTTTCTAAAGGACTAATATTCATATTATCATTACTTACACATACACATAATTTCATAATCCCATACCAACTCTATTATTACAAGATAATTCAAATAAAAACATCTCATAATAATTTTCTCCATTAGGATTTAACAAAGTATCCTCAGTCAATTTTTTAGCTGTATCAGTAAGTGAAACTAAATATTTAATATCATAATCATCAACAAAAGCATTATAATTACATATATTTTTAATCAATTCCATGTTTTCAAGAGTCTTTTTACTATAATGATTTCCACCTTCCATAGAAAACTTTTTATTATAAGTATTTCTAAGTCTATTTAATACTTCACAAGTAGCAGTATATTCTTTATTTAATGTTTCCATTCCATTTAAATATTCACTATCTGCTAAAGATTTAACATGAACTCTTTTTAATAAATTATCATATTCATCTTTATTACTAATTTTACTTGGAATAATATATTCATCAATAAAATTTAAGGCAGTCATTTTACTACCATCATTAAATGTATAAAAACCACATTCTGGAACCAATTTTTTTAAAAAATCCAATCCCTCAATATGATACATATTAAAATAATCATCAACTTTCATAGCATAACTATTCTTTTTTTCAATAACTTTAATCATCTTTCTAGTATTATACATGTATCTATCCTTAGAAATTCTTTCACGAGCAATTTTCCTATTATCAATAATCTTTTTCTTTTTTTCTAATTCGCTACTAGAATACATTGCAAGTTGGTTAAAAAGTAATGTAACATCACTCGCATCAAGCACACTAGTTTGAGTTAAAAAGTCCATTACTTCCATTTTTGATAATCTATATAAAAATATATCATTAAACATTTCTTTAATAGAATTAATAGCATAATTCTTACTATTTTCATCAATATTTAATGCATTTATTTTAGAAATTTGTATATTCATTTCATCATAAAGTTGTTTTAACTTTTTAGGAGAATCATTATTATATTCATATCCTAATAATGGAAAATTATTTACATTAGGTAACAAATGATTATATACTTCTCTATCACATATACCATTTATATATTCATTTCTACTAACCATTTTATATCTTTGATTACCTTCATCAATATAAAATGGTTCAATAAAATTAGCTTCATTAATAATATGCATATTGTGTAAAAAATCAATATCTAACAAATCTTTTAGATTCTTATCAGCATAATCATCAGCATCAAATTCAAAATAACATAAATCATGATTCAATGAATAATCATCATAGTCAATAATACTAACTTTAGTTAACTCCATATTAAATTTAGATGGAACATTGGTATACATTGCTTTATTTTGCAAATAATGCCTAAATTCATGAAATATGCAATATATAAAACGATTAATGCCTTTTTCTCGAACATCAACATTATCACTGTAAAATCTTTTAAAAGTTTTAGTTGTCGTATTAAATAAAAATTTATGTTTAATTTGATTAGACTCAGATAAAAGTTTTCCTTTAGAAACATACATTGCTTCATAAGAATTATCTTGTTTATCACTATATTCAATTTCTATCATATCATTAAATTTATTGTTTTCTTTTAAACCATTAATTATATTGAAAACAAACATTTTAAACTTAGGAAGTCTTTCATCATTAAGAGGTGCATCTTTCATAAACTCAATAAAATCTAAAACTATTTTTCTTACATTTTCAGTCATATTATCTACCCTATAACAATTATATCATTTATCACTCAAAAAGCAAGATTACTCTTGCTCAATGACTATTCTTTTTTCTTTTTGCCATTACAATCAATTCTAAGATTATCATGTTTTACAACTACACTATTTATATCAATTTTTACTATATTATCACTTTTGATTTCAACCTCAAATTGACTATTATAAGCATAAAATTCAGTCATATTTCCTTCACTATCAAAAGATATAAAATAATTAATATTGTGAACTGAATCATCAAAAGAACTACATGCTATACCATCAATTCTTCCATAAGTTAATATATTACTATTTTTAGCATTATAACTTTTAGCCTCTTCATAAATTATATTAATAGATGACTTAAAAGTTTCAGCCTCAATAGAATATTTAACAGAAATACACTTGTTATTTAAATAATAATATATAATTGTAGATAATGATAAAATCAATATAGCTGCTATTATCAAATCTTGTTTTCTTAAATCCATTTTGCATCTCCATTTCTTTTATTATTTTCCATCACAACCTATAATTAAATCTTTATATTTAACTACATCTTTTAAATCATTAATACTTATATTTTCACTTTTATTTTCTATCTCAAGCTTTTTATCATAAGCATAAAACTCTGTCATATTTCCTTCACTATCAAATGAAATATAATAATTAATATTAGAAATAGAATCTTCAAAAGAATTACATGACTTACCATCAATTCTTCCATAAGTTAATTCTTCTTTATTATCATTATGATAATTCTTAACTTCTTTATAAATAATATTTATTGATGATTTAAAAGTTTCTTCTTCACTAGTACAAAAACTGCCAAATACACATTTTCTATACATAACATACAAACATACACATAGTAACAATATTATTGCTACTATAATTACTACTACTTTATTTTTCATTAATACCTCTCAATATAACTTGTTACTAATTTGCCATTACCATCATTCATTTCTATTTCTGCAACATTATAAATTTCATTATCACTGAAACTATAATATTTTATATCAGATATAATTTTATAATCATCAAAAATGTCTAACTTAATTTTATTTAACAATCTTCTTTCAACTGTAATATTATTTACATCTATTTTTTGAAGCTTACTTTGCACTTCATTTTAAACTTGAGCAACAGTTTTACCTTTCATATTATCAGCAATTCTATTTAATTTAGAATCATTATCCATAACAACAGTGTACCCCAAATCAGTTCTAACATCATTGATATATAATACATAATCATAATATTTTTCATGAACACCATTAATCTCTAATTTGAAATTATTTAAATCAACAGAATTATTTAAATAACTATCTAAATATATATTTACATCTTTTAAATCAATATTTTTTATATTTGTAACTTCATTTTGTAAAGCATCACTAATTAACATATTGCTAGCAGAATTATTATTTAAAAAATACCACGGATTTTTATTGAAAATTTCATGTAATGCATAATTTTTTACAGTATTACTAAGATATATATGATCACTGGCTGACTTAGCAGCATTTAAAACAGAAGTGCTTTTATCCTTAATTATTTCATTAAATCTACTATTCCAATTTTTGTAAGATGCTATATTTAAATCAGTTTTCCATCCATGGTAATTTTAGCACTATTAGCTTGTGTTAATTCTGTTATATTGTATTCTGCTCCAGGTAATGCAGTATTACAACCAGCAAATGTGACAAAAGCTGATTTACTATTATTAAAGCTTCTTATCCCAACACTTGGAGAATCAGTTAATTTACTATAATCAATCGTAACATTATTAACAAATGACATAGCCATTCTGTTAGCATGCCCAACTAAATATATAATGCCACTTTCTAAATATTTAGTTCCATTACTATGACTGCTGATTATATTAGTAGCATTTGTAGAATTCAACTTTTTAGTTGTTAAACCCATTGTCACATATGTACCATAAGAATTATTGGAATGGTCAACACCAGAAGTACCATCAGAATATTTAACTCCAACACTAAAAGCAGTTTTATTATTATATGGCGTAACAGCCAAAATCTTTTCACTATTACAGAACAATAATAAAATTGTTCCAAAAAATACTAAACTTTTTTCATTAAACAACATTTTCCTTTCAATATTTTGACTCATATTTCAAAGTCTTTGTTCAAACACCAAGTATAATCAAATTAATAACATTCTAATAAGCAATACATCACGCTCCTTAAAACAATAGTCTTTAAGGCTATCACTAATATAGACTAATAATAGCAAACAATATTGTCGCTATGTAGTAGAAATGTAAAAAATACCAACTTTTTGTCATAAAAAACCATTACATAAAAGTAATGATTATTTTTTTATATCATAACTCACATATTCACTATCATTTTCTCTAATTAAACATCCAAATTTGCCAATTATTTTAATTTCATTTTCAAGTGATAAAAACACTAAATTTTTTGTTTTATTACTATCAGCATTTTCACTCAAAGAAGCAGTAATATGTGGCACTTTTAAACTGCCATCAGTATCATAATTAATAAAGTATTTTTCTAATTCTTTTGGTAACTCTATTTCAAATCCACTATTCTCAGAATCACTTCCATAACCAATCAATTTGATTTCAAACTCACGACCAAAAAGATTATAAAAGATTTCTTCTTCACTTGGTTTATATTTAAAAGTACAATGCAATACTTTATATATTTTAGGTAATTTATTCTTTTCTAAACTTCTTATTAATTCATTATCTCTAAAAAATAGTCCCTCATATACAATCATAATAACCTCAATCAACGAGTTCTGAGTCTTGAATCATAACTGCATCTTTAAGACCTTTATGAACTACTTTCAAAACAACATTATCATCATCTATTAGTACAATCTTTTTATTAGTACTAAAACTTTCTAAAAATTCTAATTTTAATTGAGCAGAAGTTTTTAGAGGATTAGATTCTTTAGATATAATATGTCTATTATCTTTACTAGCATAATTAACATATTTATCTAACCAACTATTCTTTTCTTCAATTTGAGAATCATTATTGCATACAGATAATATATGTACTTCTATTCTATCATTTAAGACTTCTCTTATTTTACTAATATTACTATTAAGTGGTCTTTTCATACCAAAGTTGTATGGTTTACCAAAATCATATGAAGCTAGTACTCCATCCATATCAATAAATAAAACTATATCATTTTCTTTTAATATATTATTAATAACTCTTTTAAAATGCATACCATTCACCTACGTAAATTATAACAAATCACCACTGATTTTAAAAGACTAAAAAGTGAGTAAATAATTACTCACTTAATATTATAGCTTATCAACAGTATCAATACCTAATATAGATAAAGATGACTTTAACACTTTATTAACAGCACTTAATAATCTAAGTCTAGATGATTTAAGAATTTCATCTCTTTCATTAGAAATATTAACTTGTTCATAAAATTTAGAAAACAATTGTGTTAAATTAAATATATATTTAGTTAATTTAGCAGGTTCATAACTATGAAGTAAATCATCTACTACACCCGGAAAATAAGAAAGTTCTTTAATAATTTTATTTTCTATTTCATTATTAAATTTAATAGTTTTAGTACTAGTAACTTTATTATTTCTTAAAATAGAATTAATTCTTGCAACACTATATAAAATATACATACCACTTTCACCATTAAAACTAGTAGCATTTTGTAAATTAAAGTTAACTATTTTCTTTTTAGAAACATTTAACATAGTAAATTTAATGCAAGCATTACATAATATTTTAAGTTTTTCAGGCTCGATTGTAGTATTTCTCTTTTCAAATTCATGAGTTAATGTACTTTTAACCGCTTTCATAAAGTCACTGACTAATACAACAGTACCTTCAGAAGTACTCATTTTATCTCCATCTAAAAGTACATAAGAATAACTAATTAATTTAGGAGCAGTATATCCTAATATATCCATAACAGCACTTATTTGTTGCATATAAACTTCTTGATCTTCGCCTAAAACAATAAAGTTATTTTTATTATTCATAGTAATTTTATCAATAGTATAAGCAATATCTTTAATTGGATATAAAGATGTTTTATTAGATCGAGTTAATACTAAAACAGGTTCTTTAGTAGGAATATTATAATCACTTAAATCTACATAATATCTACCAAGTTCATCTTCTTTTAATTTACCTTTTTCATCTAACTTATTTAAGATATTTTTAAGATACTTATTATAAACATAATCAGATTCATGAGTAAATACATCAAATTGAATATTTAATTCATCAAATATTTTCATTTGACCTTCAACACATTTATCAGTGACTTTCTTAAACTTTTGAATCATTTCATCATTACCATTTTCAACAGCCTCTAAATAATCAAAAGCTTGCTTTTCAAGGCTATCATCTTCTTTAGCATCATTACTAATCTTAACATAAACATCTAATATAGAACTAAAATCATCATTAGAAAGACCATACTTTTCAATACCAATAACTAAAAGAGCAATCTTTTTACCTAAATCATTTATAAAATAATGTCTTTGTACTTTATAGCCAGTAAATTTATATAAATTGCTCATAAAGTCACCAATCAAACTATTTCTAACTCTACCTATATGTGGTTCAGCATTAGGATTAATAGATGTATGTTCAATTAATAATTCTTCATTATGTCCTTGATTTAATGAACCATAATTATCATTATTTTCAATAGTATTAATTATCATATTAGAGAATTTATCATAATTTAAATAAAAGTTAACATAAGGACCCATTATTTTAATTTCACTAAAGCATCCTTCTTCATCATTAAAATTTTCTTTAATTAAATTAGCTATTTCAATAGGATTATTATGGTTTTCATCTTTTAATGATACACATTGTATACTATAATCTCCCATTCCATCTTTAGGTGGTATTTCTACTTTAATTGGATTTTCTGTGTTTAATAACTCTTTTATTTTTCCTGCTATATAATCTTTCATATTTTCCTCCTAAATAAAAAATTCTATAACTCAAGGGTGAATTATTCCACGGTACCACCTTGATTCATAGAATTCTATGCACTTTATTCTTTAACGCAGATATACGTTCCAACTAGAAAGCTCTTTTCATATTAATATTATTATTGTTTTTCACTAACCAACAACTCACTGTAATAAGAGATTAATATTACTTTTCTCCCCTTCGTTCGATGAACATATTTTAACACAAGTAAACAAAATAATCAAGATATTATATTTTTATGGTAATTATTCTTTATTAGAAAATAAAAATGGAATTATTTAAGAGAGATGGTTCACACTCAAAAAAGAAAAAAATAAACATTTATTATTTAAAGATTATAAAAAAATTGAATCTGAATATAATCATTATATTTCTTCTAAAGATAAAGAAATTGGTATAACAGAATTTAAGAAGAAATTAGCCAGTATAATTGGCACTACCTTATCTAACATTTATGAGATTATCAAAGATGGCCTTATAACGGTTAAAGATTATGAATTAAGAGAAAGAATTGAATTTAATGATAATACTGCATATGAAAAAAGAACCAAGAAATTCATTGAAAGCAATTCTTCTAAAGTGTTTGTTGATCTGGATGCCAAAGAATTAAGAAGTAAATACAATATTAATTCAGTTAATGAAATTATTAATGACTTAAAACTTAATAGACAAGAAGAAATAAAAGATATGGAAACAATATTCACTACCACCTTTTATAATTATATAGAACAAAATAAGATAAATTGTTTCAAAAAGGAAGAGTTATCTACGAAAAAATAAAAATGAATATAAAAAAGGTAAAATCGGACCGAAAGGCACCAGCATTGAAGAAAGACCATTTAAACCTGAAGATAGATCTGAGTTCAATCACTAGGAAGGAGACACCATTGTTGGAGGAAGAAACATTTAAAATTATGGTGCTGTATTCGCTTTAGTCGAAAGAAAGACAAGACTTCAATGTTAATGATATTATAAGAATGTAAGAAAAACGACATTTTTATATTACATATTTTCTACATTTTTATATTGATTTTAATACTATCAGGCATATTTAAAACTATTATTTTTGATAATGGTACCGAGTTTTCGAAACGAGAAGATGTTGAGAAATATCTTAAAACTAAAACTTACTTTGCTCAATCCCTACTTGCCTTGTGAAAGAGGTTCTAATGAAAAAGGTAATAAATTATTACGTATTTTCCTACCAAAAGGTTGCAATATTAATGAATATGATGAGAAATATATTATAAGAGCCAATGAACTAATTAATACAAAAAAAGAAAGATTCTTGGTTATAAATCTTCCTTAGAACTATTCACAATTGAGTTAGAAAAACAAACTCAATTAACTGCATAATTATAGCACAATTTTACACTTTTATATTCAAAATTCAAATTTCTACTTGAAATTTAGGTTTATAGCAACTATTATATAATTTATCTAGGTGATATCATGAATTTTAATTTAAATTTCAACAATAATTTTAATGGTAATAATTTTAATAGAGGTAAAAATAATCCTCCTAAATTCAATCAAAGTGGTTATAAGTTAAATTATCAAACTCCCACTGAACAAGTAAAACAACAAAAAAAGTATACAAGTGTTGATGGAAGAAAGTATGATAATTATGAAAATGTAAGAATAGCTAACCAACAATTTATTGATGAAATGAATAAAAAGCGCAATTAATACGCTTTTTTTCTTAGTTTCATAACACTGCCATCATCTTGCTTTCTAAATCTATTTTTAACTACAACATCTTTACTTATTTTACATAATGTATCATCCTTAACATCATATGTTATGGGATCCAATACATAACCTAAAAACTCATTATCAAGTTCACCTGCAATGTAAAAAGTCTTAATACTTCTATTTTTAAAATCATCACTAAAAACAATAATATCTTCAACACAAGGTTTACCATTTAATAAATCGTAAAAGTCTTTTTTATCTTTTTCTTTTACACCATCATTAAAATAAAGGCCAGAATACATAAACTCAATTACTCTATCAATTTCATTTTCTTTTAATTTATCACAAACACTATAAATATTATCAGTAGTAGTGAGGCAATATGAATTAATAATATATCTTTCATACCTACTATTAGGATAATCTTGTAAAAATAAAGCATATCTATATTTACTATACATTTGAGTTAATGGAGATAAATATATTTTATTACCATCAACTTTCCAAACTAAATATGGTCTCTTATAATTTTTAGTATCTATACCTATATATTTGCAATCTAACTCTTTAGCATTTTTTATATATACAATATATCCAGGTTCTATTTTTTTACCTCTTTTAATAAAATAATCATAACCCATTTCAATAAAACTACCTTTAAAAGTATTATTCTTAATTGATTTCATTAAATAATAACTCTTTTTAGCATATTCACTATCAGGATAATAATGAAATATATATTTTATATATTGCTTTGCTTCATATATATCTCCTTTAAACAAATATATTTTAGCAAGTAGATAGAATTTTTTAGAAGATAATCTGTTCACTTTATCTAAAACTCTTAAAGCATCTTCACATTTACCACAATAAAAATAATTGAATGATAATTCCATTTTATCATCATCAGTTTTAGAATATTTTTCTAGTTTTTTAAGAGCACTATATCCTTCTTCATATTTATGTAATTGAATTAAACTTCCAGCATATCTACATATTGTAATAAAATCCATATTAAAACAATCAATCATATTTTTATTAAATAAATCTAAATATTCTTGATATCTTCCACTAAAATATAAATTATTTAATTCCTTATATAACATAATATTTCCCCCTTCTTTCAAAGTATATATTATATCATATAACAATCATTTTGTCACCTTTTTTCTAATACCACCTTTTTTATATTGCATTCTTATAAAATTATTTATTAATTCTACCTTTTCTTCCCCAAAAACAATAAAATAATTTTCATCAATATTCCACCAAAAATCACATAAACATTCATCAGGAAAACTATTTATATATTTTTCAATTGTTCTTTCTCTTTCAATATTTTTTTTGACCATTTCATTATAAAATCTATTTTCACTTATTTTATTAATAAATTCTTTACTAGCATATATAAACATCTCTTCATTTGCTTTAGAATTAATTTCGGCACTATAAAATCTATATTTCAAATCAAAATAATCTATAAAAGTTTCAATGGGTACATTTCTTTTTCACTTTCTGTTAAGTTTAAATATAATAAATCAGATATTTTATTTATAGAATTAATATTCTCATACATAACATCAAGTTCACTAACATTTCTAACTAAAAATTTTCCTTTTTTCATAGGCCCACCTCCATTATAATTTCATTTTATAATAAATTAATCATTTTTGTCTTTAAAAATTTCAAAAAATGTGATATAATATGTGAGATTTTAAAAAAGGGGGGGAAAATAAAAATGAAAATTATAACTAAGGATTGCGCATATGTTCAATATAATGATATAGCAGAACTAATAAATGCATTAATGGTAACAAAAACAAAATGTCCAAAAAGTGTATTAGAAACATGCTATGGATATACATTCACTTGTAATGAAGATAATCAATTTGACTTTATGGAATTTTATAATGCTGATGCAATTGAATTCATAAAAAGAATCAATTATATAGTTGATTATAATGAAGTTAAAGATTTAGATGAAGAAAAATTGTCTGAATATGAAAACTCACTTGTATCTAGTAGAAACAAAATGATACAAACATATAACAAAATGTCAAAACAAAAGCAAGATGAATATAATGAAAGTATCAAAATAAGAACAAAATTAGTAGATCATAAAATCCAAACATTAAAACAATTCAAATTGTTTAAAGACGGTAAATTAAGAATGAATTTACCTGAAGGAATTGAATATCCAAAAGGATGTAAATATGGTAAAGGATTCCAAAGATTTTTAAGAAATTTTATTTATACAAGATAAAAAGAGTGTGTAAAAAAACTTTGTGTAAAGTTACCAATCCATGGTAATAAAGATATTTGAGATTGATATAATCAATCTCTTTTTGTTATCTTAATAATAACATAAACTAAATAGTTTTCAAAGATCAATTTAATCGTTCTGGATATAAAATATTTAATTCATTATAAATCATATCCCAATTAGGGTATCTAGTAGTCCATTTTTTCTCTACGTTTTTAGTAGCTAAATATAAACATTTCATTAATGAATTATCACTCGTAAATACCCCTTTAGTTTTTGTATATTTGCGATAAGAACGGTTTAAACTTTCTATAGCATTAGTTGTATACATTATTTTTCTTAGCTCTTTAAAATAATTGAACAAAGTACAAATTGCTTCCCAATTATCTTCTCAAACTTTTAAACTAGTTGGGTAAATATCTTTCCATTTTGCTTTTACTTTTTCTAAATTTTCTCTTGCCTCCTTTTCCGTATTTGATTTATATATAGTTCTTAGATCATTACAAAATTCTTTTAAGTGTTTATAAGAAACAAATTTAACAGAATTTCTAATTAAATGAACAATACATCTTTGCTGCATAGCATTTGGATAAACTGCTTTAATTGCTTCATTTATGCCTTTTAATCCATCAGAGCATATAATTAATATGTCTTTGACTCCACGATTCTTTAATTCATTTAAAGTACCTAACCAATATTTTGCAGATTCATTTTCTCCAATCCATATTCCTAGTACTTCCTTAAATCCTTCAGTAGTAACTCCAAGAATAACATAAGCGGCTTTTTTTACTATAACATTTTCTTGTTTAACATTAAAATGTACTGCATCAATAAAGACAATTGGGTAAACCTCTTTTAATGGTCTTTTTTGCCATTCTTCAATCTCTTCCAAAACAGCATCAGTTATATTACTAATCATTGTAGCAGATAGTTGTACTCCATAAATGTCTTCAATAGAATCACTTATTTCTCTAGTAGATAAGCCTTTCCCATAAAGATTTATAACTTTCTCTTCAATTCCAGAAATATCTCTTTTATTTTTTGGAACAATTTATGGTTCAAATTCAGCATTTCTATCCCTAGGGATAGTTAAATCAAATTCACCAAATTGACTTTTTACCTTTTTAGAAGAATAACCATTTCTATAGTTTGATTTTTCTATTTTGTTATCACTTTTTTCGTATCCCATAGATGAATCAAATTCAGCATTCATCATAGTTTGAATAGTATCTTTAAACATATC
>CAVIDW010000020.1:0-23853 GCA_963641945.1 bacterium | reverse complement strand
CTTTTTTCATACTTATTTTTAACATCTTCAAGTAAGTCTTCTAAAGTATCATATTTATATATCCCTTTTAAATTAGTACATGCATGTTCAAACCAATAATATTTATTATTTTTTTAAAATGTCAAAAATGTATGTAGCCTTTCAAAATCATTATCTTTATATATAATAATATATGATTTTGTAGGGTAACTAAAATAATATCTTTCTAATTCGACTTGTTCTATACATATTCCGAGTTTTGACTTAATTAGTTTTTTTGGTGATTGATGGTGCCAATTATTTTTTATACTTGAATCTATTTTTAAATGCCTATTCCCATTTTTATCAATCCATCCATAATCAATATTTTCCATTAAATCCATTATTTCATTTTCATCATAGTAATTCCATATATTTAGTTTTCCTTTGACTTCTACATTATCAATTTATTTTATATCATCTAGTATCCATGCATACCTACCTACTTCATATTTTCCATATTTATATTCGCTTGGATTTGACTTTTTAAGATTATCAATAAATTCTTGATACATATAAATACAATCTATAAGTTTACATTTACATATTAGTTTTCCACTATTAGTCTTATTATCTTTTGCATTTTGAATGTTTTTAGCATAAATATATAAATAGCCTCTATAATTAGTTTTCCAACTTCTTGTTTCAATTTTTTTGATTCCATTACTTATTTGTGAAGTATATGGTTCTTTTATAGTTAGAGTTTTCATAGATTCCTCCTTTAATATTATATCTCATTTTTAAGTTTCCGATAGTCATTTTAATATTTACATATTATTTAAGTTATACTACAATTATTATAGAAAGGAGAATTAATCATGCTAAAGAAATTAAATAAGTTTTTATATTCGTCTATTATAATATCTGCAATAATGTTTATAATTGGCTTAATATTTATGATATACCCTGATATTTCTTTTAAAACAATAACATATATTTTATCAATAGTATTAATTGTTAATGGATTATATTTTGTTATAGAAAAAGAATCAAGTATATTCTTTTCCAACTTTTTAACACTTGGTGTTATTAATATTTTACTTGGTCTTATTATGATATTAAATCCTGACATTGTAAAAACATTATTTCCTATTGTTGTTGGTATTATAATGATTGCTAAATCTTCTTTAGATTTAAGATTATCTATGTTACTTCATAATAATAATTATAGTAGTTGGTTATCAATATTTATTTGTTCATTAATATCTATTATTTGTGGTTTAATTATTATAATTAATCCAAATTTAGGTACTATTGCATTAACTACTTCTCTTGGAATAATAATTATGTTATTTACAATTTCTAATATTGTTGATACTTTATTATTCAAAAAAGATATTAAAGAAATTTCAAAATTATTAGGTAAATAAAAATAAAACCTCATTTTATACATTTAATGAGGTTTTTGTGTGTATTAATTTATTTATTATAGAGATTGTTTTATTTCTTGTTGTGGTAATTCAAAAGTGTAAACTACATAATTTTCGTATTTGTTAATCATATGTGATTCAATTTGACTTAAAGGTTTAGTTCTTATTATCAATTTAATATCTGTATCAACATTTTCATAGCATGTTTTATTATTAAATATTATTTCAGCTATTTCATTTAATTCTCTATTTGAAGCATTATTTTGCTTTCTTTCTTGATAATAATTTCTTAATATAGTATCATCAGATAAATATTTACTTCTTATTGACTTTAATTTGTTTATAAATTGTTCGTCTATTTTAATAGTTTTTGATTCTATTGTTTTAAATTTTTCATGTGTGTCTGAATTTAATGCTATATTATTTGGATCTACTCCATAAATACTAGATGTTTTTTTAATATATTCTCGTAATGTACTAATATAATTTATATCATTTTCTTTCATTACGTCTATCATTGATTTTAATACTTTATCAGCTGTTTTTATTGAAAAATCGTATTCTCTTTCATCAGGAAGTTTTATCTTAAATATTGGGCTATAATTAGTTGAATAAAGAATTCCTTTTTCAGGTAATACTTCTTCTAATCTTTTAAAACCTGTAAATATATTTGGTATACCTGATTTACTTTTAGCTTTAAATGTTTCTAAAATACGTTTTTTAAATTCAGGATCATTTGTGTTTAAGTCATCCATTATAACAGAAGCTGCATTTTCCAAAAGAAGACTTGCAAAAAATACTTTTTTCCCATTATAATTTACTGTTTTATTTAAATGATTCTTAATATAATTTATCATTAAGATTTCACATGAATCGTCTAATATATCGGCTCTTAATGTATTAAACGAATGTCTAAATCCAAGATGTTCATTATCAGGTTCTTCACCTAAACCCATCCATTTATTTATTTTATTTGTTAATATTGGTGGATTTCCACATCTACTTACTATACTTGGATATTTAGTACCAATAGAATTTAATATATCTATATTAGCTTTTAGTTCTTTTAAAGAACAATATACTATAAACTTATCATTTCTTTTAGGATCAGTTTGAAATTTAAAATAGTATGGTATTCTATTTGTTTCACAAAGATGAGTGTATTCTGATATTATTTTAAATAAATCTTCATTAGCACAATCTATGTATATCCTAAATTCTGTTTTATCTCTTTTTATTTTTCTAGCATGAATATATCTAGAATCTACATGAGTAAAGTCACCAATATAATCACTTTGTGGAAAAAATCCTGAAGTTTCTTGTTTTGATCTCCAAAAATAATCATATTTTTCAAAATCAACATCAAGATTTCTTACCATAATTGTATAAATTTTATCTATATCGCGCATAGACTCTACTGAATCTATATTTTTTAGTGCTTTTTGTAATATTTCATATCCGGGTAATCCTTGTCTTTTAAGTTCTTCTAATTTGTTTTGTGATAATGATTTAATATTTTTTAACCAAATATTTGTCATTTTAATATAGTATTTTTCATAATCGTCTTTATTAACTTTTGTAGTATCGTTAAATGTATTAATTCTAGTTAAAAAATCATAGAGTGGATTTATTCTTGATAGTCTCTTATCTGACCCGCTATATCCTAAATTTGCATGGGATCTATCACTCTTTTTATAATAATTTAGAACATCATTTAAAAAATTGTCATCATTTATAACGCTATTTTTAGTTCCATTGTCGCATACTGAAAGTAATGAATTCATATAATCACCTACATAAAAAGTATAACATTTTTTAGTTATACTTTTTATATTTTATTTTAAAACTTCTTTGCAAGCGTCAAGTAATCTTTGAATTTTAATGAAAGCTTCAAAAATATATTTGCCCCATCCAATTCTTGGTACACATCGTGAATCTTTACTATCTGGCATTGGATGAGTACTTGATTCAAAATTAAGTCATGGTACACTTGTTATATAATATTCATCATATATAATGGGGATTCCATTTGCATATCTCATTCTCATAGCATCAATACTATTTAATGATTTCATAACAACAAATAACATATTTGTGAAGAATAATTCTTTTCTTGATTTTAATAGTTTTATTAATGATGTTAAATCTAGTTTAACATTTACATATGTGAAAACGTTAAAAGTTTTAAACTAATTATATGCAATCTTCAATATCAAATTCTTTCGTATATATCTCAATTATAATTATATTAGAAAATATTTATTAATCTATTAAATATTTGATATAATATTTTTGTAATATGGTTAGGGGCGTGACTTTATGAAAAAAATTTCAATAATTGTTCCGTGTTTTAATGAAGAAGAAAATATCAAATTATTTTATACTGAAACTAAAAAAACAATAAATTCAATAAAAAACCTAGAATATGAAATTATATTCATTGATGATGGTTCTTCAGATAAGACATATGAAAATATTAGAAAATTGAATGCAAAAGATCAAAAAGTTAGAGGTATCTCATTTTCTAAAAATTTTGGAAAAGAAGCGGCAATTATGGCTGGATTAAAAGCATGCTGTGGTGATTGTGCAATTGTAATTGATGCAGATTTGCAGCATCCAATTCCATTAATTTCAGAAATGTATAAATTATGGTTGGAAGGATACGAGATTGTTAAAGGCATCAAAAAAAACAGAAATAATGAAAGCAAGTTTAATATAATAACATCAAAACTTTTCAATAAAATTATGAAACATCACGCTAAATTAGATATGGAGGATTCATCTGACTTTAATTTAATTGATAGAAAAGTTATAGATGTTATTGCTAGTATTACAGAATATAATAGTTTTTATAGAGCTTTGACATATTGGGTTGGATTTAAAACTACCAATGTCTATTTCAGTGTAAGTAGAAGAAATGCCAATAAATCAAAATGGTCTTTTAGTAAAAGAATTAACTATTCGTTAAAAAATATAATTCAGTACACATATTTTCCTATTAAAATAATTGAAATTATCGGAATGCTTATATTTTTAATTGGGGTTATATTAGGCATTGATGCATTAATATCTTATTTTGGTGGAGAAGCTGCTTCTGGATATACTACACTTTTATTATTTTTAATACTTGCAACCGGTGGAATAATGATAAGCTTAGGGATTTTAGGAATGTATATTGTACAAATATATGATGAAATTAAACATAGACCAAAGTTTATTATTAAAGATGAAATAAAAAAATAATAGTTTAAAACTATTATTTTTTTATAAATCTAAATATTCTCCCTTTGAAATAAAATCTCTATATGTATAACAATTATCAGTGCATTGATTTGTTTCTCCATAGTCTGTTTTATCACCTAATAATTTGTATATAGCATGTCTATAGTATGCACTATTTAAGGATTCTATTAAACCATCTGTAAAAATATTTTTCTTCCAATCTGTTTTGTAAGTCATGCAGCATCCTAACAATCTTCCATCCCAATTAATTTGTGGAGATCTTAACATAAAAAGACAAAACTCTGGGTAAAGCATTGGCTTTCCTTTGTAAAGGAAATCTATACCAGTAAGTTCTTTCATTTTCTTAGGATTTATGGGAGTGAAGCCTCTCCAATCAAGGCAAAAATACATATGCAATTTTAAATCTTTTGCCATTCGAATAGCTTTTTCCACTTCATTTTCATTGTGTTCCATTAAAACATATTTCCAATTAATATAAGGAATATCTTCACCTTTGTTGTATTTTTCTTTGTAATTATTTAATTTTTTAACATTATCTATTACGACATTAAAATCCCCATTGACTCTATATTGTTTATAGGTTGTATTTGATGCACCATCAATAGATAATGCTATTCTTTTCACTTTATATTTTGCTATTGCTTCCAAAACATCATTTGGAACATAATTGAAATTAGTTCCATTATCAACAACAATTGAAACATTTTTTTTATATGAGTATTCTAATATTTTCTTTATATCAGGATTTAAAAAAGGTTCTCCATTATTAGATATCTCTACTTCTTTTATAAATGGATATTTGTCTATTATTTCTTTGTATTTTTCAAATTTCATATATCCTTTTCCAACCGTTCCGTAATTATCTATTCTCATATAACAAGCAACACAATTAAGTTGACACTTTGAGCATATGTCTATTCTAAGAGCAGTTGGATGTATTAAAACTTTCTTATATGTTTTTAATATATGAAGCAGCCATTCGCTTCCATACAAAATGTTTTTGCTAGGAATTTTATAATTTTTTGTTAATTTTTTTATTGCATTTTTTCTTGTGTTGGGATTAAAAATTACAAATTTATATTTACTATAATCTTTTGTGTCTAATGTATTATATTTTACTATTGGTTTTTCTAAATATGTTTCATTTTCAAATCCATCCTCATCAATAATAAATTCAATATATTTATTTAAATTTTTAAAATTTTCAAGAATTCTTTCTAAATACTTTTTTTCACCAACTACTATATATTTTTCTTTTTTTAATAGTCTTTTAATTTTAGTTGATATTTTACTCATAATAACCTCCTTATTTGAATATATTTCCTCTTATTTCTATTTTTTTTGTTTTAAATATAGGATTTTCTAATATTTTTTGTAATTCTTTGTTTGCTTCTCCATTTTCATTAAACATACTTACATTTTTAAATTCTTCTTCACTATACGTTCCCCAGTTAAATATTCTTGTAGCATCAAATCTATCAAACCCTAAAGATATTGCTAATTTACACGTTTCTGCCAATTCTGTATAATTTTCTCTTTGAACAACATATAATATACTTACAAAATTAATTTTTCCTTCTTTTTTCATTTCTGATATATATCTTAAATTTTTCATTAAGAAATCAAAATTTCCTCCTCTTCTAAGAGCTTCGTATGTTTTTTTTGTACATGCATCTAAACTAATAAACAATGTTATATCAGAATATTTGCTTATCAATTTATCTAAATTTGCTTTGTTTAGAAGTGTTCCATTCGTATGAATTATAATTGATTTTCTATTAGTTTTGTCAGAAAATAGTATTTTTCTATAAGATTTTCCTAACATAGCCTCGCCCTGTGATGCTACATACAATTCTTTTGCATCTAACCAATTATATTTATGTAATTTTTTTACAATGTCATTATATATAACTTGATAATCTTTATTATTATTATGATTCATTCTTTCGTTTCTACAACTTTTACACATTAAGTTGCATGTATAATCATATGCCAAACAAACTGAATTAGGTCTTTCTTTAACATAGTGACATGTTTCTCTTTTATTGACTTGATGCGGATTGGACAAGTAAGGACAATTATTCGGTTCACAAAACGTATACGTTTTATTTATAACTGATAGTCTATATAATTTTGCTGCTGTAGAGTTCCACACTTTTTTAGGATTATCAAAAAATATATTACCTATATTGTATTTTGACCAACCTTGACAGCATGGATAAACAAAACCAAAAGTCTGAATTTGGACATAATCGAAAGGCATAACACAGTCGAAGTCATATCTCGAATCTGTATATATCATATCTTTAAACATTTCACTATTACTCTTTTTTGGATGAAAATTATTATACCAGAATTTTTCTTTTAAATATTTCATTTTCGAAGATTCTTGTTCATCCAAAACCCTCGCATAATCTTCTAGGTATATATAATTCTTTCCTTCCTCATAATTTATTTTGCTAAAATATCTTTTATATTTTTTTTCTTTTCTATCGCAAATAATAATCATTGTCTTATTATTTTTTTTTAAGTCATCAAATGTAATAACCTCTTTTCCATTTAATTCCTTAATATTTTTGTCTTCTGATAGATATTTTACTATCTCTGTATTTGGAAAAATATATTCAAAATCTTGCTGTATTCTTCCTATATTACATAATATCACTTTTTTAATTTTTTTCATTTTTTCCTCCATTTAAGATTTATCAACAAGGTCTAAAAAATGATAAAATGAAATATCATTATTTAGTACTCCTTCCTCTCCAAGTTCATTAATACTTTCAATCACTAATGGTTTTACTATTCTTCTCTTTTTTTCTTCAGTTATGTAAATGCTATTTATGTCATAATACTTTTTTAGTTTTTTTGAACTAGTCAGTAACATGTTACCATTTTTTTTATCTAAATTTTTAAATTTTACATATTTATAGTATATACAATATAAAGCAATAAACGATTTTAAAGCTATTTCTTCTTTTTTACAGTTTCTTTTTAACGCCTCCTCAATAGACCAAATCATATTATAAATGTACCCTTCTAATCCATAATATTTATATTCACCATTATTCCTTCTAGTAATTGAACATGAATTATTCATCCATATATATGTAAAATCTTCCAAATATGGAAAAAATCCGCCCTCTACCATGCTGACTAATGAATTAAATCCAGTATCTTCATTAGCACGAGAGTTATTAAATTTAATATTATTTTCTTCTAAAAAAGCTCGCTTAAATATTTTTCCATGAAGCCATGTCTCATTATACAAATATTCGCTAAATCCGTCATTTAATTGTCTATTAAAATTACTAGTTAAAATATTTAAATTATTTTTATCAATGCAATTATATAACTTTTCAACACTATATCCATCATTAAAAACATCATCTGCATCTATAAAAATGATATATTTACCATTTGAGTGGTCAATTCCATATTGTCGTGCACCTCCTGGGCCAATATTTTCTGGCGTTTTTAACTCCTTAATGTTTATGTATGATTTAAATCTACAAATTTCTTGTGAATAATCGCAATCTGAGCAATCATTAATAACATATACATTTAATAAATTAGATATTGTTTGACAAGTTATACTAAAGAGAGTATTTTGTATAAATCTATGAGCATTATATGCAGGTATTATAATATCTATCATTTTATTTTTTACCCTCCTTAAATTTTAATCTAAATTTGTTAAAATCTTTTAATATTTCATTTTCAAAAATATTACTACAATTAACTCTTTTTAACAAATTTTCTAATATTTCATTTTTACTTAAATATTGTTCATAATTTAAAAACATGAATTCATACCTATAACATTTTTTATAAAGTTTGTTATTATTTAATGATTTGTTTGATTTTACTGTTAAATAAGCATATGTATATCCTCTTAACAATATATTAGCTATTTTAACTGGATCAACATTTCTTTTTTGTAATTCTAATATCGCATACATTCTATTATATAAATATTGAGTTAATTTTTCTAGTTCTTTACATTTTTTTGAAGTGAGGGAATTTTTATTTTTAATATATAAATAAACTGGATTATTAATTTCAATAATATTGTTTGTAATATTTCTAGTTATTTGATCGAAACTATTATCTTCACTATATTTAGTATTATTAAATTTAATATTATTTTCTTTTAGAAAAGATCTTCTATACATTTTACCATGAATATTGCTTTGTTTATAATCTCCTCTTATTCCATCAACAACTTCTTTTCCAATAACAATATCGTAACCTTTATCTATGTTAAAATAAAGGAGATTTAATACAAATGGATTATACAATTGATCATCTGCATCTATAAACATGATGTAATTTGAATTGGAATTTTCTATTCCATATTGTCGTGCACCTCCAGGACCTAATCTTTTTCTAGTTTTAATTTCTTTTAAATTAAATATATCTTTAAAAGTATCAATTTCTTTTTTGTAGTTTTTTTTAGAACAATCATTTATAATGTAGACATTTATTTTATCTTTTATTGTTTGAAGTGCTATGCTTGATAACGTTTTATATAGAGTATCGTGTGCATTATATGCTGGTATAATTATATCTATCATCAATAACCTCCTGTATATATTTTAGCAAAATTAAAAGATTTAATAAACTTAAATCTTTAAATTCATAATTGTTTCATACTCGATTTTTCTTTTACATGATATGTGAAATTTATTAAAACTGTTCTTTGTAAATTCTGATGTTAATTCTTCTTTTAAAACTGTTCCAGGGTGAAATAAAATTTCCAAAGTATGATTCTTTGATTTTGCAATAAAATCATTTAGTAATATACTTATTTTTTTATAATCCATGTTACCACTCATTATAATTCCCCATAGTGTAGAAAATTTAATATTTTTACTTTTTAATATTTTTTTTTGATGTTTTGAAAGTAAATTAAGCATTATATGGCACAATATATTTCTAATGTTTAGTATATTACACTTAAATATATTTTTTAAATATGGGGTATTATATTCTTCAGAAATGCGTATATACTCAACTTTATAATTATTTTCATCAATTACTTCCATTAATGATTTAAAAACTATTGGTATCATATGTGTATGTTGATGCGAGTCTATTCTTATTGATTTAATAAATGGCTTTAATTTTTTAATTTGATTATTAATTTCTATTTTTAATTCCTGTTTTATTTTTTTATATTTGAAGGGATTATATGAAAGTAAAAAAAGTTTAGTCCAGGATAATTTAAAATATCCTTGCTTATCCACTAAATTATTTACAAATTCTTTTTTGCTTATACTTTTTCCCTCTAAAAAATTTAAATGAATTGATATTCCTATACTTGCTTTTGTATTATTTAATAGTTTCATGCATTTAGAAAAACAATTCATATTCGGAATAATGCTAATACTATTAATTTTATTTTTAGTAATACAGTTTATAATATCCTTAGATGAATTTATACTTAACGCGAAGTCATCTGCATGTATATCAATATTTTTCATAAAAACCTCATATTTTTATTGTTATATCTTTCTTATATAACCTATATGCTATAAAAAATAATAATGATGCAATTGTTATTGATTCTAATATTGCAATAATTAATGGGACATCACGTGTTAAAAAACCAAACGTTTGTATAAATATGAATTCTAATATATACAATAAGATTCCATTTCTTCCTAGCATATTTAATAAATCATATTTAATTTTTATTTTATTTAATGAACATACTAATGCAAATATCACTAATATTGTAAACAAATGCACAACTATATATGTGGGACTTATACTACATTTGCTAAGTGTAAAGTGAGGAGATAGTCCCGCGGATAAAACTGATGAACCATTGTTCCATGGAACAAAAGTATTTATGCTATATATAGTTATTATTATATAACATATTCCAAGTGTAAAAATCGATAAATAATATTTATTCTTATTGGTTTTATACATATCCATAATATAAGTCAATATTAATAACATGCTTGTATATCCAATTCCACCTAAAATTCCTCCATCAGGGAATAAATCTATTATTCTCATATTATTGTCAACTATTGAATTATTAATTAATGTAGGCAATGTTGATTCATGAAATATTGTATAAGCAATCAGTATTATAATTCCTAGTACTAATCTTTCTTTAGAAGAATTTGACTTTAGCTTACTTATTATAAATATTGTAATTAAACCAGTTATACCGATATGTTCTAAAACTCCCCAATAACCAAAAAACTCTTCTGTGTATCCAAGTATAACTAAAATAGTATTTAACAAATCTAGTGCAATATTATAAATTCCCATAAATAATATTGTATATTTTAACAATTCTTTGATTTGCGTTGTTAAATTAGTTTTTATTTTAAATAATAGTGCTAATAAATATGTAACTAGTAATAATATCACAAATGCAGTTAATATTATTAAAGGAAAAGCCAACTTATTAAATAAATAATCATACAATAGTGAGCATATTGTGTAAGTACATGCTCCTATTCCGATAAAAGCAATATATCTTTCAGCAGTTAATTGTAAAGCTTTCTTTTTACCATATTTTTTTATTTTTCTGTCATAAGATGGAAGTAAAGAATAGGATATTAATAGAAAAAATGGTCCAGGAGAAAAGTCAGCTATTGCCAAATTAGGTAAAAGATAAATTGGGTGATTATCATTTTGATATTCTATTTCTTCTTGCGTTTTGGGAAATGTGTCGGGTGCATGTTCTACTGCATCTTGCAGTGCCCCAAAACTAGTAAAACTAGATAACAATCCAAATATTATCATTAGTAATATATATAGTCCTCTATATCTATCTATATTTAAATCTCTCTTATTATTTTTCATTTTAATCATTGCTCTTTTCCTGTTGGTATATATGATTCTATAATTTTAATTCTATCAGGTTCTATTCCGTAGTATTGTTTTAACCATTTGTGCAAATATACGTAATGATAATGATAACCATTAGTATCACTAAAAAAGGTATGCCAACAATATTTTTCAGTTTTATAAGGTATTTCTCTTAAATAAATATCGCCTTCTTTTGGTGCATTTATTAATATATTCTCATTATAATCAATAATTATTTTATTATAATAAAACATACACATTGCATATATCTGATTAGCAAACAACATTGTTATTAATGACACATAAAGAATATTAAATATTTTTTCTTCACTTATATTTTTTTCTACAAATAAAATCACAATTAAAGGAAGTACAACATTTTTGCTGTTTTCAAATATTAAAGCATTTGCAAAAATGACTAATATCATTAAACTTGAAATTATACTTTTTTTGTTATTCTCACCTATCATATTAACTATTAACATAACATTAATTATAAATATTGGCCATATAAACCTTGTACCATGATATGGAACTATAGAAATAGGAATAATTATTGATATAATAGAAATTAACCATAACCACCATAGCATAATATTGTATTGTTTAATATATTTATATAATGATTCTGCTAGAATAGTTAAATATAATAGAAATGCTACCATATATATTATCGTTAAAATTAAAGGATAATTTATATACTTTATGGCATATAAATATGTATTAAATAATTCAGATGTATTAAAAAAAGGAACAATTTGATAAACTTCATTTAATAAGAATAATATAGTTAAAACTAACATATAATTATATTTTATTTTATTGAACTTTGTTTTTTTTATTTTGCTATGAAACCAATTAAAGTATAGTACCAGACTTATAAATGATATATAAATAAGCAATATATCTTTATCCAAAAATAAACCTATGATTGATATTGCTTTTGATAATATATTTGTACTAAAATCATCTTCATAAAGATCTATACTTTTTGTTTCTTCAATAAATGATTGCTTTGCCTCATTCAGTTCTTCATTGTAACTATTCTGCTTTACAAAATTTCCAGGTATTAAACATGATAAAGTCAAAGTCAAGGCTGCTAATACTCCTAAAAATAAATAAGTGATAGTTTTTTTTCTATCTTTTCTTATAATAGACTTAATAAAAAATATAAATAAGATACCCATAGTTATTGTAGCATATTGTTCTAAAACAAATGATTGTATTGTTATTAATAAAGACAAGCCTATAATCTCTTTATTATTTTGTGTATAGTTTCTTTTATCGTACTTTAATAATATATAAAATATATATAAAATCAATGTAAATCCCCAAACATATGGCACGCTTCCTGTAATCCAAAAATGATTTTCTCTTACAATAGTTATAGTACTGCTAATTGATAACAATGAAATTAAAAATATATTTTTGCTTATACTAGATTTATTACCAAATAAATTAAGTATTTTTGATATCAAAAATGACATTAGAAATAATATAATTGGATGAAGGAAATAAAAAAATGACACGCCAAATATTGATAGACCCGTGGTTGTGATAAGATGAGTGACTAGTCTTCCTGACCATTCATAATAAAAGTAGTGCATTCTATTAAAAATCCAGGCTATAATATTACTAAATGTATGATTCATGTAAATAGGAAATTTAATAACAAAATCGTCATCAAAAACATGTATATTTTTTAGTTCTATAAATATTAATACATATAAAATTAAAATAAGCATGTTATACCTATTCTTGATGATAATTTTTTTATATTCTTTAGTTTTTTTCATATTACACCTACTATTAAAAGTATATCATTTTTTGTTATATCAGTAAATTTTAAAAAAAGTATAATTATAGTATAATTATTTTTAATTAAACTCGTCTATTAATAATAAAAAATTATTAAATGTTATATCTATTTTACTATATTCTTCTATACCCAATCTATTTATTAATCTATTATGCATTATATTTAAGTTATTTTTTATGTAATCTTTTGGTGGTACATCAAAATATTTTAAATACAACTTTTTAACTTCTTTTATATTAATCAAAATATCTTTTCTTTCTTCATCAAGATCACTTGTGATAAACCTGTAGTAAAACTCATACATTTGTTCCATTAACATAAAAGAAATATTACTTTTATTGTATTTTCTCTTTTCTGATTCATTAACAATAAAAACAATGTTTTTAGATAAATCTTTGAAACTTATAAAACCATTTTCACTTTTTATCTTTTTGTATGTTGAATTAGAATTGTTTCTATGTATGTATGTATATTCATTCATAAATTTAATTTTTTCTTTCATACTTATTATTTGATTAAATGAAAAATCAGAGTATAAAAATGTGTTATTAAATTTAATTTTATTTTTAATTAAATATTTTCTTCTGTATATCTTTCCATATACTTTGCTACAATTGTACAATATTTCTTCAAATCCATTATCTGTTTCTTCATTATAAAAAGTACCCAATACATTCTCAGCATTTTCTTCCATAATATTATACATATTTTTGATACTTAAGCAATCATTAAAAACATCATCTGCATCTAAAAACATTATATATTCGCCTTTTGAATGTTCTATTCCATACTGCCTTGCTCCGCCTATTCCTAGTCTATTAGGAGTTTTTATCTCAACTATATTCAAATAATCTTTAACTTCATTGATTTCTTTAGTGTAGTCAGTAACAGAGCAATCATTAACAATATAAACATTTATCTTATCTGAAATACTTTGACTAATAATACTATGTATTGAATCCATAATAGTTTCATGGGCATTATATGCTGGTATTATCACATCAATTCTTGATTTTTTTATAACAAATTTTTTTCTAAAATTTTTGAAATTTAACAAAACCTCTTTTGAATCTAAATTTCCTGTATAAATATTGTTTCTTATGATTTGTTCCAATTCTTTCTTCGAAATATATTTCTCATATTTCGAAAAGATTTTTTCTATCCTATAACATCTTCCGTATATAGATTCATAATTTGTATATTTATCATTTGTTATTCTTGTATATATATACATATATATTTTTAACACAAGTTTTGAAATTTTAACCGGTTCTATTTTTCTTTTTTCAAGTTCTAATATTGTCCAAATCATATTATAACAATACATTAATAGTGTTTCTACTTTTTTATCCGTTTTGTTTGTGATTGACTCACTATTATTCATATATATGTATGTTATCATGTTCTCACTTTTTATTTTTTCACTTATGGTCATACATAGTTTATTAAAACTATCATCTTCACTATATCTCGTCTTATTAAATCTAATACCATTTGACTCAAGATATTTTCTTCTATACATTTTCCCATGAAGCGATCCAGTATTATCAATATTAATTGATTTTCCTTCTATTATTTCATTTCCATAGATCATATCCAAATTTAAATTTTCCATTTTACTTAATAAATGATTTAATATATATGGATTATATATTTGATCGTCTGCATCTAAAAAAAATATGTATTTTCCACAGCTCTTGTCCATTGCATATTGTCTAGATAACCCTGGACCCATATTTTGGGGTGTTTTTAGTTCAATTATATCTAAATATTTTTTAAATAATTTTATTTCCTTTTTATAATCCTTATCTGAGCAATCATTAACTATATATACTTTTAGTTTTGATTTTATTGTCTGTAAAGATAAATTTGATAATGTTTTTACTATTGTTTCATGAGCATTGTATGCTGGTATAATTATATCTATCATAATTTCACTCCTTAAATTATAATATCATAATTTAATGTAAATAAAAAGTTAGCAACACTAACTTTTTATTCATTAATTATATTCTGGTTTATACATAAGATCATGCCAAGCTTTTTCTTGTTCTTCATTTCCAAAATTTACTTTTGCTGTACATTTATAGAAACTATCTTTTACTTGGACTACTTTTGATATGTCCCATGTACTTACATCAATGCTTTCCACTTCTGTTTGTGAGAATATTCCATCAATATATTTTAAGTTTTGCGTATTGAAAGTTGTTAAATCTAAGTTTTTAATTTTTGCTTCATTAAACATGAACATCATATTAGTTACATTGCCTGTATTAAACTTAGTTAGATTTAAATTTTCAATATTTGTTTCTGCAAACATACTTGTCATATTCATAACTTTACTTGTATCCATATTTTCTAATCCCTTTATAACTGTAGCAGTTGTACCTCTAAACATTGCTTCCATAAATAAAATTGATGAAGTATCAATTTTTGTAATATCTATTTCTTTAGCATTAGAATATTGAAACATATTGTTTGCTGAAATTACAGATTCTCCATTTATAGTCTTACATATTTTTCCATCAATGTATTCTTTTTCTTTATCAGTTACATTTACTTCCCATCCTGTATAATCTTTTCCCTCATAATTTATTGTTACATAGCTATATGTATAATTTCCTTTTTCATATTTTTTATTGTTTTGTGATGTTACATTATAGCTGCAATTTAATTCATCATTTAACTCATCTTCTTTAGGATTATTCTTTTCAATAACAGATAAGATTAAAAATATTATTAATAGTATTACTACTATGCATAAACTTAATATTAAACTTTTTTTATTCATAATTATTTTCCTTTATTATATATAATATTGTTTACACAAATTAACAATTGCTAATACATGTTTTTCCGCCAACATAGTCATAATATGCTTTTCCACCAATTTTTTCTGCTTCACGTTTTGCGGCTTCTTTGTTATCATAGTATTTTACAAAATTTCCATCAGAATCATAAACTTGATACCCACTTTGTTCACTACCCCCACCTGAATAACCTCCTGAATCACCTCCTGAGTTTCCGCCATATGATGGTGATGGTGGATTTTCAGTAGCATTTGCTTTAAGAGTAATGTTTGAATTTGGCATTATGAAACTATAATCTTTTTTAATATCTTCTTGGTTTCCAGTCCATTTTGACCAGGTATATCCACTATTTACACTAGCATCAATGTCAACTTTTTGTTGATATTTATATGTACCTGCTCCAGTTACACTACCAATTCCAGTTCCTTTTTCTAAAGTTAATAAATAAGTTTTTCTTTTTAAATAAATATTTAATTCCAAACTTCCATCTGGTTTAATTATTCCGTTTGTGGTGCTTTTTAAACCATCCATTTCAAATCCAGTTGGTATTGTTGGGTTTACTGATACTTCAGAATTTGTAGTTCCTTTTAATTTTTGCTCTTTTCCAGTTGCTACTGTATAGTTGTTATCATTGGCATTTTCTTCATAATATTTAACAGTATACTGTATATCATCTCTAGGCGCAAATATTATTTGGCAGTTCAAATCTCTGTCTACACCATTTATCTTAATTTCGTTACCATTTTGTGTAACATTGACACTTTTGCAGTTACTTCCACTATATTTATATCCTTGTTCTGCTGTAAACTTTATAATGACATCTTCTCCAGCTTTTATATATTGTATTGCACTATCAGCAGCAATTTTTCCATAATTTTCATTTGAACTTGTAACTGCTACTTTGTATGACTTAACAAATTCCCAAGGATTATTTATTGTTCCTTTTCCTGTTACAATAGTGCTTGGCCTAACATATTCTGTAACTCTAACTCCGCTTAATTTAGCTTCTGCCAATTCTTTTAGGGAATAGTCAATAACATATCTTGTTTCTTTTTTACTTCCTGGAGTAGATGTCCAATATTGAATACCCGGTGCTAAATATGAATTTCCATTCTCATGAGATATTAAAAATTCTTCTTTGCTTAATAATCCACCTTTTTTAAATATATTATCTTTATTATAATTCAAAATATATTTTTGATAATCTGTAAAATTTGTTATGTAATTGTTTGCTTTGAACACAGCATCATCGTATTTTGAACTAGCATTTACAAATAAAGGTAATGTTAACAATAATAATCCACTTTTTTTCTTATCCATAATCTATCTTCTCCCAATATTCTTAATTATAATAATATCATATTATTCTTATTAATTCAATTATTGATTATTTAATTTAATCATTTAATTGCTAAAATGTTAATGCTTTGGTACAATGATGATGGTGATGATATGAAACTTAACAATGCAAAAACTTTTTTCAAAAAAAAAGATAAGTATGTTTTATACTTTTTGAGTATAATAATATCATCTTTAATAGTTATCAAATGTTTTAAATTACATTATGCGCCAGATACTTATAGAGCTCTTTACTCGGGACTTGACGTATATGGTAAATATGCTATTCTTGCTTTAGGAAGAATATTTTCATGGATATATTTTGAATTAATTGCTGAGTTAAATTTTAATACTATATGTGTACTTAAAACTTTTTTTTCTATTATAATTTCCTCTTTTTGTATATTAATAACTTATAGTAAATTTATTACTTATTTTAAGAAAAATATTAAAAATATAATCATTATTTATCTTTTGTCCTTTATTTGTATTATTAATCCTTTTTCTATTGAACTTTTTTATTTTATAGAAAGTCCAATAATGTGGTTGAGTATCTTAACATCAATATTTGCTTCAATACTGTTTATTTCAAATTATAAATACAAATATATTTTATCTGTACTTCTTTTGATATTTACAATTTTTTCTTATCAACCAAATATTAATATTTTTATATGTTATTCTTTATTTTTAATATTATTTGAACAAGATAATATTAAAAAATGCTTTAAAATGACGGTTTTGTGTGGAATTGAATATGGTATTGTTGCTTTTATTAACTTGATATTTATATTTTATGCTCTTAATCCTCTTTTTAATGTAAGCAAATACAAATATGCAACGCATTTTACAATTGATGGTTTATTAAAAATAATCAAATTTATGCTAAAACAATTATTTATTAATTCTTATCCTAAGTATTTATATTTAATAATTTATATAATGCTTGTTTTATCTATAGCATTGATTTTGTATCATAAAAAGAAGCAAGTAAAAAAATTTTTTTGCTGTTTAAGCGTATTATTTTTAATTGTTGTATTTTCATTGCTGCCTACTTTAAGTTTTGATGCTAACAATTTATATTTCGGAACTAGATTTTTCATTTCTATATTCATGAGTTTCTTATTATCAATAATATATATTTATAGTTATTTATTTGCAAATAAAAAAAATCAAAATATTTTTTTACTTTTAGTGTTATCTTTATTTATTTTCAATTCTTTTCATTGCTTTAATCTATTAAACAATCAATTTAAAATTAATAGATTAGACAGTAATCAATTAACGACAATAAACAGAGTGTTATCTTCATGTGAAAATTATAATAAAGTCTCACCAAATAATATATTTATAACTTTAACTTTTGGAAATGATAAAATTGCAAAATACAAAATAGATGACGAAGAAATAAAAATTAATTATAACATCATTTTTTTTCAAAATTCTATTAACAATAATGCTTTTATATTAGATGCTCTTAATTATTATAATGGCAAAAACAGAAATTATCCTACTATTAAATTTTCTTATTTTTATGATACAAAATGTGAAGATATTCTTAAACATAATATATTTGAATATGATAATGATTTATATTTTTGTTTTGACCAATAAAAAATATGATTAATATTAATCACATCAGACTGTTGACAAAGTAAAAATTGACAATAGTCTTTTATTTTTAGAAAAAATGATAACAATTAATAAAACAATACAATGTGAAGTTGTATTTATGACAATGGAAGAAATGCTACCAGAAAATAACCTATTTCGATAATTAGATAAATATATAGACCTCACTTTTATTTGGGGTGAAGTAAAAAACTTATATAGTGAAGATAATGGAAGACCAAATGTAAATCCGGTGGTGTTATTTAAACTAGTGTTTTACAAACATTAGATGGAATAAAAAGCATAATAAAGGCATGGAAAAAAATAAAAGTTGAAGCAGAATATAGATAGTTTTAGGAATACCTTTTGTCATGATATACCACACTTTTCATCATTTAGTAAAAACTATGAAAGAAGATTTAAAGGGATGGAAGTATTTGAATAAATTATAATGTTTTTTACACTCTCTCAAACAAAAACCTCAGTTTTAAAAAAATGAGGTTTGTCTACATTCTGAAATATAACTTTTTTTAGTTATACTTTTTTATTTTATTTTAAATTTTTTGCTATTTTCTTAATTTTAATGTTTTTTTCTTCACTGTTTCAAAATCAACAGTTCTATTTATTTTAGATGCATCTTTAACAATTAAATCAATTTTATCACCAATATGATAAATATTTCCATTTCTACCAATCACCGCACATTTTATTTGATCATAATGATATTGATCATCTTTCATGTCCGAAAAATGTACTCTTCCTTTTATACAATCGGTTGTTCTAACAAACATCGAATTAGGAGTTATTTCAAATATATATGCCTCTACTTCATTCCCTATTTTATCTTCCATATATTCTGCCATTGCCATTTCTAAAGCTTCATTTTCCATTTTTTCACTTATAATTTCTAGTCTATTTACCCTAGTACATAATTGTTCAATAAAATCTTGTATTTTTTTTATATTTTCTTCACTATAATCGAGTGTTTGATAGTTATCAACTAAAGCATTTGCTGCCAAATCAGGTAATCTTCTAATAGGTGAGGTAAAATGGCCATAACAATCATATTGAGTTGCAAAATGTCCTATATTTTCTGGAGAATATTTTGCTCTCTTCATTCCTCTAAGTAAATATTCTCTTGCTATCATATCTGCCTCACTATTTCCTAAAGAATTTATAATTGTATTTAGTGCTTTACAATCAATTTGCTTATATTTTGGGATTCTAAATCCTGATTTACGTAGTATTTCCAAAACTTCTTGTACTCTTAAAAGATCTGGTTCTTCATGAACACGAAATGGTAAAGTTAACCAAGCATAGTGACTATAAAAAATTGAATTAGCAATTCCCATGAATACCTCAATCATACTTCCACTTAGTCCATAATCATTTTTTTCAAAACCATATATTTTATTTTGCTCATCACTTTTTTCTTTAACTTCTAATAATTTAAAATTTAAAAAGTTTCTTCTTTGACGTGATGTTTCTAGAATATAATAAAGTTCTAACATATTCATTAAATCAGTTTTATAGTCTTCATAATCACTTACATTTTTGCCTTCAAATACTTCATTGCACTTAGAATATGACATTGCTTTTTTTGATTTAATAACACTATCATAAATTTGATAGTTAGCAATCTCCCCTAAAGGTGTGATTTCAACTTCAACAGTTCTGGTTAATCGATCTACATTTGGGTTTAGAGAACAGATTCCATTAGAAACAATTGGATGAAGCATGTTTATAACAGAATATAATAGATAATGACTAAAACATCTATTGATTGCCTCATCGAAAGATTTTGTTCCTGGTTTTATATAGTGACTTACATGTGCAATATTTACTTTCAATAAATAATTACCATTTTCTAATTTTTTTACGCCTACAGCATCATCACGATCTTTAGTTTGATCACAATCTATTGTAAATATATTTTCATTTCTTAAATCAACGCGATTCTTTATATCTTCGCTTGTTACCTCTCTTGGCAAGCATTTAACTTCTGCTGCAATATCTTTGCTAAATTCATATGGTACGTCATATTTAGCAGCTATTGACTTAATATCAATGTCTAAATCATTTTTATTCCCAATAATTTTTTCAATGTTTCCATAATATACACCATTCAAACTATTTGTTGAAACTACTACCTTTACTAAATCACCATCTTGCAGATTATCCAATTGATTTGAATTTAGTTCTAAATTAATAAATTCTTTTGAATTGTACGGTACAAGGCTTGCTTCTTTTCCATTTCCTATAACTTGAAAAATAACAATTCCAGAGCTTCTTTTTGCTACTTTAAAAACTGATCCTGAATAATAATCTTTTCTTTTTTTTACTATTTCACTTACAACAACATTATCTCCATCAAGAGCTCCATTTAAGCAATTATTCTCTATTAAAATTACATGGCCTTCTTTAGTATGGACAAAGCCTGTTCCTGATTTATTAATTTTTATTTTCCCAAATGCCAAACCATTATTAATAGGAAATTGTTGATATCGTCCTTTCTTTGAAAGTATGAAACCTTCTTCTTCTAAATTTTTTATTGCTTTTTTTAATAAGTTAAGATTATCTTCTCCATAAACTTTTAGTTTCTTTTTAATTTCATCAAAATCATGAAACTTATAATCACTATTAAAATAATTTTTTAATGATAAAATCATTTCTTCCATATCTTTATCCCCCCTAGTAATTTTATAGTATCATAACTAAATTAAAATTAAAAGAAAAACACGCTTTTTCATTGAAAATTGTGTTTTTCTGATTTTTTCTATTTAATTTGACTTATGACATTCACATTTATGTTTCTTTTCATTACAAGTACACTTCATCCCTTCTTGACATCCGCATGTGCATTTTTTATCACATGTGCATTTTTCTTTTTCACAAGTGCATTCTTTACCTTCTTGACATCTGCATGTGCAAGTTTTTTTACATTTTTCATTTTCTTTTTTCATCTTTTTTGTCTCCCTCATTTTATGGATTATTTACCACCACTAGTTAATTTTCTTTAAAAAAGTGGTTCTAAAACTTTCCATGTCTTTGTATCTTTGTTCTTTAATTACAATATACCACTTAGTTGCTTACAAGTCTATACAACTTAGCACTGATTAATATTTTATTCATCAAATTTAACTAATATCATGCCCCTTCTAAGATTTGTTTCTTCTATTACATGAACAAATCCATTTATTTTGAAAAAAATTTCCTTTTCCTTTTAATATATACAAGTTAATTCTTACATATTGATCCTCTAATTTTATCTGATTGGATTTTTCAAGCAATTTATCCATTATTTGATAACCTATTTTTTATTTTAATATTGACATTTACACATATAAATAATTAATTTTTTCAAATACTAATAACATTCTCTTTTGTTGATATCAGTTATACCACCCAAAATCTATATTTTCTTTATTATTGTTTCCATTCTTGTATGATAGTTTTTCTTATTATAAAAAGTCTTTCCTATTTCATTATAGGCTAATACATCAACTATTACATATTCACATCCAATAGATTTAAAATATTCTTCAATTTCAGCTAACAAATCTTTAACATTTTCTAGATATTTGTCATCATATTTTATTATTTGCATAAATAATGCTACTATTTATTATTAAAAATAAAAGACTATTGTCAAATTTTACTTTGTCAACAGCCTGAAGTATACATTTAGTATACTTATTGAATATTATTGCTATTATCAACACTTGCGATTGGTGGTTCACCTACATTTGGAACTTCTTGTTGAAGCATTGTTTGTGTGGTTGGTTCACTAGATGCAAATATACTTGCAGGTGCTTCATTCACAGGCTGAGTTGCTACTTCAGAATTCATCTTAACTATTTGGTCTTGCGGAACTGCCTGTTGATTATTCATCGTTAATTGATTATTATTCATCTGAGATTGATTATTCATATTTTGATTGTTGTAATTATTATTTGTTCCTTGTTCAACTACAATTGATTTGTCAAATCCCATTATTAATGTGCATATTGGAAAAAATAATATTGTACATACTGCAAATCCAGTTGATTTTCCTAATTTTTTAGCTATTCGAAAATATGCAGCTAGAAGACAAAAAGTATTAACAAATGGAATTAAACATAACCATCCTGGTAAACCGCCCATTTGAAACAATACCCACGTGTTATAAATTGGTACTATTGAGACCCAACCTGGTTTCCCGAATTTTTTATACAATTTAATCATTGCAATTATTGCAACAATTCCTACTACTAATGAAATTAATGATGTAGCAATAATTTTTCCTCCATCAAAAATTCCCATTGCAGAGTCAATACCATCCGCTGACGACATATCGTAATCGTAACTTATAATATGTATTAATTATATCATTACAATATGCTTCACGTCAATTTAATCTATGTCAAAATTAATATTTTTCTTACTAAGTTTGGTCTCTCGAGTTTTACGGTTTTAAATTAAAAATCTTCGTTAAATGTTGGAAAACTTGTTTTTTTATCTTTTTATTATTACGTAATGTTGCGTTAAGCTGCATAATTATTCTGTAAGAAGGTAATATCATGAGACTATGAATTTCTAAACTTAAAAACACAATTAATTATTATATTATTAAAGATAACCGTGGTTTTGTCATTACACAATCATTAAAAAAAATTAAAGATTCTGATAAAGTTAAAGTATTTAATGATAATGATTGGAGACTTCCAGAAGATCTAAGAAATGTTTACAATTTAAATGAAATTAGAAATAATAAAGAATTAAAAGAAAAATATTATGATAAATTATTTTATAAAATTATTTCTAGTGAAAC
>CAVIDW010000019.1:0-26914 GCA_963641945.1 bacterium | reverse complement strand
TAACAACTATGTGTCTTTTTTTATGTCCATTTCGGACACTTAATTTTTCTATTTATAAAAAAGGATAAATCCTTTTTTAGTTAGCATTATTTGATTGTACTGTAGGTGTTTCTACAGTTTGAGTTGGAACTTCTGGCACTACTGATGCAGTTGTTTGAGATGCTACATGAGTTTCTTGAACAGGAACTGAAGCTTCAGGCGAAATACTTGGATCAGTGATAACTAAAGTTGGTTCCTCAGCTTTTGCAACTTCTTCTGGTATAGAAATCATACTATCAGTTTCATTACCAGACGCAAACACATTAAAATTTTCTGGAGTTGTTGATGCAAGTTCACTAGCTAAACTTGGAGTGGCACTTGTTGGAATATTGCTACCTGTAGATGCACTTGACTTACTTGTTGGAGCACTACTTTCCTTTGCTTGATCAATTGGAGTTACTTCTTTAGGCTTTGAAGCATCTTCTTTCTTTTTCTTATTTTCAATTACAACAAAACCTACAATAGCAAATAAAAGAACAATAGCAATAACTAAAAACACCCATCTATACTGAACTAAAATATCTATCATACTTATCCTCCTTATTCTTATGATAATTTTATCATCAAAATATTATTATTTCAATATTTTTATTAAAATCTATGCTATTAGAAAAAATAAAATAACAAAAGTTACTTTATTTTTTCTAATAATTTTTCTTTAGCTTCTACTGGATTTGCTTTACCCTTAGATTTTTTCATAACTTGTCCAACCAAATAATCTAACATATTAGTTCTTCCATTATGATAATCAGTAATAGCCTTTTCATTTTCACTTATTACTTCGTTTACCAAAGATTCAATTAAATTACTATCTTCAAGAACACCCATATCATATTTTTTAACTATTTCAAGTGGTGTTAAATGTTCTTCTAACATATGAGTAAACACTTCTTTACCTTGATTATTAGTAATCTTTTTATCGTTAATTAATTTAATTAATTCGCTTAACATTTCTGGTGTAATAAATAAATCTTCTATAGTATTTTCTTCTGATTTATTAAGTTCACCCATTATTCTAGTAGTTATCCAATTGCATGCACTTTTAGCATCACTTCCAAGTCTGATACAAGAATCAAAATAATCAGATATCTTTTTATTTTTAGTTAATACCCCAGCATCATAATCAGATAAACCATATTCATTTATATATTTTTGTTTTCTTTCATAAGCAAGAACTGGTATTTTACTTCTAATTTCATCTAATAATTCTTTAGTTATTTTATATTTAGGAATATTAGGTTCAGTAAAATATTTATAGTCAATAGCATCAGCCTTACTTCTCATATGAATAGTAGTACCACTTTCATCATCCCATCTTCTTGTTTCTTGAACTACTTCATCATATCTTCCAGCATCTTTTAACTCACTTTGTCTCTTTATCTCATAATTAATAGTTTTTCTAATAGCATCAAAACTATTAACATTTTTAACTTCAACTTTAGTACCAAATTCAATATCATTTTCATCCATAATTGATACATTTACATCTGCCCTAATTTGTCCTTTTTTAGTATCACATTCAGAAATATCAGTATATTCATATATACTCTTAATATGCTCTAAAAACGCAAGAGCTTCATCTGCACTATAAAGACAAGGTTCAGTAACTAATTCAAGCAATGGAACACCTGCTCTATTATAATCAATTGTCGATGTATTATAATAATGATCTAATGAAGCAGCATCTTCTTCTAAATGAATATCATGAATTAATACTTCTTTTTTAGTACCATTAACATCTATTTCAATTTTTCCATCCACTCCAACTGGATTAAAGAATTGAGTTAATTGGTATCCCTTAGGTAGATCTGGATAATAATAGTTTTTTCTATCAAACTCCATATACTCAGGTTGACGACAATTTAATATCATAGACATCATTAATGCTTTTTTAACACATGTTTTATTTACAACAGGAAGAGTTCCAGGAAATGCCATATCTATAGGTGCAACATTTTCATTAGATACTTTTGAAAAACTATTTCTTGCATTTGAGAATACTTTTGTATTAGATTTCATCTCACAGTGAAATTCTAATCCTATAACTGCTTTATACGCCATTATTCTGCCTCCTTTGCAAGTTGATTTTTATATTCCATATTACTTTCTAAAGCATATGCAATATTTAATACATTAACATCATCCTTAACTTTACCAGTAATATTTACTCCAACAGGTAAATTACTTACAAATCCATTAGGTATTGTTATTGATGGGAAACCACCAAAGTTACCTATTTGTAAATGTTCCTCTAAAATACTATTTGAAGCAGACAAAGCATTTTTACTACCTTCAATAAACTTAGCAGGTCCACTTCCTACTGGAAGAATTAAACCATCATATTCTTTAAATAATTCATTCATTTTATCAACAATTAATCTTCTAACACGTTTTGCATTTATAAAATATTTTTCTTGATTTTCTCTTTGTAGTACATAAGATCCAATTACAAATCTTCTTTTAATAAGTGGTGAAAATCCTTTAGTTCTGTGATCTTTCATCATTTCCATTGGACTTTCTCCATTGCCTCTAGGACCAAATATAATACCAGTCAAATTAGACATATTGCTTGTTGCTTCTGCACAAGAAATAACTACATAAACACTGGCTACTGCATTTAACAATGCTTTATCTATACTAACACCAGTAACACTCATTCCTAAACTCTTACATAATTCAATAGTTTTATTAAAGTTTTCTAAATGACTCTTTAACTCCTCACTAGGATTTTCATAATTATCAATATCAACAATTTCTTTAATATAGAATAACTTTTTGCCTTTAACATCCCTATTAAGACTATTATATAATTTTATATCACTTGAATCCCAAGAAGTCATATCTTTAGAATCTATTCCTTTCATAGCATCTACTGCTATTGCAGCATCTTCTACACTTCTTGAAAGTACTCCAACTGTATCAAGAGAACATGCAAATGGAAATAATCCATATCTTGAAATCATTCCATAAGTAGGTTTATATCCAACTATTCCACAATAAGCTGCAGGTTTACGAATTGAGTCACCAGTATCACTACCAAGAGCAAAAGGATAACATCCACAAGCAACACTAACAGCACTACCAGCAGAACTTCCTGCTGCCATTCTATCATAACTCCATGGATTGTGTACAACACCAGTATGTCCAGTTGTACCAGTTCCACCCATTCCAAGTTCATCCATAACTGTTTTAGTTACACCTACTGCTCCTTTTTTCTTTAAATTTAATACAGCAGTAGCATCAAAGAATGGAACATAATCTTTTAATGTATTAGAACTTCCTGTAGATAAAATATCTTTAGTAGAAAAATTATCTTTAATACCAAATGGAATACCACTCACTAATTCTTCAGTTACTTCTTTTCCTTCTGCATCATCTATAATAGTTACAAAAGCATTAGTTTTATCTTGAATACTATGACATTTTTCTAGTGATTCACTAACTAATTCTTCAGAAGTAACTTTTTTATTTATTAAATCTTCATGTAATTCTTTTATACTTTTAGTTATCATTATCCCACCACCTTTGGTACTTCTACTTCTTTACCTTCATATTGATCACAGTTTCTTAACAATTCTTCAATAGGAATTTCTTCTAAAACTTCATCATCACTTCTTAAGTCATCTAATATCATTTCAAATGGATAACTAAGTGGTTCAGTATCTTTAATATTTGGTATTTGATTAATTAAATCCATATTCTTTTCTATTTCATCAAATTCTTCTTGAATATTAGTTCTTTCTTCTTCAGTTAAACCTATAAGTAATTTATCAGCATAATCATCTATCATTTCTTTTGTAAAATTACTCATTATTATTCCTCCTTCATTTAAAGCATAATTAATAATCACAATTATTAGGTGTTCTTGGATAAGGAATTACATCTCTAATATTTTCAATTCCTGTTAAATACATAATAAGTCTTTCAAATCCAAGGCCAAATCCAGAATGATAACATCCACCAAATCTTCTTAAATTAGTATACCATTCTAATCCTTCAAATGGTATATTTAATTCTTTCATTCTATTAACTAATTTATCATAATCATCTTCTCTTTGGCTTCCACCTATAAGTTCTCCAGAACCTGGAACTTCTAAATCAACAGCTGCGACAGTTTCATTATCATCATTTAATTTCATATAGAATGCTTTAATATCTTTAGGCCAATTAGTAATAAATACTGGTCCATTAAAGTATTCAGTAATATATCTTTCGTGTTCTTTAGCTATATCTTCTCCATATTCTGGTTCAAATTCCCATTTAACTTTTGCTTCTTTTAATAAAGTAATTGCATCATGATGAGTTATTCTAACAAATTTAGATGTTAATACTTTATTTAATTTTTCTTTTATTCCTTTTTCAACAAATTTATCAAAGAAATCCATCTCAAGAGGACACTTATCCATAACATACTTAATTATATATTTAAGCATTTCTTCTTCAATATTCATTATTCCTTCTAAATCACAAAATGCTACTTCTGGTTCAATCATCCAAAATTCATTAGCATGTGTTTTAGTATTTGAGTTTTCCGTTCTCATTGTAGGACCAAATGTATATATTTTCTTGTATGCCATAGCAAAAGTTTCACCATGAAGTTGACCAGAACCTGTAATATATGCTTGTTTTCCAAACAAATCTTTCTTAAAATCAACTTTTCCATCTTCCCCTAAAGGAAGATTATTCATATCAAGTGTAGTTAATTTAAACATTTGTCCACTACCTTCACAATCAGCTCCAGTAATTATTGGACTATGAAAATATACATAATTATTACTTTGAAAATATTCATGAATTGCTTGAGCAGCAACACTTCTAACTCTAAAAACAGCATTAAATAAATTAGTTCTAGGTCTTAAATAAGCCATTTCTCTTAAATATTCTCTAGTATGTCTTTTAGGTTGAATAGGATAATCTTCTGGACTATCTCCTAGAACTTCAACATGAGATACTTTAATTTCATGACTCTGTCCACTACCTTCTGATCTAACTAGTTTTCCTTCTACTCTTAAAGCACTACCAACTCTAATATGACTAATCATGTCAAAATCTTTTAAATCTTTTTCATAAACTAATTGTAAATTTTGAAAATAAGTTCCATCATTAAAATCAATGAAACCAAAATTAGATTGATTTCTATTATTACGAACCCATCCTTCTAATGTAACAGTAGTATTTTCTAAATCCTTAATATTTGCAAACAAATCTTTTACATCCATAAATTATTCCTCCCTAAAATAAAAAGGAATGGTAACAAGGAGTGCTTTATGCACGGTACCATCCCTTTAATTAACTTAATTTTTATAACGGCGTTTAGCCGAAAATATCTACTTAATTTCGATATTTCACTCCGTGGTGTTATTCATATATATATCTTATTAGTTTCCACTAACCACTAACTTTCTATAAAGAATTTATATATTACTTCTCCACATCAAAGATTTATGAAACAATTATACTTTTATTGAAAGTATTTGTCAATATTAGATAATTCATTAATTGAAATATCAGTTTGACTACCATCTATCATATTTTTAAGAACTATTTTATTTTGATTAACTTCATCTTCTCCAATGATAATTGCATATTTAGTTTGAAGTTTATCAGCATATTTCATTTTTTGTTTAAATCCTTTTTCGATATAACAAACATTTACACTAATATTTTGTTTTCTAATTTCACTAGCAACTTTACCAATATAATTATAATTTTCGCACATAGGTAAAATAATAATATCACTAGGACTAGTACTTTCACTCTTTAATAATCCTTCTTCATTTAATTGATAAAATAATCTAGTTAATCCTATAGATATTCCTACACCTGGTAATTTCTTATCAGTATAGTATTCAGCTAAATTCTCATATCTTCCACCACTACATACACTACCCAAACTAGGATAATCTTTTAATTTAGTTTCATATACAGTACCAGTATAATAATCAAGACCTCTAGCTATAGTTAAATTAATCTCAAAATTATCTTCATTTAATTCCAAAGCTTTAAGATTATTTATAACATCTTCAAGTTCATTAATACCTGTTTCAAATATACTAGATGAAATATTTAATCCTTTTAATTTTTCTATTTTTTCAGTATTAGTTCCATCAATAGATATAAAATTCACTATAGAATTTATTTTCTCTGAATCAACACCTAATAAAGATAATTCTTCTTTAACAGCATCTTCACCTATTTTTTCAATCTTATCAATTATTCTTAAAATATCTGTTATTTTATCTTCTAAATCTAAAGAACTAAAAAATCCAGATAATATTTTTCTATTATTAATTTGAATTACAAAATCACCAAAATTTAATTCTTTAAATATATCATAAATAATACTAGGTATTTCACTATCATATTTAATAGATAATTCTTCATCACCTATTACATCTATATCACATTGATAAAACTCTCTAAATCTTCCTTTTTGAGGTCTTTCACCACGAAATACTTTTCCAATTTGATATCTCTTAAATGGAAAAGATAATTCATTATATCTTTTAGCTACATATTTAGCTAAAGGTACAGTTAAATCAAATCTCAAAGATAAATCATTTTCACCTTTATTAAATCTATATATTTGTTTTTCAGTTTCACCACCTGCTTTAGCAAGTAACACCTCACTTAATTCAATAATAGGTGTATCAAGTGGATAAAATCCATATTTTTCATAAGTATTTATAATTGTATTTTTAATTTTATTAAATAAAACTTGTTCACTTGGATATAACTCCATAAATCCAGGTAAAGTTCTTGGTTCAGTTTTCATATTATCACTCCTTAATTATTTTAACATTTTTTTAACTTTTAAAAAAGATTATATGAACCACATATAATCTTATTTTATATTTTATTTTTATATGTACTTCATTTTAACAAACGAAAAAGTGCCCATAATGATGAACATGATTTAATTGATGATAATTATTCATATTATTTGTCATAAGACACCTCCAAAAAGTAAGACTATTATAAAACAAATTAATTTATATGTCAAATTCTTAAAATTCTAGATTTCTCTATTTCATCAACAACATCATAAGGATAATCAAAAGAAGGATTAACTCCCATCTTTCTAGAATCACACAAATATCCAATTTCACGAACAAATTCACTATATTCTTCTAATGAACATTTACCATACATTTTCTCTAAAAAAATATTCTTAATAGATTCTAAAAAATAACAATATACACTTCTAATGGTACTAGACACAGAATTTCTAATATATCTTCCATCTAAATCTATAAGTTCAACATTAGAATTCTTATATAATATATTTCTAGATGTAAAATCAACATTATATATATCATTTTCTAATAATTCAATATTTTTATCAATCGCACTTCTTATATTAGAAAATATTAAATTCAATTCTTCTAAATGTAAATCAGAAAAAGAATTATATCCTTCAAAAAAATCATATATCACACCCAAACAAACGTCATCATATATTACAATTCCTTTAGGTAACTTTGTTTTATTAATATTTTTTTGTTTTTCACAAAGCATTTCAATCTGCCTAGGATCAATATTCATTTTAAAACCATACTTTAAATTATATAGAAAATTAGCATCAAATTTATATAACTCATCTCCTACATGAAAAAGATAATGATTTAAATTTTTTGGATCACAAAAATATTTATTTTTTCCTTTAGTTAATTCTTTTAATTTTTTATCACTTAATATAATTTTTTTCAATATGTTCTCCTCAAAACAATTATATCAAAAAAAGTGTAAATTAATTACACTTTTTATGAAACTTTTTCAAATTGACTATTATATAACTCACTATAAAAACCATTTTCTTTTATTAGTTCTTCATGATTTCCTTGTTCAATAATATTACCATCTTTCATAACTAATATTAAATCAGCATTTTTAATGGTTGATAATCTATGAGCAATTATAAATGAAGTTCTTCCTTCAGTTAATTTATCCATTGCTTTTTGAACTAATTCTTCAGTTCTAGTATCCACATTACTTGTAGCTTCATCAAGTATTAAGAAAGGAGCATCTTCTATCATACCACGAGCAATAGTAAGTAATTGTTTTTGGCCTTGAGATATCGCATCACTATCATTTAATGTAGCATTCAACCCACCAGGCAAAGTCTTAACAAAATGATCTACTCCTACTACTTTTAATGCATTCCATATTTGTTCATCACTAACATCTTTTTTATTAAATGTAATATTATCTCTTACACTACCTTCAAATAACCATGTATCTTGTAAAACCATAATAAACAAATCATGAATATTTTCTCTAGTTAAATTATTAATTGAAACATCATCTATTAAAATATCACCAGAATTAATTTCATAGAACTTCATAAGTAAATTTACCATAGTTGTTTTACCTGCTCCAGTAGGACCAACTATTGCAATCTTTTGCCCACTCTTAGCATTAGCATTAAATTTCTTAATTATAATTCTATCTTTATCATAACCAAATTTAACATTCTTAAATTCAATATTTCCTTTAACTTTAGATTTATCTAAATGAGCAGTACAATTACTTTCATCACTCATTTCTTTTTCATCTAAAAATTCATGTACTCTTTCACTAGCAGCAACAGTAGATTGAAGAGTTGTCATACATTGTGCTATTTGTGATAATGGATTAGTAAATAATCTAACATATATCATAAATGCTATTATTGTTCCAAAAGATATAACACCTTTTATAGCAAGCATAGAACCAACTACACATACACAAACATATCCAAAGTTACCTATAAAATTCATAATAGAAGGCATCAAGCTTCCAAAAAAAGCACCCTTTTTATTACATTCATATAATCTATCATTTATTTCATCAAAATGTTCTATAGAATCTTTTTCGCCATTATAAGCTTTAACAACATTATGAGCGCTATATATTTCTTCAATATAACCATTTATATTACCTATCTCAACTTGTCTTTGAACAAAATATTTTTGAGATTTACCAAGTATTTTAGCTAAAAATGCAAATCCAATTAAACTACTAAATATAGCAGTTATAGCCATAATCAAATTAGTTACAAACATCATAATAGTACTACCAATAAGTAAAGCAATTGAACTAACTATAGTAGATATAGAATCATTTAAATTACGAGATATTGTATCTACATCATTAGTAGTTCTAGATAATATATCTCCAGTTTCATGACTATCAAAATACTTTAAAGGTATTTTATTTATTTTATTGCTAATACTTGTTCTTAAATGTTTAGCAAAATTATTAGACACGGTTGTTAAAGAAAAATCTTCAATATAATTAAATATAGCACTTATCAAATATAATATAGCAATAAATAATGCTATTTTCTTAACACTATCAATATCAATACTAGGATTTAATAAAGATGATATACTTTCAGGAAGAACATTTAATAACTTAACATTCTCTTCAGTATCACTACTCATTTTAGGCATAAGTAATAATAATTGATATTGAGCACTCTTACTAACGATAACCCCATCAATCTTCATATCACTTAAGAATCTAGTAATTATTTCTTCTGGTAAACTATAAAATTTATCAGTCTTTTTATTTTGAAAATCTATAAATGCCTCTGTCAATAAAGTCTTATCTTCATCACTAATATTTTCATCGCTTAATATTTCAAAATAAACATCTTTATTTGAAAAGCTATCAATAATATTTTTGCTTATAATTGTTATTACCTCAGTATTAGGTTTAACACCTTCAGTAATTAAATCAGTTAAATCTGATAATTTATTTGGAGTAATCAAAGCAATAATAGCACCTGTTAAAGCAAGCATTAAAGCTATTATCATAGTAGTTCTCCATGGTTTCAAATCTTTTATAAGTCTTATTAGAGATCCTTTAAAATCTTTAGACTTTTCCATTTTCATTGGTCTAGGCATTTTTAAGTTCCTCCTCTGATAATTGTGATAAGGCTATTTCCTTATAAACTTCACACTTTTTAAGAAGTTCTTTATGTGTACCCATTCCTACACATTTGCCTTTATCTAAAACTATTATTTTATCTGCATTTATAATAGTTCCTATTCTTTGTGCAACTATTAAACATGTAGCATCTTTAGTATATTTTCTAAGTTCTTGTCTAAGTGTTAAATCAGTTTTATAATCAAGTGCACTAAATGTATCATCAAATATATATATTTTTGGATTCTTAGCAATAGCTCTAGCAATAGATAATCTTTGTTTTTGACCACCACTTACATTAGTTCCTCCACGAGCAATATGACTAGTATACCCATCTTCCATCTTACTAACAAAATCAGTTCCTTGAGCTACATCTATAGCTTTAATAATTTCTTCTTCTGTAATTGATTTACCTGAATCACCATAATTAACATTAGATTCAACTGTTCCAGTAAACATAACAGTTTTTTGTGATACATAACCTATCTTATTATGAAGAACTGATTGTTTATAATCTCTTACATCAACTCCATCAACTAATATCTTTCCACTAGTTACATCATAAAATCTAGGTATTAAATTAATAAGAGTACTCTTTCCACTACCAGTAGATCCAATAAATGCTATTGTTTCACCCTTATTTGCTTTAAATGAAATATTTTCAAGTAAACATTCATCAGCATCAGGATATTGAAAACTAACATTCTTAAATTCAACAGTTCCTTCATCACAAACATCATCAACTTTACCATCTACTAAAGTTATTTCTTCATCTAACACTTCATTAATACGTTTAGCAGATACTTTAGCTCTAGGATAAACCATAAATATCATAGCCAACATCAAAAACGAAGACAAAACTTGTATACCATAACTAGTAAACACAACCATGTTACTAAAAAAATTAATTTTATCTATTAAACCTAACTTTTGTAATAAAATTGCACCTATAAAATAAATACCAAGAGATAAAAAATGCATACATAAATTAATAACTGGATTTAAAACAGCAAAACATCTTTGATTAAACATTTGTGTTTTAGTTAATTCATTATTAACTTCTTCAAATCTATTTTTTTGAAATTCTTCTGCATTGAAAGCACGTATAACTCTTATACCACTGAAGTTTTCTCTAGTAACACAGTTTAATTTATCAATTAATTTTTGTACTATTTCAAATCTAGGAATAACAACTATCATTAATATACCTACAGTAAATAATAATACTGCTACACATACACCAGTTAATGCACTAAGTTCTAAACTCTTACCAAGTATTTTAGTAATAGCCCAAACTGCCATTATTGGTGACTTAATTATCATTTGAAGTCCAATAACAAGTAAAGTTTCTACCTGAGTAACATCATTAGTAGTTCTAGTAATTAAACTACTTGTAGAAAACTTATTAATTTCGTTTAATCCAAAAGATTCAACTTTTTCAAATATTTTTTTTCTAGTATTGCGACTAAAACTTGCTCCTACATTAGCAACCAAGAATCCAACAACACAAGCTGACAAAAAACTACCAAAAGCACATAATATCATGTGTAATCCTTGAATAAGTATATCTTTTATAGAATCAGTACCAGATTGAATCAATATAGTAATCTTACTCATATAATCTGGTAATTTCAAATCTAAATAAACTTGAAATACTATTAAAAGTACACAACATATTATCATAAAAACATCTTTTTTATTAAAATTTTTAAATATATCTTTCATTAATTCTCCTTTTCAATATTATTTTTAATTTTATTAAGAACATTTTTAAAAGTTTTATATTCTTCTTCACTTATTCCATTTGAAATAATCTTTTTAGATTCAATATTATCTTTTCTTAATATATCCACAATTTTCAAAGATTTACTAGTTAATTTAATAATATTTTTTCTACTAGATTCTTCTTTAATAATTAAATTATTTTTTTCCATAGTATTTAATACTGCAGATAAAGTAGATTTATTACACGAAATAAATGACTCAATATCTTTTTGATATATACTTCCATTATTCTCATATATATACATTATTATTCTAGACTGAACTGGTGTCACTCCAAGTCCGAGTTGCTTTTGTCTTTTAAATACATATTTAAATATTGAAAGATTTATATCATTAATATCACTAAAAAAATCTTTATTATGCATAATCACTCCTTATGTTCGTTATCGAACTTATACAAGTATATACTAATAAAGATTATTTATCAATAGTTTTCACCAAAATTTCAAAATTTTATTTTTCTTTCTTTACTAATGCTTCATGATAAAAATAATTTTTATATTTTATATTATTTGCTTCACAATAATCTTCTATTTCATGTATTAAATTAATCCAAAAAGTTTTATCATTACACACAAATATCTTTTTATAATCAAATATATATTCTGGATAATTATCTTCAATATAATCAAGTATTATATTCTTGTAGTTTGCTCTTAAATTAAGATTTTCAAACCAATATTCATCAACGAAAGAAGAAGTTGACTCTATTATTTTTTTATAATCTGTCACATATGGAAATATTGGTGACATAAAAAGTACTGTATAAATTCCTTCTTCATGTAACTTTTTTAATGTATCAATACGACTTTCTATACCACTAGCATTATCCATATCACTTCTAAATTTCTCATCAAGTGTATTTATAGACAAAGCTACTTTTACATCTTTCATTTGTTTAAATAAATCAATATCTCTAAGTACTAAAGATGATTTAGTAGATATAGTTAAGTGAGTATCTACAGAAACTAATTGTTCTAATATATTTCTAGTTTTTTTATACTTTTCTTCATATTGATTATATGGATCAGTAACTGAACTTAAAAAAACATTTTTATCAATTAATCTTTTAGTATTAATTGGTGTTTCACATTCCTTAATATCTATAAAAGTTCCCCATTCTTCACTATGACCAGTAAATCTTTTCATAAAACTAGCATAACAATATTTACAAGCATGACTACATCCAACATATGGATTAATAACATAATCACTACTAGGTAAATTAGACTTAGTTATATAATTACTAACATTTATTTTATTCTCAATTACTTCCATAATAATACTCCATTCTTTAACCGTCTTATACTATTTTAACACATATTAAATATTATTAAAGAATAAATGAAAAATTTAAAATAAAACTAACTATTTCTAGTTAGAATTTAACAACCTGGGGCGAAATAAGGGAATCGAACCCTTACATAACGGGACCACAATCCGCCGTGTTAACCATTTCACCAATTTCGCCGTATCACAAAATACATATACAATATTAACATAATTAAAATGAATAGTCAACAATGCAAATTAAAAATGAGTAGAAATTCTACTCATTATATCTTAAATTCTTCAAAGAAATCACTCATAGTTAACTGTTTTTCCTTTTTAGGACTTGTCTTTTTTTCTTTAACTTCCTTATCCTCTTTAACTTCCTTGAATTCCTTGACTTCTTTCTTTTCTTTTATAGTTTCTTCTTTCTCTTTTTTAATTTCAGGTTCAGTATTTTCTTCTACTACTTGTTTAACTTCTTCTGTATCTTTTTCTTTCTCACTAACATCCTGATTTGTTATATCAATAAGTTTTGAAACCATAAAAATATTATCAACATTCTTTTTAGTAAATACGCTTCCAGTACTACTCTTATCCATAATGTTAATGTCACTAGATTTTAAGTAACCAACATTTCCATCCAAAACACCAAATATAGTTTTACTATTTGTATTAAATGCTTTAAGAATATTATATGTTTTAGACTTAGGACTTTTAATAATAGAAGAACCTTTTTTGGCTCTACTAGTCAATGTAATATCTTCAATATGAACTCTTTTAGCAGTATTCTTATCAGTAAAAATAGTTACAAATTCTTTATTATCATTTACTACAAAAGATCCAATTACATGACTTCCTTCATCTAATTTTATAGATCTAACTCCACTAGTTCTAAGACCAACTATTGGAATTTCTGAAGTATTATATCTAAGAGCAATTCCATTATCAGTTATAACAACAGTCTTGCTTCCATCATATCTACTAACAAATAATAACTCATCATCATCTTCTTTCATCTTAAACATTAATATAGGTTTAATATATCTACTAACCTCAAAATCTTTAAGAATCATTCTCTTAACCATACCATTTTTAGTAAATGCAGTAATAATTGAATCATCAAATTTATTTACAGCTATTGTCTTAACAATCTTTTCACCATCACTAGTCTTAATAATACTAGAAATATGATTACCAATATCTTTAAATTTACATTCAGCTATTTCTCTAACTGGTAAATATAAATAATTACCTAAATTAGTAAATAACAATATAGTATCTAAATTATTAACTTTATAAAAACCTTCTAAATAATCTCCTTCTTTAACAGTTGGATACTCATTTGGATTAGCAGCAAAAGCTTTTAATGATATTTTCTTAACATATCCAGCATTAGATATGCATACTATAAAGTCTTCTTTACTTACCATATCTAATTCATCAATCTTAATTTCACTAATTTCATCTTTAATAACTGTTTTTCTAGCAACAGCATATTCCTTTCTTACAACTCTTAACTCTTGTTTCATAACAGATTTAAGTTCTTCTTCACTACCAAGAATCTTATTACATTCATCTATCATAGCTTGTAATTCTTTAGCTCTTTCTTGTAATTCAACAATATCAGTATTTGTAAGTCTATATAATTGTAATGTAACAATTGCTTCTGCTTGTTCAACAGTAAAATCAAATTCTTTAACTAAATTAACTTTAGCATCACTCTTATTTTTACTAGCACGAATAACTCTAATAACATCATCTAATATTGATATAGCTTTTATAAGTCCAGAAACAATATTAAATTCTTTTTGATAAGTAGCTAAATTAAACTTAGTTCTTCTTTCTATTACTTCTCTATAATGTTCAATATAAGCATCTATTATTTCAATTATTCCTAAACATTTAGGAGTTCTATTAACAATAGCTACCATATTATAGTTATATGATACTTGTAAATCAGTGTTTTTATATAAATAATTTAATATTAAATCTTTATTAGCTCCAGGTTTTAAATCAATTACTACTCTTAAACCTTCTCTATCAGTTTCATCTCTAACTTCAGCAATACCATCTATTTTTTTATCTATTCTAATAGCATCTATTTTTTGAGTCATTAAAGCTTTATTAACTTCAAAAGGTATTTCAGTAATAATAATTTGTTCTTTACCTTTTTCTTTATTAAATTCAACTTTACTTCTTACGATTACTTTACCACGTCCATTAGTAAAAGCATCTATAATTCCTTGTTTGCCTTCAACTATTCCACCAGTTGGAAAATCTGGACCTTTAACTATATCTAAAATAGTATCTAATCTACAATTTGGACTATCTATTCTTTTAATAGTTGCATCTATTATTTCTCCTAAGTTATGAGGTGGAATATTTGTAGCATAACCTGCACTAATACCATTTGTTCCATTAACAAGTAAATTTGGAAATTTTGCAGGCAATACAGTTGGTTCTAAAAATCTATCATCAAAGTTAGGAGCCCATTCAACAGTATCCTTATCAAGTTCACCTAATAATTCTTTACTGATTTTGGCAAGTCTTGCTTCAGTATAACGATAAGCAGCAGCAGGGTCACCATCAATAGATCCGTTATTACCATGAATATCTACTAAAATATTATTTTGTTTCCACCACTGACTCATTCTAACCATTGCTTCATAAACAGAAGAGTCACCATGTGGATGGAATTTACCAAGAACATCTCCTACTGTAGCTGCACACTTGATATATCCTTTATCCCAAGTATTATTAGCTTTATACATTGCATATAGAATTCTTCTTTGAACAGGTTTAAGTCCATCTCTTACATCAGGAATAGCTCTATCTAAAATTATCTCTTTAGCATACTTACCAAATCTATCCCCCATAATTTCTTCTAATGCATAATCTTGAATTCTTCTTATAATTTCATTACTACTTTTTTCCATACACGTCACCTAAGCCCTATAACTATCTTCCATAGTAAATTCAACATTTTCATTTATCCATTCTTTTCTAGGTTCAACTTTATCACCCATAAGAACACTTACTCTCTTTTCTGCTAAAGCCGCATCTGTTATATTTACTCTTATCAAACTTCTTGTATCTGGATTCATAGTAGTATCCCATAATTGTTCTGGATTCATTTCTCCAAGTCCTTTATATCTTTGAATAGAACACTTACCATTATTTTCTTCTTTTATTTGATTTAATTCCTCATCTGTATAAGCATAAAACTTTTTCTTACCATAATCTAATTTATAAAGAGGTGGCATAGCTATATATAATTTACCTGCTTCAATTAAACCTCTCATATATCTATAGAAGAAAGTTAAAAGTAATATTTGAATATGAGCACCATCTACATCAGCATCTGACATAATAATTACTTTATCATAATTAGATTCTTTTTCATCAAAATCTTGTCCTACTCCAGCACCTATAGTATGAATTATTGTATTTATTTCTTCATTAGCAAGTAAATCACTCATAGAAGCTTTATCAGCATTAATAACTTTTCCTCTAAGTGGTAATATTGCTTGAAATTTTCTATCTCTTCCACCTTTAGCAGATCCACCAGCTGAATTTCCTTCGACTAAGAATAATTCATTTATTTTAGGATTTCTGCTATGAGCAGGAGCAAACTTTCCAGATAAATTCTTTTCTATTTTAGTTTTATTTTTTCCATTTCTTGATTCTTCACGAGCTTTTCTAGCAGCTTCACGAGCAAGTTTACTCTTTAATGCTTTATCCATTATTGTATTAGCTGCTTCTTTATTCTCTTTTAAGAAATATGATAGTTTTTCATATACAATACTTTCTACAACTGTTCTTGCTTGTGGAGTACCAAGTTTACCTTTTGTTTGACCTTCAAATTGTAATAAATTTTCAGGTATTTTTAAACTTATAATAGCAGTTAACCCTTCACGGGCATCACTACCATCTAGACTATCTTTTCCTTTAAGTAAATTATTATCTTTTATATAATCATTAAAAACTTTAGTAATAGCAGTTTTAAATCCTACTTCATGAGTACCACCATCAATAGTTTTAACATTATTAACAAAAGACATAATACTTTCATTATATGTGTCTGTATATTGCATTGCAATATCTACTTCAATACCATTTTTACTATTTGAAAAACTAATTACTTTATGAAGAGTAGATTTTCCATCATTCATATATTCTACAAAAGAAACAAGTCCACTTTCATAACAATATACATTATGTTTATCATCTTCTTCATCTATAACTTCCATAGTTAAACCATTTATTAAAAATGCACTTTCTTGCATTCTTTCACAAATAGTTGTATAGCTAAATCTAGCATTTCCAAATATTTCTTCATCAGGATAAAATTCTACTGTAGTTCCTGTTTCACGAGTAGTACCAATTTGTTTTAATGCTTTATCTACTTTTCCACCATCTTTAAATGATATTTCTTGAATCTTACCATCTCTACAAATAGTAACTTTCATCCATTTAGATAATGCATTAACTACAGATGAACCAACTCCATGAAGTCCACCAGATACTTTATACCCATCTGTTTCAAATTTTCCACCAGCATGAAGTACCGTATATATTACTTCAGGTGTAGACTTTCCAGAAGCATGCATTCCAGTTGGAACACCACGTCCTTCATCTTTAACAATTACACTACCTTTTTTAGTTAAAGTAACAGTAATCTTTTTTCCATAACCATTTATTGCTTCGTCAATTGCATTATCTACAATTTCCCACACTAAATGATGAAGACCTCTCTTATCAGTTGAACCAATATACATACCTGGTCTTTTTCTTACTGCTTCTAAACCTTCTAATATTTTTATTGATTTTTCATTATAATCTGCCATAAATTCTAATCTCCATAAATAATTATACATTAAGTTACACTCTATGTAAACACACACTTTACACTTAAAAGTGTTAAATAAATGCATTCTTAACTAAAAAATAAATTAGAAAATTCTAACTTATTTTATAAATCTAAATATTCAACATCATCTTTATCAGTATCTTCTGGTATAAATTTATTAGTCCTTTTTTCTTCTCCTTGATTAATACTTGAATCATTTACTCCTCTGTATTCTTCCTCACTAATTCTATTAATTGGTGTATATGGATTTTCTTCCACTTCATTTTCCACTTCTTGATTATCTCTTTTTAATTTATTCATATCTAATATATCAACTTTAGTTGCTCTATATGGTTCAACTTTTTCCATAGTTTGTATTCTTCCTTTAAATATTGAATCAACAGGTGACAATTCTACATCTGATTCCTTATTTAAAGCATCAATTTCTTCTTGAGTCATTAAATTAACACTTTCCATTCTAGCACTATCTAAAGCTTTAAAAGTTTCTTCGTCAATTGCCTTATATTTTTTATTACTATTTGCAAGCAATGGATAAAATACTATTGGTAATAATGCCAAACCAATTTTATAACCTACACTTGCATTAAATATTGTACCTAATTTCCAAAAAGATATCGTAAGTATAACTAAATTAGCAAAAGGCATAAAAAATAATATACCAAGAAAACTAGATAATTCATCTATTTCTAATAAAGTAAATAAATTTAATATTGGATAAAAACATGTTTTTGGAGTTTTTTTAGCCTTAGCAAAAAGTTTCTTACCATTTATCATAAGAACCAAACTACAAAAAATAGTATATAACCACACAGCTAATATAATATAAACAATATATTTTGATGTTGTAATACTCATAAATTCCCTCCAATATCATAATAATGATACTATAAATATAATTTTTTTTCAATTATTTATATAAAATTTAACTTTTTTTACAAAAAGTGTTGCAAATTAAAAAAAAATATTATAAAATGATGAAGACAACCGCAAATGAAGCGATGTTGTGGGCTTGTAGCTCAGTTGGTTAGAGCGTTCGTCTGATAAGCGAAAGGTCGATGGTTCAAGTCCATTCAGGCCCACCATTTTATATTATGGCCCGTTGGTGAAACGGTTAACACACACGCCTTTCACGCGTGCATTTATGGGTTCAAATCCCGTACGGGTCACCATTGATAATTACAACTCAGTCGAGTTGTTTTTTTGTTTCTAAAACATAACAATAAAAGTCCTAGTTTTTTCTCCTAGAACTTTATTTTTATCTTCCTCTTTCCTTATTTTCAAATTCTTCATAATAAATATTACTTACATAATTCATATACATTTTTTGATTATAGTTTTTTTGAAATTCCTCTTCCAAAATTATTAATTTAGTAAGCAAAGCTTTATATTCACTTTCAGTTAAATATTCTTTATACTTTTTAATTATTATTCCCTTTAATTTATTAATTTCATCAATAACTAATCCAGAATCATCTTCACCAGTATCTTCATCACTTAAAATACGTAACATAAACTTAACTATTTTATCTATTTTTCTATTAATTCTACCTTTAATATATTCTTTTATAAGTTGAGAATCAATTAGCGTAATCTTTTTAGCTTTAATAGTAAGGCCAGGAACTGCATTCTTAGGGGAAACAGTTAAACCATTCATTTTAACATTATAATACATTAACTTTTCTTCTTTAACATTCTTTTTATCAATTACGTATTTCATATTTACCACCCTATAATAAATCGTCTCTGTATTCCTTTGTTATTCTTTTTCTTTCTTCTTCTCTATATTCATTAATTAATTTATGATTACCACTTAAAAGTACTTCTGGAACTTCCATTCCTCTAAAATCTCTTGGTTTAGTATATACTGGATAATCTAATAAATTATCATTAAAACTTTCACTTTCTAAACTAGTACTTGTTATAACACCATCAATAAGTCTTATAACTGAATCACTGATCATCATCGCAGGTAACTCTCCTCCAGTTAATATAAAGTTACCAATAGATACAAATTCATCAGCAAGATTATATATTCTCTCATCAAATCCCTCATAATGACCACATATAATAATTAAATGTTTCTTGTCTTTAAATTCATATGCTTTCTTTTGATTATAAGTTTTTCCTCTAGGAGTAAGTAATATAACATGTGAATCTTCTGTTCTAATACTTTCAACCGCATTATATACAGGCTCACACATCATAATCATCCCACCACCACCACCAAATTGATAATCATCAACTTGATTATTTTTATATGGTGTATAATCTCTAATATCAATAATATTAATTTCTACTTTTCCTTTTTCTATAGCTCTTTTAATAATACTTTCAGTCTTAAAACCTTCAAACATCATAGGAAATAAAGTCAAAATATCTATTCTCATAAAAATACCCCTATACCATGCATATAAATAATATTATTTTCTTTATCTATCTTAGTAATAAAATCCTTATTATATGGAATAAACTTACCATTTAATCTAATCATTTTATTACCATTATCACATCTATATTCTTCAATTTTACCAATTAACTTATCATCATCATAAACACTCATTAATAAAAACTCATCTTCTAATATTTCGTTAGAATCTAATTTTAAACTATCTTCATCAATATAAACATTACATCCTTTATATTTTAAAACATCATTTATATAATCTATATTAACAAATTTAACCATATCATATTGTTTATGTTTTCTATAAGTTTCAATTACTTCTCTATCTTTAAATTGTCCAATATATAGAACATTATTTGGAATAAATACTCTATCTTTAAATTCAAAATCACTAATGATTCTAACTTCACCTTTTAAAGCATGAGTATTGACAATTTTACCAATACAAATATATTTTATCATAAACTACCTCTTAAATAAATAATAAAGAATTATACCACTAGATACTCCTACATTTAAGCTTTCACACTTACTGTTCATATCAATTCTAACTATTTCATCACATAAATCTAATATATTTTTATGTACACCATTTCCCTCATTACCAAATATAACAGCATACTTATCATTTTTAACACTACTTTCAAGACTAACAGAAGAATTTAAAGCAGTACCTATAACATTTATTCCTTTAGACTTAATCTCACTAATAATACTTTCCAAATCACTTATAATAATATTAGTATTAAATATCATACCACCAGTGCTTCTAAGAACCTTTTCACTATAAGGATTAACACTATTCAAAGAAAACACAACACTATCAACATCAAAAGCAACACAATTTCTAATAATAGTTCCAGCATTCCCAGGATCTTGAATATCATCAAGAATAACAATTCTTTTTCCTAAATCACACTTTTTCCTATATTTACATACTCCAATTAATCTAGGAGTACTCTTCAAATCACTAATACTTTTCATAACATCAAGAGATAAATTATTATATGGAAAATCATACTTACATTCTTCCCCATCTAAAACATATAACTCAGTCAATAAATTATTCTTAATAGCTTCTTCTATTAAATTCTCACCTTCAACAATAAATTCTCCCTTTTCTTTAGAATATTTACTATTTAAAAGTTTCCTCATCTCTTTAACTCTACTATTGTCTTTAGACGTAATTAACATTTTACTCCTCCTTTAAAACACTCATAGCCTTTTTATAATTCGGATAATATTTTTTAACATAACCCCAAAATCTCTTAGAATGATTAAACTCTAAAAAATGACATAATTCATGTACTATAACATAATCTATTTCTTCTATAGGATATTTAATTAATTCAAAATTTAATTTTATTAAATCTTCTGATTTCTTACAATAACCCCATTTTCTTTTCATTTTACCTATCATAACTTTAGGATAAGGTATTTCTTCCTCAAACATACTATAACATACTTTTACTCTTTCATTAAATATTTTTTTAGCTTCATTAGTTAAAAATGTATCTAAATATGTTTTATTCTTAACAAATATTCTATCTTCTACAAATTCTATTTTAGATATAGTATTCATTATTACTACATCATATTTTTTACCTAAGTAATAAAATGATTCTTCTTTTTCTTCTTTCTTTTTAACTCTATTATATCCTTCTAATATAGCTTTTTCATTATTTTTAATAAAAGATATTATCATAGATTTAGGTACTAAATAATTACATGTTATATGTATTCCATCTTTTTTAACTCTTAAATACATATTTTTATTATTTTTTCTTTCTACATATACATCAATCTCTATGTCACCTAAAATAATTTTCATAATTGTACCTCTTTTTAATTATAACATTTTTCCAAACAATAAAAAAGCATCCATAAAGGATGCTAAATATTACATCGTAGTTTCAACGACTTCTGTAGTTACATTTTCATTTACTATATTTAATGTTTCATTATTTTCTGTAGGTACCACTATATCTTCTGGTTGTTCAACCCATTTAGCCTCTAACTCTATTTCAGTTTTAGTTTGACTCTCTTCATCACTTGGATCAATTTGTTCTTTAATTTCTTCACTAGTTACACTTTCATCAATAATAGTTGTAATCACTTCAGTTTCACCAGTTTCAGAATTAATAGTTTCAGTTTTTTCTACTTGTTTCCAACCATCAAAAACTTTTTCTTTTTCAATTACATTGTCTCCAACACTTGGATTTTCATATGATGAACCACTTTTATTAGTAACATCAGATAGTCTAACTTGATTTTCATTAATTTCTAGTTCACTATCATCCACTATTTCCTTAGTATTATCAGATTTAACATCACTCTTAACAAAATATGTTGGAGCATTTACTTCTAAATCTTCTACTGGTTCTTCTGGTAATTCTAAATCTTTAACTTCTTCTTCCTTAACTCCAATAGTAACAACTTCATCTTCACTATAGTAAACTATTTTAACTTTACCACATACAGGATATAAATTCAAATCACTTTCTAAAGTAATTTCTTCTCCTCCAACATAATCAATTTGGTTACTATTTTGAGTTTTAGTCCAACCTAGAAATGAAGAACCATTACATATTCCTTCTCCACTTTCATCTTCAAACTCAACTATTGTAATATTTCTTAATTCATCACTACCAATAATATCTCCAATAATATCAATTCCATTTAAATCATAATAAGCAAATGTAATTGTTTGTTTATTACTACTATATAAATTAATGACATTTTCATTAGCATATTTTATAATATTTGAATTTAAACTATATACTTTGTTAGTTAATTCAGTGTCAGTAAACCATCCATCAAATATATTTTCAACTTTACCATTCTTTAGAGCTATCTCCCCATCCTCAACAGTATAAGTAGTAGGATTATCACTTTCAATGTCATAAACAATAGTATAAACTGTTAGTTCACAACTCATATAAATATTTAATGATTCATTAACCTCAGTATTAAAATCAAATTCCTGAGTTAAATTTTCATCAGTATAATACTTACAACTATTATATCCACTTGGCAAGTATTTATCTACTTTACCACCGCTCACTACTTTTTCACTATGAGTTTTACCAGTATTATTTAATAAGAACTGTACTCTATAAGTTACTGTCTCACTTTCTTTACTGTCTTCACTAGCAGTATTTTTTACTGTAGTCTTTTTAACTACAACTTTTGTCTCATCTTGTTCTTCATCCTTCTCGTCATTCTCATCTTCTTCAATTGGTACTATAACATCGTCTTCCGGTTTTTCAGGTTCACTTGCCTCTTTCTTATCACATCCAACAATCAAACATATTACAGTAGCAACAATCACTAAAATAGCTATAGCTATAAAAATAATTAATCTGTTATCATTTTCATCATCTAAGAAATTCTCTTCAACTTCCTCAATTTCTTTGATAACTACTTTAGTATCTTTAACCTTAGCCTTTGGAGCCTCAGTTTTCTTAACAGATGTATTTTTATTAAAAGGCTTTTTAGCTTGCTTTACATCTTTCATATAACCTCCCTCTCGTAGTTTCATTGCATACTACTCTAACAAACATTATAGACTTCATAAAATAACAATGCAACTTATTTTGTAAATATTTTGTAAAATAAAAGAACTTTTTTAAAGTTCTTAAAAATCTCTATTTCTCAAAAAAGCTGGCATATCTAATTCATCATCACCATCATCGCCATCATTGATTTCTTGAATTGGTTTCTTTTCACCTTCAATTGATCTATATAATGGTTCAGTTGAATCTTCAAATCCTGTAGCAATAACAGTAACAACAATTTCATCAGTTAAAGCTTCATTAATAACTGCTCCAAATATAACATTTACATCTGTATTAGCAACAGCTCTTACAACTTCAACAGCATCTTCTGCTTCAAATAATGTCATTGAAGTACCACCAGTTATATTAACAATACAATCAACAGCACCATTAATTGTTGCTTCTAAAAGTGGACTATTAACTGCCTGTTTAGCAGCTTCAACAGCACGATTATCTCCAAATCCAACACCTATTCCAATTAAAGCGTCTCCTCTATTTTCCATTACAGTTCTAACATCTGCAAAATCCAAATTCAAAAGACCTGGTACACTAATTAAATCAGATATTGATTGAACACCTAATCTAAGTACATTATCAACTTCTTTAAATGCAGCATCTAGTGGTGTAGATCTATCAATTAAATCTCTTAATCTATCATTAGGAATTACTACAATAGTATCAACATGTTTTCTCAATTCATCAAGTCCAACTAAAGCATAATCCATTCTTTTTTTACCTTCAAATTTAAATGGTTTAGTAACAATAGCAACTGTTAAGCAACCTAAATTTTGTGCAATTTCTGCAACTACAGGAGCAGCACCTGTTCCGGTACCACCACCAAGTCCACAAGTAACAAAAACCATATCTGCGCCACGCAAAGCATCTTCAATCTCTTCTTTAGTTTCTAAAGCTGCCTCACGTCCAACTTCTGGTCTTGTACCAGCTCCTCTACCTTTAGTAATAGTCTTACCGAGTTGAATCTTATGTTCAGCATTTGAAGCATTTAATACTTGTTGATCAGTATTAGCAACTATAAATTCAACACCTCTAAGACCTGAATCTATCATTCTGTTAACAGCATTACATCCACCGCCGCCTACACCAATAACTTTTATATCAGCTATTTGATCCATTTCCAGTTTATTATTCATATTTCACTCCTTAATTATTGAAAAAATAACCATATATTTTTCCGAGTACTGTATTATTAGTTTTTTTATTATTTATTAATTCTTCTTGTTTAGTATCATCTACTGTATAAGCAACTTTATTTCTAAAAGATAACTTGTCATGATAATATTTAATTAATCCTAAAGCACTAGAAAATTTATTATGTCTACAACCTATTTCATGTACTTTATAAACTTCCATCTCTTTACCAAATATTTCATCAACTACCAAGTTAAAATCATTTAATTCAGTAGTTCCTCCAGTAAATATTATATAACTTATTTCCATCTTTGTTAAGAGATTAATTTGCTTTTTAGATAAATCAAGTATTTCCTTTATTCTAGAACATATAATTTCACTAATCTCATATTGATTTATTTTAATATTTTCTTTAGAGTTTGTCAACACATCCTCACACCAAGAAGTAGATGCATTTCTCTTACTAGCTAAAGCAAACTTCTCTTTCAACATCTTAGCATCTTTTCTACTTATATCATAAATATAGCATATATCTCTATCAATATTCTTACCACCAATATCAATATTTTCTGTTTCTACTAATATACCTTTTTTGAATATACTTACTTCTGTTTTTTCTTCTCCAATGTTTACAACAGCGGTATTCTTTTTATCCATATTAGAATTCTTAAATTCATAATAATCAGATACACTTCCAAAATTAATATCAACTACAATAACATTAATATTCTCAAGTAATGCTATCAAAGTATAAACATTCTTTTTAGGAGCTAAACTTATAATAGCTTTAACCTCTAAATTCTTACACTTAATTTCTTTAGGATCACTAACTACTTTATCATCTGCTTTAAATAAAGTTGGTGTAATACTAATAAACTCTTTATTATTTGGAACTTTATTATATACACACGCTTGTAAACATTTAAGTAAATCATTACTTTCGACTAATCCACTTTCATTATCTATCTTGCATTTTCCTTCACTTGCAACAAATTCAGCATAATATGATGGAACATTCAAAATAACTTTATCTATTTTAATATTTAACATATCTTCGCATCTACTAAAAACTTCTTTAATAGAAACTAATGCATCTTCAGGATTAGAAATTAATCCTCTTTTAACCCCTCTAGATTTTACTTCGGATACAGCAAGTACATTTACTTCACCATCATAATATTCGCCAACAATTAATTTAACAGTAGATGAACCAATATCTAAACTTGATATTATTTCTTTCATGTATCCTCCTTATAATCTTTTATATAATTATACCAAATATTATTTTAATTTTAAAGATTTACTTCATCAAAAACATACTTAATAATGAAATTATAGTATGGATTTAGAACTGTATCATCACCTAAATATGTAATAGTGACATTAAGTTTCATACTTTCACTACCCTCTATAACATTACTTTCTAATAAAGATACATCTATTTTAACTTTAGATTCAGAAACATTGGTATCTACATTCATTATATTAACTTCACTAATACTAGCATCAATATTACCTATATTTTTTACATCTAAACTAAATGATTCACTTGTTTTGAATTCATTTAAATCAGGAATACTAACTTTAATAGTGTCATTATCTTCATTAACTTTAACACTCATACTAGTATCATAATCAATATTCAAATTAGAATAAACAATATCATAATAATCCTTATTAACTAAAACACTGCCATCTTTTTCATAATGTATAAATAAGTAAGTAATTGTAATTACACAAACTAGCAAAACAAATGCAAAAATTAATATTGTATATTTAGTCTTATCCTTCATATTTTCCTCTTTATTATATTTAATATAATATCACAAAAGTCAAAAAAAAGCATTAGTTTCCTAATACTTATTTATTTAAATTCAATTGCAAAAGTAAATTATAAAGATAAAGTGATTATTTCAATTTAATCAT
>CAVIDW010000018.1:0-28081 GCA_963641945.1 bacterium | reverse complement strand
TTATTATGGTGAAGTATAATGAGTACAAGGATGGAAAAATATGAAGAAAATTCACTGCAAAGTATGAGTAGAGTTAAAAAAAATCAATCAATTTATACTAATACTGATATGAGTGAATTATCTCGAATAAGAACAAACAATAATGTTAGTGTCATATCTGATAGTGCAAAAGGAGTAGATATTGAGAAAATAAAAAGATATGTCTATTCAAATGCTGACTTGGATGAAACTAGAAAAAGGATTTCATTAGAACTTCCACCTGAAGAAAAAATTGTTATTACAAGAAAAGAAGAAAAAACATATGATATAAATTCTGTACTTGAAACTGCTCGCGATAAGAGAGAAGTTGATTATGCTGAAGATAGACATAGAAAATTAAATAATACTCAAATAGATATATTAAAAAGAATAAAAATTAAAGAAGAACAACAAGCGGCTGTTGATGATGATATTACCGGACCTATTGACAAATTAAATACAGAAGAAAAAACTTTAGTTGACCTAATAAAAAATATTCAAATTAATAGTAAGAATAAGAACAAGAAGGCTGATTTGCTTGATGAACTTATGGGAGATAGTGAATTTACTAATGTTATTCCACCGATGGTAGATAATAAAGTTCAAGATGGTAAAACCTTAAAGAATGAACTAATTGAGATTACGCAAGATTTGGAATCAATTAAGATGCCTGATACAGATTTTACTCAAGAAATTAATTTAGAAAAGGAAATGTTTAAAAAGAATTGTAGTAAAGATGAAATTAAAAAAATAGATTCTGATTTAGATGAGTTAGAAAACAAAGATACTGATTCTGACAATGATACTGAAGAAAAACCCAAAATAGAAAAAATAGATGATACTTTTTTTACTAATTCTAGTTTGTTTGATAAGTCTGATTTTGAGGGATTTCAAGAAATTGAAAATGAAGCAAAAAAGGGATCTATATTTGGCAAGATAGTTATGATTTTGATAATATTAATGTTATTGGTAACAATTTTCTTAATTTTAAATTATATTTTGGATTGGAATATTATTTAGAAATAATTAGGTAGACGCGTAAGTTAAACAAGAAGTACATAAATAAGGAGTATATAATATGCTTCTTTTTTCATAGTATTTATTATGAGTAGAATGAGATTGAAAAATCGTATCTTTGTCACTATGACAGATAAAATCTTACTGGTAATATTAATTATCTTAATTGTATCATTTCTTTTTATTAGATTATTTTCAATTAAAAGTATTGAATATTTGAATGTTTTTGTGCAAAAAGAATTAACAAATAGAATAATGAAAATACTTGATTTTGCTGTGGTAAAAACAATTAATGAATATGAAAATAGTCAATTTGTGATGTTAAATTATAATGAAAAAGGTGAAATAGCTTCTATTGACTTTAATAGCAGATTGTTAAATGAGTGCTACTCGAAGATAATTAACAATTTTTTGACGGATATGGAAAATTATAAAATGAATGATACTTTTGAAGTAAATGTTCCATTTGGTGTTATTCATAATAATATAGTTTTGTCTAATTTAACTCCGAAAATACCATATAAATTATATTCTATTGCCAGCAGTAACAATTCTATATATATTGATACCCAAGAATATGGAATTAACAATTCAATAATTAAAGTATATTTTCAAACTAACATCGAATATGAAATAATTTTCCCATTTGTTTCAAAAAATGTAAGTATTAAAAAAGATTTGTTGGTTGATAGTAAAATAATACAGGGAAAAATTCCAACGTATTATGGAGGTTTGATTTCGAATGATTCTAAGTAATTTGTGTCACTTTGATATTTTTTTAATGTTTTATTTTTAGTATTTTGATGCTGTTTACTTAAGTTTTATAAAATGTTATAATTTCAATAGAAAGGTTGTTAAATATGATAATAGAAATTGAAAATAATAAGTATAAATTAATTAAGGATTATAGAAATGGTTTTGATAAGGATATGTTTTTGGAAAAGTATACATTTTATTTTGAAACTTATGATTATATTGTTGGCGATATTGCGTATTCAAAATTGAGATTGAAAGGTTTTAATAAAAAAAATAATAAAAATTTAAACAAAATAAATGATTATAGAAATTTAGAGAAATATATAAGTGAAAATTGTGCTTACGACTGCAAATATTTTATTTTGGAAAAAATTGGTGAGTAAAAAGTGAAAATGATAATATCTATGTTGATATTATTTTTTTATTGTGTTAAAATTAAGAAGAATAGGATTGGTGAAGAGATGAATAAGATATCAATTAAAAATATGGATGGAACTATGGAAGAAGTAGATTTAGTTAATGCTTTTAAAATTTCTGAATTAAATAAAAACTTTGTTATATTATCTAAAGGTGAAACTGCTGGTGAAGGAATGAGCAAGATTTATATTTCTGAATTTGTAGAAAATGAGCCTGGTGTATACAGTTTGATTGGAATTAAAGACGATCAAGTTTGGGCAAGCGTTAAGCAAGCTATGAAGCAAATAGTTGAAGGATAAGGTGATAATATGCAATTGATAGATAATACAAATAAAATACTTTCAGGTAGCATTTTAAAAACTGGTGATTTTGAAATGTATAAAAAAGTTATTGGAGTAAATTCTTCTAATTTAACTCCAAATATGCAAGGAATTATTCCATTAGCAAGTACATCATCTCTTGAAAAAGAAAAAAATGAGTTTGAACTTTCTGAACAAGTTATGGAATCATTGGATTTAGGGGTAGGTGGAAATAACGAAAAAAGAGATATGCCTAGCGTTGATTTGAATAATTTGTCTGTAAAATCTGAAAATAACGATTCTGATTTACAAGGAGCTGTTCCTGTTTCTGTTGAAGACACATCTTCTTTAAAAAATATTGATTTGCCTAAGATTCCTTCATTAGATTCTCCAGTTGAAACACAAGCTGATGAAGAAAAGAAAAAAATAATTCCTGATTTAAAATTACCGGATTTTTCTGATACTAAATTAGATATTCCTACTGTACCAGGATCTTCTTCTGAAATGTTTATTGATAATACAGTACCTTCTTTAGAAGATAATTCACAGGTTCATGCTCAAGATTCTCTTGTAAATGAAATTCCTTCATTAGAAAGCAAAGGCACTGGGTCTAATATGCCTGAAATAAATGAAGAAATTTCTGTTGGTAATTTATCAAAAATTGATGGCGCTGTTGAAAATTTAAATAGTAATGTTAATGGAAAATTTAGAAATTCAAGTAGCCGTAAAGAGAAAATGCTTAAAGAAATTATGAATTTCATTTCTGACGAAATTGACTTATATTTGTCTGAAACACAAATACTTGATTCGTCAAAAAACGTTGATAATGCTGTGAAAACTTTGGAGGAAGTTAAATCATCTGATATGTCAAATATGGTTGATAATATGATTAGTAGAATCCAAGATAATCCTGGATTACCTGGAGAGGAAAGTAAGTTATCACTTTAATATATAAGTACTATTTAGAATTAGTACTTTTTTATTTGCATAAAATTTATTGGTGATTTATTTGAAAAATTTTGTGCTTAATAACTATGGCATTTATCCTAGCAAGATTTATTATTTGGATGAAAATAATCTACAGCTTTTTTATAATGATAATATATATTATCTTCATATTGCAAAACCAAGTGAGATAATTGAAAATAATATAAAAACATATTATAGTTTAATTAATGAAATAAACATGAAAAATTCAAAGATTAAGATGAAAGAGATTATTAAAACTAAAAAAGGCGAATTCTTATGTCAAAAAAATAACAAAGTTATAATTTTATTTAAAAAAGAATCATATGATAGTATTAATGATGTCATCAATTTTATAAACGATTATGAGTATTCTAATGTTTTAGATTTACCTATTATTGATTTAAAAGAGAAGTTTGAAAAAGAAATTAACAATTTGGAAGATATTGTTGCAGATAATTATAACGAAAATTTGCTAGTTCAAAAAAGTTTTAATTACTATGTTGGGATGGCTGAAAATGCTGTGCAACTATTAAATGAATATGACAATAGTCAGGAAAAGTATTTAGGCTTAAATTGTACTTCTTTTTATTCGTGCAATTACAATGATAATTTTAATATTTTTAATTTTTTTAGATCAAATAAATATTATAATGTTGTCATTAATGTTAAAAGAAAAATATTTACTCATGAATATGTTTTTTCAGATGTGGATGAGATAATATTAAATAGTTCAGAAAATGATTTGATTTATTTATTTGCATTATTTTTGTATCCAATCGAATTTTTTAATGTTTTGAAAATGCTTTTTGCTAGTGAAAAAATATCAAAATATGAAAAAGAAAAATATAATACAATTTTGATTAAGTTGATTAATAATGTGGATAATTATCTTAATTTCTTAAATTATTTTAGGAAAAAATGTATAAATTTAAAAAAAATAGAATTAATTAATTGGATAATTTAAGTTTTATGATATAATGAATGTGTGATGTCAAATGGAGAATAATTTACTTGTTGGTGATGTGGCTGAGTGTCAAATTACCGGAATTGCTAGTTATGGTATTTTTGTAAAAATAGGTAATGATTTTAATGGTTTAATTCATATATCAGAAATATGTAGCAGATATATAAATGATTTAAATACAAGGTATCATATTAATCAATTTATCAAGGCTAGAATAATAGAAATTGATTATGAAAAAAAACAGGTAAAATTATCATTAAACAAATTAAGAATTAGAAAAAATTCATTGGTGGAAAAGGGTCATGGCTTTGAACCTTTAAAAGAAAATTTAAATTTATGGGTTGTAGAAAGAATAGATGAAATAAAAAAAGCAAAAAAACATTATAAAAATTTCATTTAATTCTTGACATAAAAAGTAATAAATGGTATATTTAATTACGCAACAAGAGAAAATAATGGGCGATTAGCTCAGTTGGTTAGAGCATCTGCCTTACAAGCAGGGGGTCGGGAGTTCGAGTCTCTCATCGCCCACCATTATTTATGTTTTTTTGCCGAAATAGCTCAATTGGTAGAGCAACTGACTTGTAATCAGTAGGTTACGGGTTCGATTCCTGTTTTCGGCACCATTGATTGGAGAGATAGCGAAGAGGCTAAACGCGGCAGACTGTAAATCTGTTCCTTTGGGTTCGGTGGTTCGAATCCACCTCTCTCCACCACTTGAAATTTTGCCTCGTAGCCAAGTGGTAAGGCACAAGACTTTGACTCTTGCATTCCGCTGGTTCGAATCCAGCCGAGGCAACCAAATTTTTATTACTCGTCTCGCTAGCTCAGCCGGTAGAGCACTTGACTTTTAATCAAGGGGTCTGGGGTTCGAATCCCCAGCGAGACACCAGATATGCCTCAGTGGCGGAATAGGTAGACGCACAGGACTTAAAATCCTGCGAGTGTAAAAGCTCATATCGGTTCAAGTCCGATCTGAGGCACCAATAAAAAGTGGAGGAATACCCAAGTCTGGTTGAAGGGACCGGTCTTGAAAACCGGGAGGTCGAGAAATCGGCGCAGGGGTTCGAATCCCTTTTCCTCCGCCACTTTAAAAAATTAATATCGCGGAATGGAGCAATCTGGTAGCTCGCTGGGCTCATAACCCAGAGGTTGTTGGTTCAAATCCAGCTTCCGCAACCATGTGGTTCCGTGGTGTAGCGGTTATCACACTCGCCTGTCACGCGAGGGATCGCGGGTTCAATTCCCGTCGGAACCGCCATGTTGGCTTCATAGCTCAGTTGGCAGAGCACAAGACTGAAAATCTTGGTGTCGTTGGTTCGATTCCAACTGAAGCCACCATTTTTTGTTCGATATGTACAAGAGAAAAGTTGAAGCGCTCATAGCTCAATTGGATAGAGCATTTGACTACGGATCAAAAGGTTAGGGGTCCGACTCCTCTTGGGCGCACCACGTATTCGGGAAGTGGCTCAACTTGGTAGAGCATTTGGTTTGGGACCAAGAGGTTGCAGGTTCAAATCCTGTCTTCCCGACCAGAAGGTTTATAAAGTTCCTTTTTTGGAACTTTTATTTTGACATCTAGTTTGTATTTTTTTAAATTATTTAATAAATTTGTATTTTGTGATTGTTCAATATTTTTGAATAAGTGTGTATAATATTTCAACATTACCTTAATAGTGTGTCCATTTCTATTAACTAATGTGATTAAAGAATATTAAGGCCAATATAAAAAAGTATTGCTAATTCATTTTATTTAATAAAAAATGATATTAATAACATTCTTATAACATCATTAACAATTTCATTAATTATGTTTTTATATGTACTTTTGTATAAATATTTGTTATATCTTTGATATTGATGCAAAATCTAATTCCATGATAAGTTATTTTATTGTTTATATCAATTTTTATATTGAATGATATATTTATAATTCTTGATTCTAGTGCATCTCTAAAAAAATAAAAACTTTTTAATTTATAATACATAGTGTCTTTATATATACAATATATTTCATTATTTATTTTTTTGTTTTTGTTGGAACTACTATTAAAAAAATCATTTTTTGTTTTATTCTTTCTTCAACTTCATTTAAATCCCAATAAATATTTCTATCAATTATTTTTTTATTTTGAATAATTAATAAATATATTTTATTTTCTTTTTTTGTCGATTTCCAATTTAAATCCTGTTTTTCTATTTACATATTTTATTTCTTGTGTGTTTACATTTCCATTTAGATATTTATTATTTTTGCTATTATCATCACATCCATTGTGTGAATATTTTTTTACTAAATATTCTATAGTATTTAAATTAATTTTATTTTTGGGAATTATACTAATTAACGAAATTGGATATTTCGTTTTTTTATTGCTGATTTTTATTTCAACTTCTTTATAATCAGGTCTTGATTTGTTATCTAGTTTCTTTCCTAATAATTTTTCTAACATTTTTCCTGCTCCACCACTATCAAGATATTCTAGTTTTATGTATCCATTGTTTTTAATTTCTTTTAATAATCTGTCTAATTCTATAAATGTTTCCATATTATTCTCCTATAAATATAATTCGCAATAACTTTTTAAAACACTATTTTTTTGTAAAAAAAGTAAATAATTTGTTAATTTTTAAAATTAATTTATTAAATTACTTTTTGATGATGCTATAATAATTGTATGAATAGTATTATGTTTAAAATTAATGATAGTGGAAAGAGTATAATAGATGACAACAATTTTTTATTTGTTGCTTTTCAAAATAGATTAGTAGTGCGTTTGGTGAGTATATTTGATAAATATAAAATACCTATAAATAAAAAAATTTTGAATAAGAACATTGAAGAAAATTTGATAAACCATTTAATGGATACAAATACAGAAATTATAGAAAAATATATAAATCTTTTAACTAATTATGAAAAAATTATTTGGAAATACATTGAAAATAAAACTAGCACCGATATAATTAAGCAATCAACAATTGTTTTTTTAAATAAAATTTCCGAAAAAAATGCTTTTATAGTTAATTCAAAGTGTTCTCAAAATTTTATTGAATATATAAATTCAGTAATTTATGTTTATGATAATAATGAATTGAATAATGACATAGTTAATAGAATTAATATAGATGTTGTTGAGATTATTGATGAGTTTAATAAAAATAATTATAATTTTGTTGTTGAGTCTGTTAATAAAGTAATAAAAAATGTTATTTCTCAATTGTAATAGGAGTTTTTATGAGTAATCGCTTTTTCCAAAAAATTTTTGTTATTTTGATGTTGTTATTTACTTTTAATTTAAATGTTTTTGCTGAAGTCGTGGATGTTACAAGTGATAAATATATTTTATATAATATGAATGAGACTGAGGTTTTATCTGAAAAAAATAGTCATGATAAAACCTATGTTGCCAGTTTAACTAAAATAATGACGGTTTTGGTTGCAGTTGAAAATATTGATGATTATACAAAAAAAGTATCAATAACAAATGATATGTTAAAAAATATAGAGTGGGATGTTTCTATTGTTGGATTTAAAGTTGGTCAAATAGTTACATATGATGATTTGTTATATGGCACAATGCTCGAGAGTGGTGCTGATGCTGTTAATGGATTGGCTTATTCTATTTCTGGAAGTGAAGAAAAATTTGTTGAGTTGATGAATTTAAAAGTTAAAGAAATTGGTTTGAGTGAAACTCATTTTGCAAATCCTGTAGGTTTATTTGATACTGACAATTATAGCTCTGCTAGTGATATTGCTAAACTTTTAATTTATGCATTAAAAAATCAAAAATTTAAAGAAATATTTACGGCAAAAATCTATAATTATTCTATAGGAGGTAAGGCTTCTAGTACATTAAGTAAATACAATAAAAAATCAAGTTTTGACATTTCAAATATAACTGGTTCTAAAACTGGATATATAAGTGCTGCCGGATATTGTTTAGCTTCTACTGCTACAATAAACAATGTTGATTATTTATTAGTCACATTAAATGCTATGAATGGTGATTCTACCGCTCATATAAAAGATTCATTGGATATTTATTATTATTATGCTAATAATTATGAATACAAAAATATAGTAGATTACAATGACATTATTACTACTATAAAAGTTAAGGGTTCCAAAGAAAGAAAAATTGATGTAAAATCCAGTGAGAAAATAGATGATTATTTGAATAAAAATTTTGATAAAAATGATTTAAAATATGTATATGATGGTGTAAATGAAATAACAATATTTACTCCAGCAAAAACTGAACTTGGTAGTGTAAAAATAATGTATAATGGTAAGGTTCTAGATTCATTTAAACTCATCTATAATGAAAAAGCACATTTTGGTTTTTTGAATTTTATTTGGGATTATAAGTATATTTTATTATTTTTAATGTTTATATTTTGCTTTTTTTTGAAAGTTTACAATGTTGGAAAAATTAGAACTTGTATGAAAAGAAAAAATATGTCAAGGTAAAAAAATAAAGTTGACAATAACTTGATAAAATTTTACAATATTATTAGAGGTATTTATACTTCTAGAAAGAAGTAATGGAGGAAAAATATGAATGATGTTGTATTCTCCATTTTGCTTGTAGTAGTTGGATTATTTGTTGGAGCTTCAATTATTTTAATTTTTAATAAATTAAAAGTGAGTGCTGCTCAAAAGGAAGCTGATAAACTGATTAAAGATGCCAAAAGAGAGGCTGAGAAAGCTAAAAGAGATGGTATTTTAGAATTAAAGGAAGAAAGTTATAAACTAAAAAATCAAACTGACGCTGAAATTAAGGAAAAGAAAAAAGAACTTAATGAATTGAATCAAAGAATAGACAGTAGAGAGAAAAGTTTAGACAAAAGAGATGAATTGTTAACTCAAAGAGAGAAAAATTTAGATCAAAAAGACAAAGATTTATTGGCAAGACAAAAAGAAATTCAAGATAAAGATGCAAAAATGGAGAGCATAATAAAAGAGCAAATTGCCCTTTTGGAAAAAATCTCAGGATTTTCTAAGGAAAAGGCTAGAGATTTAGTTATGAAAAAAGTTGAAGATGAAATGAATAGGGAAATTTCATCATACCTTAAGGAAAGAGAAGATGAAGCAAAACTTGAGGCTGATAGAAAAGCAAAAGAAATTTTGGTTTCAAGTATGCAGAGATATTCTAATGATGTTACTAGTGAGCAAACAGTGAGTACTGTTGAACTTCCTAATGATGAAATGAAGGGAAGAATTATTGGTAGAGAGGGTAGAAATATTAGAACTATTGAGGCTGTTACAGGTGTTGATTTAATTATTGATGATACTCCTGAAGTCATAGTATTATCCTCTTTTGATCCACTTAGACGTGAAATTGCTAAGACAACGCTTGAAATTCTAATAAAAGATGGAAGAATTCATCCCGCTAGAATTGAAGAACTTTATGATAAGGTATGTGATGATTACAAGAAGATAATTAGAGAAAAAGGTGAAGAGGCATTATTTGAACTTGGCATTTCGAAAATGGATCCTGAACTTGTTGAACTTGTTGGCAAACTTGGATTTAGAACAAGTTATGGTCAAGATGCTTTAACTCATAGTAGAGAGGTTGCACATTTGGCGGGTCTCATGGCTAGTGAGTTAGGTGAAAATGTTTCTTTGGCAAAAAGAGCTGGATTATTACATGATATTGGAAAGGCAATTGATTTTGAAATAGAAGGTAGTCATGTTGAAATTGGTGCTGATATTGCTAAAAAATTTGGCGAAGACAAGGTTGTATTAAATGCTATTGAGTCTCATCATGGAGATAAAAAAAGTGAATATGTTATTTCTGAATTGGTTGCAATAGCTGATGCTTTAAGTGCTGCTAGACCAGGTGCGAGAAATGATTCTTTAGAAAATTATGTTAAAAGACTTGAAGATTTAGAGGACATTGGTAATAAAACTCCTGGAGTTGAAAAAACATTTGCTATGCAAGCTGGTAGAGAACTTAGAGTAATGGTTAAGCCTGAGGAAGTTGATGAGTTAACCAGTTACAAGATAGCTCGTGAAATTAAAGATAAAATTGAGGATACTATGCAATATCCTGGAACTATAAAGGTTGTTGTCATTAGAGAAACGAGAGTTGAAGAGGTTGCTAAATAGAAAGCAACTTTTTTTATTCTATTATATTTTGATTTATGTTAAAATAAATTTGGTGATTGTATGAAAGCATTGATAACAGGAGCATCCAGTGGATTAGGTCGAGATTTTGCTTATAAGTTAGCAAATGAAGGATATGATTTAGTTTTGGTTGCAAGATCTAAAGATAAATTGGATGATATGAAAAAAAATCTTAAAACTAATATAGAGGTGGAAGTTTTAGATTTGAGTGTTAAAAGTAATGTTTTTAAACTTTATAAAAAATATTCCAATAAAATTGATTTACTAATTAACAATGCTGGATTTGGTGATTGTGGATTTTTTGTTGATACTGATTTGGAAAATGAGTTGAATATGATTGATTTAAATATAGTAACTTATCATATTTTAACCAAATTGTTTTTAAAAGATTTTGTAAAAAAAGATTATGGACAAATTTTAAATGTTGCTTCAAGTGCTGCTTTCGAACCTGGACCTTTGATGGCAACTTATTATGCTACGAAGTCTTATGTTTATAATCTAACAATGGCTATTTACGAAGAACTTAGAAGAAAAAAATCAAATGTTAAAATTAGTGTTTTATGTCCTGGCCCTACTAATACTAATTTCAATAATAGAGCACATGTTCATTTTGGCGTTAAGTCATTATCATGTGATTATGTAACTACTTATACTTTAAAAAAATTAAAAAGGAATAAATTGATTATAATTCCAGGATTAAAGATGAAAGTTGGTGTATTTGCTAATAGACTTTTCAGCAGAAAATTTGTTTTGAAAATTATTTATAACATTCAAGAAAGGAAGTTAAAATGAAAATAGTTATGATTTCTTCTTTAGAATGTCCATCATGTATAATAATGAATAATGTTCTTAATAATGTTAAAGAAAAATATGTTATTGATATTGATGAATATGGTTATGATTCTGATAATGTTGAAAAATATAATCCTGGTAAAATTATGCCTGTTTTAATTTTTACTAGAAATGATATTGAAGTGTATAGACTTTGTGGTGAACATAATTATGAAGAAGTTTTGAATATTATTGAGGGTGGGTGGAGAGATGCTAAAAAAAGTAATTAAAGTTATAATATTGTTTTTTTTCTTCACTCCTGTATTTATTTTTGCGGATAGTAAAAACAATTTAAATATGTATTTGTTTTATGGTAAAGAATGTCCTCATTGTGAAGCATTATTAAATTATTTGGAACTATATATTAAAGATAAAGAAAATGTTAAACTATATAAATATGAAGTATGGCATGATGAAAAAAATTTAAAAAAATTAGAAGAAGTGCATAAAATTATGACTGATAGTAATAATGGTGTTCCATATTTAGTTATAGGCAACACTAGTATATCTGGTTTTTCTGAAAAATTAACACCAGATAAAATAGTCTCATCAATCGAATATTATTCTCATATAAAATTTGATGATAAAGTTGGTATATATTTAGGTGTTATTGATGAAAATACTGATACTAGTGGAGATAATAAATCGGATTTGGATAGCAATAAGAATATTCCAATTTTTGGTAAGAAAAATGTCAAAGACTTTCCTGTTTTGCTTTCTGCAGTTGTTATTGGACTTGTTGATGGATTAAATCCTTGTGCTATGTGGATATTGATTTTTTTAATTTCTATTTTACTTAGTATGGAAAATAAAAAAAGAAAATGGGCTCTTGGCATAACTTTTCTTTTATCATCTGGCTTGGTATATTTTTTGTTTTTAATTTCGTGGTTAAATCTTGCTACATTATTAAATGATATTATATACATACGTACAGGCATTGCTACTGTTGCAATGATTTTTGGATTTTCTTCTATAATAAAGTTTGTTAACAAAAAATATAATGGATGTGAAGTTACTGATAGTAAAAACAAAAATGAAATAATTTTATATATAAAAAAAATAATAAAAGAAAAATTATTTATAGTTGCATTATTGGGCATTATTGCATTAACTGCATCTATTAATGTTGTTGAACTATTGTGTTCTTTAGAATTGCCCGTTATGTTTAGTGAAATTCTTACTATAAATAATGTTAATTTTGCTTCTAAAATCTTATATTCTATTGTTTATATACTATTTTTTCTTCTAGATGATATTATTATTTTTATTATTGCTATGAAGGTTATGGAAATTAATGTTATTTCTAATAAATTTAGAAAATATTATTATTTGATTGGCGGAATTATAATGGTAATTATTTCTGCTTTAATGGTATTTAAGCCAGAGTGGTTGATGCTTAATTTTTGTTTCATAATTATTTAAATTACATATAATATGTTAGGTGATATATGTGAATGAAAATCTTTTTAATAGAATTGAAGAGAAAACTAAAGTAAGTAGAGATACTATTGCTTTACTGGCTAGAAAGCTTCAAGAAGGCAACTATAAAAATGTTAATACCTTAAGAGAAATTATACGTGAGTTATCTTCTATTACAGGAAAAAGTGTTAGTAAGGAAAAAGAAAACAAAATTATTGATATGATTGTTAATGATAAAGTACCAAATAATTTAGACAAGTATGTTTAATTAAAACATTAGTTGTCTTTTTCTTTTTATTTGAGTAAAATTGGTAATGTGATTGTGGTTGATATTCTTAATACATATAAGGATAGTATTATTATGAGAGTTGTATTTATGAATAAAAAAATATTATATTTTATGTTTATTTCTTCAAATCAAAGTTTAAAAATTTCAATGGCTAGTGTAAGTGTTGCTTCTAAATGTAATAAAGTATCAAATAGTAATTATAAATCAAATCTAGTGTAATACCTGTGCCAGTGATGCAAGGATTTATATTTGTTGGTTGGTATTACGATGCAGTATTTAATAAAAGATTTTAATGTACAACTACAAAAGATATAAAATTTTTAGAAAAATATAATGATAATGATTGAATAACTGGTTATGAAGATGTAACTTTGCATGCAAGATGGATTTTAAATATTTAATGTCCTAATTATGTATCTTTGACCATTAATTTTGATACGAATGGTGGATCTAAAGTTGATAAAATTGTTTTAACTAGCAAAAATATTTTAGCTTTTAAATTAAGCATTCCGATACCTACAAAAGAAGATTAAAACTTTAATGGCTAGTATTATGATATTAATTTAAAAAATAAAGTGGATTTTTCTATGATAATTAATTCAGATTTAAGTAAATTAGAATGTAAAGATTTTAAAATTACTCTTTATGCGATTGATTCATAATAAAGCAATAATTTTGAATGATGTATTAAAAGATGCCAATAGTGTTGCAATGTAGTACTATTATGTATCAATCGATGATAATGATTATCATATTGTTATTAATGAGTTTGATAGATTTGAGATAAATGATGGAGAACATAAAATTACTGTTAAAATTTTTAAAAATAAAGAAATTGCGTCTTCTAGTATGATTTAAAGATATAGTGACGATAAATATGAAGATGAGTATGAATATGCATTTATTTGTGGAAATGATGAGGATAAATTATTATTAAATCTTTTTGTTGATAAATATGAAAATCTTGATGTTTAAAAAGAGCACCTATATATAAAAATATTTATTTTTATGTAGGTACTAGTGCTGTGATTGTGCTTTTACTAATACTATATTTATTAAATAGAAATTATAAGAAATATGAGTATTAATTTGTAAAAAATAAAAATCATTCAATTAAATTGAACGATTATTTTTTATTGCAGGTTTATAAAATTCTTTTTGGATTTTGTTAGTTGACCACAATAATTGATGAAATGGTTTATTGACTATTAAATCTAATTCTCCAATATATTCGTATACTTGTGGCTTGTATTTTAATTTGAATTTATTTAATTCTTTGTATGGATTTGTTTCACTAAAATCAGCAGTTATTCCATTTAAATCTAAATACAGGTATCCTGCTTTTTTATATTCCTCAATTATTTTATAATATAAATATGTTTTAACATCTATTCCAGTGAAGTCAATATTGTTGCCAGTCGTTATAATTGTAATTCTTCCTTGATATTTTACAATAAATGCACCACCAATTATTTCTTTTATATTATTATCTTTCATTCTATTATTGGCCGTTGCTATATCTGAAGAAATTCTTGCTATAATTTGATCTGATTTCATTTTTCTGTTATATATATCTGCATTATTTGGATTATCACGAAATTCTATATTTATTTTTTCATTTTTTTCTTGTTCAAATATATATTCTTTTTGAAGATATTTGACATATGTGTCATAGTTAACTTCTATTAATAATAAATCAACCATATTACTTTTAACAAAAGTGTTATAAAAATATTTGTAGTATGTTAATGTTTTTGTTTCTTTATCGTCGACAAATTTATAGAATGTTTCTAAATCATTTTCACCACCACTTACTATTTTTACACCACTTAATTCATATTTCCTCATATTATCTAGCATATTTTTATCTAAAACATTTTTGTCATAAGATTGAAGATTTATTATTGGAGTATATTTTGGTAATAAAGATTCAAAATATAAATTATCTTTTAATTTATCATAACCTAAGTTTTTTAACTCTTCTATTAATTTTTTATTTCTTGAGCTTATTGTTTTGCTTTTTTCATCAAAATTTATTGTTGAATATGTTATTTCTGGATTTATTTTTATGAAAGCAAATCCTCTCTTAAAGAAGAAATCTTTAACTTTCTTTGTGAATTCTGAAAGTAAATCTGTATCATAATAATCTACTAAAAATCCTCTTGGGGCATATCCATATCTCATTCCTGTTCCGATAGATTTGTGTAATATTAAACTTGCGGCAATTAAAATATTGTTTTGAAAAACTCCAATGTACATGACTGAAAAATCGCTATATTTCATTAAATCGCCATATTCTTTTGTTTGAAAGTAATTTTTAAGCATATGATTACTTGCAAATTCACCGAACACATTTCCATCTATCTCTTTTATTGTCATAGGCTCCTCCTTTTTATCAAGATTAATTATAGCATATTTAGAAAAAAAATAGTATAATGTTATTATAAATATTCGGAGGGAATATCATGAGCAAAATTGCGAGTATTAAGGCGAGAGAAATATTGGATTCTAGAGGTTTTCCTACAGTTGAGGTTGAGGTTACAACTGAAAGAGGATTTAAAGGAATTGCATCTGTTCCATCTGGAGCTTCAACTGGTAGTAGGGAAGCTATTGAATTAAGGGATAACGATGGAAGATATTTTGGCAAGGGGGTTAGAAAAGCTGTTAATAATGTTAATACTATAATAAGTGATGCTTTAGTTGGTATGGAAGTATCTCATCAAAAAGAGATTGATACAACTATGATTAATCTTGATGGTACTTCAAATAAGAGTAATTTAGGTGCTAATGCTATATTAGGTGTTAGTATTGCATGCTTAAAGGCTAGTGCTTTTGAAGCTGGTAAAGAAGTTTATGAGTATTTGAATCCTAGAGAAAAGAAAATTCCTAAATTGATGTTTAATATTATCAATGGAGGCATGCATTCTAAAAATAATTTAGATATTCAGGAATTTATGATTGTTCCAAAAAAAGAAAGTTTTAGTGAGAGTCTAAGATGTGCTAGTGAAGTATTTCATTCGTTAAAGACTCTACTAGATGAAGATATGCTTGCTACATCTGTTGGTGATGAAGGTGGTTTTGCACCTAATTTAAAAGATAATAAGAGTGCTTTAAATTATATAGTTAAGTCTATTGAAAGTGCGGGTTATATTCCTGGTAAGGATGTATTTATTGCTTTGGATATTGCTGCTTCGTCTTTATATAACAAAGAAACTAAAAAATATAAAATTGAAGATAAATTTTTAAATTATGAGGAGTTATTAGATTATTATTTAGATTTACTTGGTAATTATCCAATTATTTCTATTGAGGATCCTTTTGATGAGGATGATTATGATGGATTTAAATTAATTACTGAGAGGCTTGGTAAAGAAATAAATATAGTTGGTGATGATTTGTTTGTTACCAATATTAATGAACTAAAAAAAGGTGTTTTAGAACATATGTGTAATTCTATACTTATAAAGTCTAATCAAATTGGTACATTTTATGAAATGTTAGAAACGGTTGTTTTTGCCAAAAAGAATCATTATACGACTATTATGTCGCATAGAAGTGGTGAAACAACTGATACATTTATAATTGATGTTGCTGTTGCATTAAACATTCCTTTTGTTAAATGTGGTTCTGTTTCTAGAGGTGAGAGAATTTGTAAGTTTAATAGGCTTCTTAAAATTGAAGAGGAGTTGAATAATAAGAATGAATAAAGATAAAAAGAAAAAAATTATAATAATTAGTTCTGCAATATTAGTTATTGTTTTAGGAGTAATTGTTTATTTAATGATAAATTTAAATAATAAGATAAAAGATACTATTGAAACAAATGTTTTTGATTATTTGACAACTAAATATGTTAGTGAAGATTATGATCTTAGTTATTCTCCATTGATTGGAATTTTGAATTATAATTCTGATGATATACTTAGTTCTGATGCTACACATGAATCGTTTAGTATTTTAGATTTGGAGTATACTAACTTTTTCTATCATTCTATTATGAATGAAGATGATTTAAATAATTTATATAAGAGTGTTCTTGGAAAGTCTAAAAGTGAAGTAGATAATCTTTATATTGAGTCTGTATCTAACTGCTATTATAATCAAAAAAAGTTAAACAAATCTTTGAATTGTGATCTTATTTGTTCTAAAAGTGAAAGTGAAATAATGGAAGAAATGAGAAATAAATTAAATTGGATTAATGTTAGTGGTGAAGATGTTAGTAATTTTTGTTTAAAAAATATAAGTTATGATGAAAATAGTATTGTTAATAAAACTATAATTGATATAAATAAATTAAAGTCAGTATTTAAAGATGTTACTGGCAAAGAATTAGATGTACCATATGAGATAGTAAATAATAATAGTTTATATAAATATAATGCTTATGCTGTAACTAATATTAAAAGATTAAATGAATATATTGTTGATATTGAAAGTGTTAAATATAAATCTAGAATGGGTAAAAAATATACATTAGAGTATACTGCTAAAACTAATATGGATAGAGAAATTAATGGTGTAGTTGTATTACAAGATAATGAAAATAGTTATTATATATTATCAAATTCACTTGAAACTGAACTAAAATAATTTGCATATTGTATTGTTTTATAGTATAATACTTATCGAAGCGAGGAAAAATCATGGAAAGTGTATTAATGGTAATATCTGTTTTATTAATAATGATAGTGTTGTTACAAAGTAATAAAGCTAGTGATGCTAGTCAAATTATTACTGGTGGAAATAGTATGTTACTTGGTAAATCTAAAGAAAGAGGAGCTGAAAAGTTTATTACTAATATTACTTATCTTTTAGGTTTTGCATTTATTATTATTTCGTTTATATTATCTATATAGAATAAAATAGTGTATAAAAAGTTCATATTTGTTATGAACTTTTTTATTTATGTGTTAAAATTATTATGAGGTTATAATATGAGAGATAAATTATTACAAATAATTAAAGATAATAATAAAAAAATGAATCCAACTGAAATAATGGAGCATATTAAAAAAGATTATAATGTTTCTGAACTTAGAGAAATTGTTCATGAATTGGATTTAATGTGTAGGGATAGTATATTAAGGGTTTCTCATGGTAATACATATGTTCTTAATGATTTATTAACTGGTGTTCTTGATGTTCATGAGAAAGGTAATGCTCATTTGTTAATAAAAGATGGAGAAGATATTTTTATAGCTAGAAATAATTTAAAAGGTGCTTATGATAAAGATACTGTACTTGTAGAATATATAAGTAAAGATAAAGGTGAAGGAAGAGTTGTAAAAGTATTGTCTCGTTCTTTAGGAAAAAGTTTAGGTGAGATTGTAGACAATAATGGTGAATTAAGTGTTGTTTGTTTAGATAAAAAACTTCCTTATGAAGTTGTTGTTGATTTGGATGAGTGTAATTTTACTTTGGTTGATGGATTGATAGTTCATTTAGCTTATGTTAAAGATATATCTAGAGGTAAGATTTTAGCCAAGATAGATAGAGTTATAGGACATAAAAATGCCCCTGGAAATGAAACTGAGATTGCTATGATAGCAAGTGAATTTAATGTTGATTTATTTTTTCCAGAAGAAGTTAAGGAAGAAGCAAAAAAGTTTTCACAAAATTTAGATCCAAAAGATATTGAAAAAGAAATATCTCATGGTAGAATAGATTTAAGAGGAGATACAACTACTACAATTGATGGTAAGGATACTAAAGATATAGATGATGCTGTTCAAGATGAAGTTTTACCAAATGGAAATTATAAAGTTACAGTAGATATTGCAGATGTTAGTTATTATGTTAAGATGGGTTCTGCTATATGGAAATATGCTGAACATAAAGGAAATTCTGACTATTTAGCTAATAAAGTTGGTCCTATGTTACCAGTTGAATTATCTAATGGAATTTGTTCTTTAAATCCTAATGAAGATAGATTTGCTATGACATGTACTATGGAAATAGATCATTCTGGTAGAATAGTTAATTCTGAAGTATTTACATCTGTTATTAAATCTAAAAAGAAAATGAATTATGATGCAGTTCAAGATATAATTGAAAATAAAGAAACTGAAGATACTAAAGATTACACTACAATTAAGTATACTGTTAAAGAAAATGAAACTGCCGAAGATATTGCTTTTAAAAATTGTATTACTGTTGATAGATTATTAGAATTTAATAAAATTGAAGATATTAAATCTGGTAATGAAATAAATATTCCGGTAAGAGATGTAATTAAGTTAATGAGTAAAATATCTAAAATTATGGGAAGTAGACTTGAAAAAAGAGGTAAGATTAATTTTGAAAGTAGTGAACAAAAACAAATATTTGATGAAAATGATAATATTATAGATGTTAAACCTCGTGTACAAAGAGAGGCTGAAGAATTAATTGAAAATCATATGATATTTGCTAATGAAGGATTTACTATTTATACATGTACTATGTTAAGTACTATTTTTCCAAAAATGGTTCCTTTTGTATTTAGAATTCATGAACAACCTAATCCTAAAAAGATTGATGACTTTATGAATATGTTAAGTGTTTTTGGAATAAATTATCCTCGTAAAATTAATTCTGATAATGTAAGTAGTAAAGATATTCAAGAATTATTAGAATATTTAAGTGAAAAAGATAATTTTAGAATACTTAGTAAAAAGTTACTTAGAAGTATGCAAAAAGCTAGATATTCTCCAGATAATATGGGACATTTTGGTATAGCTAGTGAGAATTATTGTCATTTTACTAGTCCAATTAGAAGAATGGCTGATTTATTAGTTCATACAATATTTAGAACATTTATAGTTGATCATGATGATAGTGATGCGACAGCTAGATTTTGGAGTTCTTATTTGCCTGAAGTGTGTGATCATATTTCTGAATGTGAAAAAGTTAGCGCTGAATGTGAATATGCTGTTGATGACTATTATAATGCTAAGTATATGGAAGATAAAATTGGTCAAGTATTTGGGGCAACAATTGATGGAACTATGAATGGATGTTTCTTTGTTGAAACGAATGATAAATATATTGAAGGAAGAGTAGATTATATTATTAATCGTGAAGATTCATTACTTCTTAAAGATATGACTGATAAAAATGAAATAGAGCAATTTATAGAAACTCATATAAAACCATTTGATTTTGATTATAATGAAAATGTTTATGGTTATACAAGACGTGGAAGAGTAGTATATAGATATGGCGATAAAATTCTTGTTCAATGTATTGGAAGTAATCCAGAATTAAGAGAAATTGATTTTGCTTTAGTAGGGAAGTTATAATATGGAAATTGTTAATAGAAAAGCACATCATGATTATTTTGTTAAATCTACATATGAAGCTGGTATAGAACTTATGGGTACTGAAATAAAAAGTATTCGATTAGGAAATGCTAATATTAATGATTCTTATGCTAGAATTAAAGATAATGAAGTATTTCTTGTAAATATGTATATTGGAAAATATGAAGAGGGTAATATATTTAATCATGATGAGAGAAGAAGTAGAAAATTACTTTTACATAAAAAAGAAATTATTAGAATAAATCATGAAATTGAAACTAATAAATATACATTAATACCTTTAAAATTATATTTTAAAAAGAATAAATTAAAAGTAGAGTTAGGCCTTTGTCAAGGTAAAAAATTATATGATAAAAGACAGACTATAAAAGAAAGAGACATTAAAAGACATGAATATTTAGAATATTAAAGTAATATAATGTTTTAGGTGGTAATATGAAAAAAGTTCCTAAAATATTTGTTAATAATCTAAGTAAAATTAATAATAATAAAGAAGTATTTTATTCATATAAGGATAATGATTTTGAATATGAGAAAGAAGAAGTTATTATTCCTAATGAATATGAAATGCAACAAAAAATAAACAAATTATTTAGAAGTAATGATTTTATTTATAAAAAGAAATTTCATATAAAGACTATTAATAGTGAAGGAATTTATACTGTTATTTCTAAATGTTATGATTATCTTTTAACTATTGATGGTGAAAAAATATTGATTAGAAATATTATTAATATTGAAGAGACTTAATTTTAAGTCTTTTTTTATTAAAACACTTGATTTTATGATTTAAATTTGATATTATTTAATCACACAAAGATGTGTTTTTTTTTGGAGGGATTTTGATGAAGAAAATTAAAAGTTTCTTTAGAGGAGTTAAAAAGGAAGCAAAGGCAGTAAGATGGCCTGATATGAAAAGTTTAGTTAAGTATTCTTGTATCACTATTGTAATGTTAGTATTCTTTGGATTATTCTTTTATGGTTTAGATGCTTTATTTGCGGTATTAAGGAGGATGTTCTAATGGAAGAAAAAAAATTATGGTATGTTGTTAATGCATATAGTGGTCATGAAGAAAAGGTTAAAGATTATTTAGAATCTAGACGTGAAAGTATGGGAATGGAAAATAACATATTTAGAGTTATTATTCCAGAAAGAACTGAAATTGAAGTTAAAGATGGTGTTAAAAAAGAAAAAGTACGTAAGATGTTTCCAGGTTATGTTTTAATTGAAATGGTTATGAGTGATGAAGCTTGGTATGTTGTACGTAATACTCCAGGAGTTACAGGATTTATTGGATCTTCTGGTAAAGGAGCTAAACCAATTCCACTATCACCAGCAGAAGTTAAGAAATTTATTGGTGAAGGAACTGAAGTTAGTGAAAAACCAATTAATACTGATGTTGAGGTTGGAGACACTGTATCTATTATAGATGGTCCATTCAATGGAATGTATGGTAAGATTGAAAGTGAAGATAAAGAAAATGAAAAACTTACTGTTTTAATAGATTTATTTGGTCAAGAGACTCCAGTAGAAGTAGATTTAATTCAAGTATCTAAAAAAATGGATTAATAATTAAAACTGATTTTTATAAAAATTTTTAAAAATAATTAGCAACTTTGTGAGTTGCTTTTTTTGTATAAATTATAATATAATGTACTTAATACTTTTAATATAAGGAGGTTATTTTATGGAATTAAAAGGAAGTAAAACAGAGATTAATTTAATGACTGCTTTTGCAGGAGAAAGTCAAGCTAGAAATAAATATACATATTATGCTTCAAAAGCAAAAAAAGATGGGTATGAACAAATTGCAGCTATATTTGAAGAAACTGCTAATAATGAAAAAGAACATGCTAAATTGTGGTTTAAAGAGTTACATAGTGGTGAAGTTCCTAGTACTTTAGAGAACTTAAAGGATGCTGCTAGTGGTGAAAATTATGAGTGGACTAATATGTATAAAGAATTTGCTGAAGTTGCTCGTAGTGAAGGTTTTAATGAGATAGCAAGATTATTTGAAGGTGTTGGAGAAATTGAAAAACATCATGAAGAAAGATATATGAAATTAGTTGATAATATTGAAAATAATTTGGTATTTGAAAAAGGTGAAGAGAAGATTTGGATATGTAGGAATTGTGGACATATTTATAAAGGAAAGAAGGCTTTAAAGATTTGCCCAATTTGTAAGCATCCTGAGAGTTATATGGAAGTGAAATCTGAAAATTATTAGTGCAATTTTTTTATAAGTGTGATAGAATATATGATAGAAAGTAAAGAGGGTATATTTATGAAGTGTGTTAGTTTAGCTGGACCAAAAAAATTGGTTCTAGAAGATAGAAAAGTTCAAGAGGGTAAAGAAGGTTATATCTTAATTGATATAATTAAGGCAGGTATTTGTGGATCTGATATTCATTATTGGGTATCTGGAGAACCAAAAGGATTAGTAATGGGCCACGAATTTAGCGGTATTGTTATTGATAATGGTGGTAGTAAGAAGTTTAAAGAAGGAGATAGAGTTACTGCATTACCAATTTCTCCATGTATGACATGTGATGAATGTAAAAGTGGTGAATATCAAATTTGTGGTAAAACTTGGTCTGAAGCTATTGGTTTAACTATAAATACACCAGGTGGATTTGGTGGAAGAGTATTAGTTCGTGAAGATATGGTAAGACATTTACCTGATAATGTTACTTATGAATCAGGTGCTATGATAGAACCTGCAGCTGTTGCACTTAGAGCTGCTAACATATCAGGAATTAAAAAAGGTGATAAAGCTTTAGTTATTGGTGGAGGTATTATTGGTTTATTAACTGCATTATTTTTGAAAGCTAAAGGTGCTTCATATGTTGCAATTACTGAAACTAATGAATTAAGAGGACAAAAGGCTGTTAAGTTAGGGGTTGCTAATGAATGGTTTAATGCTTTAGATCCAAAACTAATGGAAAAACTATTTACTAAAACTGGAAATGGTTTTGATGTTGTAGCTGATTGTTGTGGAAATAGTCCTGCTCTTACAAGTGGAATTATATTTACTAAACCAAATGGTCATTTAACATTAGTAGGTATTTCACTTGATAATGTAAGTATTCCTCTAGTAGCGGGTGTAATGAAAGAAATAAACATTAAAGGATCAATTGCTTATAAACCATCTGAATTTGATATGGTTATTAAGTTATTAGAAACTAAAAAAATAAATTTAGAAAAATTTATTGATGATGTTGTAGTTCTTGAAGATACACAAAAAGCTTTTGAAAGATTAACTAGTGGAAAAGATGATGCTGTTAAGATATTAGTTGATCCTAATAAACATAAAATTGTTCAAATAAAATAAACTTCACAATTGTGAAGTTTTTATTTTGGTATTCCATAAATATTTTTAGTAGTATCAAGAAATAAATAATCTTTTATAGGATAATATGTCAAATAGAAGAAATTAAAATATATAATTATAAATAATATTAATCCCAATAAATTATTATATTTAATCTTTTTAATATTGAATAACTTATATGTTAAAAATGCTATATAGATAAACATTATTATAAGAAGAATTATGTCTATAAATATATTATTTCCAATTTTATTATATATTGGTACATATATTATTAAAAATATAATTATACTTGATATTATTGATAATGAATAAGATAGAATAAAGTTATTTGTTTCAATTTTCTTCTTTTTGAAAATAAAATATTCAATTATCATATATAGTAATACTGGAGTTGATAATAATTTCATGTGTTCCCATATACTTTCATTTACTGGGAACATAATACTTGTTATAAAATTTGGTACTTTCTTATATGCAAAATGTGCTAAGAAAGAAAGAACAAACATAATAAATATACTTATAAATTTCGTTTTTTTCATAATAATCATTTATAGTATACTTTTTTTTAAAAAAAATATGTGTTTAGTCTATAAAAATTCTTGATTTTATGGGGATATTGTGATATTATGGATTAGCAATTTGTATTTATATGTACAAATTAGAAGTGGGAGATTATAGGATTATCGCGAACCACTCGCGAAAAAATAAACTAAGTTATATGGGAGGTGTTTTTCGTGGCAAAGAACGTTGTAAAGAAAGTTAAATTACAAATAGCTGCAGGAAAAGCTACACCAGCTCCACCAGTTGGAACTGTTTTAGGTCCTGCAGGAATTAATCTACAAGAATTTTGTACTAGATATAATGATGCAACTAGAGAAAAAATGGGAGACATTGTACCAGTTGAAATTTCTATTTATGAAGATAGAACATTCGATTTTGTACTAAAAACTCCACCAACTCCAACACTATTATTAAAAGCTGCTGGAATTGCAAAAGGTAGTACTAAAGGTGCTAACAATATTGTTGCAACATTAACTAAAGAAGATATTAGAAAGATCGCAGAAATTAAAATGCCTGATTTAAATGCTTATGATATTGATTCTGCTATTAAAATTGTAGCAGGAACTGCTAGAAATATGGGTATTGCAGTTAAAGGTCTTAATGATGCTGAAATGGCTGAACAAGTAAAAGAAGCTAAGGAAGCAGAAGCACAAGCTGCTAAATTAGAAGCTGAACTTGAAGAAATGGAAGAAAGTGCTAAGGCTATGGCTGAAGGTGCTAGTGTAGAAGTAGAATCTACTGAACAATCTAAAGAAGAAACTGAAAGCGAAGAATAAGATTATAAAATAATCGTGAGCAAATAAGATAATCCAAATACCACATAAGGAGGTTAAGTTTATGAAGAAACATAGTAAGATGTATGTGGAAGCATTAGGTAATGTTGAAAAAAATAAAGAATATGATGTTACTGAAGCGATCAAAGTACTTAAAGGTTTAAAGACTAGAAAATTCGATGAATCTGTTGATTTAGCTCTTAAATTAAATATTGATGCTAAGAAAACTGATATGAACGTAAGAGGAAGCTTTGTTTTACCAAATGGTACAGGAAAAACTAAGAGAATTTTAGTTATTACTAAAACTAAGGCTAATGAAGCAGCAGAAGCAGACTATTGTGGTGCTGAAGATATGTTAGAAAAAATCGAAAAAGAAAATTGGTTTGAATTTGACACTATCGTTGCTACTCCAGAAATGATGCCTGCGTTAGGTAAATTAGGTAAAGTTTTAGGACCTAAAGGTTTAATGCCAAATCCTAAACTTGGTACTGTAACAACTAATGTTAAAGAAGCTATTGCTAACATTCAAAAAGGTATGGTTGAATATAAGAATGATTCTTATGGAAATTTACATTTATCTGTAGGTAAGTTATCATTTAGTGAAGATAAATTAGAAGAAAACATCAGAGCTATCGTAGCAGAAATTGTTAAGAATAAACCTACTGGTGTTAAAGGTACTTTCATTAAGAATGTAAGTTTATCATCAACTATGAGTCCTGGAATTAAAATTGATAGAAGTTCTTTAGGATTATAATAAAATTGAGTCTGAGAAATCAGACTTTTTTTGTGTTTGAAAATGTGTTAAAATATGCGCAGGTGATAAGTATGAAGTTATTATTACATATTTGTTGTGCTCCTTGTAGTGCTGCTTGTATAAAAGTTTTAAGAGAAGAAAATATTGATATAGTTGGTTATTGGTATAATCCTAATATTCATCCATTTAAAGAATATGATAATAGACTTAAAGCATTAAAAGAATATTCTAAAATGATTAATTTGAATGTTATATATGATGATTTTTATGGTTTAGATGAATTTGTTAAAAATACTGTAAATATCATTGATAATAGATGTGGATATTGTTATTTATCTAGGATGGAAAGGGTTGTTAAGTATGCACATGATAATGGATATGATGCGTTTAGTTCTACATTATTTATTAGTCCATATCAAAAACATGATTTACTCAAAAGTATTTGTGAAAATTTAAGTAAAAAATATAATATTCAATTTTTATATAGAGATTTTAGACCATATTATGAACTTGGAAGAGAAATGTTTCGTGAAACTGGACTATATATGCAGAAATATTGTGGATGTATTTTTAGTGAAAGAGAAAGATATAAAAAAGAAATTGAATCTTCTAAAATTAAGAGTGATAAATTAAATGTTGAAACTTTAGAAAAAATTAAATTATCATGGAATATTCCTGGTTTAAATATTAAAAAGAGTAATGGAAGTAATGAACTTTTGGATTTAATTTTGAATTTAAAATTTAAGAATTCTGTCCATAAACTATATGAAAAGTATATTCATAATAATCTTAAATCTATAAAGTGTATTTATATTAATGATGAATTGATTGGCTTTTATGATAATAATTATGATATTTATTTAAAAAATGAATATTTGAATATGGGAATTGAAGAGGAAATAAAAAACCATTAGATTTATTTGTCTAATGGTTTTAATAATACTCCAGTAGAGATTAATCCACAAATTCCTACTAAAGCATAAACAAAGTTTGTTAAGAATGTATCTACGCCGAATAGCAGTGATACAAGATTAACATTAAATATTCCTACCATTCCCCAGTTTATAGCACCAATTATTACTATAACTAGTGCAACTTTATAAATTGTACTCATTATTCCTCCTTACTAATTATTAGTTTACTCTGGTGTTAATTTTCTATTCATATAAATTTATAAACTAAATATAATTTAGTGTGAAGGGGGAATTAATATTAAAAAGATAGTATTAGTATTATTAATGGTTTTATCATTAGTAGGATGTTCTAAAATGGATTCTAAAGAGGCTATTAATAAATATAAGAAAACATTAGAAAGTAATAGTAAATATACAATGACTGGTCAGATGAGTATTATTAGTAATGAAGAAAATTATCTATATGATGTTAGTGTGGATTATATGGAAGCTGACTATTATAAAGTATCTTTAGTTAATAAAGATAATAGACATGAACAAATTATATTAAAGAATGATAATGGTGTTTATGTTGTTACTCCTAGTTTAAATAAGAGTTTTAAATTTCAAAGTGAGTGGCCTTATAATAGTAGTCAAGCATATATATTATTTAGTTTACTTAAGGATTTAGAGAATGATTCTAATGTAGTGTTTGAAAGTAAGGATGATAAATATATATTATCTAGTACAGTAAATTATCCTAATAATAGTTCACTAGTGAGTCAAAAGATTACATTTGATAAAGATATGTTACCAATAGAAGTAAATGTTTATAATAAAGAGGGAGTAGCAAATATAACATTTAAAATATCTAAAATTGACTTTAAATCTAAAATAGATAAAACAACTTTTGAAATTGATAATACTAAGAGTGATGGTGAACTTGATGATGTTAGTTCTTTAGATGAAATAGTGTATCCAATGTATTTGCCAACAGGTACTGAATTTAAAGGTGAACAAACTATTGATGAAGATACTAAAAGGGTTATATTAACTTTTGGTGGAAATAAATCTTTTACACTAATTGAAGAGGTTTCTAGTATACCTGAAAATTTTGAAGTAACTAGTGTTTCAGGAGATCTTGTTCATTATGAAAATATACTTGGAACTTTAAATGATAAAACACTTAATTGGACAATGAATGGTAAAGATTATTATATTATTTCAGATAATTTAACTAATGAAGAATTATTAAAAGTGGCTTCTTCTACATCGACAGTGTCATTAAATAAATAAGGTTGAATTAAAATAGTAAATTGTAAAATTCAAGCAAGTATGGAAGATGCACGATA
>CAVIDW010000017.1:0-30972 GCA_963641945.1 bacterium | reverse complement strand
CCTCCTGCATTCAAGTGATTAGAAATCATAACAACATCCTTACTATCTCCATAAAAATTTCTCGCTTTCCTAGTTCTCTCTTTTGGAGACAACGTTACATCACTATTCCTCGTTAATTTTACAGGTACACCTAATTCTGTAAATCTATCATACATATATTTACTTATCAATAAAGTATAGTCTTTCTCTTTCATTCCATTTCCAACAGCTCCAGGATCACTACCTCCATGCCCCGGATCTATCACAATACCTTTTAATGCCATATTAATCACCTAATTTATTGTATGAAAAAACATATATTTTGCTAATAAATATATGTTTAAAGTTTTATATTAAAATTAAGAAAATATATATTATATTACGTTACATTTAAATATAATAATTATTTACTTTTGATTTCACCACTATTAAATTGTCTAACAATTTCAGAATTATTATCATATACATCTTTAATAACTCCCAAAGTCTCGTGATTCACTCTAGGACTAATACCCAATTCTCTACTTAAATCTATTGCCAATCTTGCTTGCTCATATGAACTAAATTCTTTTATATAATTTTCATTCTCAACAGATGTCACAATAGAAGCAAAACTATCATCAATTTCAAAAGGAACTTTAGTTTTATCAGAATTTTCGCTTTCGTTTTCTAATATTTTACCAGAACCAATTTCACCACCAGCCAAAATATCTCTATATTTTTGTAAAGTTCTCAAAAGTTCTTTATTTTTACCGAATCTTATGTTTTCACTTTTTCCAGTCAATATAGTTTCAGGAATTAAAATTTCACCATCATAACGAAATCCTCTAAAAATAAAATCTTTCTTTAAAGGTTTACAAGAAAATAATTCATTCAATATGCTTCTAGCAGTTTCTTTAAATTTCATATCTTTGCTAAAAGAAGTAGAAGAAATTGTTATATATCCACCTTTATCTCTCGGATCACATAAATATTTATCATCGCTTAGCTTAACAATACAAAAACATGTTTTAAAGAAATCGCTTCTCATAAATGAGGTAGTTTTTAATATCATCTTTTCAAAATTCAATAATTGATATAATTTTCCATCACTTCCAAGATATAAACCACCACATACAACAATTTTACTTTGATTTTTTAACATAACTTTTAATAAATCACTAGCTGAAGAACTTTTACTAAGCTCGACTGGTTTTTTATCTGATAATCTATTTAATGCATCTATAGCTTCTTGATTCAAATTATAACATACTGGTATTCCAAGCAAATGAGGTATATTTCTTTCATTAATTACAAAATCAAAATCAAACACACTTCCATCACTCATATTAGCACTATTATGCACAACATTATTTCCTTTAGTATAAATACTATTATAAGTTTCTAAACACAAATTAAGATTATCAAAGAAAATATTCATAACAATCATTAATGCCTCATTTTTACTAGAATAAAGAGGTAAAAGGCTTCCTAATGGATAACTATCTAAATATATTTTACTTTTTTCTTTACCATCATTCTTATTTTCAGATAAAACAGTACCCAACGTAGAAACATTTTGATCATCATTATTCTTAAGTCTATAATTGCCATCAGAATAATATAAACTATTTCCTTCTCTTCTGTATCTATTTTCTTGACTTTGAATATTTTTCCCATTTGACGCTTCAATCAAATTTATTAAAGCTAAATCATCAAAACAAAATCTTTTATTTAAACGACTACCTACTCTTTCTAAATAATCTTTTAAAGAATTACCAAATGATATAGATAACCCTTTTTCTTTTATAAATGAATTTAACTTTAATAATATTTCTTCTTGTTTATAATTAGTCAATATAAAATCTATTGAATGATTAAAGCATTCTAAAGCAAACATTTTCATATAATTAAATAAAAAATTATCATATATTTTATATATGTCACTTTCTACTTCTAGAATTGCATTATAAACCTCTCTATCATTATTAGAAACTTTATATTGAAGAATCTTTACATCAATTTCATTTATATTATTCATTATAAACATTCTAGCAGATAAGAAATCCAAGCTTTCAAAACTTATTATATCCTCTAAAACAGTAGAATAATATTCACTTTTAATTTTATTATTCATTATCGACTTCACCTATTATATTAATTCTACCATAATACATCAAAAAAAGAATAATTAATCATTCTTTTTAAAATTTAAACTAATTATCTCACAAGAAGTAATTTGTTTTTGAGCATTATCATCTTCAATATCAGGATAATTAATCACAGCATCTTTTCCGGCCAAAATATCAGAAATAATTTTTTTCATATTAACTAAGTGTTTCAATTCAGATAATTTCATATCACTAAAATATATTTCATCCATTTCTTCAATTATACCTTCAACAAATTCTTTTTTTAAACCATCAAACTTTAAAAACATATTAGTAATACCTAACTTTTCAGCAATATAATATAACCAACTTGTCGGATCAATTTCTGATTCAGGATAATAGTATTCTAAATAATCTTGAATTGCACTGCATATTTTCCCACAAATCTTTATATTTTTTCTATCATAAAATGAATTCCATTTATAAAATATATGTTTTACATCTTTTTTATATTCATCTAATAAATATAAATGAGTACTAACATATGAACCAAGCATGCAATCAAAATGATTTATAATTTCAATTAAAATAGTATTTATCCCATATTTTTTAACACTTTCTTCACAGGCAAATCTAGCGTGTAAATATTCTTCCAAATTACAATTATCTTTAGAAAATATGTTACTTATATATTCACAAGCAAATCTATCAGTTACTTTGGTACTCGAATTAAAAGAATCAAAAATAAATATAAAACCACACCCTATATTCTTTGAAATTGTATAATCATGTTTTAATTTATTTTTTACATTTTCAATAGCAATCATTTTTGTATTAATCATTGCATTTAAAATAACTTTATATTTTAAAACGATTTTATCACTTTTATCAGGTATTAATTCAATCATAGTTATTAATATATCAAATAAATTCTTTTCATCTTCCTCATTAATTGTTGGTAATATGTTTTTAGATCTATAATACTTAACAAATTCTTCAGCAACATTTATAATAAATTTTTTATCACATTTAAAAATATCTAAAAGCATAGATACAAACATATAATCATGTTTTAAATCATCGCTACATAAATTATAAAAATTTTTATCATTAGTTTTTTTAATAACATCAAGCATAAAATTTCTGTCATTTTCTAATTCATCAATATCAAAATCTTCAATATCATTACCCACTATATAATCTTCAACAGTACTAGTACTATATCTTAACATAAAAACACCCCTTTTTTAGTTGTTAAAAACTAGTTAACTTCCTCCTTAATAAATGCGCATATTATAACACAAAATACTTAATAAGTCAATTTTAACTAATTAATTTTTTTTGTACGTAATACCTGATTATATGTATATTTAAATTTAATTTAATTTCTATTTGTATTTTTATTTCTTAATTCTAATAATCTTTCTCTAAATTGATGTGAATGCAAATTAGAAGCGTATTCATATGCTTTTTTTATTTTATTTAATTCTTCTTCACTATAATCACTAACTAAATTCAAAATATCATTAATACTTATATTATCCATATTGCACCTCCATCCAAATAAAAACGATCAAACACATTTATTCGGTCGCTTTATCACTTATAAAATCATAATAATTCCATAAACAAGATATGTTAGAATTTCCAACATCAATAATATTAACTAATTTTATTCCATTATTGTTCTTGTTCATATATCATCCTTTTTTAAAAACTTGATATAATTTTACAAACAATAGCAAAATAAATCAAGACTTTTTAAAAAAACTTATGATAAAAACAAATCTAGTATCATCATAAATATAAAACCAATTATAAAACTAACAATTCCATACTTTTTACAAGTTTTAACTTCAGGTATTAAATCAAAGAATACAACATATATCATAGCCCCAGCAGCAAATGCTAAAAAATAAGTAAACAAAAACCTGACTTTATTAATAAAAATAATGGTTAATAAAACAAATACTGGTTCTATAGTTCCAGATAACACCCCACATAAAAATGACTTGTTTTTTGAATTATTAGAATTATATAAAGGCAATGATACTACTGCACCCTCAGGAATGTTTTGAATAGCTATTCCAATTGATAATATAAATGCACTAGATAACGTAATATTACCATAAGCATATAAAATACTAGAAAACATGACACCTACAGCCATACCTTCTGGTATATTATGAATAGTAACAGCCATAAGCATTTTATTTACTTTATTCATTTTAAATTTACTAACTCTTGCAGATATAACATCTATAAAAATCAAAAATAATATTCCAAAAACATATCCAATTATACAAGGTAAATAAAAATAATTACCAAAACCACTAATAAGTGATGGAATTATAAGTGACCATATAGATGAAGATAACATTATTCCAGAAGATAAACCGTATAATATTGCATTTATTTTCTTTGACTTAGATGTCTTAATAAAATAAACCAATGAAGAACCTAAAGATGTTCCAAAAAAAGGTATTAATATTCCAAATATAGTATTAATCATAAATAATCTCCTACTATTTTAGAATATGAAACATCTAGCTTTATGACACTAAAAAAGCACACTTAAGTGCTTTATATTAAAATTAATCTAGTTCCAACTCTTATGTTAGAGTCTTTAATAACTTGATTCATATCATACATTTCTCCAGTAGTTTTACTAAATAATGTAGGATTCCTTTGCTCATAAAAACCGCTTGATAACAAAGGATTACTTTTTTTAATAGAAGTTATAATATCATGAATTCTTCTATCTATTGGTACTAACATTTCAAATTTCTTTTCAATAATTGGAACCTCAACTATTATATATACTTTAAAATCCATATTATCACCTAATCCTTTGTATAGAAATCTAATAGTTTAACTAAGGTTGCATTACCTCTTATAACATTAAATCCAAATTCAAGTGGTATTTGACCTCTAGTCTCTCTTGTATATGTTGATGACTTAATAGTGAATTGATCAGTAATTCCCGAACCAATCCATATAGCATTAAGAGTTTGAACACTATTTCTAAAGAACTCTTCATATTCCAAACTTTTAATTTTACCAATAGAATCAGCAATAACCACTCTTATATTTTTATAATTTTTTAAGTTAGCTAGAATAGATTTAAAATTATCAGTTTGAGTTCTAGATAACCCAGCAAACATTTGATCAATTCCAAAGAATATAAACATATTTACTTTACCATTATCATTAGTAGTCAATTCTGCCATTTTTTTATACACATCAGAAATATTTGATGTATAAAAATTTCTAAATATATCTGCATCTTTTAATACTTCATTTGAATCAACCATATACAATTCAACGTTTTCAATACTTTGAAATACTTGTCCTAAAGAAGGAATAAACTTATCAAGTAATGTTGAATCCTGTGATGAAACAAGAGAAATTAAATTTTTATTAAAATCAAACATAGAAGTAGCCAAAGTATTCTTTTCAATACCAATTGGTACTCTGTTTAAACTAGTTATTGAATCAGATACATCTAATAATGTTACATGTTCTGGTAATACAGCAATTCTTTCAGCCTTATCTTTAACTCTTTCATTTAGTTTAGTACATATGTTCTTTATAAATGTATTAATCTCATCCCATTTATATGGATAAGCAGCCTGAAATTCATGAAGTTCACCATCAATTTTAACAAGTCCTCTACCTTCAATGTTAGACGGAATCATACCATGTGTATTACCAAGAATGCTTGAATAATCAGAAGAATCGTTCATCTGAATACATAATTGTCTACCAAAATTTTGTGCAGTCTTACCTCTTACACCATTTGATGCACTAGCAGTTATTACAAATATTATTCCATATTTTTCACCTTCACGAGACAAAGATGAAATCAAATCAACATAATCTTCAAAATTTTCATTAAGTAATTCATAATTATTTATAATAATAACCATTTTAGGTAAAGTTCTTCCACTGTTTTTAATAAAAATATCATAACTACCATTATAGTTTGCAAATAATTTCTTTCTAACCTCTAATTCACGTGCAATAGTAGCAAACAAATTGGCCATTTTTTCATCTTCATTAATGTACACAACATCTCCAACTTGAGGTGCATTGACAAATATGCCAAACATTTCTGAACCAAAGTCAACAATATATATATTTACTTCTTTTGAACTATGACCAATAATTAAACTATAAATCATTGAAGACAAAAGTATTTCGCTACCACTACCATACACAAGAGTATTACCTTCTGCATTAAGATTAACAGTTAGCAATCCTTGACTTTGATTTTCAGGATCATCATATTCACCAATAACAGCTTCAATAATCCATGGTTTAGGTACAAAAGAATATTTTTGCATTAAATTATTAACAAATATTTCTGCAGGTATCTTGTCAAGCCATAATTTATTAGCAACCATATTTTTAGTTTTAGCAGCATCACAAATATATTTCAGCACATTTGGTAATTCTTCTCCTAAAGAAACAACATCAACCCTTTTGGTAGTTTCTAAGCTTTTAGTTGTATCACCAATATCATTAATAAATGAAATATCTCTATCTACAGTTTTAGCAACTTTTTCTTTAGGAATATATTTAGTTCCAGCATAAGCAGCTTGTCCCATAGCAAAATAATCATTATAACCAACTTGCAAGTAAAAACGGCCAGCTTTTTTAATACCAGTAGCATCAGGACATTTAATTACATCCATACTATCCGCTCTTTCTTGAACTTTTAAACACACCTTAAATTTAGAGTTTGACCAAATTTGATCATCAACTATACCACTAGGTTTTTGAGTAGCAAGTATTAAGTGTACGCCTAAAGAACGACCAATACGAGCAGTACTAATAAGCTCAGACATAAATTCAGATTGTTGACTCTTAAGTTCGGCAAACTCATCAGTTATAATAAACAAATGAGACATAGGCTCTTTGATAATACCATCTCTATATAACTTTTGATATTTATAAATATCTAATGTACTTTCATTTAATTCATATTTAGCTTTATTAAATAATTCTTGTCTTCTTTTAAGTTCACTTTTAATTGAAGCTAAACTTCTATTAATTTCGGCCTTATCTAAGTTAGTAATTGTCCCAGCTAAATGAGGTAATTTTATACCAGTTAATTTATTTTCAAAAGCGCCGGTCAATCCACCACCTTTATAATCTATCAAAACAAACGAAACCTCTTCAGGACTAAAATTCAAACACATAGACAAAATATATGTAATAATAAATTCAGATTTACCACTACCAGTCATACCAGCAATTAAACCATGAGGCCCATGAAACTTTTCATGTAAATCTAAATTAAATATTTCACCATCAGTATGAATACCTATAGGTACGCTTAAACTATTAACAGGATTATTATTTTGCCATCTTTCAAATATATTCAAATGTTCTATCTTGCCAACTTTATACATTTCCAAGAATCCAATATTTTGATTAGTTTCACTAAGCATATTAGATTGCTTAATAGGAATATTAGATAATTTTTCACATAACAATGGTAAATTGATTTCACTAACATCATCCATAGCAAATGCTTGTTGATTCTTTTTATTTAAGTCATTTGTAATAATTGCAGAATTCTTTTCATCAACAGATAAGAAATCATTGCATTCATTAGGCAAATTAGAAATACCATCATTTAATATAATTAATCCAAATCCAATATTACTTTTTTCTTCCAATATTTTTTTAATTATTTCAATATTTTTATTCTTTTTAATATTATCAATAACAATTAAATAATATGGTCTATAACTTCTATAATCTAAATTATTTTCTATTCTTTTTTCGTTTTCATCTTCACTATATTTTCTAGAAATAAATATTTGTTCTAGATAAAAAGATATTTTAGACATATCATCATAATTATCAGCATAAAATCTAATATCTCTAGCATTACTCCAAGCATGTGGTAATGTTTTAACACTATCCCAAATATTGCTTGTAGTATCATTAATCATAAATACAAATTTTAAATCATTATATGAGTGCCATGTAGCAAGTTGTAATAGAATACTTTTTAGCATATTATTTTTATATCTGGTTTCGCCAATCAAAACAAGTTTATTTTTTTCAGTTAAATTTATAGTCACAGGAGCATTCTTGATATCTTTACCAATATTAGCAACACTATTAAGTTCATTTTTTAAGTTATCCTCCACCATAGAAAAATCTTCTATAGAATATCTTAAATTTAATTGCACTGGAACTATACCTAAACCAAGTCTTATCGTTAAAAAATCATAACTTCCAATTTGTCTTTCCCATAGATTTCTTCTTTTATTTAAAATGACATTTGATAAATCTTTAGGATCAGGATAATTTTCTAATAAAATTTGATGCTGATTATTTTTTATTGTAGTAATCTTCATTCTTTTTTCTTGCAAATACTCAGAATATTTAACCTGTCTTTCTTTTTCAGCAGCAATTGTTTTCTTTTTATTATACCTTTTCATTAAAGAAGGCCATAAAATAGTAGATGCAATCATAGCAACTGCAATTAACAAAGCAGGAAGTGTTGACTTAAAAGTAGCTTTCCCTTGTTGTATATTCATAATTGACGTAGTTACACTCACAGCAGAAGACATTGTCATTGTAATCATAGGACCAATCGTATAAATCACAGGAGTTTGATCTTCTTGTAGCTTTCCAGGAGGACTATCAATACTAAGTTCTTCAGGCATAATTGATGTAACAAATCTAGGCTGTCTAGAAAAATAATCGTTTTCACTATATAAAACAGCATTATCATTATCCACAGTTGGAATTAGTTCATCATTAAAACTAGGTAATTCACCAGATACAATAAATTGCGAATTAATTACAACATTATCTCTATTATTAATAATTATAAAATCATTTAAAACAATTAATCTAAATCCAAGAATAAAAACAATATCACCATTTTCAAGAGACCTCTCATCAGTCTTATTATCATTTACATATATACCATATTTTGTATCCAAGGATCTTATAAAAAAACCTTTTTCATTTTTAGTTAAAACAGCATGAGCATTATTAACAACAGAATTTCTAAGTCTTATATTTTGATCATCTCTATTACCAATTGTGTATTCACCATTTTGAGCAACATTATATATTACATAATTTTCTTTTTCTTCATTCTCGACATACAATAAGGCACTAGAAATATTATTATTAACATCAACTATTTTTAAAGAATAAAATAATCCAACACTTAAAAGAGCATTTCTTATTTGTTTTTCTCCAACTTCAATATAACAAGTTGAATTACTAATCAAATTCCACTTATCATCTATTTTTTCTAAAGAAATCAAATTTCTTTCATTATAATTATCATCTACATCATTTAGCCAATAAGAAGTAGTTGTTTCATCAATAGGAAATGGAAATCTATATATTTTTTCTCTTTTTACAAGAACAACCTGCATGTTTCACCTCTTATCCTTTTTTCTTTGATAATGACGCTCAATTATTATCTAATTAATTATAACATGATATATATTTTTTTGCAAAATAAAAGAGTATAAAAATACTCTAATTTATTATTTTAAATTATTGTGGCAATTCTTCAGCAGCTGCAGCAATAGATTTTTCAGTTCTTTCAGTTGTATCAGTAGCACCTTTAACTACAGTTGAGAATCTAATTACTAAATTAACAAAATCATTAAAATGAGCTCTTAACTCTGCAAAACTTTGCTTTGTTTGCTCTGAAGCCATTCCATAAAATACATCTTCTGCACCTAATTGATTCATATGATTAATGAATTCATCAAATTCATCTCTCATTTTTATTGCACATGTATCTAATGTTTTTGCATCATTACGTGCTTCTTCATAAGAAATTTTTGTAGTATTATTATCCATATATCCTCCTAATTATTTTAAATATTTTTGTGCTTCATCAACTAAATTTTGTTGATTATTAGTTACAGTATTACCTGCTTTAGTAGCAAAACCAGAATAAGCTTCAATACTTTTATGCATAGCCATAATTTCTTGTTTATGACCTTCAATACCTTCCCCAATAGCTACAGCTTCAGGTGAAACATAATTATTTCTAATTAAATATTCAACTGTGCTATAAATCTTTTCATAATTATTTTTAAAATCTGCAGCAACCTCTCCGATACGAGTACCAACACTTCTCATAGTCGCAGGATCTGCTCTAAAAACTCCTGACATAATTCCTCCTTATTTTACTAATCTTACAAGTAAAGAATATCATTATATTTAACAATTGTAAATGATTTATTTTAAAACTTTACACTTTAATATCAACTAATTTTTCATCAAGTATAGAATAAAGATATAAATTAACACTTTTTTTGCTAATACTTTCTATATATTTTTTATATCCATTTAACTGCCTAATGTAATTGCTATCAGTAGTATTTTTAAGTTTATAATCAATTATATCTATATAAGTTTCATGTTCAATCATTAAATCTATTATTCCATGATAATTAACATTAGACTCATTATAGTAAAACTCATATTCTTTATATATATTAGTATTTACTATATCATTAAATATAGGATTCATAAGCATATGCTTTATTTTATTAACAATAAATTCTTCATTAATAACCCCATAGTTTTTCTTTTTAAAATCAAATAATTCAAGAACCTCATGAAAATAAGTTCCATACTTCATGTTAATTCTATTTTCTTTAGTTAATAATTCATGAGTTTCTTTAGAAAAATATTCATCATCAATAATTTTATTATGAATTTTAATTTCATTTACGTCAATTTTTTCCATATCAAACGACTTTAATTCTTCAATTTCTTTTTTATATAAATAATTTTTACTTAAATTTAACTTTTCAATATTAACACTTTCAAAATATTCAGGTAAATATTCTTTAACACCATATATTAAATCACTTAATTTTACAAATTTCTTTCTTAGAAGATTCAATATAACACCATTTTCATCTTTCTCATATTTAGATGTTTTCTTACTAGGTAAAATTATTATTATTTTCTCACGTGCTCTAGTCAACGCTACATAAAATAATCTAATTTTTTCACTAATCTCTTCTTTTAAATAACTATTTTTATATAATTCTTTAACAATACTATTATTTTCTTCTATAGTTGCTGGCAAAATCAACCCATATTTTTTATCAGCAATTACTAAATCTTTTAAATCTGATATATTAAATTTATGATCTATATCTGCAAAATAACAAATTGGATACTCAAGACCTTTAGATTTGTGAATAGTCATTACTTTAACACTATCACTATTATCTTTATAAGAACTATATTTTATATCAATACCAACCTCTATAATATTATTTAAATAATCTCTAAAATCATATATAGTATAACCAAGTTCATTTAAATCATTTGATAAATTATATAATGTTTCAAGTCTAGCATTAACATTTTCATAATCCCCAACTTTATATAATTTATTATAAAAATCACTTATATCAATAATCTCTTCATATATAGTTGAACATATTTTAGAATTAATAGACTTAATATTGCCAAAATCTTTAAATATACTAGTCTCTTTAAATGAATTATTAGCAAATATTTCAAATATTAAAGAATCACTATATTCATATAAAAAACTTCTTGCTATAGAAATAAAATCATATTTAAATTCCTGATTAAAGTCTCCATTATTAATTCTAATTATAAAATCCAAAATATTTTTAATTAATAAAATATCACTATTAACATTTAACTTATCATCTTTAAGAATAGTTAAAGGAATACCAATATATTCAAATATTTTTTTATAATCATCAAAATACTTACTTCTATCTAATATAATAACGAAATCATTAAAAGTTGCTTTTCTCATCTTAGATGTATCTTTATCAAAGACCATAAAATCACTACTCATTTTATCTTTAATATCTCTTGCAATAGTAAATATTTCTATCTCATTATTACTATATTCATTAGTTTCATTTTCATACACTAATATACTAGCATCATAATTAAAATTATTAAATATTTCATTATCATATGATGTATTACCATATATCATTTCATGAGATTCTTTATATCTAGCACCACCAATATCATCATCCATTAATAATTCAAACATTCTATTAATATTATTTAATACTTGACTTCTAGATCTAAAATTCTTTATTAAATCTATTTTATATCCATTTATATTCTTACTATAACTATTGTATTTATCCATAAATATACTTGGATTAGAACCTCTAAACTTATATATAGATTGTTTTATATCACCAACCATATAAACATTATTATTTTCAATTAAACTAATAAATTTATCTTGAACATCATTAGTATCTTGATACTCATCAATCATTATTTCTTTAAATGAACATTTAAGTTCATTTCTAACATCTTCATTATTACTTAGTATTTTTATAGCCATACTAGCAATATCATTAAATGTATAAATTCCTTCTTCACTTTTATATTTATTTAACTTTTCCAAATATTTTTTAATTATCTTAATAATAGTTTTTACATCATCATACGTAGATGATATATTTTCTTTAATTTTATTAATATTTCCATATTTTTTATAATCTAATAATTCATCAATAGATAATTTAAGTTTATTTTTAGCATTTTTAGCTTCCTCTTCTGTATTTCGTGGCACACTTGGTAATCTAAAAGTAGATACAAATGTAAAATCATCAAAATTTATTAAATCACTTAAATCTATCTTAGATAAATAATCACTATCAAAATAATATGACATATTATCATATTCCATTAATACACACTTATATTTTTCTTTAAGTAATTCTCTATATTCATCTATTAAATCATTAATATTTTCTTCTGTGTAAAACTTGTTTAAAACATAATCATAAAAAGCATCTGGATCTATATAACCATCAATAATATTACCAAGTTTCAATATATTAGCACGTATAGTTTTATCATTCTTAATAGTTCTTTCTTTAATTAATTTAATAAATTCTTCATCTTCAAGAGCATATAACTCTTCAAATGTCTCATCTAATATCTTATTTTTACATATTTGAACAATAGAATCATCAGTAATATTAATATTATTAGTTATATTTAATAAATAATGATATCTTTTAACAATAGATAATGCAAAAGAATCAAAAGTAGTTATATAAGCAGAGTTAATTAAATCAAGTTCACTTTTAAACTCTTCTCTTTTAGATATTTTCTTTCTAATTCTATCTTTCATTTCAGCTGCTGCTGCTTTAGTAAACGTTAATATTAATAGTTCATTTACGTGTATTCCATTCTCTATTTTATTAATAACTCTTTCAGATAATACAGCAGTTTTACCAGATCCAGCGCCAGCACTAACTATAATATTACTACCTGATTTTTCTATTGCTTCTTTTTGTTCACTAGTCCATACTGGCATTACCACTTACCTCCTCAAAAACATTATCACATTTCTTTAAAGTTACAATATCACTATTAGTCATATAACAAATATCTTTATATTCACAAAAATCACATCCTATATTTTTATTATCTATTTCTTTTGGATTAATATCAAACTTCCCACTTAATATATTATCAGATGCTTCATTTATTTTATTTTTAACTACTTCAGATAGTATATCAATCTCTTCGTCACTTATAACTTTAGAATAACTATAAAAGCCTCCACTATTAGTAACTTTTAATGATTTAACAATCTTACTATCTTCATAACTGGAATCAAACATAGAAAGAATACTAGTATCACTATTAGAATATCCTTGTAATTTTAAATCATTTTTTCTTTCTTCAAGAGAACTTTTATTATTTAATATCTTTTGTAAGTAAAAACCAGCTACTTTAACATTACTAATTTCATTTTTTATTAAATAAATATATACAGGCAACTGCATATGCAAACCATATATAGAATTATTTATCTCTAAATTTGGATTACCAGTTTTATAATCAATTATCGCAACAACAGTTCTGCCATTACATTCATCATATAATATTTTATCTACAAAACCTTTAAACTTTACATTTAACTCTTTATTAACATCTACAACTATTTCTTTTTCACACATAGTTTTACCTAATAATGTGTATTTTAATTGTTCTTTAATAGTTTCTACTATTAATTTAATTTCATCTTTTAAAATATTTAAATAAAACATTTCACAATTATTAAATTCATAATCTACACTGTTTACTTCTCTATCATAACATTCATCAATATTGTAGTTTTCATCAAAAAAACATTCTGACAATATTTTATGAAATATATTACCAATCACTATTTCAAAAGTATCTTGATATTTATTAATTTTTAATATGTAATCTAAATAATACCTAAAACCGCACTTATAATATGTATCCATACTAGTATAAGAAAGAGTTAATTTATGACCTAAATACTCACTTAACAATTTAGTATTAACACCCTTAAATTTATTATCAAAACACATATATTTTAATGAATAATTACTTTTTAAAAGTTTAAGTCTATCACTAATAGTTGAATACTTTTTATATTCATCCATATCTTTCAACAATAAAATCTTATTATAATTATTAGAATTATCATATTTTTTATTGCAGACACACTTATTAAATATCTTTTCACTATAAGATGGACTAATATAAGCTTCAGATCCATTAATATATTTAGAATAAGTCACTATCATATTATTAGATGATAAAATCTTATCTTTTATTAAAGAAATATTATTTTTATTTATTTCATAAGAAGCACTTACTCCAATTAATGATTTAACACTATCTGGTAAATAATCTTCATCTTTAGAATTAACTGGTATTACACCTTCATTATAGTTAATTAGAAAAACATAATCAGATTCATCAATTTCTTCTTCTATATCAATACATTTAACACTATTATCAAGTACTTCATTATTTATTTTAATCATTAACAAAACAATATTTATTTATAACATTAAGTATTTTATTATATATTTTTTTATCTTCATTTGTTTTAACAAATTCACTAATAGATTCAAAAGTTTTACTTATATCATTACAATAATTTTCTTTAAATTTATTGACTATAATACTACCTTTAGCACTATAAGATAAATTTAAAGTAACTGGAATATTATATAACTTAAATATTTTTTTAATAGTATAAATATAATTATCTTTTACATTACACAATTTAATATTATTTATATTTATTCCATTTTTTATTAATTCACATATTTTATCAGCTACAAAAGACACTTCTTCTTCAATACTATCAAAACAATATAAATCTTTTTTAGACCCATTTACTTCTGTCTCAACATAGGTAACATCATTTAAACTAACAAATATATTTTTATAGAATTTATTAACATACTTTAAATTATATAAAACAACCTTATTACTGTTCAAATAAGATATAAACATATCATTATAATATAATAAATGCTTACTATCTAAATCATCTTTTAAGTCCTTTAAAAACTTCATTTTAGAAGACTTATCTTTATCACTAACATAATATAAATTCTCTAAATATATTTTAGCTACATCATATATAACATTATATTTATCACATATATAACAAATAGTTTCTTCATCATAGTCAAAAAAACACTTTCTTTTAAGTTCATTCAAAGTGATTATTTTAACATTAATTAATTTATTTATTTTCTTTAAAAAACTTTCCTTAGTTTTATCTTTTAATATAATTATACAATTACTAAACTTGTCTATATTCATGATAACCTCTCTTAAAATTATAACATAATTAATCTATTCATGTTATAATTAATTCAAATAGAGGTGATTTATGAAAAATGATATAAAAGCAATACAAGGTATATTAATAGTAATACTAGCAATATTAAGTATATTTTTAATTTATGATATATATTGTTTTATGATTGGCATATTAAAAGACACAGATTATCCATTCTTATTTGGATATACAACTCATCATGTTATAGAAGATAATATGTCACCAGATATTAATAAAAACGATTTATTAATTATTAAAAAACAAAATTATTATAGTAGCAATGATATAGTATTGTTTAACTCAACAGGAGGATATAGAATTGGTTTCATAAAAGATACTTCAAATGAAGAATACATCATACAAGATAACATTAATAGTATAAATGAAGATTTTAAAATAACAAGTAATCAAATAATCGGAAAAGAAACAAAAAATATAAAAGGATTTGCAAAAATATTTAATTTTATAACAAGTGGATATATGATTGGAATAATATTTATATTTGTAGGATTATATATTTTTACAACACTAAAGGATAGAAAATAATGGCAATAGAAAAAGTTAAAGAATATTTTAAAAAGTATAATATAGATAATAGAATTAAAGAATTTAATGTTAGTAGTGCAACCGTAGAACAAGCCGCAAAAGCATTAAACACAGAAGGCAAAAGAATAGCTAAAACAATGTCATTTAGACTGAAAGATAAAATCATATTAATAGTTTTAGCTGGAGATGCTAAAATAAGTAATTCAAAATACAAAGCATTCTTTCATGAAAAAGCACACATGTTATGTTTTGACGAAGTAGAAACAATTATTGGACATCCAGTCGGAGGAGTTTGTCCTTTTGCCATTAATGAAGGAATTGATGTTTATTTAGATGAATCACTAAAAAGATTTGAAACAGTATTCCCAGCATGCGGAAGTACAAATAGTGCAATTGAACTCAAAATAAAAGAGTTAGAACAATATTCTAACTACATTTCATGGATTGATGTATCAACTATTTAATATTTTTAGTTGGATATTTAGAAGTAATTTCAAGTACTTCTTTTTTTAACTCTTTTAATACGTTTTTATTATCATAATTTTTTAATGCTTCAACAATAATATCTGCAATATAAATAAAATCTTTTTCATTTAATCCTCTAGTTGTCATAGCAGGAGTACCTATTCTTAAACCACTAGTTTTACTAGGTTTTTCATCATCATTTGGAATAGAATTCTTATTTACTGTAATACAAATACTATCAAGTGTTTTCTCAGCAATATCACCAGTAATACCAAAACTACTTTTAACATCTATTAGCATTAAGTGGTTATCTGTTCCACCAGAAATAATTCTAACTCCTTGTTTCTTAAATTCATTAGCCATAGCACTAGCATTTTCTATAATATGTTTAGCATATACTTTAAAATCATCTTGTAATGCTTCATAGAAACATTGAGCTTTTGCTGCTATAACATGCATTAATGGTCCACCTTGAATTCCAGGGAAAATTACTTTATTAATTTTTTTAATTATTTCTTCATTATTAGTAAGAATTAAGCCACCACGAGGACCTCTTAATGTCTTATGAGTTGTTGTTGTTACAACATCAGCATAAGGAACTGGATTCATATGTAAACCTGCAGCAACTAACCCAGCAATATGTGCCATATCAACCATTAAGTAAGCATCAACCTTATCCGCTATCTCTCTAAATTTCTTAAAATCTATTTTTCTAGGATAAGCACTAGCTCCGGCAATAATCATTTTAGGTTTAATTTCTAAAGCTAATTCTTCTATTTTCTTATAATCTAATTCTTCAGTTTCAGGATCTAATTCATAACCAATAACCTCATAATCCATTCCACTAAAATTAACTTTACTACCATGAGTTAAATGTCCACCTTGATTTAAAGACATACCAAGTACTTTATCTCCATGATTTAATAACGCTCTATAAACAGCCATATTAGCAGAACTTCCACTATGTGGTTGAACATTAGCATATTTAGCTCCAAATAATTCACAAGCATATTCTATTGCTTTAGTTTCAAATATATCAATATATTCACATCCACCATAATATCTTTTTCCTGAATATCCTTCAGCATACTTATTAGTTAAAATACTACCTTGTAACTTTAATATATCCTTAGACACATAATTCTCACTAGCAATTAACTCTATATTATTTTGTTGTCTTTTTGTCTCTTTCTTTAATGCATTAGATAAAATTTTATCCATAAATATTACTCACCTCTTATTATCATTATATCAAAATAAAAACTTTTTTTAAGACATTTTTACACTTTTTTAAAAACTCTAGAATTTACCATGTAAAGCAAACAAAAAGTGATATTAAATATCACAATTTATCATCAACATCAGGTGTATCTACATAAACTTCATCTTTAAATACTCCTTCATCTATTTGAAGTTTTTCTTTAAACTCATTATCATCAATAAACTTTTTTTTCTTTTCAACAGGTAGATCCTTTAAAACAGTTTGTTCTTCTTGCAACTTAATTTCAGTTTCTTCTGTTCTAACATTATTTTCAACTTGAGCAACTTCAGGTGTCTGATCAACTTCAACAATTTCAAGTTTATTTTCTTCCTTAACCAATTTTTCAATACTCGGATCATAATCAGTATGAATTGGAACACTATCAGCTTTTCTTGCTTTATATTTTTTTACAGCAACTATTATAAATACTATTATAGCAATTACAATTAATATACAAGCTCCCATTCCAAATGTCATTAATAAATGATTCCTTTTATTTTCAAAGTCAAAAGTAAATTTAATATTCTTTGTATAATTTATATCAGTTATATCCCAAGTTAATGTTCTTTTGTCCATACTTACTTCATCAGCATTACTTTCAATAACATTATTAGGTAAATTAACAATAAATTTAAAACTAAATTCTTTTTCTAGTTCATCTAATAATTTACTAACATCCTCACCTTGAACAGTTGTATCAGCAGAAACCGTTGTTTCATCTATATTATTAGTAACGTCTCCTAAAACATCAGATACAGTATTAGAAGAAGTAATAGTTTTTCTTATATTTCTAACAATATCGTAAACAGAAAACTTATAATCAGCCTTGTATGTATTATTTAATAAACTTTCTTCTTTGCTAAATAAAAGTTTTTCATCAAAACCACTTAATAAATATTCTTCAATAGAAATAGGAGCATCACTATTAGTTCTATATGATAAGTCATCAATAGAATCAAACTTTTTAGAAAACTTTACACCTTTATAATCAAGTCCCTGATTCAAATTTTCTCTTGTATAACCTTTTTTAATAATATTTACACTAGAAAAATACTTTTCAGCATCGAATTCAACTTTACTTGAAACTAATGTTTCAGCTGAAAAATTAACACTTCTATCGCCATTAACAGTTAGGTATACATTTTCATGTACAAATCCACACATCATTGTATAACAAATTAATATAAAAAATAAATATCTCATTTTTTTCATAAAACACCATTTTACTCTTCTCAAAATTATAATTACTATCCACATTATATCATATTAATATATTAAAAAATTAAAAAACTTTTATTTTTTACATAAAAGTTTTAATTTTATCAATTTCTTTTTCTTGAAATTTTATATATTCTTTTGCCAATTTAAGTATATTTTTTTTAGTGTTATCTTGATAAACTTTAATTTTTGATGTAATAGATGTGATTCCCATTGTCATTCCCTCAATTAACATACTTCCAATCGCACTATCACTATTATCCTTTAAAGTTTCCATTTTAATACCAAAGCCACTACTAATCTTAGTAATTATATTTGTACTAGGCATAGGAACTTTATTTTTATTTAATAATTTTATAGTTTTATTTTTAAAATATTCATACTTTTTTAATTCACATTCAAGTAAAGGTTTAATCTTATTTTCTTTATTCTTTAAAGTATTTAAAAGTTTAGTTGTACTACTAACACCCATTTCTGCATTCTTAGCTAGATGTAATAATAATTCATTGTTTTCATTCATATTTATTCACCAATAATATTATTTTCAAAATTAAAGAAATTATACATTGATAATAATAATTTTAAATGTTAATATAATTAAAAAGAGGTACGTTATGATTAAAAGAAAAGAACAAGGTTTACTTGTAATAGTATCCGGTCCATCAGGATGTGGTAAAAGTACTATAAATGAAACTATATTAAAGAAAAGAGATAATATAGTTATGTCTATATCAGATACTACCAGAAACCCTAGAGGAAGAGAAGTAAATGGAGTCGATTATAATTTTATATCACAAGTAGAATTTGAAGATAATATTAAAAAAGATAAATATTTAGAATATGCTGAAGTATATCCTGGAAAATATTATGGGACACCTGAATCATATGTTGATAAAATGTTAAATAAAGGAATAGATGTAATATTAGAAATTAACATAGAGGGAGCAAGAAAAATAAATAAAAGGAGAAAAGATGCAGTATTTATTTTTATAATGCCTCCGTCAATGAAAATATTAAAAGATAGATTAGTTACAAGAAAAACAGAAACAAAAGAACAACTAATTGAAAGATTTAAAACAGCATATAAAGAAATAAATGAAGTATCAAAATATAATTATGTAGTTGTTAATGATGATCTAGAAGATTCAGTTGAAAAAGTAAATGCAATCATAACATGTGAGAAATGTAGAGTTGATAGAATTGAAGATGTTGACCTAGGCAACCAAGAAGAATTAATTCACGAATTATTAATGGATTTCAATCAAAAATAGTTATTATTTATAAAAAATATGATAAACTTGTTATATGAAAAAAAGAATTTTAATAGCAAGTTTTTTATTTATTATTTTGATTACAATGATTATTTTAACAATAAAAAAGAATCATAGAACAGTTGAATCAAATGAACCGATATTAAATGACTGTACTATATCAATAGAAAATAATACATTCAATTATGATGATGATATTTATCTAAAAGATATTGTTAATCAAGAATGTAATTTAATTTCTAATGATAAACTAAATACAAGAACATTAGGTAAAAATAATTATACAATCAAATATAAAAATACAAGAGGAAAAAATAGTACTTTAAAATATACTTATAATATAGTTGATAATGTTAATCCACTTGTATTAATAAGTTCTTCTTATACAGTTTATAACGGAAGTAATACTGACCTCGTAAATAAAGCAATATGTGCAGACAATTATGATAAAAAACCTAACTGTTACATAGAAGGAACTTATGATATTAATAAAAATGGAACATATAAATTAAAATATATTGCGATAGACTCTTCAAATAACAAAACAACTAAAGATTTTACACTTTATGTAAAAGACAAACCAAAGAATAATACCACAAATAACAACTCAAATAAACAAAAACTAAAAATAGAAGACGCTATCAAAACATATAAAAAAGATAATAATATGATAGGAATAGATATTTCAGCATGGCAAGATCAAATAGATTTTAAAAAAGTAAAAGAAGCAGGAGTAGAATTTGTAATAATACGAATTGGTTTTGGTCATAAGAATAATGAATTAATATTAGATAAAAGATTTAAAGAATATATTAGTGGAGCTAAAGAAGCAAATCTAAAAATAGGTTTATATTTTTATTCATACGCTAAGAACACTAAAGAATCTATTGAACAAGCTAAATGGATTATAAATGAATTAAATGGAGAAAAACTTGATTTACCAATAGCATTTGACTGGGAAAATTGGTCAAAATTTAATAGTTACAATATAAGTTTAACCGATATTAATGATATTGCTGAATCATTCATAAAAGAAATAAATGATAATGGATATACTGGTATGATTTACAGTAGTAAATATTACTTAGAAAATATTTGGAATCTAAATAAATACCCTACATGGTTAGCACACTATACAAAACAAACTAATTATGATAAAAAATATTTATTATGGCAATTCAGCAATCAAGGAAAAGTTAATGGTATAAATACTGATGTTGATTTAGACATTTTATACACAAATTAAAAGAATTAGTTACCTAATTCTTTTTATTTATCTAAAGTATCCATAATATATGGAACTATCTGCATCTTTCTAGATAATACTCCATCAATACTTACTCCTTCATATATTTCATCTAACTTAAAACTAGACTTAATAATATCACTAGAAGAAGTATTATAAATACAATAAGATTTATTCTCAAATATATCACAAACAAATAATGTTAATACCTTAAAATTCTTTTCAGTAGCCTCAATATCCAAATAAGAAATTAAATTACTCATTTTCTTTTTAAGAAGATTAAAATCAGTTGTTAATATTTGACCTATTCCTACCAAACAATCATTTATTTTATAAGTTTTAAAGTCCTTGTGTAAAAGTTGTTCATTAGTTAACCCTTTAATACTCATACCTTGTTTCAACATATCCATTCCATATTCTTTATAATTAATTTTAGCTATTTTAGACAAACTAATTAAAGCCTCACTATCTCTCATAGTAGTAGTTGGAGATGATAGCAATATAGTATCGGATATTATAGCTGAAGCCATTATACCAGCTATATCACTAGGAATATTTACATTATTCTCCTTATATAAATCATAAATAATAGTATTAACACTTCCACAATAAGAATTTCTAAAATTTATAGGTTTTTTAGTATTAATATCACCTATATTATGATGATCTACTACTTCAACTATTTCAGCTTCATCTAAACCATCAACACTTTGAGAAAAATTATTATGGTCAACTAATATTACTTTCTTTCTATTTACATCATTAACATCAGTTAAAATTAATAATCCCTTACAATCATTCTTACTTGTCACAATAGGATAATTAGTATGTTTTAAAGTTTTACTTTTTTCTAAAAAATCAGATAAATAGTCAATTTCATTAAAGGTAACTGCATTTTCTGCTCTAATAAAATTCTTAATATAATTAGAAAGAGAAATATTCTTACTAACTTCATACGCAGTCATAGGTGTAGATATAATATTAACCTTATTCTTTTTAGCTTTATTTAAGATTTCATGAGATATTTCTAAATTGCCTACTAAAATAATAAGTCTAACTTTACAATCAATCGCATATTCAAGAATAGTCTTTCTATCACCGACTATTAATATATTATTTTCATTAAGATTTGCTTTCTCTAAAAATGTTTCTTTAGCAAAAGTAGCAGCTAAAACAATACCATTAATCTCCTTATCAAATTTTAATACTTTTTCACCTCTTAAAACATTAATAATGTTTCCATAAGAAGTATCAATCTTATGATAATCACCATTTATAATAGTTCTTGCTATTTCTTTTAATGAAACATATCCAAAATACTTATTCTTATTTTCTACTACAGGAATACCTGTTAATGAATATTTATTCATATAATCAAAAGCATCCTTAATAGATAAATTCTTATCTATAAAACAATCTCTATGATAATTAACATCTTTAATTTGTAACTTTACATCATTTAAATGATAAGGTATTTTAAAACCAAAATAATCTAAAGCATACTTAGTTTCAGGATTAACATCTCCCAAAATAGCTGGTTTAGTATCATAACCTAATTGATTTTTTAAATATGATAATGCTACCGCAGCACAAACAGAATCTGTATCTGGATTTTTATGTCCAAAAACATAAGTTAATGAGTTATTCATAATAATTTCCCCTTTTTATAAAACTTACTTAATCTATTTTTATTAATTCATAATTTGTAGTACCCACACCTAAACTTTCAGCAGATAATGTAGTATGAATACCATTTCTTGATTCAATTCTTTCTATTAAATGATCTCTTCCTGAGTCATCAGAAGAATATACTAAATCAAGGCATGCTTTATCAAGAGCAACTGGATCACTTGATGCTAAAATTCCAATATCTTTCATACAAGGATCTTCAGCAACAGCACAGCAATCGCAATCAACTGACATATTTTTCATTATATTAACATATACAATTTTATCTTTAAAATGAGTAGCCACACTACTAGCCGCATCAGCCATTGATTCTAAGAACGAATCATGATCAGCAGTCCATATATTCTGAGGATTACCTGCTCCATGAATATATGCTTTTCCATGACTAGAAGCAAGACCTATAGAAATATTTTTTAATGCTCCTCCATATCCACCCATTGGATGGCCTTTAAAATGAGAAACTACTATCATAGAGTCATAATTAAACATATTAGCCCCAACATAATTTTTCTTAATTCTCTTTCCATTAGGTATTTTTAGTTCTCTTTCTTCATCTTTATCAAGCAAATCAACATTATATAATTTAGACCAACCATTATCTTCTAATAACTTTATGTGTTTTTTACTAGTATTTCTTTCACCATCATAAGCAGTATTACATTCAACAATAGTGCCATCATAATGATTAACTAATTCCTTATAAAACTCTGGTTTAATAAAATTTTGATTTCCCTTTTCACCACTATGCACCTTAATAGCGACTTTACCAATAGGCTTAAAATCAAGCTTTTCAACCATCTTTTCTAATTCTTCACCACTAATATTACTACTAAAATATACTATTGATTTTTTATTTTCCATAATTCCTCCTTAATAAATATATTTTATCACAAAAATAAAGTATTTTAATATTAGTTTAAATTTGATATACTTATAAAGTGTCAACAAGGAGAAAATATGACATACGATAAAGAGTTTCAAGATTATGTAAATGAAATTTTAAATAATAAAGAATTCATAAAAAGGAAAAAATATATGCACCATGAGAATGAAAGTGTATATGATCATTCTTTAGAAGTTGCATATAATTCATATTTATATGCTAAAAAACATAATTTAAATTGTAGAGATATTTCAATAGGTGCTTTATTACATGATTTTTATTATAATCCATGGCAAGAATCACATACCAAGAAAAGTTTCTTCAAAATGCATGGGATTTGTTCATGCAAAAGAAGCATTAAATAACTCTAAAGAAGTATTTCCACATCTCATAAACAATAGAATCGAAGATATAATTTTAAAACATATGTTTCCATTAAATATAAGATTACCTAAATACAAAGAAACATGGGTAACAACTTTAATGGATAAAAAATGTTCACTAAAGGTACTAAAACATCCAAAATCATTACCAAAATATTTTGGCTTTGAAAGAAAGAAGGTAAAAAATGCATAATTTTCAAATATACTTTTTATTATTTTTAACATATTCATGTTTAGGATGGATTATGGAAGTAATTGCCACTTATCCAGACACAAAAAAATTCGTTAATAGAGGATTTTTAATAGGTCCTTATTGTCCTATATACGGATACTGTTCTATCGCAATGATATTATTACTAAATAATGTTAAATCTAATATATTATTATTTCTACTATGTATAATCGTATGTAGTATTGGAGAATATGCAACTAGTTATATTATGGAAAAAATGTTTCATGCTAGATGGTGGGATTATTCAAAACATAAATTTAATTTAAATGGAAGAATATGCCTAAGTAACTGTTTAGCATTCGGAGTATTGGGATTCTTATTAATAAAATTTATGAATCCATTCTTCTTTGAAATATATTCAGCATTAAGTATCAAAACAATAAATATTTTATTCTACACATTAATAACTATATTCATCATAGACTCAATAATATCATTTAATACAATATTTAAAATTAAAAATCTTTCTATCAAATATAAAAATTTAGATAATACAAGTGAAATAAAAGATAAAATTAAAAAGGTATTTTATAAAAATTACTTCTCTAAAAGAATATTTAAAGCTTCTCCAGAATTCCATAAAGAAATTAGAAGGAGATTTGAAGACTTTATTCAAAGAATTGAAAACAAGTAGCTACAAAATAGTTACTTTTTTATTGTAAGTTTGTAAAAATGTGTATATATTTATCAATTTAAACAAATTATGTTGTATAATTAATTAAGAGGTGTAATATGTTTGATAATAAAAAAATATTCATACTAGGTATGGCAAGAAGCGGATATCAAGCTGCCAGAGTACTTGCTCATCATGGTTGTGAAATTGTATTAAATGACAAAAACGAAAATCAAGATAAAGATCATATTAAAGAATTAGAAGATCTTGGAGTAAAAGTAATATTAGGTAGCCACCCAGATGACATATTCGATGAATCATTCGATTATTTAATTAAAAATCCAGGAATAAAATTTGATCATAAATATTTAAAATATGCTGAAGAACATAATATTAAAGTAATAAACGAAATAGAAATGGCTTATCATTTATTACCAAAAGGTGTTAAATTAGTTGCTATAACAGGTACTAATGGTAAAACAACTACAACATCTATTATATATGATATAGTTTCTCATGCATTCCCAGGAAGAACACATTTAGCAGGAAATATAGGATTCCCATTATGTGAAGTAATAGAAAATATTAAAGAAAATGATTACCTAATTATGGAAATTGGCGTACCACAATTACATGATTTCTATGATTTTAATCCAAATATTGCAGTATTAACAAATATTTTTGAAGCACACCTAGACATGTTTAAAACAAGAGAATATTATAACGAAACAAAATTAAGAATGTTTCAAAATCACACTAAAAAGAATATTGCAATAATCAATTATAGTAATGAAGATGCATACAGAATAACAAAAGATATAAAAAGTACAAAAAAATATTTTTCTAGTAAAGAAATTATTGATGGAAGCCATTTAAAAGATGATAATATTTACTATTATAATGAAAAAATTATTAATGTTCATGATTTAAAACTACAAGGAGCACACAATTATGAAAATGTTATGTGTGCAATTATGGTATCAAAAGAATTAAATATTGATAACGATACAATAGTAAAATCACTAAAAGAATTCACAAGTGTAGAACACAGAATAGAATATGTAAGAACACTAAATGGTAAAGATTTTTATAACGATTCTAAAGCAACTAATATAACCTCAACTCAAATAGCATTATCTACCTTCAATAAGCCAACCATTTTATTATTAGGTGGATTAGAAAGACATCAAAACTTCTTAGATTTAAAAGATTATTTAAAAAATACAAAATTAATCATATGTTTTGGAGAAAATAAAAATAGAATAAAAGAAGAAATGAATTCATTAAACATTGAAACATTTGTTGTAGAAAATTTAAAAGAAGCTGTTGCTTTATCAAATGAACATAGTTCTAAAGGGGATGTTATATTATTGAGTCCAGGTAGTGCGTCTTGGGATCAATATAAATGCTTTGAAGATAGAGGAACAGAATTCAAAGAATTAGTTAAAAATTTATAATAACTAACCAATCAAAAAAGGGTAAATTAAAATTATCCTTTTTTATTAACCACAAGAAATAAAAGAAGCAATATGAACTAAAACTTGAATATCAGTAACAAAATAATTACTATCATTCCATACATTAAATTTAGTTATCTTACTAGTAGGATTATTTTTATCACTAGCACTTTTACAATAAATATTTTTGAACTATTTCCACTATAAATTTATTGCTTATTTTCTTAAATAAAGTCTTGCTTCAGTTAATAACAAATTCTTTTTAACATTATTAAACATGACAACTACATTATGTAGTGTTATCAAGCATTGCAATTTTTAATATTAAAGTAAGTAATTCAACTAATTTTTTATAAATTTCCTCTTAATATATAAATTATAGTACATCAAAAGTTAACTATACAAGAATCATCATTTGTTATCCATCACTTCAAACAATCTATAATATTCTTGAGCTCTATTTTCATCTTTAGAAATATTTAATTCTTTACATCCATTTTCATAATAATATTTTGCCAAATTATAATAAGCATATTTGTTTTTCTCATTAAGAGGACATTCAATAGCTTTTGAATAATACACGTACGCAAGAGTAATATTGCCGTTCTTTCTATAATATTCTCCAACCTTATTTAAAGCCCAACTCTCTCCCATATCAGCTGCTATTTTATAGTATTTTATTGATTCATTAATATCAACTTTTTCATATAGTTTTCCAAGATTATTAAAGGCAAATACATACCCCATTTCACAAGCTAATTTAAAATAATATTGTGCTTTTTTAATATCTATCTTTTTTGAGGGAGTAATTCCTTTTAAATAGCATAATCCAAGCGTATTATAACCAGCTGCACTACCCAGAGAAATAGATTCATTTAAGTATTTCCACATAACATCAAAATCATATTCTACTCTTTCATTTAATATCATATTAGCAACCATCCAACAAGCTTTAGGATGATCTTTTTTAGCAGCAGACATATAATAATCAAAAGACAATTTATAATTAACATTACCACTCACTAACCCATCATATTCTAAAGAACCAAGCTCAGCACAAGCATACATATTATTTTGCTTAGCCAAATATATCAAAGAACTAATATAACTTTGACCATAATATAACTTAACTTTTAAATAATCATCAAGTTCACTTTTATTAATTTTAATGTTAATATCTTGTGTATAAATAGGTTGTTTATTCTCAATAATTGCATATCTTAACAAATAAACAAACTTATTATAATTATCTTTATTATCTAAATTGTTAATAAATTGTTTACTAATATTTTCATCATTAGAAGAAACATCTATTAATTTCTTTATAACTTTATCAATATTCCTATTAGAATTAATTAAATTAATAGTTTCATCATCAAAAATATAAACCTTATTATCAAGAATACTCATAATAGATAAAACTATTTTAATTAAATCTATTCCATTTTCTTCATATATATCACTAAATATCTTCTTATACTCAAGTCCAATAGCTCTAATACCAATGCAATAATTATTCACAGTAGTAGTATTTATATCATTAATACCAAATATACTAGAAAATATCTCTATTTGCGAAGCATTAGAATTAGATGATACCTCTTTAACTATCTTTATAAAATTTCCTAATGATAAATAATGATTATCATTCATTTTAATATAATTTTTTTTCATAATTAAATTATATCTTATTTTAAACCATAAAAAAAGAAAAAGAAATTCATAAATTTAGACATAAAGAATTATTGACAAAATTAGACAAATACACTACAAAACGAAAAAAGGAGAATAAATGAAACTAGTTTTACCAAATAAAAAATACCAAAAAAGTTATCTTGAATTGATTACATCTGCTAAAACAAAAGGCAATAGTAAAGAATTAGGTAATTCATCATTAAAGAAAAATGAATCAATCGATGAAATGATAAAAGACTAAAAAATAGACGTATAGGAAAAAACATTAATAAAAGAGAGATACATGCTACGGTATATTGAATTATTGAAAATAATGAAGTGGTAGAAACAATGGACTTAAGGCATATACTTAACAATGATTACTCAGAAAGATTGGAACACATAGCGTATTATATTAAACCAGAAATGAGAAATAATGGATATACAAAAAAACTTTAAAACTAGCATTAAACAAATATTATCATAAATTCATAAATAAAGTTTTAATCACATGCTATGAAAACAACATTGCATCAATAAAAGTAATAATCAACAATAATGGAATTCTAAAAGATAAAGAATTTGATGAAATAAGTCAAAAAAACATTCTTAAATATATAATAACAGTAAGAAATTATGAATTAATTGTACCAAAAAACAGTATGGCTTACAACAAATAGAACCTGTAACAATAAATGTACGTGGTGTTATGCTTCAAAATGTAAAGACAATTAATGAGTTTTAATGAAATAAAAAGTTATGTTAATGAGTTACATAAAATTGGCATAACAAAAATAATTCTTATTGGTGGTGAACCAACAATTCATGAAGACATTATCAAAATTATTAAATATATAACAAGCAAGGGCATAATTGTTTCCATGGCATCAAATAGAAGAAAATTTTCAGACATAAAATTCACAAAAAAAAATAGCCGAAGCAGGATTAAAAAATTGCAATATATCAATAAAAGGTGAAAACGAAAAAGAATACATTGAAAATACAAAATCACTAAGATTCAACGAAATGGTGCAAGAATATAATAATTTGAAAAAAACTAAAGTAAATGTTAGTACTTCATATGTTCTATGTGACAACAATCACGAACACTTTAATTTATTTTAGAAAACATTTTGTGAGAATAATCTAGATAATATATCATTTCAACTTTATAAGCAATCTGTAAAAGGTGAAACATATTCAGAAGCACCAACTATAATGGACATTGCAAATATGTGTGAATATGTTTTTGATACAATAAAAGAATCAGGAATAAAATTTTCTTTTGAAATGTCTATACCTTTATGCATTTTAAAAGAAAATTTATTAGAAGAAATGACAAATAAAGATTGTATTACAACATGTTGCCATATATCAAAAGGATTATTCAAATTTTGACATATTACCATGTAATCACTTCGTAAATCATTCACTTAACAAAAAAATTAAAGCCAAATGAAATAATTGATTTTTGGAATAGCTCAGATTCAAAAGAATTTAGAAAAATAATCAATACTTACCCACACATGTACTGGAAAAAGTGTGGCGGAGGCTGTTTTTTAAGATGGCTTTCAGCTGATCCAAGTTCTTATATAAATGAAAAATATAAAAAGGAGGTATAGTATGTCTGCATTAGAATTAATAAAAAAACTTTACCAAGGAACAGAAATTTCTTCTGAATTTACAAAAAGAATCAAAAACAATAGTTCTGCAAATATGTTAGATTGTAATTGCATCGATTGTGGAAGTGATGCTAATTGTTCTACAATTGACTAACAATTATTTAAATATAAAAAAAGAGGCATAAGCCTCTTAACTACCTACACTAGTATATTTCTTCATTCCAAATCTAAATATTAAAAATGCAGGTATCAAATAAAGTAAAACAATTAAAGGACTAAAACAATAAAATAAATTATCACTTCTTCCTAGAAAGAATAATAAAGGATAATAATTAACAAAAGCATATGGAATAATAAACGTAAAAAATAACATTATTCCCCTTCTAAATATTCCCATAGGATATTGAGCCATATATTTACCACCATCAGTAAATAAATTTCTAACCTCTAATGCTTGAACAGTAAAAAAGCAATAAGAAGCCATAGTTAGAAATACAGAGAAAAATATAGCTATTGAACTAATAACCATTAATATTAAGCAAATAACTTTTAAAACACTAAATTCTATATCTAAATGAGATATAGCAATAAAAAATATAATCACAGCTTGTAATAATCTAGATAATTTAACCAACTCGGCTTGAGAACATAATACTTGTAAAATAATACTCCTAGGTCTTAATAACAAT
>CAVIDW010000016.1:0-33233 GCA_963641945.1 bacterium | reverse complement strand
ATATTAATTGGATATATTTTAATAATTAATATTAATTTATTAGTTATTGTTAGTATATTTTTACAATATTTAAATTCTCTTATTAATTTAAGAAATAGAATACTTATCTACTAAGGACAAGTGATATGTCATTGAGAAAGTAAAACTCAAAAACGATAGGTAATTATGCTAAATACTGATAATATTTAGAACATGTTTATACTGATGAATTAATCTTTATAAATGATTTATAATTATTTTTTCTTTAAACTCGAAGCAATCATGTTTTATCAGAACTGATTGCTTTTTGATTACATGGAGGTATTAGTGAGATATTATATTATATTTGGCATTACTTTTATATTGCTATTAATTATACTTTTTTATAATCCTAATTCTAAATACTTAGGTGTTTATAAAGATAAAATAACTATAGAATATAATTATGTTGATGAAGGATATAGTTGGTCTTATGAAGATGATAATGATAATGCAAAAGTTGAAACTATAAATAACAATAAATATATTTTATATCCTAAAAAAGATGGAAAATATAATATTACATTTAAATATAGTAATGAAGAAAATAATAAATATGAAATTAAATATGAATTTGAAATTAAAGATAATAAAATATATTGGTTAAGTGGAGAGGGAACTGGTTTATTAGATTATCCTAATCCATATTAAAAGAGGTTTAAACCTCTTTTTAATTGTAGAAACATTTTTTAGAATTGCAATTTTCGTTTTGATATTCTATTTCTATTGTTACATGATTAATTTTATATTTTTTTAAACTTTCTTTTAATGAACTCTTTAAATTTATTATTTCATTTTCTTGAAGTTGTTTATTCAATACTACATGACATGTCATACAATAACTATCTTTATAAAGAGTCCATATGTGAATGTGATGTATTTCTTTTATATTATCATTTTTTAATTCTTTAGTTATTTCATTTATATTTATACCTTTTGGTGTTTTATCCATTATCATTTCAAATACTTCTTTTAGATATCTATATACTTGGAATAAAATATATAATGCGATTAGTATAGCTATAATAGGATCTATTATGTGATTATTTAATACTTTAATAAGAATACTTCCAATTAAGATAATTACCCAACCAATTAGATCTTCTAGTAAGTGAATATCTTTTTTGTCTTTTTGTGAATATGCTGTATAACCATAAATTAATATTCCAAATACTGAAAATAATATCATAGCATCATAATTTACCTCTTTAACATTTATTAGTCTTGGAATAGATAGGGATAACATTAGTATAGAACCTAATAGAAGCAATATAGATGTAATAAAGTATCCGATATATGTAAATCTTAAATATCCATAAGAATACTTGTTATTAACTTCTTTTTTGCTTATTTTTTCAAATATATAAGATATACAAATTGAAATAGAGTCACTTAAGTCATGAATGGCTCCCGATATTAAAGAAATACTATTGGTTAAAAATCCTCCTAAAATTTCTAAAACTGAGAAAACTAAATTAATTAAAAATGTACTTTTATTGTTTAATAAATTAAATTCTTTTTTCATATTACACCTCATTATCATTATAACATAATGACTAGTTTAAGTCATATTATTTATTGAATATATCACTATTATTTTGTATAATTAGTTTAGGTGATTGTGATGGGAAGCTTATTTAATTTGTTAGTTTATTCTTATCAAAAAGAAATTAAAATTTTGTTTATAACAGCTGGTATTTTAATAGTAGCTATTTTAGTTTTAACAATTATTAAATTTTTAAAGAATAGGAAGTAATATGAAAAAGAAAATTCATGGTTCAATATTTTGTGCTTTTTGGATAGTATATTTAGAATTAATATATAGAATATTTATAGTTGGAGATTTTTTCTCTTTAAATACATTGTCAGTTATATTATTTAGTATGACTTGGATGGCAATTACTGCGTTAATAGTTGGTTTATTCAATGAGAAAGTTAATAGAATTATAAGTTATTTTATATTATTTTTTTATACACTTATAACATTAGCACAGATTGTTTATTATAATTTTTATGATTCAATATTTTCATTTTTCTCATTAACTACAGGTACTGGTCAAGTTATGCAGTTTTGGCAGATGATATTAGAAGTTATAGCTAGAATTTGGTATGTTTTTGCTTTGACATTAGTACCATTAATCCTATATTATATTTTTAATAAAAAGATTTTTAAATTTTCTAAATTAAGATTAAAAGATATATTATTAAATTTAGTTCTTTTAGTATTTTCACTAACTATGATATTAGTTGAGGTTACATATGACAATAAAGGTGTTTATAGCTTAAATAGACTTATATATAAAACACATGCACCTATGCTAACAATAAATAAAACCGGATTATGGAGTATGCAAGCGATAGATTTGTATAGATATATATTTGGTTTTGAAGAAGAAGTAGAAGTTTCTACTGTTGAAGAAACTCCTGAAAAGGTAGAGTTGGAGAAAGAAAAAGAATATAATAAAATCGATATTGATTTTGAATCTTTAATAGAAAAAGAAAGTAATTCTACAGTTAAAAATATGCATAAATACTTTGGTAGTGTTGTTCCTAGTGAAAAGAATAAATATACTGGTTTATTTAAAGGAAAAAATTTAATATTCATTACTGCTGAAGCTTTTGATACTATAGCTATTGATAAAGATATTACACCAACATTATATAAAATGGCTAATAATAGTTATATATTTACAAATTATTATCAACCATTATATCCAGTATCTACCTCTGATGGAGAATATATGAATTTAACTAGTTTAATTCCTAAAGAAGGTGTATGGAGTTTTTATAAATCAAGTAAAATAAGTATGCCTATGGGATTTGGAACAATGTTTAAAAATGAAGGTTATACATCTTATGGATTCCATAATCATACATATAAATATTATAATAGACATTTATCTCATCCAAATATAGGGCTTTCTTATGTTGGATGTGGAAATGGTCTTGAAAAGAAGATGAATTGCAAACGTTGGCCAAATAGTGATTATGAAATGATTGAAGCTACTACTGATTATTACTTAAATGGTGAAAAACCATTTGCTACATATTATATGACTGTAAGTGGACATTTAAATTATAATTTTTATGGTAATAGTATGTCTGCTAGAAATAAAAATAAAGTTAAAAACTTAAAATATTCTGATGCTATAAAAGCATATTATGCAGCTCAAATTGAGTTAGATAAAGCTATGGAATTATTATTAAAGAAACTTGAAGAAAAAGGTGTATTAGATGATACATTAATAATTATGGGTCCTGATCATTATCCATATGGTTTAACTCAAAAACAAATGAATGAAGTTAGTAATATTGACAGAAGTGATAAGTTTGAAAATTATCATACTACATTAATTATGTATAATCCTTCTATAGAAAAAACAGTAATAGATAAAACAATTAGTGGACTTGATTTATTACCAACAATATATAATTTATATGGAATAGAATTTGATTCTAGATTATTAATGGGAAGAGATATATTTAGTGATAGTGAACATATAGTAATACTTTCAGATAGAAGTTGGATAACAGAAGCTGGAAGATATAATAGCGTAACAAGAAAATTTACTAAAACAACTGAAGAAGAAATAGATGATGATTATATTGATAGAATTAATAGTATTGTAAATAATAGATTTAGTATGTCTGCTTTAATATTAGATAATAATTATTATAAAAAAGTTGGTCTAAAATGAAAATTGAAGTAGAAGATATAAATATTAAAGAAGTATTATTGAGTGGTGCTTGTTTTAGAGTAATAGAAGAGTCTGATGGAAGTTTTACTAATATAATTAAAGATAGAATAGTTAATATTAAACAAGAAGGTAGTTCTTTAATAATTAAAGCAAATAATTATGATAACCTAAAAGAAATAATATTAGAATATTTTGATTTAAATAGAGATTATAAAAAAATAAATTTAGAGTTATCCAAAGATAATATTATGAAAAAAATAATAAAATCATGTAATAATTATAAAATACTAAATCAAGATTCATTTGAGATGTGTATAAGCTATATTATAAGTCAAAATAATAGTGTTAGAAGAATTAGTAAATCTATTGAAAAATTGTGCTTAAAATATGGTGAAACAGTGACATTTGAGAATAAAGAATATCATTTATTTCCGAGCTATGATGAATTAAAAAATGTTAGTATCACAGAGTTTAAAGAATTAGGTGTAGGATTTAGAGATAAATATATTAGAGACTTTTTAGATAAATATGAATCTTTAAGGGATATTAATATACTTGACACTAATAATGCTTTAAAAGAATTAATGACTATTAAAGGTATTGGCATGAAAGTAGCATCATGTATATTGTTATTTGGATATAAAAGATTAGATGTTTTTCCTATAGATACTTGGGTAAAACAGTTTATAAGTGAACGTTATGGTATTAAAAATGATCAAAAAACTATAGAAAAATTTACTAGAGAGAAATTTAAAGAATATAGTGGTCTTGCTATACAATATATGTATCATTATGAGAGAAATAGTTGAATTGATATTTAAAATATGATATTCTTTTTTTAGAGGTAAGATATGAGAGAATTAAATATGATTGATATTTTATTATTTGATAAATGTTATTTTAATTCTTTGATATTGGTCTCATCAATATAATTATTGGTGAGATTTTTTTATAGAAAGGGAATATATGAAAGAAATTGTTTTGGATCATCCTTTGGTAACTCATAAGTTATCAATTTTAAGGGATAAAAATACGGGTACTAAGGAGTTTAGAGAGTTAATAAGTGAAATATCTATATTATTGTGTTATGAGGCTTTAAAAGATGCTAAAATGCATACTAAAACTATAGAAACACCGCTTGAAAAATTAAAAACATTTTATATTAATGAAGATGATTATGCATTTGTACCTATTTTAAGAGCAGGTATGAGTATGGTTGAGGGAATTATAAATATAATTCCTAATGCTAAAATTGGACATATAGGTCTATATAGAAATGAAGAAACATTAGAACCAGTTGAATATTATTATAAGATGCCTGAAAATATTAATAAAAGGGAAGTATTAATATTGGATCCTATGTTAGCCACTGGAGGAAGTGCAATAGCGACGATAAATAGACTTAAGAATGATGGAGTTAAAAAAATTAAATTTCTTTGTATTATAGCTTCTCCAGAAGGAATAAAAAATATTAAAAAAGCACATAAAGATGTTCAAATATATGCTGCGTGTGTTGATAGAAAATTAAATGAAAATGGTTATATTTTACCTGGACTTGGTGATGCAGGTGACAGGGTTTACGGTACTAAGTAACAGAAATGTTACTTTTTATCTACGTTGTGCTATAATTATGATATGAAAAAAGTATTAATGGAAAATAGATGGTATATAATAAGTATTGTTTTATTGTTAGTGATTTACATTATTTTGTTTAAATCTAGTTTTTATGATGTTATACTTTCTTTTGATAATGTAGTTCGTAAATTTGTGACTAAAATTATTGACGATAATTTAACATTATTTTTTGAAACTATGACTAATTATGGTGATTTATATTTACCAATTGCAATAATTGTGTGTATATTTTTAATAAATAAGAATAAATGGTACTCATATTTACTTGCTGGTGGATATGCTTTATCGGGAATGATTGCTTTAATTTTTAAGACTACTATTAGTAGACCAAGACCTTTTGAAGCACTGATAAGAATTCCATCAAGTTTTAGTTTCCCTAGTGGTCATACTTTTACGTCTATAGTTTTTTATACTTTTTTATGTTATTTATTGACTATTAAGTCTGGAAAAATAAAGAAGACTATTTTTTATATATTCTTTATAGTTATGGCATTAATTATTTCTATTTCTAGAATATATTTAGGTGTACATTATTTTTCTGATGTAGTTGGAGGTATATTACTTGCTGTACCATGTATACTTATGTTAATTAATATTGTTGAAAAGAATTTTAAGGAGAAGTTATTATGAAAAGGGCAATTGTTTTTGAAGGTGGAGGAGCTAAAGGAGCTTATGAAGCTGGAGCTGTAAAAGCATTAAATAAGAAAAAAATCTTTTTTGATGGTGCTGGAGGAACATCTATTGGTGCGATAAATGCTGCTTTTTATGTAGTTAAAAACTTTGATAATTTGTTCAAATTATGGGAAAAGATGGATAGTGCTGATATTTTTGGAATAGATAGTGATTTCTTACAAAGTATAAGTTCATTTGATTTTAAAAATAAAGAACTAACTAAAAAAGGCATTGAATCTATTAAAAAGATATTTAAAAACAATGGTGTTGATATAGACAATATTCATAAATTACTTTCTAAATATGTTAAAGAGGATAGGTTTAGAAGAAGTAAAATTGATTTTGCTGTTGCTACTTTTAATATATCTGATAGAAAGCCGACTATAATTACTAAAGAGAATATTCCTGAAGGTAAGTTAATTGAATGTATAATTGCTAGTGCTTATTTACCAATATTTAAATTTGAAAAAATAGTTGATGGTAAGTTTTATTTAGATGGTGGTGTTTTTAATAATTGTCCTGTTGATACTTTTATTGAAAGAGGATTTGATGAAATATATGCAATACAAGATTGGCATAATTCCAAGGTAAAATATACTAAGAAAAAAGGTGTTAAGGTTCATATTATTAAACCAAGAGAAGATTTAGGTTCTATTTTATTATTTAATACTGATATGGCTAATTATAGAATGAATTTAGGTTATTATGATACATTAAAATATTTAGACAATCTTGATGGAAAGAAGTATTATTTCAAAAATTATAGTGAAGAATATTATAGAGGATTATTTGATAAAGTAACTTATAAAAGAATGATAAAGAAGTATAATAAAGGATTTGAACCAAAAAGTTATAAAGATTTTGTAATTTCTATTGTTGAAAAGTTGTGTAAACAGTTAAATTATGAAAGGTTTAAAATATATAATATGCCTTATTTACTTACTAGAATTAAATATAAAATGGTATCTGATAAAAATAATGTTTATTATGATTTTATTAAAAATATTAAAGTGGATTTTGAATAATTCACTTTTCTATTGCAAAAATAAAAAAATGTGTTAAAATATTTATACAAGCGCAGGTATAGTTCAACGGTTAGAATGTGGCCTTGCCAAGGCTAAGATGCCGGTTCGATTCCGGTTACTTGCTCCAAATTGTTAATTGTAATCGAACCGTCTGGTTTGATTTTTTTATGACTTAAAAAACGCCATTTAAAAAATGGTGGTCGAAATAATAAATTTATATTATAAATTCGAAAGTCATTAGTTTTATAGTTTAAATAAAAAAGATGGCTAGATTGATCTAACTATCTTTTGCTATTTTTGATTTTAATTACTAACATAATTAAACAAGTCATTAACAAACTTAAAATTGTTGGAATATTACTAACTGACATTCCACCTCCACCTGTGGGATTATTTAGAACAGTAATAAATTCTGTGATATTAAATAAATATCCAATACCATTAATAATCAAGAAAAAAATACAGAATATTAAGAATAACTTTGTGATTTTTTCACGCATTTTATCACCTCATTAATATACTATAAACATTATATCATTTTTTATATAAAAACATATTAGAACGTAATTAAAGAATTAAATATTTAAAAATCTTTTTATTTTTATTTCAGATGTGTTATACTCTTATTAGAGATAGGATTGATAACATGAATGTAGACTATATAAGGAGTAGAGTAAAAGATAAAAAAAGTTTAATCTTATTTGATAATGCATATGAGTTTGCTAGTAAAAGATTAATGGGTGTAGTCTATAATGAAAATCAATCTTTAATGAATTATCTTTTGGAAATTGTTAGTATTTTATTAGATTATAATGTTGATATTGACACTATTATTAGTACTATTTTATATGAAACAATTAATTATGGTGTAAGTAGTGAAGAAATAGAAAATACATTTGGTACTAAAGTTAAAAATATAACTTCTAGTATTTTTTATATGGTTGATATTGATTATAGTGATCCATATATTGTTAAAGAAATATATGATATGGAAGAAAAAAATAGAGCTTTTTTTGTTGTGTTAGCTAGAAGATTATATTCACTTCAAGATATAAAAAATAATAAAAAAAGTTTGGCTAGTGAGACTATTGATTATATGATACCGATAGCTAGAAAGTTAAATTTAAATAATATAAGTAACAGTATAGAAGATTTATGTTTATTCTATTTAGATCCTGAAGAGTATAAAAGAATAATATTGAGACTTGGAACTAATGTTTTTGAAAACTCTAATAATTTAAAAAATAGTATTACTCAATTGTTAAGTGATAATGGAATTAGTTTTGATATTAAAAGTAGTATGAAAAATATTTATAGTATATATAAAAAAATGATGAGTGGTTATTCATTGGATAGTGATATTGATGTATCTACATTTAGATTATTTGTTGATAGTGAAGATAATGATAACGTAGTTTCTTTATTTGGAAATAATTATGGTTATTTAACTACATGTGATTTTGGATATCAATCATATGTTAGAGATGAGTCTGGTATTTGTTATGTAATTCAAATAATAAATATGCCTTTAAAAGAATGTAAAAAACTTTTTTAACTTTTATGCATAGAATATGTGTAGGAGGAAAGTTATGGAAACTGAATTGAGTAATACTGTTAGTGCAGTTGGAAATTATAATGAGATTCCTACATCTATTACATCTTTAGCATCTGTTGTAACTATGATTATAGTGGGCTTACTATAACTAAAGAAGCTGATAAACCTATTTGGGCTGATGGATTATTGACATATACAATTACTGTTGATAATCAAGCTACTGAAACATATACTAGTCCAGTAGTTAGTGATGTTATAAATACTACTTTAGTTGATTTTGTAGTTGATAGTGTAACTATTGATGGAGTAGCAGCTACATCAAGTGAATATGAATATACTGGAGGTACATTAACTGTTAAATTAACTGATATTGGGCCCTCATCAAGTAAGAAAATTACGTTTCAAGTTAAGAAAAAAGAATAACTCATATTTTATTTTAAATACTAATTGTAAATTTGAAAGTCAAAACTTTATTATATATAGCAATTATTTTAAAGTTACAAGTATTTTGAATAAAAGAAGTAATATTAAATATGATTGTTCTTATCCATTTTGGAGAATTTAAGGTACACTTTATGTATATTTTTTATTCTTCTATAGTCCATGTAATAGTTGCTTCATAAGTTGTATTATTTGATATAACGTCTTTTATAAGAAGTAAAATTCCTTCTTTATTTTGCCAATCAACATTAACTTCACCATTATTATTTTCTCCAGTATAAATTAATGTTTTATTTTCTGATAGAGTATTTATATTTGAATCTTGATCTATAAATACTAATGAATCTTTTAAAACTTTATTATCTTCTGAAGTTAAATCATGATTAATAGATGCATATAATTTCCAATCTGAGCTGTTAACTCTAGAATCTATTATTTTAATTATGACTTGATTTGACCTAGGACATATTATTGGATTTGTACTTATTGGATTTAAAGAAAATTTTATTTCTTTAGTTATTTTATCTATTACTAATTCTCCACTAAAAACTATTTGTATTTTTTTAGTTTGATAGATTAAGCTATTTTGTTTTTTTACATTTAATGTAATTATTGTACCTATTGGTAATGGAACAGAATAGTTATAACTAAATTTACCATTTGAGTCAGAGGTTACTATTTCATTGGTATTATCATATTGAATTAATATTGAAGAGTTTGCTTCTGTTATACCACTCATTATTGTGTCTGTATCAGTTAAAGGACTCATATAGAAAGGTAGTTTGCCTATAGATAATATTTTTTATTTGGAAATATGAAGTTTGATAGAGTAGGTAATTCTTCTAGTTCTTGAGAACTAAAATTGTTTGTTTTTATTGTTGTTAATGTTGAAGTAAATGTCCCAGTAATTTCTGAAGTGTCAATTGTTTTATAACAACTATAAGTGGGTAGAATACTAAGTGAAATATTACTATCTATTTGAATTGATGTATTAAATAAATTAATTCTAGAAAATTTAAAATCAAAATTACTCGTTCCTGATGCATAAATTATATTAGCAATTGTGTTATATAATATTACTTCTTTTGGGTTTAATAAGTTAAAATCTGTATTTGATTCAGAAAAATATATATTATAATTTGATGTGGTTATTCCAGTATAATTGTTTATTATATACAAACTAGAGTTTTGATTTAAAGTTATTGTTCCATAACTATACCAAGCACTATAACTACCATTTGTACTAGTTTGTTTTAATGTGAAAGAAGAATTTTCATTTATTATTGTTGTTCCTGTACCATTTTGTACCATAAGATAAACCATTATGAGTAGTAACATTGAATACTGAATTTTCTTCTATTTCAAAATATAAATTAGTTACTCCATATATTAATTCTCTATTTTCACTTGTAAAATTAACATTTGAATTCTTTAATACTTTTAAATATGGATCTGCATTTCTAAACCAAAAAGATGAATTTCCAGTAGATTTATGAATTATTGTAGTATTACCACCTAATTCTATTTTGTTACATTCTTCGACTTCATTTCCTGCTGCGTAATTTTTTTTGATTGTTATATTTGAATCAATAAATCTAGTTATTCCATTTGGATGAAAACTTATTTGTGGACCTAAATATTTTATATTGTTATATTCCACTGTTACATTTTTGAAACTTGTACTTTCTTTAACATAAATAACTCTATAATAATTGTAACCAATTATATCAATATTTTTAACAGTGACATTTAGTGTTTTTTCTGAAGCTATTGCGATTGTATTTGATGCGCTTAAACTTTTCATATCTTCTAATTGATATCTTATATTTTGATATGTTCCATCTATTGTGACATTAGTTTTGTAACTTGATATGTTTATACCACTTGTTAAAGTAATATTGTTTCCAAAATAAATATATGTATAATTATTGTTATTTTCTAATGCATTTTTTAATTCATCACTTGTAAATACAACTACTGTATTATCATCTATTATAGTCGTAAAATCACCTTATTAAATAATATGTCAAATAATACTATTTATAATTTTTAATGTTATTTGTTATGATATACTATTGATGATAAAAGGAGGAATAATGAAAGTATTAATATTGTCTTGTTCTACTGGTGGCGGTCATAATTCTTGTGCTAAGTATGTTTTAGAAGAGTTAAAAGATAATAATATTGAAAGTGATTTTTATGATTTTTATGACATAGTAAATAAAAAAAGTAAAGATTTATCTTCTAAAATATATTTAATGTCATTAAATAATGATGGTTTACTTTTTAAAGAAGCTTATAAAATGGCTGAGCTATATTTTAAAACTGGTATTACTAGTCCAGTATATTTGATGAATAAAACTCATAAGAATAAGTTGTATGAATTTATTAAAGAAAATCATTATGATTTAGTTGTTACAACTCATTTATTTCCTGCTTTAACATTAACTGCGATAAATGAAGATAAGACACTAGATAAAATAAATTTCTTAATGGTTGCGACTGATTATGAACCATGTCCTTTTATTGAAGAAGTTAAACCAGATTATTTTGTTATGCAAAAAGGATTAGAAATAAGATTTATTGATAAAGGAATTTCTATAAACAAGTTATTAACAACTGGAATACCTGTTTCTTCTAAATATTTAAAGTCTGCTAAAAATATAAAAAATAAATATTGTAAAGATGAAAAACTTATATTGATTATGTTAGGCAGTATGGGATTTGGGAATATTACAGATGTTATTAACGACATATTAACAATTAAAAATATTAAAGTATTAGTTGTTTGTGGAAGTAATAAGGAATTATATAATAAACTAAAAGAAATTAATAATTCTAAATTAGAGGTTTTAGGATTTACAAGAAATATAAATGATTTAATATATTCAAGTGATATAGTTTTATCTAAACCAGGTGGCCTTTCTAGTACTGAAATAGCATCATTTAGGAAACCTTTATTACATATTTATTCAATACCAGGAATAGAAACATATAACACAGAATTCTTTGAGAAAAATAATATGAGTATTGTTTGTAATGATAAAGAAGATATTATAAAAAATATAAATTTATTAATTAAAGATAGTGATGTTAGTGATAAATTAATAGTTAGTCAAAATAAAATAATTAATAAAAATTCTTGTTATGATTTAGTACAATTTATTTTAAAAAAATACTTACATAAATAATTTTTTTGTGTTAGAATTACTTTTGTCGCGTAGTTTAAAAACGTAAGTCCAGACATTTTTGGATTTACGTTTTTTTGTGATTGAAAGGAAGATATATGAAAAAAGAATTGGATTTAGGTAGGGAAAGAATTGGAACTTTACTATTAAAGTTTTCTATTCCATGTGTTATTTCTATGTTGGTTGCATCACTTTATAATATTGTTGATCAAATATATATAGGACATATTAGTGGTATAGATACTGTTAGTAATATTTCAGTTAGTATTTTATGTAATGGAGCAACTAATGTAGTATATCCATTTACTTTAATAGCTTTAGCTATTTGTTTATTGATTGGTGATGGTTCAGCATCTTTATTTAGTTTATCTTGTGGAAAAAAGGATTCAAGCACAGCTAATAAATCTATAGGCAATGGACTAGTGCTACAAATTATATGTCTTTTATTTGTTACTATATTAGGTTTTGTGTTTAGCGATAGAATTGTTAGATTATTTGGTGCAAGTACAAGTAATTATAAATATGCTATGGATTACTTTAAAATAATTATGATGGGTATTCCTGCTTATATGTTTGGGCAAGGATTAAATTCAGCAATTAGAGCTGATGGTAGTCCTAAATTCGCTATGTTTGCAACTACTATAGGAGCAGTGTTAAATATTATTTTAGATCCATTATTTATATTTACATTTGATATGGGCATTAAAGGAGCAGCTATTGCAACTATAATAGGTCAATATGTTACTTGCTTTTTAACAATATTTTATTTGTTTAAAAGTAAGATTTTTAAAATAAATAAAGATTCTGTCAAATTAGATTTTTCTTTAGTTAAGAGAATTATTTTTCTTGGTATTTCATCTTTTGTGACACAAATATCTATTGTTATAATTATTGCAGTTTGTAATAATTTGATTAGTTATATAAATGATGTTAAATATGGAATAGATATTCCTTTAGCTGTTATCGGAATAGTTATGAAAGTATTTGGAATAGTTATTTCTATATGCATTGGAATTGCACTTGGCGGTAGTCCAATAATCGGATATAATTATGGAGCTGGCAATAGTAAAAGAGTAAAAGAAGCTTATAAAGATATTATTATTTCTTGTAGTGTAGTTGGTATTATTGCAACTTTGATATTTCAATTTTGTCCTAATGTTATAATTAATTTATTTGGTAAAAATAATAGTTTACTTTATAATGAATATGCATATTTATGTATGAGAATATACCTTGCGACAATACTTATAACTTGTTTATTAAAAGTGACATCTATTTTCTTACAATCAATAGGATCTTCAACAAAATCTATGATTATAGCTGTTTCTAGAGATGTATTATTTTTTGTACCTATTATTTTGATAATTGGTCATTTAAGTATGAATGTTGTTAGTATTTTATATTCTGCTATTATTACTGATATTTTAACTTTGATATTGACTTGTTTTTTGTTAAAAAAAGAATTTAATAAAATTGAATCAACTAATATAGTGATTGATTATGATGATGAAATTGTTGAATCAAATAAGTTAAATAAACATATTATAATAACTATATCTAGAGAATATGGTTCAGGTGGAAGATATGTTGGTAAAATTTTATCTGAAATATTGGGAATAAAATTTTATGATAAAGAATTAATTCATATGATTGCTAAAAGTGGTGATTTTAGTGACTCTTATGTTATTGATAATGAACAAAAGAAAAATGGTGTTGGATATGTAAATGATGATAAACTTTTTATTGCTGAAGATAAAGTTATAAAAAATCTTGCGAAAAAAGAATCTTGTATAATAGTTGGTAGATGCGCTGATTATATTTTAAAAGACAATAAAAATGTTTTAAATGTATTTTTATATAGTGATAATAAATCTAAAATAAATAGAGTTATTAAATATTATGGATTAAATAGTAATGAAGCTTTAAAAACTATCAAAAAAATAGATAATGAAAGAAGTAGACATTATAAATACTATACTAATAGAAATTGGAAAGAACTATCAAATTATGATATTGCATTAAATGTTGATTCTGTTGGAGTAGAAGAAACAGCTAAATTAATTGCAGATATTGTAATAAATAAAAAATAAAGGTTTACGCCTTTATTTTTGTGTGCTTGCTTTTATGAAAGAATCAAACAATGGATGTGGTCTAGTAGGTCTAGATTTAAATTCTGGATGAAATTGACTTGCTATAAAATGTTTATGATTTCTGCTAAATTAGTTTTTTCATTGATTTCTGAAAAAAACATTCCGTTTTCTTCTAATATAGATTTATATTTATTATTTATTAGTGAAAAAATAATTTATGTTTTGTGTTATAATTGATATGGTGAAATAATATGGAGTTTTATTTAGCTCAGGTTTTTGGAGCTTTAGCGTGGATGTTATTGTTTATTAGTTATTATAAAAATGGTAATAATAAATTATTATATTTACAAATATTGTCTTGTGTATTTTTTGCTCTTAACTACGGGTTTTTAGGTGCATATACTGGAATATGTGTTGTATTATTTGAAATGGTTAGAGATTACTTATATGTTAAAGTAAAAGATCCTATGAAAGTATTTTATATTTCTTTGGTTTTGTATACTTTAATTGCAATATTTAGCTATGATGGGTTTTTATCTTTATTTTCAGTACTTGCTTCTTTAAGTGATGCTTATGCTTTGACTAAAAAGAATAAAAAAGTTATCATACTTGGAATTGTAACGTATAGTTTATGGCTTGTTTATGATATTAACTATGCAAGTTATTCTACATTAGCGGCTGAAACATTATTGATTATTTCAAATATCAGTATACTTATTAGATATAAATATGCTTATTTTAAAAGTGAATCACTTGTATTTTCTAGGGGAATGTCAATAAATACTAAACTAGTTGATGAATTCAGTAAATTAGATTCTAGTAATTTCGATGAAGAATATAATTGGTCTAAAGAAAAGTTTAATGCGGTTGTAAAAAATAAAAAAACAGATATTATATATATTCGCGATGAAGATGATATTATAGGATATATACATTTTATAAAAATAAATGAAAATAAGTTTAATAAAATAATTAATCAAAAAGAATATACTGATGTACATAGAGATGAAATAAAAAAATTCATCAAAAAGAAAAGTAACTATTTAAATATTAATTCTATAACTATAAGATTAACTTATCAAAATAAAAAGACAGTAGCACTTGTAAGTAAATTTGTAAAAGAATATGTAGTACGTAAAAATAGAATGGGTTATCCTATAAAAGGAATGGTTGGAGTAGCTAATAGTGAATTTGAAAATGATGTATATAAATCTATGAAAATGAAATGTGATACTGAAGAACCAAATGATTTTTATGTTTATTATTTAAAAGATAATAAATTAAAAGAATATCTAAGCTGATATCCTTTCTGATTGTCAATCAATTATGATAAAACCCTTAGAACTGATCTAGGGGTTTGTTTATTATTTATTACGTTTATAATAGAAGAAGTCAAAGTTCTTATATATTTCATTAAATGTTTTTCTAACTGCTTCAGTAACACCTATAACTTCGGCAACTAATAAATAACTTCTCCATGTTTCAGCATCTATCCATTTGGTATCTGGATTAGAATTGCATATTTGAACATAATTTTTCATATATCTTGAGAAGCCTAATATTTGTTTAGCACTTTCAATTAGTTGATTTCCAAAAATTAGTTCTTCATTTTTAGTAGTGCCTGTCGCTTGAGTATTTGGATCTTTGCAAGAAATTGATCCTTCTCCAATATATCTTTCTTTTTCATGAGCTAATACTCTGGAGAAAAATATATTTATTTCTTGTTTATTTTTATTTATCCATTTATCAAAGTCTTTTTTAGATAATTCATAATTTTTAGATGCACTGCTTAATAATTCATATGCTTCTGCTTCTAAAATACTTTCAAATCCAGTATAATCACTAAAATGCAAAACATTGATTAATTTACCAAAAAGTGTTTTCTTTTGAGTCATTTTAACTTTATCATTTTTTAACCAAGTTAATAATAATGCACCTAATAAATCACTTTTATCTTCTAGCAAGTTAAATGTATCAGCAATAAAATATATTGCAAATAAATTTCCGTCGCAAGGCGCTTTATCATAGTAATAATCATCTTGTACAACTAATTTTAATTTACCATTTTCTTCTACAACATTAGTTGGAGTATTATCTACTTCTGTTGTTTGAACTGGTGTATTATTAGCTGCCAATCTTTCTTCTAATGAAGCATCTTGAATTGTATATACTTCTTCTGGTTTTTGTTCATTGTTCTCATTCATATTATTTTCCTCTTTATTATTATCCATAATATTATTATATACATTTAATTTTTTGTTGTAAATAAAAAAAGATTAAGGTGTACTTTTTTATGTAAATATTATTTCTATATGATATAATATGTATGTAATTAGGAGGGCATATGTTAGTTAGCAATTCTTGGGTAGATTATGAATGTATTGATGCTGGTAATGCTGAAAAGCTTGAAAGATGGAAAGATGTTATTTTAAGAAGACCTGAGCCTTGGGCTTTATGGACTCATAAACAAAATAATATATGGGAAAGTTACCATGCTATTTATCATAGAAGTGATAAAGGTGGAGGATATTGGGAAAAGAAACATAATTTTCCTGAGTTTTGGACTGTAAAATATAAAGATTTAATTTTTAAAGTTAGTCCAACTGGATTTAAACATACCGGACTTTTTCCAGAACAAGCAGCTAATTGGGATTTTATAATAAATAAAATAAGAAATGCTAATAGACCAATAAAAGTTCTTAATTTATTTGCATATACTGGAGGAGCTACGATGGCTGCATCTTATGCTGGAGCAGTAGAAGTAGTTCATGTTGATGCAAGTCAAGGGATGAATGATTGGGCAAAAGAGAATGCAAGACTTTCACACTTAGAAAATAATAAAATTAGATATATATGTGATGACTGTTTAAAATTTGTTGAAAGAGAAAAGAGAAGAGGAAATAAGTATGATGCGATTATTATGGATCCACCTACTTATGGAAGAGGTCCTTCTAAAGAATTATGGAGATTTGAAGATAGTTTAAATAAATTAATAGATTCCTGTATTGATATATTGAGTGATAAACCTTTGTTTTTACTTATAAGTTCTTATACCAAAGGTATTACTCCGGTGATACTTCAAAATATTATTAATACAAGTATTGAAGGTAAACTTAAAGATGGTGCTGTTTCTACTGATGAAATAGGTTTAAAAATTACTAAATCTAATATGATACTTTCTTGTGGAGTGTATGGAAGGTGGGAATGCAATGAAGATAATTGTTAAAAGAATATTTATTTTGGTACTTGGAATTATTTTAATTAGTCTTTCTATTATTGCTTTTGGTAATTTGAATGATGGTGTACAGACAGGAATGTATATACCTGTTGTGAGTGAGTATAGTTTAGTTGACAAATCAGAAAATTGCGAAAAAGCACTTGAATTGATATATGAAACTAGTACAACTGCTTATTTCTTAAATTGTTTTAAAAGTAATAGTATATATTTAGAATATGCTGATGGAACTATTATTACATTAAGAGAAGCATTAGATGGAGAAAAGGTGACAATTGAATCATTAATTGATCATGGATTAGAAGTTACTATAGAACCAATAGGGTCATCAAGTGTTGTAAATGAATAAGATAAATGTAATATATGAAGATAATCATTTATTAGTAGTAGAAAAACCAATAAATGTTCCAGTACAAGAAGATGAGAGTAAAGATGAAGATTTTTTATCAATACTTAAAAATTATATTAAAGTTAAATATAATAAACCTGGTAATGTTTATTTAGGACTTGTACATAGATTAGATAGACCTGTAGGTGGGATTATGGTTTTTGCTAAAACAAGTAAATGTGCTAGTAGATTATCTGAACAAATAAGAACTAAAAAATTTAAAAAAGTATATAATGCAGTTTGTGTTGGAAAAATAGATGATTCTGGTAAATTAGTGGATTATTTATTAAAAGATAGAAAGAAAAATATAGTAAAAGTAGATAAAAGTGGTAAAGAATGTATTTTATATTATAAAAGATTAGATTATAAAAATAATTTATCTTTAGTTGAGATTAATTTAGAAACTGGAAGAAGTCATCAGATAAGAGTTCAATTATCTAACTATGGTTATCCATTATATGGAGATCAAAAGTATAATAAAAATTCTAAAGTAGGTGAACAAATTGCTTTATTTGCTAAATCAATAGAGTTTTATCATCCAGTGAGTAATGAAAAGTTACATTTTAAAATAGATTTGCCTAATAGGAAACCATTTTTATATTTTAAATAGGAGTAGTTATGGAAGAAGAATTTATAAATGATATAGATTATTTAGATCAACATTTTTTAGTTGATAAAGGGGTTATAAATGCATTTGTTGATGCAGCTGATATTAAGATTACTGAAGATGTAGTTGAGATTGGGCCAGGCAAATGTGAAATAAGTGATATTTTAGCTAGAAGAAGTAAACATTTAACTTGCATTGAAATTGATGAATCTTTAGAACACTATATTAATGTATTAAAAGATAAGCATAGAAATGTTGATGTTATATATGGTAATGCATTAACTGAATATATTCCTGATTGTAATAAAATAGTTTCAGCTTTACCTTATTATATAACTGAACCTTTTATTGAAAAATTGTTACGTTGTAAATTTGATAGTGCAATTTTGATAGTTGGTAAAAAGTTTGCTGATGCGGTTAATGAAAAGAAACCTACTAAATTAGCACTTCTAACTAATTCATTTTTTAAAGTTACTAAAATGATGGATATACCACCAGAAGCATTTAATCCTAAACCTAGAGTTATGTCATCTATAATAAAATTAGTTCCTATAAAAAGAGATGAATTAAATAATAATTTTAAAATGTTTATATTTAGAGAATTATTCTTTTATAGAGATAGAAAACTTAAGAATGATTTAATGGAGTCATTAATTGAATTTTCTAAAGTACATGGTGTTAAACTAACAAAAAAAGAAAGTAAAAAGATAATTCAAGATTATAATATTCCTTCTGAAACATTAGATAAAATGATAGAAAACTTATCTAATGATGAATATGAATATTTATACGAAGTGTTAGAATAAAAATGCCTACTTTTGAGTAAGTTTTATAATATCTTTTGATTTTGCTTTTCTATTTTTAAATCTTGAAGTTCATCATTTGTTTTTGATAGTGATGAATTTCCTTTTAAAAATGATTTAATGTATATATACCCAGGTATACTTTTATAAGTGGTATTTTCTTCACCAACTTTTGTATTATAAAATGAATTGCCATATATTCTTGCAATATCATCTGTCAAAATAGAGTAACCGTTTATTAAAAAAATTTGTATTTTATTTTTGTCCTCTTCTTTTATAAAATAACCTGGGTTAGGAGTTGTTATATATTTATTATTTATTAATATATAATTATTTTCGTTACAAGCATCTTTTGTAAAAAATTGTCTATATGTTGGATCTACTAAATATTGTAAATTACCATTTTCTGTACTTAAGGTCACTATCATGAATGTATGGCCTGTAATATTATTCGTTATTACTTTTTGTGTATCACATACATTAAAATTTACATTAAATTGATTAAGGTAATTACCTATTATGGAGATTGCAGTATCACATTTCCATTCAAAAGAATAATTATCCAAATCATTAGTTAATTTTGATCTTGTTATGAATACTATATAATTCAAAAAATACTCTGCTTCATCATCTGATAACGGAATATTTTCATCTAACTTATTTTCAATTTCTGATATTAAATCATAATTAATATTCATTTTATATGGAGTAGATTCTATTATAAAATTCATTTTTTCTCCTTGTTTTTAATTTAACATATTTCTTATTTCTTTATATAAATAAGGCTTTAACTCATTTATTGGAATAGGTTCATTATATAAGATTGAAGTATAACAGCAACCACCAACTAATTCTACTATCATAAATAGTTTTACATCTGGATTTTTTAAGTCTGTAGCATATTTTTTTAATTCTTCAATAAATATTTCTTTTAAATTTGAATATTTTTCATCTATAAGTTTAATAATATTTTTGTTATATAAAGCTATAGATAAATTCTTATTTATTAATTTGCTTATTTCTTTATTTTTTGATAAGTTATCTATAATATAGTCAACTACACTTATTAATTTATCTGGAAAATTATCTAGATTTTTTTTCTTTGTTTTATTAATTGCGTCATTAAATAATTCTTGTGTTTTTTCTAATATTAATTTTTCATTAATATCCCATTTATCTTTAAAATATAAATAAAATGTTCCTTTAGCAACTCCCGCCTTATCAACTATATTAGTTATTGATGTATCATAGATTCCTTTATCAGTAAATAAGCTAAATGCTGCGTCTAATAGCTTTTCTCTTTTAATCTTTTTATTCTCTTCTATTTTTGAAATAGTTTCACTTATTTTATTCATAGTTTCACTTCTTTCTAATAAAATCTTAATATATATCTCAAATAAAGTCAATAAAAATTCGATTATATATTGACTAATAGTCATTTTTGAGATATAATCGAAATGACTTTTGGTCATAGGAGGGATATTATGAATAAAGTCGGGGAGTTTATTTGTAAAAATAAATTAACTATAATAATTTTATCTTTGATTTTTTTAGTTTTATCTGTGATAGGTTATGCTAATACTAAAATAAATTATGATATATTAGTGTACTTACCTGATACGATTGAAACTATGAAAGGTCAAGACATATTAAAAAATGATTTTGATATGGGAGCTTTTACTATTATTAGTGTTGATAATTCTAGTCAAAAAGAAATTATTGATATTGAAGATAGTATTAGGGATATTGATGGAGTAAATAAAGTTCTATGTATCGATGATGTTATTGGAACAACTATTCCATTTGAAATATTACCTGATAATGTAATAGGAAAAGTTAAAAATGGAGATAGTACATTAGTAATGGTAACATTTAATGAATCTACTTCAAATAGTAAAACGCTTGATGCGATTGAAGAAATAAGAACTTTAATGGATGGTAAAGCTAAAGTTGGTGGTATGAGTGCTATTGTACTTGATACTATGAACTTATCAAATAAAGAAGTTGTTATTTATGTAGTAATTGCTGTAACTTTATGTTTAATTGTGTTGATGTTATCTTTAGATTCTTATTTAGTACCTGTATTATTACTATTAAATATTGGAATTGCTATTATGTATAATATGGGAACTAATGTGTTCTTTGGTGAAATATCATATATTACTAAAGCAATAAGTGCTGTTTTACAATTAGGTGTTACTACTGATTTCTCTATATTCTTGTATCATAAATATCAATATTATAAAACAAAAGAAAAGAATATTGAATCTGCTATGGTAAGAGCTATTAGTGATACAATGGTTTCTGTTATTGGTAGTTCTTTAACTACAATTGCTGGATTTTTAGCATTATGTAGTATGAATTTAACTTTAGGTAAAGATATTGGTCTTGTAATGGCTAAAGGAGTTTTATTTGGAGTTATTTGTGTACTTACAGTATTTCCAGCTATGTTATTAATATTTGATAAACAACTTGAAAAAACAAAACATAAAGAATTGTTACCACAATTTAATGGAGTAAGAAAATTTGCTGTTAAACATTATAAAGCAATATTTGTCTTATTCTTACTATTATTAGTACCTGCTTATATTGGAAATAGTAAATCTGAAGTTTATTATAATTTAGATAGAAGTTTGCCAAGTAATTTAGATAGTATTGTTGCTAATAAAGAATTAAAAGAAAAATTTGATATAGTATCACCTGAAGTTGTAATTGTTGATGCTAATTTATCTGAATCAGATATGTCTAGTATGATTGATGATATTAAATCTATTGAAGGAATTAACTTAGTTCTTAGTACTAATGATTTAACAAAATATGGTTTTCCATTAGAAATATTAGATAGTGATTTAACTAGTATGGTTAAAAATGATAAATATCAATTATTATTAGTTAATTCTGAATATGAAGTTGCTAGTGATAGTTTAAATAAACAAATTGTTAAAGTAAACGATGTTGTTAAAGGATATGATAAAAATGCTATTATAGCTGGTGAAGGACCTCTAACAAATGATTTAATTAAAATAAGTGATGAAGACTTTAATAATGTAAATTATGTATCTATTGGTGTTATATTTGTAATTATGTTATTTGTCTTAAAGTCATTATCTTTACCAGTATTATTAATATCAGCTATAGAATTTGCTATATTTGTTAATGTATCTGTTTCATATTATACAGGTGTTACATTACCATTTATTGCATCAATAGTAATTGGTACTATTCAATTAGGAGCTACTATTGATTATGCTATTTTAATGACTACTAAATATTTAGAATTAAGAAGTGAAGGTAGAGATAAATTTGAAGCAATTGATAAATCATTAAAAGCAAGTATATCTTCAATATTTGTTAGTGGTATGTGTTTCTTTGCTGCTACTATTGGAGTAGGGCTTTATACTGATTTAGAGTTAATTGGTTCAATATGTACATTAATATCTAGAGGAGCAATTATAAGTATGTTAGTTGTAATATTTATATTACCATCATTATTACTTATATTTGATAAATTAATTTGTAAAACAACTACTTGTTTTAAGAAGGAGAAGGTAAAAATGAAAAATAAAAAATTAGCTGGAGTTTTATTAGCAGTAACTTTATTATTACCTTGTAATTTAATGGCTGCTACTAAAGATGAAACTGTTTATTCTAAACTAAATACTGATGGAAGTGTTAATAAAACAATTGTTAGTAATCATATATCTGGATTAAAAACTGGAAGTTATTATGATAGAACTAACTTAAGTAAAATAGTTAATGTTAATGGAAAAGAAACATATAAAATTGAAAAAAATAATTTAACTTGGGATAGTAAAGGTGAAGATCTTTATTATAGAGGCGAATCTAGTGAAAATTTACCAATTAATGTTTCAATTAAATATTATTTAAATAATGAAGAAACTAATTATAAAGATATGATTGATAAAAGTGGAGATGTTAAAATTGTCATTAAATATTCTAATACTTTAAAAAATAGAGTTAGTGTTAATGGAAGTAAACAAACTTTATATACACCATTTATTGTTGGTATGATTAGTACTCTTGATAAGAAAAATAATAGTAATCTTACTGTAAGTAATGGTAAAATTATGGATAATGGATTAAATTATACAATTCTTGGAGTAGCTATGCCAGGTATGTATGAAAGTTTAAATTTAAGTTCATTAAAGAATACTGATACTATTACTATTAAATATACAACTAAATCATATGAATTTAATAATATTTATAATATTGCTACTAGTAATTTATTTGATGATGATATTGATTTTAGTGAATTAAATAAAATATATTCAAGCATTAATAAATTATCTGATAGTACTAATTTGTTGGTTGATGGAAGTAAAAACTTAAGTGAAGGAATTAGTGATTATAGTAATAAATTTAATACTTATGCTAATTCAATTAATACTTTAGATACTAAAGTAAAATATTTAAATCAAAAATATAACGAATTATATATGGGTATTAATCAAATGGATGAAAGTGTTAATGGTATGGTTCAATATGCTGGAGCTTTTGAAACATTAAATAATGCTGTTACTACTTTATCTGGTTATACTAATGCTATGGCAGAAAATAGTGATAAATTAAATACTACTATTGACGAAACTGTTCAAAAATTAACTGAACATATTGTTGCACTTGAAAAAATTAAAGCAACAACTAATGATAGTGAATCTGCTAATTTATTAGATGAAGAGATCAAAAAATTAACTTTAGAATTACAAAACGCTAAATTAGATGAATTAGGAAAAGAAGTTAGTGAACTTGATACTAATGTTAAAGCATTAAACAAAAATACAGAAGTTTTAGCAGTAAATGGAAATAAAATAGTTACTGGATTAAGTTCTACTAAAGAAAGTGTTGATAAATTAACACAAGGTGCTAAAGAATTAGGTGATGGATTAAATACATTAAGTAGTTCTGTTAGTGAATTAAATGCTTATGCTAAAGAATTTAATAAATCAACATTGAAATTAGTTAATGGTGCTAATACATTAAGTGAAGGATTAAACACATTAAATACTGAAGGTATTAGCAAAATAAGTAGTGTTGCTAATGGTAAATTAAAAACCACCACTAGTAAATTAGAAAAAATGACTCAATTAGCTAAAAATTATAATAATTTCTCAATGAAAGATAAAAATACAGATGGGTCAACTAAGTTTATTATGATAGTTAGTGAATAATTAATTTTTTCAAGAATTGTAAAGTTTACAATTCTTTTTTTATTGGAAACTGCTTTTCTTTTTTATACTTTTAAGTTATAATATGTTTTGAAAGGGTGATATTATATGTATAGTATTAATCATGTTATTATGTATACTTATGGTATCACACTTTGTTAAATCCTTTAAAGAAATAACAAGTGTGATTTTTTTAGCATGTAATAAAATTTAAAGGAGAAAATTATGATAGAGATTAATGTAAATAAAATAAATAAAAATTATGGTTTTAATGATGTTTTAAAAGATTTATCGTTTAGTATTAAAACTGATGAAAGAGTAGCTTTGATAGGAAGTAATGGGTGTGGTAAAACAACTACACTTAGAATTCTTATGGGACTTGAAATGCCAGATAGTGGAGAAGTTTCTATTAGAAAGGGAGCTACAGTTGGATATTTGACTCAAATACCTCCAAAAGAGAACAATGATGTTAGTGGAGAAGAAGTGTATTTAAGAGGAGTTAAATATTTATTTGATTTGGAAAAAAGAATTAATGATTATGTTTCTTCTATGGAAACAGATATTAAGTCAATAAAGACACTTGATAAAATGCAAGAAGAATATAGAATACTTGGTGGATATGGATTAAAAGAGAAAATTGAAAAGATTAAGAGTGGTTTTAAGTTAAGTGAACATATGTTAAGTACTCCATATAATAATTTAAGTGGTGGAGAAAAAACAATAATAAATCTAGCTTCTTTAGTACTTTCTAATCCTGATATATTACTTTTAGATGAACCTACTAATCATTTAGATATAGATACTTTAGAATGGTTTGAAGATTATTTAAAAACTTATAAGGGATGCGTATTAATAGTTAGTCATGATAGATATTTTTTGGATAGAGTAGTAAATAAAATTATTTGTATTGAAAATGGTCATGAAGATATATATTATGGTAACTATAGTTATTATTTAGAAGAAAGTGAAAAGAGATTATTAATAGAATTTCAAAATTATAAAAATCAACAAAAAGAAATTAAAGCATTAAAAGAAGCTATAGCTCGTTATAAAGAATGGGGAGCTAAGAGCGATAATCCAATGTTTTTTAGAAGAGCTCATGCGATTGAAACTAGACTTGAAAAAATGGAAAAGATTGAGAAACCAAAAACTAAATCTGAGCTTAAATTAAATTTGAATGTTGAATCAAGAACTTCTAATATAGTGTTATCAATTAAAAATTTTGATTTATCTGTTGGTGATAAAGAACTTTTAGTTAAATCTAATATGGATGTTTATTATAAACAAAGAGTATGTTTGATGGGTAAAAATGGTACTGGTAAAACTACTTTAATTAAAAATATATTAAATAATACACATGATAATATTAAGTTAGGTACAAATATTAAAATAGGATATATTCCACAAGAGATTAGATTTGACAATGATGGGTTGACAGTGTATGAACATTGTAGAAGCTTCTTTGTAGGAGATGAAAGTCAACTTAGAAGTAAATTATATCAATTTTATTTTGATAGTGAATCAATTGACAAAAAACTTAAAAATATAAGTGGTGGAGAAAAAGTAAGAATTAAATTATTAGAATTAGTTCTTAAAAATGCCAACTTTTTAATATTAGATGAACCTACAAATCATATTGATATAGATACTAAAGAAATATTAGAAGATACGTTACTTAAATTTGAAGGTACAATACTGTTTATTTCACATGATAGATATTTTATTAATAAAATTGCTACAAATATTGTTAGAATAGAAAATAAAAAATTAATATCTTATGAAGGAAATTATGATTCAATAAAAAATAAACAAGTTATTAACACTCAAGTTAAACCTGTTAAACAAGATATTAACATTAAAGGAAGTAATAGATTAAATGAATTTATCAAAGATAGTTTAATTGATGAAATAACTATAGGTTGTTCTGGTACTAAAGTATATGAAATAAGAAAGAAGAGTAAAACTTTTTATCTAAAGATTGCTGATCATTTATCGCAAGAAAGTATTAGATTAAATTATTTGCAAGGAAAATTATTAGTTCCTGAGGTAGTTTTTTATGAAAAATATAACAATAAATCATATTTACTTACTAAATCATTAGTGGGTAAAATGTTATGTGATGACTATTATGATACTCATCAATTAGAGGGAATAGATATTATTGTTGAAGCATTCAATGCTTTATATAATGTTGATTATAGTGATTGCGTTCTTGATTCTACTGTTGATAGTATGTTGAAAGAAATAGAAAAGAATCTAAAAAATATAGACGAAAATAGTATTAAAAAAGAAATACTTGATAGATTTCATACTAAAGAAAATATATTTAAATATTTATGTGGTAATAAACCTAAACAAATAATTGGATTTATTCATGGTGATATGAGTTTACCTAATATATATAGTTCTAATGGACATTTTAGTGGCCTTTTAGATGTAGGAAATGCTGGAATTGGCGATATTTATTTTGATTTAGTTGTATGTGAAATGTCAATTGAGAGAAACTATGGTAAAGAATATGTTGATATTTTTTATGATAAGTTAGGCATAGAAAAAGATGAATTTAAGAGTGATTATTATAGAATACTGTTAAGTTTATAATAAAGTATTTTAATGATGTAAAAAATGCTGTATAATTATTACAAGGAGAGTTGATATGAAAAATAAATTTATTATTTTTTTACTTGCTTTGATTATGCCTTTTGCATTTGTTAGTGCGACTGATGATTTATTAACTAGTATTCCTAATGGAACAGATGATATTGGATTTGAAGATGTTTCTAATGAAGCAGTTACTAAAGAAACTTATAATGGAACTAAATTTAGTGCAGACTTTAATGTTAGTTCAACCGATAATGTAGATGGTATTAATTTTGTTGCTGGAAGCAGTGTGAGCGTAAGTGGACAAAATGAATATGGAGCTTATACTGGAAGTAATGTTAATATTAAAGGAAATATTCTAAAAGAATTATTTACTGCAGGAAGTAGTGTTAGCATTGGTTCTGAAACTGTTGTTGGAAGAGATAGTTACATTGCTGGAAGTAATGTTAATATATCTGGTACTTTTAATAGAAATGTATATGTAGGTGCAGGAAGTCTTGTTTTAAGTGATGTAACTATTAATGGAAATTTAAAACTATCAGTTAGTGATATTACAGTTTTAGATAATGTAGTAATTAATGGAACACTAGAATATAATGATAATGCAACAGTTAGCGGAATTGATAAAGCAACTATTAATGAAACTAAAACATATCATGTAGATGTAGATGAAGAAAGTGTTAATATAACTAGTAAAATAATTAAATCATCAATATTTTCAGTGATATCTTTAATTATAATTGCTTTTGTGATTAATCTATTATTCCCAAAAATTTATAAGTCTTTAGATAAAAAACTTGAAGCTAATGATTTATTAAATAAAGCTTTAGTTGGATTTGGAATATTATGTTTAACTCCAATGGCTGCTATATTTTGTATGGTAACTGGTGTTGGACTTGGACTTGGATTTATAGTATTAGCTTTATATATAATACTTTGTTGTATATCATCATTAACTGTTATGAGTGTTGTTGGTAATAATATTTGGACAAAAGTATTTAAAAAGGAAGAAAACATTTATTTATCTATAGTTATTGGAATTGTAGTATTTGAATTAGTTTATTTAGCTCCTATTATTGGAGGATTGTTACCATTTGCGTCTATTTTAATAGGACTTGGATATACTAAAGAATTAATGTTTCCAAAGAAAAAATAATCAATTAAAAATCTTCAATTATTAGATTGAAGATTTTTTTATCCAATGTTTTCCGTCTATTATTCTTGAAACTAACATACTACTTGCTGTGTCTCCTACAACATTTAACATAGTTGCTGGTGGATCTATAATAGTAGCAATTATTGTTAGCATAGGTAATGCACTAATTGGAAAACCAAGAGATGTGATTATTAACATTTCTGAAATTGTTCCACCACCAATTGGTACAGCAGTTACTAGTAATGTTGCAAGTAACGCAACACCTAAAATTTTTCCTATGCTGATGTTAGCATTAAATAAATAAACTAAGAACATTATTTTGAATACACTTCCTATGATTGAACCATCCTTATGAAAGCTTGTTCCAAGTGGAATAGTAGTGTCTGCTACATCATCTGAAACACCAATATTTTTAGCGCAACTTATATTTACTGGTATACTTGCTGCACTAGAACATGTTGCTAATGATGTAATTGTTGCTGGAATAATGTTTTTCCAGTAATTAATAAATCCTTTTTTACCACCTGCGCTATAAGCATATAGTGAATAAACAATAAAGTAATATAATATTGCTACAATAGTATAAACTATAAAAGTCTTACCATATCCGAGTGCTATTTCTCCTCCAAATGTTCCAACTAATGCTGCAAAATAGCATCCTAAACCTATAGGTGCATAATACATGATTAATTTTATAAATGATTGTAATACTTCATTAGCACTAACTAATACCTCTAAGAATTTTTCACCTTTACTTTTACTTAAATTAATACTTATTCCAGTTAAAATAGAAAACGCTATTAAGGCTATCATATTATCTCTTGTTAATAGTTTGCTAAAATCATTTACTGTGATAGTATTTACGGTTCTTTGTAAGAAATTTACTTCTTCGTTTAATTCTTCTATGCTTATATCAAGACTTTCTTTAATGTTATCTTGATAATCAACATCTATTAGTTTAACTGACTTTGTAACAAGTACTCCGACCAAAACACTAATTAATGATGTTATTACAAATATTAATAATACTGTACTTAGTATTTTTCCTATTCTTTTTGGTTGTTTCATTTTGCCAATTGATGTTGATAATGTAAGAAATATTAATGGTACTATAATGATTAATAATAGATTTAGAAATATGTCTCCTAATGGACTTAAAACAGTTGCTTTATCTTTAAAAATTAATCCAACTATAGTACCTATAATAATAGACATAATTAATATTAAAGATGATTTGTAATTTTTTATGAATTTTTTCATTTCGTTTCCTCCTATAGTAATTATATATTTATAAATCTTAAAAATATACTTTTGATATTCCACAGTATTCCACATGTTTTGTGTAAAATGTTATATTTTGATATGTATTTTTTTAAAATATAATGTTATACTATAGTTATAGTAGGTGAGTTTATGGAAGAGACAAAGAAATTAGATAATGAAAATTTAAGTGAAATAGACAAAAAAAAGAGATCAGTAAAAAGATTAGAAGATGATATAAGCACGTTATTGAGTCAAAAGAAAGTTGCTAATGAAGGAATCGACTTGTTATCTAGTATGCCACATAGAATTAATAATGCTTTTGCATCAATTGAAGAAGGCGTTAAAGATTCAAAATTTATACAGTTTAATGATAATTTAAAGATGGAGGAACTTTCTATGTTACGTACTGAGTTTCAAGAATTAGAGAATAATGCAAATAATTCAAATAAAAAATTAAATTCGATATATTTAAAACTTGATAATGAAAAAAAAGAATTAGATAAATTATATAAGGCTGAAAATAAAGATTCTGAAGCAAAAAAAGTTGAATAAATAGCAATTAAAAATATTTATAATTTATATATATTCTTTACAAAGATTAAATCTTTGTAATTTTTAGGTGATATTCATCAAATAAATAAAAACTTTTTCATAATAAAATCCCTAGAAAAATTCTAGGGATTTATTCATAGTTTAATTATTTAAATATATGTTTAAAATGCTTCTACAGTCATTTTTGAAAGGTCTACTGAATATACATTATTTGTTACTAAATTATCTGTTGGGACTAAATTTTCAAGCCATTCATATTGGCTTTTATATAAATTATATTTGTAATCATGGAAATTTATAGCATCCTGATCAAAATCATATATGAGATATTCCATTCCATCAGCGTCAGTCCAACTACCGATTACTTTTGTTTTATGTGTACTAAAATATATATATAAATCATAATGAATTTTTGATAATTTTTGATAGCCTTCTATTTTGTCTGTGTCGGGATCTTGTGGTATTGGCGCTTTACCTATATAAGATTGCAAAGCTTTATTTGCTTCTTCAATAGCATTTGTAAGATGCGTTGAATTTTCTGTTCTATTATTGTTTGCAACTAAACATTGTTCAAATCTATTTCTTACATTATTCCAAATTTCTGCATCTAATACCTTTCCATTTCCTGTTTCATTTTTAGATTCTACTATAAAATCATTAATTGCATTACTTAAATTCTTAGAATCTTCCTTGTCATCTTGCACTGCTTTAACCAAATTACTATTAGATCCTACTTCACTTCTAACAAGTTTTGACATATTTATCACCCTCTACTATGATTTGATTATACAATATTTTTTAATGTATTGTAAATAAATATTTAACTTGTTTACAAAAAATATTAAAAGTACTTGATTAATAAAAAATATTATGATATTTTTTAATAGACATTTGCAAAAAGTTCGCGTTGTTTTTATGTTGTTTAAAATACTTACTCATTATACACTTGATAAAAATAGTGTTTTTTTTTGCGTAAGAAAGGAGTGAAGAAAAGAAATGTCATTCATCAATGTTAAACACATAAGTAAAACTTTTAAAGTTGCTAAAAGAAGAAGTGGTATGAAGGCAACTTTAAAATCTTTCTTTAAAAGAAATTATATCTATGTAGAAGCCATCAAAGATATATCATTTCAAATAGAGAAAGGTGAAATTGTTGGTTACATTGGACCTAATGGTGCTGGGAAAAGTACTACAATAAAAATCTTAAGTGGAATATTATTACCTGATAGTGGAGAAGTTAAAGTAGATGGTTTAATTCCATATAAAGATAGAGAAAAATATGTTTCTAATATTGGAGTAGTATTTGGACAAAGAAGTCAATTATGGTGGGATATACCTGCTGAAGATACATTTGACTTGTTAAGAGATATCTATAAATTAGATAATGAAGAGTACCAAAAAACTAAAAATGAATTGATCAAACTATTAAATATTGAAAATATTATGCAAATACCAGTTAGGCAACTTAGTTTAGGTCAAAGGATGCGCTGTGAAATTGCTGCTTCGTTAATTCATAATCCATCCATATTATTTCTAGATGAACCTACTATAGGTTTAGATGCTGTATCAAAAGAAACAGTAAGAGATTTTATTAAGAAATTAAATAAGGAAAAGAAAACTACAGTAATTTTAACAACTCATGATATGAGTGATATTGAAGCTCTTGCAAAAAGAATTATATTAATTGGAAAAGGTGAAATTCTTTATGACGGATCACTTAATAATTTAAAAAATAAATACGGAAGCAATAAAAAAATAATAGTTAAAACTAAAAATAGAATAAAAACTATTCATAAAAAAGGAATAATTTCTTATAAAAAAGAAGATGGTTTTTATACATTTATTGTTGATGTTGGTAAGTTAAGTATATCTGATTTTTTAAGTTATTTATCTTCTAAAATTAGTATAGATGATGTAGAAATTCAAAATGATAATATAGATAATATTATTGTTAAATTATATAAGGATTTTGAGATTTGAAAACTTATTTATCTTTATTTAAAATAAAAATAGCTTCTGCTTTACAATATAGGGCTGCGGCTATTGCTGGAGTTTCTACTCAAATTTTTTTCGGTTTAGTATTTATAATGGTATATCTTGCTTTTTATGAATCTAATGATACTAGTAATGCACCTATGAATATACAAGCATTAATAAATTATATATGGTTAAACCAAGCTTTTTATTCGTTAACTTATATTTGGATAAAAGATAAAGATTTAATATCTATGATAATGAATGGCAATATTGCATATGAATTATGTAGACCTATAAATTTTTATTTTAAATGGTATTCAACTATGTATGCAAATAGAATAGCTAATGTTACTTTAAGATTTGGTTTATGTGTTTTAATAGCATTTATATTACCAAGTCCATATCATTTAACATTACCTATTAGTTTAAGTGCATTTGTATTATTTATTTTAGGATTAATTTTATCTAGTTTGATAGTTACATCTATAGCAATAATATATCATTTAGTTGTTTTCTTTACTTTAGATGAGAAAGGTATTATGACATTTTTAATGGTTTTTGGAGAAATATTTTCTGGAGGAACTGTACCAATATCATTCTTTCCAAAAGCATTACAATTTGTAGCTAATATATTACCATTTAGATATGTTTGCGATTTACCATTTAGAATATATTCTGGTGATATAACAGTTAATACTGCTATACCTGATTTATTATTAGGAGTAGTTTGGTTTATAGTATTAGTTATATTTGGATATTTATTATCTAAAAAAGCATTAAAAAATGCATGTGTGCAAGGTGATTAATATGAAGTTATATATAGAATCACTAAAAATGCATTTTAAATCTATTTTAGAATATAAAGCATCATTTATAATTTCATTTATTTCACAATTTTTAATATTTTTCTCATACTATTTTATAATATTAGCGTTATTTAATAAATTTGATAATATTAAAGGTTTTAGTGTTTATGAAGTATTATTAACATTTTCTATTATTCAATTTGGATATTCTTTTAATGAAGTATTTGCTAGAGGAGTAGATAGATTTGATGATTTAATAGTTGATGGTAGTTTTGATAGATTGTTATTAAGACCTAGGAGTATTATTTTACAAGTATTATGTTCTCAAGCCGAG
>CAVIDW010000015.1:0-33343 GCA_963641945.1 bacterium | reverse complement strand
AATTATATAAATAATATATTTAGTTGTTTTTTTATGTTTTTTTGATGATGTTTTTCTATAGAAGATATTATTTAATACATTTGATGTTTGTATTTTATTATTTATATTTGTCATTTTTGATTCTTGTGTATCTTTTTTAAATGTATTTAATATATGACTTATTGGCATAATGCATTCATTTGATTTTTTAAGATCTTTTTGATTAATTTTATATAGATAAAAAGACGTTTATTACGCCTATTATTTTTTTTCTTCTAAATAATCTACTTTTACTTCTTTATCTATTTCTTCATTTATACTTTTTTCATCTATAATAATATCATAGTCTTCTTCACTATTGGTGACTGGTATTCTTATTTTAGCATCTCCGACTATTTCTATTCCTAATTCTTTTGAAATAGTATATTTGATAGTTTTATCTTCATTACTAACATCTATACAAGCTGGATTTTTTAAACTTCTAATTATAATTTCAGAGTCATCACTAACTTCAGTGTTATCTTTAACTTTTACTTTGACTTTTTCTTCATAAAACATTTTTTTACTTATCACATCTGTTTTAGTGTTATTATCATAACTGTACCAAATATTTATATCATAACTACCATTTATTTTGATGTAATCATCTTCTTTTGTGCCTTTTAAATTATGATTTATTACCCAACAACCTAAAACATTATCAACTTGTTTTTCAGTTTCTACTTCATAATCATTTTTAAATGTTTTTTTACCCTTTCCAATTATAGCTTTTGTTACTATTTCTTTATAATTATTAAACATGATATTAGCCCTCCTATAAATAGAATATGCAATCTAACAAAAAAAGAGATAACTATTTTTTTAAATTATTATCTCTTGCAAATTCTTTTGCATAATTATATATTCTATCTTTTGATGGGTTATCTCTTTTTAATTCTTTATATCCTAAAAATTCATATGCATAGTTTTCATCTATTAAAAGCATTAATGATGTATCATAAATAACCCCATCTTTTAGCATCCATGTATGTTTACCTTTTTCATCAGAATTTTTAGTGTTTTTTAAAAAACTTACATCTCCACCACAAATTGATATATGATCAAATGAATAACTAAATTGTTTTGTTACAGTTGTACATCCACCTATATTAAATCCTGTAGCAAATATATCTTCAAAACTATTAATTACTCTAATATTTTGAGCAGCAATTAAATTCCATATATCTTCGCTAAAGCCATGTATTTTTCCTAATCTTATTCCATTATCTATTGACCCTTTAAACTCATTACTTGTAGTATAAAGTTCTCTTAATAAATTAAAACATTTATAATCTTTTCTTTTTTCATCAATTAATAATTCTAACATTTTTTCACCATAAAAAATATATCATAATAAACAAAAAAAGCAAATTCTTTTTTATGAATTTGCTTTAATAACTATTTATTCAACACAATTTCCTTTTGGAACTTGTTGTGTGATACAGTGGATATTTCCACCACCTAATAATATTTCACGTGCATAAACAGTTTCAATCTTACGATCTGGATATAATGCTTGTAATGTTTTAACTGCTAATTCATCATTAGGATCGTTAAATGTTGGCATAATAATTGCTCCATTACAAGTATAATAATTTACATAGCTTGCTGCTAATCTATCACCTTTTTGACGAGGTAATGTTCCATCAACAGCATCTACTCCTAAACTTTCTTCTTTAGTAATTAGAATTGGTTTTGGTACATATAATTTATGAATTTCTAACTTACGACCTTTAGCATCTGTTTCATTTGATAAATAATCATAAGCTTCTTTAGAAATAGCATATTGTGGATCTTTTTTATTATCAGTCCATGCTAATACTACTACTCCTGGACGAACAAAATTACAAATGTTATCTACATGACCATTAGTTTCATCTAGATAAATTCCTCTTGGAATCCATAAAACTTTTTTACAATTTAAGTATTCACAAAGAGTTTTTTCAATTTGTTTTTTAGTCATGCTACTATTTCTACCTTCTGATAGAAGACATTCTTCAGTAACCATACAAGTTCCTTCACCATCAACATGAATAGAACCACCTTCTAAAATGAAATCATCTAATCTATATCTAGAAACTCTTTCAATTTCACACATTTTAGAAGCAATTTTGTCATCTTGATCCCATGGGAAATATAAACCATCAACTAATCCTCCCCATGCATTAAATGTCCAATCTATTCCACGCATAGCGCCTTTGTCATTAACTACAAATGTTGCTCCGCAATCACGAATCCATGAGTCATCATTACTCATTTCAACAACACGAATGTTATTTCCACTTGCTAAATGAAGAACATTACTATATTGATTTCTTGAAACTACTACAGTGATTGGTTCGTATTTAGCAATCTTTTTAATAACTTCTAAAAAAACTTTTTGAGCTGGTTTTCCACCTAATCTCCAGTTATCTGGACGTTCTGGCCAAATGATATATGTTCCTCTATGAGGTTCAAATTCACCAGGCATTCTAAATCCATCTTTTTTAGGAGTTGAATCTAATCTTTTCATACCCTTTTCTCCTTTTTTTATTTTTTATTTTTTATCTTCTTTAATTCTTGAAACTAATATTTCTTCAATTATGAATGAAACAATTACACCTATGATTAATGGTAGATTTCCTTTAATAGATTCTGGTGTAAAATCTATAAATAATGTAAATACAATAGCTAAAACAAGTAATATAAATGGAACATATGTAATTACGTTAGCCATAAAATCACTCTTAACTGCTGTAAATACTCTTTTTGTTTTATTAGTTTTTCTTAATCTTGCATAAGCCAAGAATAATGGAATATAACTAATTAGTAACGTTACTAAACTTAAACTAAAGAATGTCCAGAATAAGTTATTTGCAGCTTCGCTACCATATACTGATAAGATAACTCCTGCGATTACTAATATTACTGCTACTACTCCACATGCCCAAACAGATCCAGTTGCAACTCCTTCTTTGTTTGCTTTTTTAAATACAGCTGGTAGTCCACCATCATCTGCTGAATACTTAGCAACGCTATGAACGCCAAATGACCATGATGCAATATTTACAATCATAGTATAGATAAACATAAGTCCTACAGCAATAACTATAATTCTTATAATATTATCACTTACACCTAAACTAGTTAAAAGTATTGCGAAACTTTCTGTTAATCCAGCTGCTTCAGCTTCTTCAACTGGCATTGCAATATTAATTCCAGTAGCTGGTAAAATATAGAAGATAGCCATTAAAGCTCCACCTATAATTAAAGCTTTTGGAATTTCCTTTTTAGGATTTTCCATATCTTCTACGAATGTAGCAACAACTTCAAGTCCTAAAACATTAAATATAATTATAGAAATAAATCCTATTCCTGCTAAATCTAAGCTTGGGAATAAGTCAGCAACACTTTGTACTGGGTTAGCACTTTCTCCTGTTTTAATGTATACATAAATACCTAAAACTCCAAGTCCTAACATAAATAATATTTTGAAGAATGCTCCACAGTTTACTAACCATTTATTTTCTCCAATTCTATTTGTACTTAGTAATGTTACTAATAATGTATATCCTAGTTGAAATGCTAATAGAGCCCATAAACTTAACTCTACTTCAAATACTCCAGCAATAACATCTGTTACTGCTACTGCAAGTGATGCAATCCATAATGGGAAGTTAATCCAATAATTCCATGCAACTCTTCCAGCCCATTTTTTACCAAATGCCATTTTTACCCAGTCATACATACCACCTTCACTTGGGAAAGTTGTACCTAATTCTGAACAAATAAGTCCATATGGTAATACAAATGCAATAATTAAGAAAATCCACCAAAAATATTGTGAGTTTCCAATTGCAGCTGTTGGCATAACACTTTCAGCAACTAATGTAATACATATTGTTGCTAATATGGCATCAACCAACTTAAATTTTTTCTTTTTCTTTTCCATTTTTTTAATTCCTTACTTTTCTAAAAACTTATTACACTTTTCGCGTGTTTCGTCTTCAACGCCCATAAAATATACTAATAATGCTCTCATAGCTGTAAGTCTATTCTCAGCTTCATCAAAGCATATAGAATATTTTTCTGAGTCCATTACTTCATCAGTTACTTCTTCTCCTCTAGTAGCTGGTAAGCAATGCATAAATTTTACATTAGGACTAGCTTTCTTTAGCATATCCATATTAACTTGGTATTTAGGATAAAAAATTTTCTTTCTCTCTTCTTCAGGTAATTCACTTTCATATAATCCATACCATACATCTGTATAAATAAAGTCAGCATCTTCAATAGCGGCTTTTTCATCTTCAGTAACTAGGAATGAACCACCAGATTTTTTACAATTTTCTTCACATATTTTTCTTATGTTATCATTCAATTGAAAACCTTTAGGTCCATAATGTACAAAGTGCCCACCTAAGTGTGTTGTAATCATTCCAAGTGATGCGCATACTTGTGTAGCATCTCCTACAAAAACTATCTTTAAATCTTCAAACTTTTTACCTTTTGGCATATGTTCAAAAATTGTGGTAATATCACCTAGTTCTTGAGTTGGATGATTATAGTCACTCATTCCATTTAACACTGGAACTGTTGCATATTTAGCTAATTCTACTATATTTTTATGACTTATAACACGAGCCATCATTATATCTACTAATCTAGATAAAACAATTGATGTATCCTTCAAACTTTCATGACCGCCTAACTGGATTTGACCTGGTGCTAAATATTGTGCGTGTCCACCTAATTGAGTCATGGCAGTTTCAAATGAAACTCTAGTTCTTGTTGATTTTTGTTCAAAAATCATTCCTAAAGTCTTTTGATATAATACATTCAAGTGTCCACCAGATTTAATAGTTTTCTTAATAAGTAATCCTAAATCAACTAAATTAAGCATTTCCTCTTTTGTAAAATCTTGTGTGTCAACATAGTGTCTAACTGTCATATGTTCCTCCTTTCCTATTATAAATAAATTGTAACATTTTTTTATTTAAATTACAATTTATATTTTATTTAATATTTGCCCATATTTGATCATATAGTTTAACCTTATCTCCTATATTTTTAATCATATAACTATTTTTTAATACTTCTTTAGAAAAATTAGATGATGTATTTGATATATAACTACTTGGAAGTATACTATCTGCTTTAGAATTTACATTTTTATATGGATATCCTTCTATTATTTTTGCTATAACATCTTCTCTTAACAAATAATTTATAAATTTATAAGCATTTTCTTGATTTTTAGAACCTTTTAAGATTGCATAATTATCTATACTAATCATTGTTCCTTCTTTTGGATATCTTACTTCTATAGAACTATTTTCATTCATTGCAATAGCTATTTCTGCATTCCATATAACACCTATGTCTACTTCTTTTGATATTAAGAACATTTTTGGACTATCACTATCAAAAGCTTTGATATTTGGTTTTAATTTAAGAAGCCACTCTTCTGCTTCTTTTAGTTTGCTTTTATCAGTTTCATTAGGATTATACCCTAAAGCTAACAAAGCTATCCCTATTACTATTCTTTGATCATCTAACATCACTATATTATTTTTATATTTTTCATTTAATAAATCATTATATGAATCTATATTTTCTACAATATGATCTTTATTTTTTGCTATAAAAACAGATGCTACTAAAAATGGAAGAGAATATTCATTATTTTCATCATATTCTAAATTTAAATATTCTTCTTTAATATTTTTATAATTTGATAATTTTGTTTTATCTAGTGTTTCTAAATAACCTTTTTCTTTCATTAATTCAATCATATAATCACTTGGAAATACTACATCATATGTGCCTTTTTTAGAAGCAGATATTTTTGCTAATAATTCTTCATTTGATGAGTAAGTTCCATAATTAACTTTTATATTTGTTTCTTCTTCAAAATCATTTATTACATCATCTGGTATATATGAAGACCAATTTAAAACATTTAACACATTTTCATTTTGTTTTTGACATCCGCTGAAAGTTAATGTTATCAACACAATTAAAATTATTTTTTTCATTGTCCATATTTCACCTGCCTTTTATAGTTAATTAAAATATAAATACTAATTATTAATAATATAAATATAATCATTATTGTTGCTAATGCATTTACATCTGGTTTTACGCCTGATTTAATAATCGAATATAAATATAAAGGGAGAGTGTTACTTCCTGGTCCTGATGTAAAATAGCTTATAACAACATCATCAAATGAAAGAGTTAATGCCAAAAGTGATCCGGATGATATTCCACTCTTTATAGATGGTAATATTACATAGAACATTGTTTTTAAATTACTTGCTCCAAGGTCGCTAGCTGCATCATATAAATGATTATCTAACATATCAAGTGATGACTTTACACTTACTACAACAAATGGTATAGAAAATGCTATATGAGATAATATTATTGTCCATAAACCTAAATTTAATTTAAAAAATGAGTATGTTGATAATAATGCTATGCCTAGTACTATTTCTGGTATTACTATTGGAACATATAAACATTTCGTGACCAATTTTTTTAATGGAAAATCATATTTATTTAGTGCTATTGCTGATAATGTACCTATTATAGTTGAAACTAATGTACTTGTAAAAGCAACAAATAAAGTACTTTTTAATGCATCTAATAGAGAATCATTAGTGAATAATTCTTTGTACCAATCTAGTGTAAAACCTTCAAATACAATGTTTAAACTTGATGTATTAAATGAAAATAATATTATTACTAAAATTGGTAAAAACAAAAATAAGAAAACTAAAAATATATATAAATTTTTAAAAAATTCTCTTTTTTTCATTACATGCCTCCTAAGTCATCCATATTTCCACCAAGACTCTTATATATTTTTACAAGTATATATGAAATTATTAACATAGTTATAGATATAGACGCTCCAAAAGGCCAATTCCTTGCTGTTAAGAATTGATTTTTAATTAGATTTCCTAATATCATTAGTTTTCCTCCACCAAGTAAATCTGATATAAAGAAATATCCTAGACATGGAATAAATACCATTATAATTCCATTAAATAATCCTGTTTTTGTATATGGAATAATTATCTCAAAAAAAGTTCTTATTTTACTTGCTCCGAGATCACTGGCTGCATCTATAACTTTAGGATTTATTTTTTCCATTGAACTATATAAAGGCAATATCATAAATGGTAATAATGTATAAACCATACCAATAATTATACTAAAGTTATTATACATTAAATTAAATGGTGTTTTTATTAATCCTAGTGATAAAAGTGTTTCATTTATTAAACCATATTTTCTTAATAATATAATCCATCCATATGTTCTAATAAGTGAATTTGTTAAAAAAGGTATCATAACTAATGTTATTAAAACATTTTTTATATACCCTTTCTTTTGTGAAATAAAATATGTGAATGGATAACTTATTAGAATACAAATAAATGTTGATATAGTTGCGATTAAAAAAGATTTTAAAAAGACTTTAACATATACTATATTAAAGATTTCCTTATAATTATTTATATTGAATGTATAAATAATTCCTCCATATGAATCACTTTTCATAAAACTTATAAAGAATATATATATTAATGGTAATATTATAAGTACTAATGAATACGTGATTATTGGAAATAATAATAAATATTTAAGTTTATCTTTTTTCATTGTTTATTATCCCTTAAAACAACCATATCATACATATCAAAATATATTTTTGTTGGTTCATTCTTAGATACATTTTCTGGTATTGTTTTACATAATATGCTTATTTCTTTATTATTATATTCTACTAATATTTTTGTATTTGAACCATCATATACAAATTCTTTTACTAATACATCTAATGAATTGTCTCTTTTATCATTAAAATATATATCTTCTGGTCTAATTATTACTTTTACTTTGTCATTTAGATTATAATCAATTTCATCATATTTGATAATATCATTATTTTCTAATTTTATTCCTATTTTTTTATCTTGTACTTTTACAACTTCACCATCAAAGATATTTGATTCACCAATAAAATCTGCCACATATAAACTAGCTGGTTCTTCATATATTTTTTTAGGAGTATCAACTTGCTCAATTTTTCCTTTATGTAATAAAACTATTCTATCACTCATTGTTAGAGCTTCATCTTGATTATGTGTTACAAAGATAAATGTTATACCTAATTTCTTTTGTAATCTTTTTAATTCTAATTGCATTGCTTTTTTTAGTTTCAAATCTAATGCTGAAAGTGGTTCATCTAAAAGCAATACTTTTGGTTTGTTTATAAGTGCTCTTGCAATTGCAACTCTTTGTTGTTCTCCACCAGATAATTCATTTGGCATCTTTTTTTCATATCCTTCTAAATGAACTAGTTTTAGCATTTTATTAACTTCTTTTGCTATTTTATCCTTAGGATGCTTTTTCATTTTCAAACCAAAACCAATGTTTTTTTCAACATTCATAGTTGAGAATAATGCATAATTTTGGAAAATTGTATTAACTTCTCTTTTTGTAGGGTCTAATGATGTAACATCTTTTCCTTCAATATATATTTTACCACCATGATTCATATCCATCCCAGAAATAGCTCTTAATATAGTTGTTTTACCACTTCCACTACTTCCTAAAAGAGTTACGAATTCTCCTTCATAGACTTCCAAATCAAAATCTTTTATAATTTTTTTGTCATCATATGTTTTTGAGTAATCTACTATTTTTAATACCACATTATTGTTCATAAATATACTCCTATTATCGAAATAATAATAACATAAAATACACTATTTTACAATTGAAAATATTTTTTAAAATAAAAAGAATGGTTAATACCATTCAATTTTAAACATTAGTTTATTTTTTTTCTAATTATAATAGAACCTATTAATGAAATTAAACTAATTAATAAAGTATATTCTAATATATTATTAGTTTCTACTCCAGTAACTGGGAAATCAGGATCATCATTTCCTCCGGTTCCACCTACAAATTCATATACATATACAACTTCAGTAGTTCCATCTATATATTTTCCAGTTTCATTTCCTTTAACTTCAACTAATTTATAATATTCAAATTCTTTTGCTTCTGTTTTATAATCAGTTCCAACTTTTTCAGTTGATGTTTCATCAGGTGATAGTGTTTCACCAAAAATAGTTATATATTTAACAATTAGATTTCCTTTTATATCTTCATAAACATATGTTTCTTTTGTGACATCTAATGCATATTTTTCTTCAGTTTTTTCTTTTTTTGCAAATAATATTAATGTATATGAATCTTCTAAAACATTTATTTCAGATGAAGCTTCTACTTTGTAATCGTAACCTTTAATAGTTTCATACGTATTAATATAATAACTTTCACTTGAAACTGATTTAGTTTTATTTCCTGTTACTTGATATTTAGTTACTAATTTTGTATCAACAATTACCCTGTTTTCAAGAATTGTTACTGATTCAAATTTTAAATCGAATCCTTTACCATCTCCTTGTCCACCACATGCATTTTGCTTTTCGCTTAAATATCCTTCTACTTCAAAATCTAAAGTTTTTTCTTCGAATGTAACTGTTCCCTTTATTTTAACAAGTGACTTATTTGTAACATTTAAACTATTTCTTTTAGTTGATGCATATTCTATATCATTACGATTAGGATCACTTGTTAAGTTCATAGTAACATTTTTACCTGCAATTGTTACTTGTGAAATTGCCATGCTTCCTGTTACACTTGTTTTATTACCTAATGTATCAATTTTAGTAAATGTTGACAATAATGTAACATCAAAGTGGCCATATTGAAATGTTGTTTTATCTGAACTTCCTGGATTAACAACTACTTCATCTCCCCAAATTGATTCTTCAAAATTTACTAAATTAATTGTTAAACCTGATGTATCATATCCGGCTTTCTTTAGTGAAGCTATGTAATCCTCTGCTTCTTTTTTTGTATTAAATTGAGATGAAACTACGTTTTCAGTATATACTGTACTTTTTTTAGTATTTACAACTTCTCCTGTTATGATGTAATCATCTGTTTCACTTTCAACTTTTTTAATTTCAGCTAATGCTGCTGCTTTTGTTGCATATGCCGTGCTACCTTTTTCAATTAAAGTCTTTTCACTGTTTTTTTCAGGATTGTATACTTTTACAATTTTACTTGTTACAGCACTTTCATTTAAATTATACTTTTCAATGAAATCAGATAATGCTTGGCTAGCTTCTTCTTCTGTTTCAAATACTTTATTTAGTTCTACTTGTTCTGTATGAGAATTTTGTAGTATTAATTTATCATTAACCACAAATCCATCATTAGTTAAATCATTAACATATGCTAATGCATCTTCTTCTGTATCGAATACTTTTGTTTCTCTCTTTTCTTCATATTCTCCAGTTTTTATAACATATGAACGAATTACTGCTGTGATTTTGAATTCTGATTCATCACCATCACTTGCTTCCAATTCTTCTTTCTTTAGTATAGCTTCTTCTTTTGTTAAGTCAACATATGCATCTTTAGTTGTTTCTGTTTTTGAGTTAATAAGTCTTCTTGTTCCATCAGCATTTACAAACAAAACATTAGTAAAAACTAAACCAAATGTTAGAAAAATTGCAACAATTTTCTTTCTAATCATTTTACTCCCCCCTGATTTTAGAAAATTTAGAAAATACTCTTTCTAATTGAGTCTGTATTTTATATGAAAAACAAATTTTTGTCAAGTCTTTTTCACCTCATTTGTATTTTATTCATTAAAAAATATATAATTCTCATTTTTTACCAACAAGTAACGACAAAAATTTAATTTTGTATTTTTTAAAAAATAAGGTGAATACTAATTGTATGAATATAATTAATACATTAAAAAATTCTAAATCGCATATGATAGATCTTCAATTAAAAGAAGTTTCTTTTGGACTTGGCAAAATATATATTATAAATATTCAAACTGTTTCTTCTTCTGAATTAAGTAATCATTATGTTCTAGATTATATTGCTAAGAGAAGTTTAATTAAAAATGATATATTATCATTAAAAAGTGATATTAAGAATTATATTCCATCTATAAGTTTTATTGAAATTAAAGAAGATAAAGTATATGATTATTTATTTGAAGGATTTACTGTATTAATATATAAAAATGAAATAATAGCATTTGAAACTAAAGCATCATTAGATCGTTCCATTAGTGAACCATCTAGTGAACCTACTATTAAAGGACCTAAGGATTCTTTTAATGAAAACTATAATACTAATATTGGTTTAATAAGAAAAAGAATTAAAGATAAAAATTTATATTTAAATGAGTTTATTTTAGGTGATAAAACTAAAACTAGAATATGTGTTATGTATATGAATGATATAGTTAATAAAGAACTTTTAAATTATACACTTGAAAAAATAAGTGAAATAAAATCGGATAAAATACTGGATACATATTATATAAAAGACTTACTTAGAAACGAAAATAAAACAGATTTTCCAACTATTAAATCTACTGAAAAGCCTGATTCTATAGCTAAATGTTTAACTGAAGGAAGAATATGTATATTATCTGAAAACTCTAATAGTGTATTAATAATACCTACTTTTTTCTTTGATTATTTTTTTTATGATGAAGATAATTATCAAAAAAAGTTTTTTGTTTCTTTTGTTAAAGTTATTAGGATATTAGCGTTGTTTATAACTATATTTGCTCCTGGAATATATTTATCTTTAATTACTTATGATCAACAAATGCTTCCAACTAGTTTACTTATTAACTTTTCTATTCAAAGAGCAAGTGTGCCTTTTCCTGCTGTTATTGAAGCACTACTCTTAATATTAACATTTGAAATATTGTATGAAGGTGATGCGTTAACTCCATCATCAAGAGGTACATCTTTATCAATTCTTGGTGCTCTTGTACTAGGTGATGCAGCTGTTAGTGCTGGAATAGTTTCACCTATCATGGTTATAGTCGTAGCGATTACTGCTATAAGTTCTATATTTTTTGTTTATTATGACTTTCAGTCCTTTATTAGAGCTTATAGATACTTATTAATGATATTATCTAGTGTATTTGGAATAATAGGTATTTTATTTGGTTTTATATATGTAATTACTAACTTATGTAATGTTAAATCTTTTGGTAAACCATTCATGTTTCCAATCGCTCCAGTTATTAAAAAAAGTAAAAAAACACTTATTAGAAAAGGACTTAGAATACAAAATACAAATAAAGGTGAATCATGAAAAAAATTATTTTAATTTTAATTTGTTTGACTATGTTATGTGGATGTAACGATTATTCTGAAATAAATGATATGATAATCGTTAGTGGAATAATAATAGATTATAAAGATAATATGTTCACAATTAATACAGAAGCTATTGTAAATGATAAAGAAAGTAGAATTGAAACATATGAAACTACTTCACCTAGTATTCAAGAAGGATTATCTAAAATATCAGAAATGTCTAATAAAAAATTATTTTTACCTCATTTAAAATCTTTAATATTAACTAAAGATGCAATAAAGAGTGATGCTAACTATTATGAATATTTTTTAAGAGATCCTAAATCTAAAATGAACTTTAATATTTATGTAATTGATTCAAGTATTAAAGATGAATTATTTAAAATTAATGATAAAGATGGTCTATCTATGTATTTAGAAAAGATGATAGATTTTAATAAAGAAGTTTTTTCTAGTTCTTATTCTCTTACGTTTTTAGAATTAATGTACAAGAAATATGAAAAAGGTATTAGTCAAATATATCCAGAAATTGATATAAAAGAAAATGATGGTAAAAAAACAGTATATTTGAAAAATTTAATTGTTTTCGATGAAGAAAATAATGAAGTAATTTTAGAACAAAATGAATCTATTTATTATAATTTAATTTCTAATACATTAGATAAAACTACTTTAGAGATAGATTGTGGAAAAGAAAAGTTTTATATAACAATAAATAATTATAAAACTAAATATAAATGGAAAGATAATAAATTTCAAATAAACATAAAGTTAGATACAAAAATAAATACTTATAATTGTAAGTATGATTTAAATAAAGAAGAATCCATAGATAAATTAAATACTCTTATAGATAAAGAAATTAATAATAATATTATGAATCTGATAAATATTCTAAAAGATAAACAAACTGATTTTATTGGTATAGGTAATTATATATATAAGCATGATAAAAATTATTTTGGCTTTAAAAAAAATAATTGGAATGATAATTTAAAAAATATAAATGTTAAAGTTAATAGTAATTCCACTATTAGTTCTATTGGAGAAATGAGAAAATGAAAAAGGAAGAAAAAATAAATAGTTTTGGTTTATGTACAAATGTAATTGCTTTAAGCGGAGCATCTTTTTATGGTATATATAGTTCGTATATATTAAATACTGCTAAAACATCTACTTTAATTGCTATGATAATCGGATACTTATTGAGTACAATTTTCACTACAATAATTCTTAAGTTTTTTAAAGCTAAACCTGAACTTTCACTTGCTCAAAAAATGAAATATATTTACAATAAATCTTCTTTTATAGTTAACATTTTATTTTCAATTTGTACTTTGTCGATTTACATTTTTATGACATATAGATTGACATCATTTATATGTTCACAATATTTAGTTGAAACATCAAAAAAATTAGTTTTACTTGCTGTATTATTTTGTACATTTAATATTGCAAGTAAAGGAATAGAAGCAACTACAAGAGTATCTACTCTGTCATTTTATGTAGCCACATTTATTTTCTTATTCGATATTTTTGCTTTATTTGGTCAAATTGAAATTGATAATTATTTACCTATAACAAATTTTAATGTAAAAGATATAGCTAAAGCTTCTTTTGTATTTGCATTATATTTTTCTGTTCCGATTGTTAATATATATGCTTGTAAATTTGATCAAATTAGTGATAAGGATAATTTTTCTAAATATTTTATACTTGCTCATTTATTTTCATTATTGATTTTATTTTTAAGTATTGGAACAACACTAGGTGTATTTGGTATTGAATTATGTAATATATTTGATTATCCATTATATACTGTTTTAAAAAAGATAAGTCTATTTAATTTTATTGAATCTTTTGAAAACGTAAGTATTATGTTATGGGTTATTTATATTATTAATGCAACATCTATTAATTTACTTTGCACATTTAATACTTTAAAAGATACACTTAATTTAAAAAATAAATCTTTTAAATATATGAAATATCTATTATTTATTATTACATTTTTAATTCCTACTATTTTCTTTATGAATAATACATTTATAGATTCATTAGAATATGTTTGGTTACCTGCATCATTTACTATGATAGTATTGTTAATTATAGCCATATCTTTAATATTAATAAAAATTAAAAATAAGTTATACAAATAACTTATTTTTTTGATTTCCCCATCATTAATGCTGTTTTTTCATTTTTTAGTTTTTCAATAGGATCTAGTGAAAATGCATCATATTCCATTTCAAAGTATTTACCTGATCTATATATTGTTTTTCTGTATAATTTATCACCTTTGAATGTGAATTTATCTGTAACACTATAATCTTTATCTTCATCATCTAAAAATTCATTAAATCTATATATATTACTTATAATTGTATAACTATTTCCTTTTTTTACAATTATACCATCAACTAATCTGTTCTCTTCATTATTAGCAACAGCTCCATTAAAAGTTATGTAGTCAGGTGTTTTCTTTAATGACATAGTTACTATATCAAATGTAGGATTCTTTTCAAGGGTGTCACTATCACCTATGTCTTTAGTATGAAGTAATAGATTTAAATAATAGTCTCTTTCTTCTAAATCCATATTTTCATATGGAAAATATTGTTCTAATAATATTTCTTCTTCATTTGTAAACATTTTTATTTCCTTTCTAATTGAAGATATTTTTCTTCTCCTATAATATTTTCTTCAAATGTATATTCTCCTCTAGAATTCATAATCATTGATTTTCTTACCAATTTAATATCATCATTATATTCAAAATAATCACTAAAGTATGTTTTACCATCAGAATAATTCAAACATATTTTGTTATTAAACTCACTTAAACTTCCACTAATATTATTTGAATTAATTATAAAGTTAAAACACACTATATCAGTTTTTCCTATTCTATGTGGATAATTAAATATTATGTTTCTAATTTCATTGTTTGCATTTATTTGTTTTATTATTGAATTATTTAAGTAAAATACATAATTTTTACTCATAAAATCACCTTTTATGTGCATTATTGTATCATATTTAAAGTCAAAATAAAAGGACTTTTTTAGTCCTAAAATGAATCTATATTTACTTTAACTTTGTTATTTCCCTCATTATAGGCTTTTGCTTGTATTAAAGTTTTAATACTTGTGGCAATTTTACCTTTTTTACCAATTACACGACCCATATCTTCTTCAGAAACTACTATTTCGATAACTGTATTATCTCCATCTTCGAATTCTTCAACTTTTACTAGATCTGGTTCTTTAACTAGTTTTTTAACAATTAACTCAGAGAATTCTACTAAATTCATTACTTATTATTTTTAGAATTATGGAATTCTTCCATAACACCTACTTCGCTTAAAATATTTTTAGCTGTATCTGTAGGTTGAGCTCCTTCCTTAAGCCATTTTAATGCAGATTCTTTGTTAACATTATATTTTTCTGCTTCTAAAGGCATATAAGTTCCAATAGATTCAATTACATTACCATCTCTTTTAGCTCTTGAATCAGCTACTACTAAACGATAATAAGGTCTTTTTTTAGCGCCCATTCTTTTAAGTCTAATTTTTACTGCCATTTTAATCTTCTCCTTTCTCTTTGCTTTATATAATATACACTAAATCATAAAACATGTCAACCATTTTTGGTTAACATGCTAAAATTTATACCCTTTAAAATATGTTGACATTTTATTACCTTTTATTACATATGCACGTGTAGCTATATTTAAAAGTGGAACATCACTTTCATCATCTGAATAAGCTGATGCTACTTGTGCTGCTGGAAGTATTTCATATAATCTTTTTATTTTCTCTTCACCTTTACAATTTCTACCAAGTATTTTTCCTTCAGCATCAGTACGTGTTGCGATTACATTTTTAACACCTAATCTGCTTGCAAATACTCCAACCCATATCTCGTATGAAGCACTAATTATAACATCATTTTCTGTTTTTCTAGCCATGTACCATGGTTTAATTTTTTTTACATGAGAATCAACAAAATCATTAATAAATTTAGGATAATTTTCTATTTGAAATATAAATGAAAGCATTGTTTCTTTAACTCTTTCAAATTCTACTAAACCTCTTTTATATTCTTTGTTCATTTTCTTTGTTTTTCTAAGGGTTTTAAATACTAATCCAGGATATTTCTTAAAAGCATATTTAATTATATCTTTATTTGAATCTCCGTCATAAATAGTATTATCAAAATCATAAATATTCATATTATCACCAATAATATTTTATCAAATTTTTTAAATTAAAAAAACTATTTTTTTATAGTTTTAGTCTTGTCTCATAAATGATTCATATTTTTCCATTATTTCTTCTGGTTTACCTTCATCTTTGATTAAACCATCATGTAGCCAAATCACTTTATCGCATAGTTCAACTATTGTTTTAGTACTATGAGATACTATTACTACTGTTCTATCTGAATCACTTATTAATTCTTTCATCTTGTTATAGCTTTTTTCTTTAAAGTGAATGTCTCCAACACTTAATACTTCATCTATCAACATTATATCTGTTTCTAAAATTGCTGTTATTGAGAAAGCTAATTTTGAATACATACCACTTGAATAACTACTTACTGGTTTATAAACAAAATCTCCTAGTTCTGAGAATTCAATTATTTCATCTACTTTCTCATCTATTTGTTCTTTTGAATAACCAAGAAGCATTCCACTTAAATATATATTTTCATAACCAGTTAGTTTCTTTTGAAAACCTACTCCAATTGATAATAGTGAAATAGTATTTCCATGTAAATTAATACTTCCAGAGTCTGGACTAAATATTCCTGATATTGCTCTTAAAAGAGTTGATTTTCCACTACCATTTTTTCCACAAATGCCTAATATTTGACCTTTTGGTACTTCAAATGATACTCCTTTTAAAGCTTTAAATATTTTTCCACTTCCTCTTCCTTTTACTCCACTACGTTTAAGAGAAAATCTTTTCATATCTCTATAGTACACATGCAAATCTTTTACTGTTATTGCTATTTCTTCTTTTTTCATTATTTCATCACCTTTACATATGTATTTTCATATTTATAAATAGTATTAATTCCAAGTACACTTAATCCTGCTCCTACAAAGAACCAAAGTAGTGTCCACATTCCTACTGGATGTGTACTATAAATCATAACATTCCTTAAATTATATATAAAGTTTGCTATTGGATTTAAATCTAATAAAATTGTTCTATAAACAACATTATGAATTTTTGTACTTAAATCAAAAAATACACCTGTTAAATAAAATATCATTTTCATAGCTATGTTTACTAAATTTACTAAATCTTCTGCGAATACTCCAAAGTGCATAACTATTGTACAAACTCCAAAAGTAAATATAATAACTGTAATAATTATTGGAATAAACCATAATATATTCCATGAAATTGGAACACGATAGAATATCATAAATATTGCTACTAAAAGGAATGAAACAATCATTTTAAATAAATTAACTCCCATTTTAATTAACAATAATACAAATTTAGGCAAATATACTTTTGTAACCGTATCTCTGTTAGAAGCTACTAATTTTACACTAACCACTACACATTTATTAAAGAAATTCCATATTGATAAACCAATAAATACAAATACTGGAAAGTATTCAACATTTGATTTGAATATTATTGCTCCAATAAAATAATATATTAACATAAAAGCAAGTGGTTCTAATATTAACCATAATGAACCTAAATATGAATTTATAACTTCATTTTTAATTTCTGCTCTTGTAGAATATATAATATAATTTTTATATTTCTTTAAATCATTTATAAATCTTTTCATTATTTTCTCCTCAAGTTCATTACAATTTTATCATAATATTATAATAATCTCAATTGTTAATTCTATAAATAAAAAATGAAAGAAACTCTTTCATTTAATATTAATTTGATTCTTTTTCCATTTCTTTAGCATATTCATCTACTTTTTTTCTAAATGCTGTTGATGACCATATAAATGGTCTTTTTGTAAATCTAATATCACAATATTCTTTTAAATATTCAAACTTAGGATTTCCTTCCCAATCGCTTCCCATTGTTAAAATATCAATATTATATTTTTTAATATCTTCTGGTTTTTGATCCCAATCTTTTTCCGGAATAACTTCATCAACATATTTAATTGCTTCCATAACAATTTTTCTTTCTTCATATGAAAGATATGATTGTTTATGTTTAATAGCATTGAATTCATCTGTTGATAAACCAACTATTAGATAATCTCCCATTTCTTTTGATTCTTTTAAGTGTTGAATATGACCTGGTGTTATTAAATCATATGTCCCATAAGTTAAAACTCTTTTCATTTAAACATCTCCTTAAATATTACTTTTATTACTCTTTCACTAGCATTACCATCATCTAGATAATTATATTTTTCATTAAACTTTTCATATTTTTCTTTGTTTTTCTTAAATTCTTTATCAATATTTTTTAGATTATTTTCTAACTCATCTTGAGTTTGAGCTATTTGACCAGGTAATTCATCTAAAGAAATATAAAAATCTCTTAAATTACCTTTATAATCATCTATATCATACATATAGAAAAGCATTGGTCTTTTTAGATTAGCGTAATCAAAAAATACACTTGAATAATCTGTCATTATAATATCGCTTACTAAGTATAATTCATTTATTTCATCATATCTTGCTACGTTAAAAATAAATCCTTTATATTTTGTTAAATCAATACTATTTTCAATAAAATAGTGTGGGCTAAATAGAATAACATATTCTTTAGAAAATTTCTTTTTAAGACTATCAAAATCTATTCCTAATTTATATGTATATCCTACTCCTGATGTATGTTGATTATCTCTAAAAGTTGGTAAATAAAATATAACTTTTTTATCTAATGGTAAACCTAATTTCTTTTTAATTCTATCTATATCTTTTTTTGTTTTATTAAATAGAAAATCATTTCTAGGATATCCTTCTTCAATAATAATATTTTCTTTTCCTAAAGCTTTTAAGTTAAATGCACTAGTAAATTTTTCTGTACAATATTTGCTTGGAGAAATAAAGTAATCAAACTTTTTAGCATCAATATCATTTCTTTTTCTAATTTCATCTACTGAATTTAGTGATGCTCCATTAACAACAATATCATATCTTAATTTTTTTAATGGTGTTCCATGCCAACATTGAACATAAACTTGATTTTTCTTTTTAGTTATTCCTTCTTCAATAATTGAGTTAACTATCCAATATTTAGATATAGACATATATTTATAATATTCTTTACTCTTTGATTTTATTATCTTTAATCTTTTATCTTTTTTAACTTCATGTTTACTAGGATCTATAAATGACCATACAAATGTATAATCTTTGAATTCTTTCATAGTTAGCATTTTTTCATATATTGCTTTTGGAGAACAAGTATAATTTCTACCACCAAATGCTTCAAACAAAATAGTTTTATCATCCATTTTATATTTAGTTTTGTAATAAGAATATTTTAATTTATTTTTAAGATTTAAAGTATTTCTAAAAAATATTCTTAATGTTTTATTTTTCTTTGCTAAATTGACCAAAAATATTCTTATTTTTTTCATAAGTTCTCCTCTATTAATTGAATTAATTCTTTAGTACTTCCACCATTTAAGTTTGTTATAAATTTATTTCTGAATTTTTGATATTCTTTTTCATTATAACTATTATTATCTAATATATTAATTAAATCAGTTATATCTTTAGATGTACAATTAGGTAATTCTTTAAATAAATCTATATTAATACCATTTTCTTTTTTATATTGTTCATAATCATAAACATAAAACATTAATTTTTTATTTAATACACATGCATCCATCGCTAATGCTGAATAGTCTGTTATTACATAATCTACAATTTTTAAAATATCAAATGTTAAAAATTTATTTCTATCTACACATATAACATCTTTATTAACTTTTATTTCATTTTTGGGATGGAAAGTTAATATCAAATTATATTTTTTAGTATCAAATTTATCTATTACTTCTTGTGTATTATCTCTTCCATCACTTCTAAATGTTGGAGAGTATAATATATTTAGTTTTTTCTTCATTTGCGGATATTCTTTATATATTTTTTTCTCTGTAAATAAATCTTTTTGTAATAAATAATCTATTGTAGGTGTACCTATTTCTTTTACTTTATTAACATCTACATTAAATGCTTCTGCAAAATATTTATTCATTGCTTTTGAACCACTAATTACATAATCATAATTTTTATGCATGCATAACATTTTTGCTATACTTGGATTCATTCCATCCGGATAACCAATTGTTTGATAGCCAAACTTTTTTATTGCTGCTAGAGCATGCCATAATTGAATTATTTTAGTATTCTTTTTGTGATTTAGTAAACTTGTTACTATATTATATCCATCTACTATTATTACTTTAGATGTTGAAGCATAAACCATTTGTTTATATAAATTAAAATAATAATTTATTGATGAAGTTAATTCATTATTTGACTTTCTATTTTTCTTTTCATTTCTTACTACTGAATTAACTCCAGATGATACTTTTTTGCATATTACTTTAACTTCTATATTATCTTTTTTGAGTTCATCTATTAACATTTGATAGTTTAGTGGTATTTCATCAAATTGTCTACTTAGAAAGAAAACTTGTTTCTTTTGTTTAGTAAATAATTTAATAAAGAAATAAATTATTCTTAAATGCCACTTAAATATAAATAATAGTATTAATAATAAATATTTTTTCATCAAAACCTCCTAGAGATTGTTTATAAAGACTAATGATTTTACTAGTAATTTATTTTTTTTGATAAAGCCTTTTATTCCTTTATAATAAACATTTTTTTTATAATTTGGATAAATAACTCTTAAATATTCAAATGATTTATCAACATATTCTAATAAAGATTTTTTATCAGTTGTCTTACTTGTAAATCTTAAAGATATATGTTTTATTGATATATATTCAAGTTGTTTTTCCAGTTTATTTGAATATTTGCTTTCCGCAAATTCTTTTAGTCTATCTAAAGCAATAAATACATCAAGCATTTTATTTGTAAATTTATTTGTTAATGAATGTTCATTTGTGCAATTGTAATTATATAATGCTTCATCTACATATGATATTTTGTTAGCAAGTAAGAATAACTTATAGCAAAATAATAAATCTTCAAATATTCTTAATTCTTCATCAAAAGTGATTTTATTTTTTTCTATTAATTCTTTTTTGAATAATTTTAAATGTATATATGGTGTAGAATTTAATAATATATTTTTGGAATTTATTACAGAATTTTCGAAAACTGTTTTATTTTGTGGAAAAATAGATTTGATATGATCAGAATATACTTTGTTATAAGCACAGAATACTATATCACTATTTGCTTCTATCATTTTGTTATATAATTTTTCATACATTTCTTTGCTAATATAGTCATCACTATCTATAAATGCAATATATTTTCCACTGCAAAGAGATAATCCTATGTTTCTTGCATGAGCTACTCCTGAATTATTTATTTTTTTATATATAATATTTTTTCTATTTAAATAATTTTTAATAATTTTTTCGCTCTTATCTGTTGAGCCATCGTTTATTATAATTAGTTCAATATTATCGTATGTTTGATTTAATACTGATTCTATACTTTTTTTTAAATATTTTTCTGTATTATAAACTGGCATCACAACTGATATTTTTTCCTTTTTCATATAGCACCTATTCTTGTTTTTTTAGTATTTCTTCATATATTCTTTTACAATTATTATCGTCAAAGTATTTAAAGAAACTATTTACTCTACTTATATATTTCTTATCTGTTTTACAACCATTATCTATTGCTTTTACTATCTCATGTACAGTTTCTTCATAATTTTTAGTAACTGGACCAAATCCCATCTTTTCAAAATCAAAATAGTCTTTACCAGTAGTATGAATTGAATGAATTAAATGTAAATATGATTTATCAAATTGGGAATAAATTATAGGTTTCTTTAAATAAGCAAAATCAAAAAACACACTTGAATAATCAGTTATCATTAACTTAGATTTTTTAAATACTGTTGGATAATCTACATATACTGTCGTTTCTACATATTTGTTACCCTCGAAATCTTTCAATTGATTTTTAAGTGATGGATGAACACAAAACAATATTTTATAGTTATTGCGCTTTAAGCTATCAATAATTCTTTCATCATTAATTAAACCATTGTAGAACTTATAGTACTCTGATTCTTTAAATTTTGGGTTATAGTTTCTGCCTTGTGTTCCAGTTATAATAGATCCTACTAATGTAGATCTCCAAGTTGGCATTAATGCTATTAAATTTTCTTCTTTAACATTATTTTTTATTAAGTTATCATATCTTGCCATACCAGTCAATTTTACAGTATCGCTATCATATAAATAGCAACCATTTAATAATGAATCATATTCCATTTTAGCAGAGCATATAAATAGATCTGCATATCTTCCATATTTATATAGCCAGCCACTTATATCCTCTTTTATTACTCCATGTTGAAGGAAAACATATTTTCTATCCAAAAAAGGATTAACGTATACTTGTTTTTTGCCATATGGTTTATGAATATAATTATCAATATGAGATGATATTACAAATTCACTATTTAAATATTTTAAATAATAATCAATTGTATTAAAGTAAATGATTTTACCATATTTAGACATACGTTTTACATCTTTTGAATTTTTTCCAAGACCAAAGTAAATGTTCTTTTTTGAATTATGTTTTCTTATATATTTAAACATCCATTCTCCATTATCACCAGCTACATCATACCTGTCACTAATAATCCAATTCTTTTTTCTAGTAAATGGATAAGTTATAAAGTGTAGCATAATTAAACCAAATGGCATGATTTCCTTTTGTTTAAATAATAATTCATACATATATTTAAAGAATAACATTTTCTTTTTTCCATTGATAATTATTTTATTATTTTCATGATATATAGTATAGTTATTCTTTTTAAAATAACAATTTTTTAAATTATTTAAACGAGAATATCTATTAAAAAATGGCGTTATTTTTACATATTTGTTATCAATTTTAATAAAAAATTCTAGAGTTCTTATATTTTTTAAATCAATTTTTATTTCATAAAAGTTTATATAATATTCATTATCATATGAGAATAAATTTTTTGAATCATTAAATTTACTTTTTTTCATTTTATGATATTCATTATTATTATCTTTTAAATATATATCCCATTCACAATTTAAAAACAAATTAAAACTTACATTTACTATTAAATGATTCTGATAAATATTTAAATAATATACTTCTAATGTTAATTGTTTGTTTGTTACTAATAACTTATCATTAAAATATAAATCATTATTTTTCAATTTTATATCATTCACTATTGATTTACCATATTTAAATTCTATTGCTCTCATATTTTTTGATAAACCTATTGGTGTTTCTATATGTCTATCAAGTATTATATTGTCATCACATGCTGAATATAATTTTCTCATTTCTTCTATATATTCTTTTTTTTCTTTATCATCTAAAACTGATAGATTTACTCCAAAAATTCTCCAATGTAAATCATAAGAAAGAAAATATTGATAAAAATGATTTAATTCTTTGCTTTTTTTCATTAATTCTACTACATATTCATAACAGTATTTTAATGTATTAATGTAATAAGTTTTTTTTGTTTTTGATGTTTGAATAGCTGAATCTTCTTCTTTTCTTTTTCTATAATAATATATTTCATCAGCTACTATAATCACTTTTCTATTATTGAATAAATAATTTGCCAAAAATTTCATATCTTCTGAAATTGCAATGTTTGTATCAAATTGATATTTTTTTGCTTCTGAATTTCTTAGTATAGATGCTATAATATGATAAATCAAATTGTTAGGATCTTTTTCTAATTCTACTATTCTTGTTCCTTTAGAAAATTTGTAATCTAAATTATGATATCCTTTTCTAGCATCAAAAAATTTTATTCTTAGTGTTGCAATGTTAATGTTTTTGTTTTGATCAAGTAGTTCTACAGCTCTTTTATAAGCGTTTTTAGATAATTTATCATCTGAATCTAAAAAGTTTATATATTCTCCTCTTGCAACTTTTGCTCCAGTATTTCTTGCGGAACTTACTCCACCATTTTTTTGTTTAATATAAACAATATTCTCTGGGTATTTTTCTTTATATCTTAGGCAAATCTCTTCACTATTATCTGGACTGCCATCATTAACAAGTATCATTTCTATATTATTTTCAAATCCTAAGGTTTGTTCTATTACCGATTTAAGAGTTTCTTCCAAATATTTTTCAACATTGTAAATCGGAATTATTACACTTAATTTATATTTTTTCTCCATGTTATTCTCCATATTTAGTTATTAAAAATTTTAACAAATCTTCTTTTTCTTTTTTACCTTCTGTGATATCTTTTATCAAGTCTATTATAGGCATTTTGATTCTTTTCTTATGAATTAATTTATATATTGATTGTAATGTGTACATACCTTCTACAGTTGTGTTTTTAAGGTACTCATCCATTTCTTTTTTAGATGTTCCTTTTCCCAATAAAACACCAAAACTATAATTTCTAGATGTTGTTGATGTACAAGTCATTATTATATCACCTATTCCTGCAAAAGAAAGAATAGTTTTTTCATTTCCACTTAATTTGGTTATTAATTCTTTTATATCATTTATTATTTCTGTTAAAAACAGTGCTTTTGTTGATGGTAATGCATTCATACCCTCTAACATTCCTGAAGCTATAGCCATAACATTTTTAATACTTGCACAAACTTCTACTCCGATGACATCTTCAGTTCTTTTGAATTTTGTTAATTCATTTTGAAAGCATCTTCTTACTTTCTTTTCAACATCTACGTGTTTTGTTGCAATAGTTAATCCAATAGGAACATTATTTATCATATCATCTGCGAATGTTGGTCCAGAAATAATACCAAGTTTATTTGATAAATTATTTTCAAAAACTTCATTTAAAAATAGGCACGTGTCATTTTGTATACCTTTTGTTGCTATTACAACTGAAGTTTTTTTATTTATATACTTTTTCATGTTTTTTATAGTTGTTTCGAATGAAAAAGCTGGTACTGCAATTATTACTAAATCTTTATTTTTGACTGTTTCTTCCATATCATTTGTTATGTTAATATTTTGTGGAATAATATAGTCTTTTAATTTTTGGCTTTTCCTTGTTGTTATTAATTCTTCTTTTTCTTTTGGATCAAAAGACCACATTGTAACATTATGATTATTCTTAACTATAATGTTTGCAAGTGCTAGACCATATGCCCCCGGACCTAGTATTCCTATGTTCATAATAACCTCCATATTGATTATACCATAACAAAATAAAAAAAGAAGAATTTTGATTATTCTTCCATTTTATGTACATTAATATTATCTTAAAACTAATTTTGCTGGTGCTGATTGTATTTCTCTTGAACATGAATCTGCGATAAAAGTATTTTCTTTCTTTTCTAAATAAATACTATCTATTTCTTCATCACTAGTAATAAACAAAGTTATTCTTAAGTCTGTTTTGATATTTTTAAATTCATATTCTGTTATGTTTAAATTACTATATTTTTCTTTTATATAATTAAATAATTTTTCAAATTCTTCTATAGTTTTTTATGTTTTAATAATTTCTCCTTTCATAATTTCTCCTTAAATAAATTAAAAAACCTATGTACTTGATCACATAGGTCATAAATTATACTATATATCAAATTATTAATTTAATCATATGGACATAAGCGACATCAAAACCACTTGCATCAGAACATTTTACCATTCTTCCTCAAGTGTAAATACCATACGTCGTATATATGATAAACTAACAACTTTTTTCATACACATATCCTTTTGTTTGCATAGATTTTATCATATAAAATAATAGATGTTAACACTTTATTATAAACAAAAAAGAATAATTTACTTATTCTTTTTAGGTTTTCTTTCAAATATAACATTGGTTTTAAATACTAAGAATAGTACTATAAAAACTAACAGAATATAACAAATAATTAATTCTTTTTTATTTCCAAGTGTGTAAAGTATTGTTGTTAGTGAAAATAAAATGTTAATTGCGTATATTACTAAAAGTGTACTTTTCTTTGACAACTTTTTTAATAATTGATGATGTATATGTTCTTTATCTGCATGATCAATACTTTGTCCTTTTAATTTTCTTCTTATTATAGCAAATAAAGTATCCATAATAGGGATAGCAAGTATTAATAAAGGAATTATTAGTGAAGTTAATGTTGTTGTTTTAAATCCAAGTAAGAAAATTACTGAAATCATCAAACCTAAAAATGTACTTCCTGCATCTCCTTGATATATTTTAGCTGGTGGAAAATTATGTACTAAATATCCAAGTGTAGAACCTAACATAATTAAACTTAATATTATATCTAAACCGCCAAACTTATTTAATATAAATCCTATTATAGATATAGTTAAAAAATATATAGACGAAATCCCTGCACATAAGCCATCTAATCCATCTATTAAATTAATTGCATTTATAGTAGCTACAATTACAATAATTGATAATGGCTTTGAAAATATACCAAAGTGAATCATAGTTCCAAAGATGCTTGCCTTTTCAAGTTCTAATCCACCATAAAATACTACAATACATGCAACTACAACTTGAACAATTACTTTATATTTATTAGGCATAGGTGTTTCACATTTAGTCATATCATCAAATAAACCAAGCAACATTATTAAAAATGCTGATATTAATATTGATAACATTAAATCATTCTTTGGAGCAAAAAGCATATATCCAAGTAAGAATGCCAAGAATATTCCTATTCCTCCTAATAGTGGAACCGGTTCTTTTTGAATTTTTCTCTTTTCATTTGGAATATCTAATACTTTTAAAAATGTAGCCACTCTTCTCATTATTTCTACAAATATTAAAGAAGATAAAAAACAAATACTTACTATAAGAAAAATATTGTGTCCATTAACTTCAAAAGCCATTAAATCACTTCCTTTTCTTAATTATAAAACAATTAATAATATTTTTCTATAATTATGTAAAGTTACACCAAATTTAGTCATATTTCAAGCGTAAAGTGATTAGATTTGCTATAATATATATGATAATTAAGAATGGAAAGGATTAATATATGAAGAAAAATACCATTACAATATTATTATTCTCTATTTTTTTCTTTTGTATTCCTTTTAGAATATATGCTTCTTATGATGCAGTAATAACAGGAAATACTGTTAGAATAAGAAGCGGTGCTGGAACTAATAATGATGCAATATTTACGCTTAATAGCAATACATCAATTAGTGTTATAGATAAAACATTATATACTGGTGAAGGATGTAATAAAAAATGGTATAAAATCAGTTATAATGACAAGATTGGTTATGTTTGTAGTACATACGTTAAATTTATTGATACTTCTTTTGATAATATTAATGTTGTTGACTATAGTGCTCGAGTTAGTGGAAATAATGTTAGTATAAGACAAGATACAACTACTAGTTCAAAAAATGTAGACACTCTTTCTTTAGGGGTTAATGTTGAAATTTTAGAACAAATAAATAAAAATAATTCCGGATGTTCATCAAATACATGGTACAAGATAAGATATTATGGTGATGCAACTGGATACATTTGTTCAACTTATGTTGATAAAAAGAAGGACATAACTGCTAGCGATAGTGAATATGAAAAAGTATTAAAAGAAGCTGGATTTCCTGATTCATATTTGCCTTACCTAGTTTACTTACATAATAAATATCCTAATTGGAATTTCATTGCTAAAAATACTAATTTAGATTTTTCTGCCTCTGTTAGTAGTGAAGCTGGTAAAAACTATATGCAAACAACAAATGATAATTATAGGACATCTAATGTAATGGCTGAAAAAGGTGGATGGTATAAAGTTAATGAGCAAGTGATAGCTTTTTATATGGATCCTAGAAACTGGTTAACCGATAAACGTATATTTGCTTTTGAAAAACTTGATTATGATGATAGTTTAGTTGAAAAATATCCTTCACTAGTTAAAGCAATATTTCAAGGTGGTAAGTTATCAGATGATGCTTATACCAATGCCATGGTTAATGCAGGAAGTAAAAATAAAATTAGTCCTGTTCATATAGCAAGTAGAATTAGACTTGAAGTTGGTCTTAATGGAAGCGATTCTACTAATGGATGCGAATTTACTTTTAAAGGACAAAAATATAGTGGATTTTATAATTTCTTTAATATTGGTGCTTATGAAGAAACAATTGATGGTGTTAAATATAGTTCAATTACTAGAGGACTTGCCTATGCAGCTAAATTAATTAATAGAGATGGTGAATTATGGAACAATATTGAGACATCTATTACTGAAGGAAGTAGTTTTTTAGCTAATGGATATATTAATAAAGGACAAGGAACTTTATATTATCAAAAGTTTAATGTTTCACCTGATGCTTATTACAATACTTATACACATCAATACCAAACAAATATTCAAGCTCCAGCAATTGAAGGAAATACAGCATTTAATTCTTATGTTAAAGCTAACGTAGTAAATAATAATTATATATTTGAAATTCCAGTATATAATAATATGCCTGCTTACTCTTCTCTACCTAATTCAGGTGATACTAATAATGATTTATCAAATCTTTCTGTAGAAGGTTTTGATATTACTCCTGCTTTTGATAGTGATGTATTAACGTATGACGTATACATTCCAAAAGCAACAACTAAAATAAATATTATTGCTACTTCTAGTAGTAGCTTAGCTACAGTAAGTGGAAATGGCGAAATTGAATTATTAACTGATGAAAGTGACTTAACAATAACTGTAAAAGCACAAAGTGGTGAAATTAAAAAATATACTTTATCAGTACATAAAGTTGATGATACAACTACTTGTGAACAAGCTATAGGAAATGCAGCTTTAAGTGTTAATGGAAATTATGCTACTAAATTAAAAAATAATACTACTATTGCTACATTAAGAACTGCTTTATTTAAATCAGGAGCTAAAAGCGTTACTATAACTGATGCTAAAAATAATAATGTTAATGATAATACAATAATTGGTACAGGATTTAAATTACAAATTGAAACAAGTATTGAATCTAAAACATATACTTTATCAGTTAAAGGTGATACTTCTGGTGATGGTAAAATTACTATTCTTGATTTATTACAAGTTCAAAAACATATTAAGGGAGTTGGAACATTAAGTGGTGAATACTTAATGGCTGGTGATACTTCTGGTGATGGTAAAGTTACCATTCTTGATTTATTACAAATACAAAAACATATAAAAGTGGCTCAATCTTTATAAGGAGGATTAAATGAAAAAAGTATTTAAATATTTGAGTTTAATAATTGTTAGTACACTTATTATGATAAGTGGTACATTAGTTGTTAATGCTGCTTCTGCATCAATTAGTGTTACATCAGGTACAAGTAGAATAGTTGTTGGAAAGGAATTTACAGTAACAATTAAAATATCTTCTGGTGGATTACTTGGTTCTTGGGAATTTACACCTAGTTATGACTCTAAAAAACTTAAAATGATATCTGGTGAATCATCTATTGCTGATGTTGGAGATGGAAAAATTAAATCTAAATCTTATACATATAAATTTAAAGCAATTGGTACTGGTAGTAGTAACATAAGTGTTAAAAGTGCTGGTGCACTTGCATGGGATGAATCAAAATTATCTTTATCAATTGGAAGTAAAACAATTAAAGTAATTACTCAAGCTGAACTTGAAGCTTCCTACTCTAAAGTAAATACATTAAAATCTTTAAGTATTGATGGATTAGAATTAAGTCCTTCATTTAAAAGTGATACATTAAATTATACAGCTAATGCTGATAGTAATACGACATCAGTAAACATTAAATGTTCATTAACAGATAGTAAAGCTTCTGCAAGTGGTTGTGGTAATCATGATGTTTCTGAAGGTGATAATAAAATAAATATAGTAGTTACTGCTGAAAATGGAAGTACTAGAACATATACAATTACTGTTAATGTAACTGATCCTAATCCTATTGAAGTAGAAATAGATAACAATAAATATATAGTTGTTAAAAGAGAAAGTAATTTAGAATGTCCAAGTGACTATGAAAAGAAAGAAATAACAATAAATGATCAAAAAATCCCAGCATTCTATAATGATGTAAATAATTTTACTCTAGTTGGTTTAAAAAATAGTGATGGAGATATTAAATTATTCTTATATGATGAAAAAAATAATAAATATAGTTCTTATAATGAGGTAAAATTAAATCAAATAAAAATATATCCATTAAATATAGACAAAGATTTTGGAGGTACATATAAAAAAACTAATGTTAAAATAAATGATATTGAATTTCAAGCTATGAAAACAGATAATAGTAACTACTCTATTGTTCATGCTAGAAATTTAGGTGATGGTAAAGATGACTATTATATCTATGATGAAAAACTAAATACATTAATAACATATTCAAGTGAATTTGAAAATTTATATAAGGAAAAATCAGATTCTTATAAAAAGATAATATTTATATTACTTGCTGAATCATGTGTAGTTGTTTTAATACTTATATGTATGTTATTTTCTAAAATTAAAAAAGATAAAAAAAGAAAGAAAATAATGATTGATATAGAAAAAGATATAAAAAAGAATAAAGAAGATGAAAGAATAAAAAAAGAGAAAAAAGAAAAAAATAATAAAAAGGATAAAGATAAAAAGAAAAATAAAGAAGAAGATAAAGAATTAGAAAATGATGATGAATAGAAAGTGATATTTATGAAAAAGAAAAAATTATTTAGAGCTTTAGTAACAGTTTTACTTATCATATTACAATTACTAGGCTTAGGTTTTATTATTTATGCATTAGTACTTTATAAAGGTGTTGAAACATTTTATAGAGTACTTGGAACTATCATATTGATTTATTTTTTCTTACTTCTATCCTATTTATTATTAAATAGTATTAAAAAGAAAAATACTAAATCATTTGTAGCATTAATCGTTTTTACATTATTAATTGTAGGAATAGAATTTACTGGATTTTATTATTTGAATAAAATATATGTTGCTTTAAATTCTTATAATAAAGATAAAAGTGTGTATTATAGTAGTTTAGTTAGCTATGATAAAACACTTAAAACTTACAAAGATTTAAAAGATAATAAAATTGGTATTATTGAAGATGTAAATGATATTGAAGGATATGTTCTTCCTAAAGAAATTATTGGTGATTTAAAGTTAGAAAATAATAATAAAATAGTTAAATATAATTCTACTATGGAATTACTTCATGCTTTAAAGAATAGAGAAATTGAAGCAGCATTCTTTAGTTCAAATTATATTGATATGTTTTATACTTTAGAAGGATATGAGAATATTGAAGAAGATACTGTTATTTTATATGAGACTTCTAAAGAATATGTTTCAAAAGAAGAAAATATTAAAAGTGAAACTTCTTCTTTAGATAAACCTTTTACTATGTTATTAATTGGTGTTGATTCTTCAAAAGATGGTGTTACTTCTGGATATAATGCTGATGTGTTGTTGCTTGTAACATTTAATCCTAATACTCTTAGAGCTACACTTACTTCTGTGCCAAGAGACATGTATTTAAAGACTGCTTGTTCAGGTAATGCTTATAGACGTATCAATACTACCACATGGGGAAGTTCAAGTAGCTGTGCTGTTAAAACAATTGAAAATTTATTTGATGTTGATATTGATTATTATGCTAAAATTAACTTTAAAGGTGTTGTTCAATTAGTGGATGCTGTTGGTGGAATTGATGTTGATGTTCCATATTCACTATGTGAACAAAATAGTAGTAGAAAATGGGGAGATAACACACAATATATAGAAAAAGGAAAACAACATTTGAATGGTGAACAAGCATTAGCTTTAGCTAGAAATAGACATAGTGCTAACGATTCTAAGAAAATGCAACAATATTGCCCTACCTATACTGAAGGTGTAAGAAATGATTATCAAAGAGGAAAAAATCAAATGAAAGTTATTATGGGTATAGTTAAAGCTGCTACTAAATTGACTAATCCTAATCAAGCTGTTAATATTCTTGAAAAAATAAGTAGTAATTTCCAAACTAATGTTACAACAGATGATGTGTTATCATTATATAGTTTAGCTAAATCACTAGTTATTTCTGATACTACTGAGCTTGTAAATGTACAAAGATTACAGCTTAAAGGGTATAACGCTTGGGGAACTGTATATGAGCCTTCCTCTAAATCATATCCAGCAGTTACTATTCCATATACAGGAAGTATTAAAGACATTAAGAATGAAATGAACATTAATTTAGGTAAAAGTAAATATACATTAATTAAAAGTATTTCATTTGACTTAAATAAACCTTATGAGAGTACAATTATTGGTCAAAGCAAATATACTCAAGAAAAAATTAAAACTATGCCTAACCTTTCTACATATAGCGTTGGTGATATTAAGACATTTGCTAGTGATAATAATAAAACACTACAGTTTATTGATGTTGATACTAATCAAAATGTTGATATTTATGACTATAGTATTTATCATTTTTATAGTCAAAGTGTTCATAAAGATACTATTCTTGATATGGTAAATGATATAGTTATTAAAGTTAAAATGAATTAGAGAGAGTGTGTAAAAAACTTTGTGTAAAGTTACCAATCCATGGTAATAAAGATATTCGAGATTGATTATATCAATCTCGAATATCTTATAGTTCTTCTATTTCTTCAATAGTTAATCCTGTTGTATCAGAAATAATTTTAACATCAACTTTGTTCTCTTTCAAACTTCTTGCTATATCAATTTTCACATTATTTAGTTTAGCTTTTTGATTTTTAAGTTCTATATCTTTATTTTTAAGTTTTACTTCTTTATCATGTAATTCTTTTTTACTATTTTTTAGTTCTTCATTCTTCTCTGAAATAATGGTTCTTAAAGCATTTTCTGTTTTCTCTTGATCTTCTTCTCTACTTATGAATGTTATAAAGTCACTATCACTATTTAACTCATTTACTTTATCTTTATATTCCATTATTCTC
>CAVIDW010000014.1:0-33980 GCA_963641945.1 bacterium | reverse complement strand
AAGTTTTAATACCATTCAAGATAACATAGATCTAAAACCTCAAATTTTGAATCTATGAATTATGCTTTATAGAGAATGAACAAATCTTAAATGATATATTCTATGTCACTTATTGACTTAATTATAGCAAAAATTCATCTAAATTACCATCTATAATTAATTTATTTTCATAATCTAATGTGCAACCATAACATTGTGAATCTATCAAAATGATGTTTACTTTATTATATATTGAATATTTATATAATTCTATTAATTCCTGATTTGTTAGGTATTGTTTTAAATTTATGAATATTAATGTATTAAATGATTTTAGCACATTTTCTAATTCTATTAATAGTAGTAGATTATCAAGTAAGTTGTTTTTAGAACTTATAGACAGTTTAAAATTTTTAACTATATTTTCTATGGTAATATCCTCTAATATTTGAAGAGGTAAATCACTCTTATTTAATATTTTTAGAAAAACATCTATTAATTTGTTATATGACTTAATTAGATTATTTTTATCACTTTCGTTCATTTCATTTATTATATATTTATTTATATCATTTGAATATTTTTTTGAATTAAATTCAAAATCGAAATAATTTACAAATATTTTAAATTTTCCATTTATTTCTTTATCTTCGTCATTATAAAATGTTATTTCTTCTACTATTTCAGAATTTGATAGAGAGTTTAAATCATTAACTAGTCTATAAAAATATTTTTTATTTTCTATTTCTATTGCTAAAACATTATTATCTTTTAATTTTATAATATTTTCTAAATAATTAATCTTAATTTTCATAGCACAATTAACCTATCCTCATTATCTATAATTTTAGTATTCTTTTCACCAATAATATATTCAATTTGGGCATATTGCTTCTCAGTTATTGTTAAAACTTGAATAAGCCCTTTGCCTGGTGATCTTTTACGTATTTTTTGTAATACTAGCTCTGATTGCTGTGAATTTAAAACAATTTTAGAATAAACTGATTCTTGCATCATTATAAATCCTTCATTTATTAAAAACTTTCTAAATCTTTGGTAATTCTGTTTATCTTTTGAATAAATATTGGGAAGATCAAAAAATACAATTGTTCTCATATATCTATCCCTCATATATACTAAATTCCTTATATTTATCTGGATTTTCTAAAGAGTCTAGTGTGTTTTTTACAAATATTTTTATTATATCTTTTAAAACATACTTTTTATTATCATAACTAAATCTATTATTAAAAATGTTTATAATATCTAATTTGAAGTTTGTATCTAATTCTCTATTTTGATTATAATAAACAAAGTTGTCTATTATTATACGGAATGGTTCCATTAAATCACATGATAAATTAAATTGATTAAATTCATTTTTATGATGTATTCCTACTTGTGTTAAATATCCGTTTGATATTACTTCTTTGTTTATGGTTGAAAGCAATATTGCATAACCATAATTTAATGCTGCGTTTATATTATCAGAATTATTTCTTACAAAGTCTTTTCCAAACAATTCATTAAAATAAACTTTTGCTGAATGTCCTTCTCTATTTGTCTTATCATTTGGAGTTACTTCTTCAATATAACTTAAGATTAGATCATATTTCTTTGAATTTATCTTGTGAAGCATAAGCGCTTGATTAATAATTTTATTTTTAATTATTTTTTGCCAAATTATTTCTTTATTTATATCGTTCCAACCAATTTGTTTCATTATTTTTTTGCTTGTGTTATGTGATGAATAATATGAAGATAGTTCACCAAATGGGTTATGCTTTTCATCACAAAAGATAATATTTATTTTATTATCTGATAGTTCTTTTAAAAGATAAGTTGAAATAGATACTGATATAGAATCTACTATAATAGTATCTATTTCTGATAAATGAATATATTTTTCATCATTATCTTGTTTTATAACTAAGAATCTGTTTTTATAGTTAAGTTTAGACTGATTTGATATGACAACTGTTCTAAAACTCATAGGATTAATCTCCTATATTTGTTTGCTTGTTGTATATACCTGTTACAGACAAATTATTTATTTTAAAACTAGTTACTATTTTATTGTGTTTTCTTCCATATGCCGCTGAATAACTATTATTCTTAAATTTAAAGTTTGCATTGTCACTTTTACAATTTAGTAACTTAGTTAATTGCTTTATAATGTTTTCTTTAGTTTCGATATCATTATAACTTATGTTTTCGTAATTAACTATATCTTTTAAATCAGTAATTAGATTATCAAATAATTTATATTTGCTCTGCATTTTATCTACAATATATTTAATAATTTCATCTAATTGTTTGGAATAAATAACTTCATCAATTTCGTATTTTCTGTCATTAAATAATTTTTGCAACGCATATTTATGTTCTTTATAAAAATCTTTGTCATAATTAAATTCTAGCGCATTGCATACTTCTACTTTATCACTGGCGCCAACCAGGTAGCATATTTGTCCATCCCAATCAAGCTTACTATAAAACGGAATTGGATTACTCACAAATGAGTATTTATCATTTTGATTTAAGTTTAATAAATTTCTTATGTATTCATCCTTTATGTCTTGATTGTTTTGATTTACTAAATATATAGGGTAACCTATTAATCTTTGTTGTTCTTTTCCTTTTTGAGTATATTTAACCATTATTCCAAATGAAGGATTTAAGCTTGTATAAGAACCATATAAATTTGTTGGCATGTTTTTCTTTAATGATACTCCTTTGTTTCCTTTACTATTCTTTGTTTGATTATAAAATTCTCCAGTTTTAATTTCTGTTTTTTTACTTATCATAATGTCATTTCTGTAAAGTGTATTTTCTATTTTTTTATTAAACTCTTGTGCATTAAAGAAAACTTCACCTGTTTTTCGATCCATATATTTATTTGATAAATTATTAATTAAATCGTATGCAGTTGAATCTAAACTATTAATAACATAACCATATTTAAGTTTATCTTTATTACCTGATTGAATCAAATTATAATTTAATTCTTTTACTACTTGAAAATTTACATTTCTTTTTAAATATTTTTCTTTATATTCACCTAATACTGCTGCAAGATATGCATCGTGTGCATGATGATAGTCATTTATATCTCTGAATTTAAATAATTCATATTTTTCTCTATAGTCATGTGATAATTTTGCTTTTAAATATATTATCTTTGTATCTTTATAATAACAATTTAATATGTTTGCCACATGTTTAGTTATTTGTCTTGTTTCTACTAATTGTCTATTAATAAATCCTTCAATATCTTCATCTTTATATTCTTTTCTCACTAAATTATGAAATTTCTTAGCAGATATTAAATTTATACTTTTTAAATGTTTCCACCAAACTATATTTTTGTCTCTATATTCTTTTGGTAGAACATAACTTGCTGCTTTATTTTGATTGCATTCTCTATAAACTAGTGCTTTATTATCTATTGAATCATCTTTAATCAATGTTCTTGGGATAATATGATCAATTTCATATTCTTTTAAATCTTCAATGTTTAGCGGTTTTCCTGAATATAAACACTTGCCTTCTTGTATGAAATATAAAAACATTTTTTGAGTATCAATTTCAGTTTCATTTAGTTGTTTTATTAGTTTATTATAATTTTCAATCTGTTCTTTTGACTTATTATATAAATTTTCTAGATATTTCTTTTTGTTATCTTTTCTTTCTTTTTTATCATCACTTCTAGCCATTTCAATCATTATATTACTTGGTTCATAACCAATATATTTAACGATTTCATCAACTATTTTTAATGCTTGATATATTCCTCTTTTATTTGCAGGAGAAGTAGCTAATGGTTCTACAACATCATAACTTAATCTATCAATTTTATTTGTACTATTGTTTATTTCATTAATCATATTTTGAAAACCATAATCATCATTATTAATTATTTGCATGAAATTATCTTCTGTTTCATACATTAAATCTATGATTGATTTTTTAACTCCTGAGTCTTTTTCAATATAATATTTTGTTGTTAGTAATTTTGATGATAAACTTCCCCACCCTTTGTATTTTTTGTTTAAAATAGTTTTAACTTGTTTATCATTTAATTCTGGATAGCTTGCTTTAACTTTGCTTTGTAATATATCATTATCATCAAATATTGTTATCCATTCTATTATATTTTCAGCATCGTTTTCATTATAATTTGTATTATTAAATATTCCATCTTCAGCAAAGAAATCAACGTATGATTGCATATTATTTGCAAAAGCACCATCTGCAGAATATCCAGTTATATTTAATTCAGTACCATGCATTGGATATTCATTATTATTAAGTAAATAGTCTTTAAATTTCTTTTCTGTTATTTTACCTTTAGTATTTTTAAACAATTCTTCTATTATTTTATGTTGAAGTTTTAAATCTAATTTTTCTCCATTTATTTTTATTTGTTTAAGTTCATTTAAAACCTTAAATTTGTTATAAAGTATTGAATTGTTTGGCAGTGCTTCTTCTTCAAGCAAATATGTACAGTGAGAAATCATTCTTTTTATGAAATTTTCAGCGGTTAATTCTTTATTTACTATTTTATCAAAATTGTATGGTGTTATTTTTTCGTTTTCAATTTTTCTTTCCATCCACGCAAATTGGCTTTGTCTATTATTTACTAGTGGACCTACAAAATATGGAATTCTGAATTCTAATAGTTTTACTATTTTATAAGTTCCATCTTCAGTTTTATTTAAAAGAAATGGATAATATTTTCCTTGATTTTCTATTATTCTTTTTAGTTCATCTTCATTTAATTGATAAGGATATTTACCGTTTTCTGTTGAAGTTATTCTTGGCATAAATTTTCCGTTAATCATTTTATTTTTAACTTCAGTAAGATATTTATTTGATAAGTTATAATCAGTTATCTCAATGTTTGATATAGCTTTATCTATACTATTAATAAAATCCATATAAGTTATTTTGTTAGTTATATATTCTTTATATATACAATTGCCTTTAAAGAACTCTTTGTATATTTTTTTATCATTTTTAAATAGCAATTTTAAAAACTTTAAATCATTTTTATGATCTTCATATTTTGATACCATTAATGATGAAATGTTAGAATGATTAGAACCTTTAAATAATTTTTTTAAGAAAAGTGTATCATAAAGTTCTTTCATTGCTTCTAATATCTCAATTTTTTCACCACATAATCTTTCTATATCTTCATATTTATCTTCTAAATCTGTTCCGTCAAAATTGATTTCCAATTTTTCATCTGTGTCTATTGATAATAAATCGGCTACCTTAAATTTGTTACCTGAAATCATTTTTATAAATGAAGAAATAAACTTGTTATCAAAAATATTAGCTTCTGTAAATATCTTTTTAACTTCCACTTTAATATCTGTTTTTGATTCTAAAAGTAATTTATTAGATAACTCTTTTATATCAATGATTTCTTTATAGTCATCATACTCAGTGTTTATGTAATTAAAATAAGCATCAAATACATTGATTAATTGTTCTTCTATATTTAAATTGTTTGCATTGAAGTTTTTGATATTATAGTTAAAATTTCCTCTGTATTTTATTATGTGGTGCATTGCTAAATAGACCAACCTAATATCTTTTTTACTTTCATTTTCGACCAATTCATTTCTTAAATGATATATTGTTTTATATTTTTTAAGATAAGAATTGATTTCATCTTTTTCTTTTTGATTTAGTATAATAGTTTTGTTAATTTTATCTTCTTCTACATATTTTGATTCTTTTAATTTAGTAAAGAAATTAGAATCTACTTTATTTATTTCAGAAGCAAATTCTTCTTGAAGTAGTCTAATTCTTTCTCTTCTTCTATCGTATCGTCTTCTTGAACTTCTAAATCCTCTTCGGCCTTCAGCTTTTTGTGCTTCATCAAAAAGTCTAACTCCCCAAAGAGCTTTATTTCCTTTTCTTATTATTTTTTGATTATTTTCTTCTACAACTGCCCATCCAACTGACGTTGTTCCAATGTCTAAACCAATGTTATATTTTTTCATATTGACTTTCCTCCAATAATTTGTTACTATTTAGTTGTCTTGATACCATTCAAGATAACATAGAGAGTTAAAATAAAGGTTAAACCCTAAATGCTCACTTTTGTGTTCGACTGCTTAGGCAGTCTTTTTTTGTAAAGTACAACCATATTAGTTTCTTTGTATATAGTCTATCAAAAATATGCTTTATTGTCTATTATATGATTGAGTAAAAATATAAAATAAGATACAATATTATTGAGGTGTGATATGAAGAAATATTATGATAAAGATAATCAAGTTATTTATAATTGTGATAACATTGATTTATTAAAAAGTTTGCCTAGTGAAAGTATAGATTTAATATATTCAGATATATTATATAATACTGGTAAAGTATTTGATGACTATAATGATAATTTAGGTAGTCCTAGTGAGGCTATAGAATGGTATAAACCTAGAATTATTGAAATGAAAAGAATATTAAAACCTAATGGAAGTATATTTCTTCATTGTAATTGGAGACTTGATTCTTATATGAGAATACTTATGGATCAAATATTTGGTGTACCCAATTTTAGAAATAGAATATATAGAAAACATAGTAATGAAAGAGGATTTTATGCTAATTTTGATTCTCAAGTCGATATTATTTTATATTATGTTAAAGATAGTAAGAATTTTGTTTTTAATGAATTAAAAGATGATAATGAGAGAGTTAGTCCTTTATTTGAAAATGGTTATGTTGAAGAAAGAAGTAAAGATATCATAATTGATGGTATGAAAATTAACTTTAAAGAAAAAAATAAACATTGTTTAGTAAGTGAACGTAAATTAAGAGAGTTATATGATAAAAATGAATTAATATTAATAGATAATTTGCCATATAGAAAATCTTTTGTTAAACCTATTGGTAACTTATGGGATGAAGATAATATGCTTGATGAATATAATCGTGGCAAGATTGCTGAAAGTTATGATACTCCTAAACCATACGATGTAGTTGAAAGAATAATTAAAATGTGTTCTAATCCAGGAGATACTGTTGCTGATTTCTTCTTAGGTGGAGGTACTACAGCAGTTGTTGCCAAATCATTAAATAGAAAAGGAATATATTGTGATATTAATAAAAAAGCTTGTGATGTTACAATTCAAAAATTAAGTAAATTAAAATAGGACTTAAAATGTCCTATTTTTTATATTCTCTAACTACTCTATCGCTTATTGAACACATTACTTCATAATTAATTGTATCTAAATATGACGCTATTTGATTGATATGGTCATTATCTTTAATTATATACGCTTCATCATTTACTTTTACATTGTCATCTACTTTCACAAATAACATATCCATACAAATATTACCAACTATTTTATATTCTTTTCCATTTATATATACATTTCTTCCAGAATTATGTCTTAATATTCCATCTGCATAACCAATTGGTAAAACTGCAATACTTTCATCACCTGATGCTGTATATTTTCCATCATATCCAACTGTATCTCCAGAATGAATATGTTTTATCTCTATTACTTTTGATATTAGAGAAAATACACTATTTAGTTTTATATTATTTGAAAAACCATACATTATTATACCCATTCTACATCCGTTAATATAAGGTTTCTTTTTATAGTTAAATATTGTTTCACTATTTGGAATATGAACTATTGGTATAGTATTTAAATCTATATCACTTGTAATATATTCAAATTTCTTAAATTGATTATTTGTGCATTTAGAATCAGATGCTTTATATATATGAGTATATATGCCTTCTAAAGTGATATTGCTATTCATTATGATATTATAAACTTCATCAAATTCTTCTTTTGAATTAATACCAAGTCTATTCATACCTGTATTAATTTTAATATGACACGTAAATTCTTGATCTTTTACATTATTTAAGTATTCTAATGAACTTATTGTAAGAGTGATGTTATTTTCTTTTGCTAAACTTATATATTTTGGATTTATTGGTTCTAAAATAAGAATTTTTTCTTTAGTAATTTTTCTAATACTTAATGCTTCTTCTAATGAAGAAACTGCTAAATAATTAACACCACCTTTAATAATACTTTTTATACATTTTAGACCAAGACCATAACAATTAGCTTTAACTACTCCAATATGATATTTATATTCACTACTTTGACTTATTATACTTTTTACATTAGATTCTAGTGCTTTTAGATTAATTTCTTCATATGTTTGTCTTATCATTTTAGATACCAGATTTCTTTTCCTTCTTTAAATACTTGTTTTATGATTCCACCCATTAAACATTGTTCACCTAAATAAACCACACATGCTTGACCTGGAGTTACTGCTTTTACATCTTTATATTTTACTCTTATATGTTTGTCATCAATATATTCTATTTGAACTGGAACATCTTCACTTCTATATCTAAATTTTGCTGTAGCAAAAGTTGGATGTTTGTCTGAAATAAAATTCATATCTTCAATAATAGCTTCATCAGATAAAAGATATTTTGAATCTTCTCCATAAGCTACATATAAAATATTCTTTTTAGAGTCTTTTCCACATACATAATGTCTTTTTTCATCTCCACTTAAGCCAACATTTCTTCTTTGACCAATAGTATAATTCATAAGACCATTGTGTTCTCCAACTTTTTTAAGAGTTTCTACATCAATTATGTCTCCTTTTTTACCCTTTAAATAATTAGAAACAAATTCTTGATAATGTCTTTCACCAATAAAACATATACCTGTAGAATCTTTTTTATCATATACAGGAATGTGATTTTCTTCAGCTATTTTTCTTACTTCTGGCTTAGTTAAACCACCTACTGGAAATAAAACATCTTTTAATTGTTCACTAGTAACTTGACTTAAAAAATAAGTTTGATCCTTATTATTATCTACTCCTCTTAAAAGTCTATTACCTTCAATTCTTGCATAGTGACCAGTTGCTATTTTATCAGCACCTAATTTTTTAGCTTCTTTTTTAAATCTATCAAACTTAATATATTTATTACACATTATATCTGGATTAGGAGTTCTACCTTTTTCTAATTCACTTAAAAAATATTTAAATACATCATCCCAATATTCTTTAATAAAATCAACTCTATATAGTGGAATACATAATTCATCGCATACATTTTTAGCATCTCTATAATCTAATTCTTGAGGACAAACTCCATCTGTAATACCTTCTGGATCATTATTAATATTAGAATCCCAATTTTTCATGAATAAACCAACTACTTCATAACCTTGTTTCTTTAATAAATATGCAGATACAGCTGAGTCTACTCCTCCACTCATTCCTACTACTACTTTCATGATATAACTCCTTTCGATATTTAAGATTATATCATTTATTTGAGTGTTTTTAAATCTTTTTATATAATTATATTACTAGTTTTATAATATTTGTACTTAAATAAACTTCAAATATACTTGTTAGAGTTAATACTATTATAAATATTAATAATATATAAAAATAGTTTTTAGAGAAAGAAGTTATATTTATAGATTTGTTTGTTTTTATAGCATTATATATTTTTAAAGAAAAGCTTATACTATAGTAACTCATTATAATATATATTACTTCATTTATTATTTTGGATGGAAATAGTATTATTAAAGCATATAAGAAGCCTTTTAGTTTAAATGAGTAAATTATACTACTAATCATTAATCCTATTGATATGCCTCTATAAATAATTATTAATGGTACTAAAGGAAATAAAAAGAATATAATACCAAATATCCATAATATAGATAAATATTTATAATTAGATATTAATGTATTTATTAATCCTTTAATATAATCAAAATTATTTTTACTTATTAAGTCTGCATAATTTAGAGTATAATTTTCTAATGATGTTTTATCCATAAAAATAAAACTAATCACGCCAAATAGTAATCCTAATATAAATAACAATATTAATACTTTAAATATTCTACTTTTTATTATTTTCATACTAAAGTATATTTACTTCTTTATTTTTTATTACTTTTATATTATAATTTATTTGAGGTAAATTTTATGGAAAATAAGAAAAAGAAAAAGAAAATAAAATCTGGTGGCTTAGCTAAAAAAATATTTGCTTGGGTTATGTTGTTTGCTATGATTGCTAGTGTTTTCACCATTGCTATTTCTGTATTAGCTAGTTAAAATGTATTTAAAAGAAGATATTAATTTGTATCTTCTTTTGACTTGTCTTTATATTTATTTATTATTTTTTCTATTAACCAAATATTTTCAGCAGTAATACTCATTCCTGCTGCTTTTTTATGCCCTCCACCATTCTTTTCGTATTTTTTTGCTATCAATGATACATCTACATTATCTTTAGTTGTTCTTAGTGAAAATGAGTTTCTAAAGAAATTAACTATTAAAATATAGTCTAATTCTGGATGATTTGATGATAATACATTTCCTACTTCACTTCTATATGATTCTGCGATAACACATCCTACTTTATAACCATCTAAGTCAAGTGTTATTAATTTTTTATCACATTCTTTTATGTAATATTCTTGTTCTTCTTCATTCCTTTTAATTAAGATATTATCGCCTTCATTAAATAATTCTAAATCATTCTTTAAAACATCTATATATTTATTAATGTAATATTCATTTCCATAATACGAATGAACTATTTCTAGTTTATTTGCGTCTTCATTTCCGTTGTTTTTAAAGTCCCATGTATCTCTACTTCTTGTTCCTTCTACAAATCTAATAGTTGCGTTGTTATATAAAAAACTATCTTTATAATTTTCTTTTAAGTAATTATAAAATAAAGATGTACCACAAGTTAATATACCATTTATGATTGGAACTTCATTTATAAAATCAATACTATTATTTTCTACTTCACTTTCATGATGATCAAAATGTTTTATTTTAATTTTTAAATCATTGTGATCTTGAATTAATTTTATTAAGTCTTTATTGATTGATAAATCTATTATAAATATTTCTTCATATTCTTTGTACTTATTTGTATCAATTAAATCTTTGATAGTTTTTTGTAAATCAGGTAATTCTACTAAAATATAATCTATATTTTTAAATATTATTTTTGATAGAACTACTGATCCTAAACCATCTATATCTGCAATATGTGATATTATTAATTTCTTATTCATATTTTTCACCGAATATATTTTATCATATAATTATACATTTTATATACTTGAATTAACTATTTTTATCTAATATAATATATTTATAGAGAGGTTTTTATGGACAAAATTAAAATATTAGAATCAGTACCAAATGAAAGAGGTTTATATAGCTATACTTATTTGGAAAGCGATTATGATGAATATTTAGGAGAAGTTGTTGAATCTTTTTCTGAAGTACGTGAATTAGAAACAAATACTATTAGAATTTTAGAATTAGAAAATGCTTTGAAACATTATGATATGGTTAGTAAAAAATATAGATTAGTAGCTACTTTATTATGTAAGAAAGCTAGTTTAAAAGAAGGAAAAGATGAATTAGCAAGAGATACAGAAGAATTAAAGAAAACAAGTATTGTTTTAAATAAAAGAATTTTAACATATGAAAAATGTTTAAACGAATGGTATTACATAAGTGATGGTAAAATTGAAGCAAATGAATATATAAAAAAAGCTTTAAAAATAAAATGAAACTTTTTTATAGACAAAAAAAACTGCTTGTGCAGTTCATTTACAAAAAAATGGTGGCCTGCTAGGGATTCGAACCCTAGACCCACCGATTAAGAGTCGGTTGCTCTACCAACTGAGCTAGCAGGCCATAAACCAAGTTCTTATTCATTATAACATATTTTTTTAAAAAATAAACATTTTTTATTAAAAAACTAGAAATTATTTCAATTCTAGTTTTTTAATGCTTTCTTTTTCTCTTAAGGTTGTTTCTTCAATAGATAATTTAGATTCAATTATTATATTACTAATATCTATATTTTGAATATATTTTATATTGCTATTATAATCTAATGAATTTAATTTTTCATTTGCTTTATTTAAATTATTTAAAAGTATATCAAGATTTTTTCTGTCTTCTTCTATATTTTTTTTATACTCTTTTATTTTAAATTTATACTTTTCAATAAAATTAATAGCTGCTTCTACTAAGTAATATAATCCTGCTACACTAAATGGTAATAAAAGCATAAAAAAATAAGTATATGTTATATTAGTTATTAAACTTAAAAATGTAATTACTGAAGACACTAAAATACAGGAAATAGTAAATTTAATTCTACCTTTCTTTAAATTTTTTTCTTCTCTTTTAATTTTCTTCTTATTTTCAATTAATTTTCTTTTAAGCGATTTATAAGAATTTTCTAAATTTTCAACTTTGTTTTCTTGATAAAGTTTTTGTTCTAATGCTTTTCTTGATTCACTTTCTAATACTCTTAAATTTCCTTCTTCATCAGAAACAATATAATTTGTACCTATTTTGATATATTCTTTATTCATAATTCACCTTTGTTACTTTATTGTAATGTTTAGTAAAATAAAAGTCAATTAGTTTATATGGCTAATTGGCTCTTTAATATTAGTGTCATACGTCTTTATTTCCATTAATTTAGATATGTTTATAACACTATAATTCATTTCTGTTAATTTTGGTAAAATCATTTTTATAGCTTCTAGTGTTTCTGGATAAATATCGTGAAATATTACTATACATCCATCACATGCATTTGAAATAACATTGTTATATATCTTTTTACTATCTCTCAATAGCCAGTCTTTTGGATCTATGTTCCATAAAACTATATTGTAATTGCTATTAAGTAATGAATTATTGTATTTGCCGTATGGTGGTCTTAAAAGTGTAATATTATCATTTGTTATTTCATTATATATTAGTGCTGGTGTAGTTAATTCAATTTCTAGTTCATTTTCATCTATTTTAGTTAAATTTTTGTGTGAATACGAGTGTGAACCTACTTCACTATTTGAGTTATATATATCCAGTACTGTATTTTTATATGCTCTCATTCTATTTCCAATCATAAAGAATGTTGCACTCGCATTATTTGCTTCTAAAGTTTTAAGTAAGTCATTTGTATATTCACTGGGTCCATCATCAAATGTAAATGCTATAAATTTATTTCCACTTGTATAGTTTACTTCTTCATCTGTATTTGTTTTTATTGTGACGTATGGAATATAATCAATTAAATTAAAATTTAAATTATTGAAATATATGTCTATTTTATTATCATCTATTATATATGTAAAATTATTTATATTTTCATCTTTTATAGTGTCATATATTTCTTGTGAATATTTATAATAAACTAAGTCATTTATTTCATATTTCAAATAATCCTTGTCATATATATTTGTAATATATGCTAGTTCTTCTTTTGATGTGTCTATTAAAATGTTTTTGTTTTTTATATTGTTTAGTGTATTTTGTATATTGAATGCAATATTTACATATTCATTTATTTTATAAATATTATATGAGACATCTAAGGCTTTTGATTCTACATCTGATGATTTAAACTCTTTTACATATGAATAAATTATATTTGTGATAATTGTATTTATTTTATCACTTTTAAATCTTGGATATTCTACATATATATTTGTATTATTATTAGAATAATATATATTAGACATTGTTATTTCATCTTCTGTATTTTCACTATCTTTTATAAATAGTTTTGCTATTATAAAAAAAACTAAAAATACAATTAACATACTTATTATAAACTTAATAAAAATGTTTTTTTTCATATTATCAATCTACTTTCTATAATTAATATATCACAAAATATAAAAAAATAAACAATTTTTAATAAAAAATATTGAAAACAATTTTTTTTTATGATATTATTAACTAGCGATGGACCTTTAGCTCAATTGGTTAGAGCATCCGGCTCATAACCGGGCGGTTGTAGGTTCGAGTCCTACGAGGTCCACCACTAATGATGCAGGTGTGGCGAAATTGGCAGACGCACTAGACTTAGGATCTAGCGGAGCAATCCATGGGGGTTCAAGTCCCTTCACCTGCACCACTTATGAGTTATAAATCAATCTTAATGATTGATTTTTTTGTTTGATAAATCATTCAAAATAAACGAGGATAGAAATGATATACATGTAGTTTAAAATACAAACAAGAAGATGGAAATTTTGAACTATAAATTCCTATATTTTATTATTTTGTTATAGTTCTTGCTTTCTTTTGTATACAAGTTCCATCTGTTTTATAAAGTGCCACTGCAGCTATATCAGTTATTTCATTTAAATATCTATTAAGCAGATCATCTATGGATATAAACGCTGGAATATCATCTTCACATATTATTGGATCACATTCTGTGAATCCTGTCATAAAGCCTTCTATAGTTTTACAATATTCACCTATTTCATAATTATTGTCATCATAAAAATACACAATTCTATATCCATCTTCATAAGCAATTCCATGTCTATTGTATTTCAATTCCTTTGCAACTATTTTCATTTAAACCATCTCCTAACTATAATCAATTGTATCATACGTTATTTAATATTTATTCTATTTTTAAAATTTTTATTTAATGATAAAACTAAATTGCTCATAGATATTCCATATTCATCAATAGAAATGGGAAATCCAAATTTCATTCTTTCATCCAATAATTCAGTATTTGAACTAAAACAATTTAATAAATCCGTTCTATTTCCAATAGTAAAATAAGTGTTTAATGGAGCATCAACAAATCCATTAATGTAATGATATCCTCTCAATAATCTTTGTAATTTTTCAGTATTTAATATTTCTGGCAAATTATTTAGTTTTTTATTTAAATAATTTATCATCAACAATAAATCTTCAAAAGACTTTATTTCCGCTAATCTTTCTTCAGGACAATACTCATATAGTTTTTCACTATAACCATTATGTACTAAATATGACATTCTAATAATAAGAGCTTCTAGACTATTTTCATTATAGGCTATTTTTTGTTGATTTGCATGCTCCACTTCATGTAACAAAATCTGCAATATTGATAAATTTTTGTACATTGTTATTTCAAAATCACTAGCAATCAATATATTCTTTTCTATATTTTCAATCATTTGTTCTATTGCTTCTGGATATATAGTTATTTTTTTTGCACAGCTAGAATAAGAAGCAAGGTTATTGCTTCTTATCGGCTGAATACTTATATTTAAAACATAATCACTTAAACATTTATTAATTACTAATAATCCTAAAATTTCGTCGATATCTTTTATAGATAAAATTTTATTTTTAATTGATCTATCATAAATGATTTTTAATATGGTCTCCATATAATTTAATTTCTACTTTATTTTTAATATTATATTATTTTATTTTTAATAATAGTTTAGCTTCTTCTGATTCATTAGCTTGTTTATATGTATATAATGCATTTAAAAGGTCGATTTCTTGTGAAGTTAAATTCAATTTTTCTGCATATTTTAACCATGGATTTTTCCAAGGTCTTCCTTTACTTCTTTTATCATCTTTATCACGATCATAATCATTAAAAACATTTCGATGGCCATGTCCTTTTGTCCAATCATCATCTGTTCTTTCATAAATATTTCCAGATTTAACATCTACCAAAATATCATATCCATCGTCATTTGCACATTCTGCTGAATCTAAATAATCTGCATATGCTTGATAATCATATGTTCCGTCGCTTTCTTTAAAATCTTCTAAAGTTTTTCTCATATATTTCACTCTCCCTATTTCTGAAAAAAATTAAAAAATTAATAAAGTAAAAATTATATTCAACCACCACCTTTAAGGATTTCAAGGAACTAGCAATGTGACACAATGCAAAAATTATATATCAAAACCAATTTTTCAATTTTTATTTTAATAATTCATTGATACAGCTAGTGTTATTAGTTCCTCTTGGGATTTTACCCTTACATCTTTTTTTTATGTTTGTCAATACTTTTCACTTATTTTAGGAATATCCTGCCTATTTTATTTAATTAATAGTTAAATTATTTTTTATTTAAAATATATGATTTATAATTAGTTTCTTTTATTCTAGAAAAAATTAATAAGACAATTGTACTTAGTTCATATAATCTCAAAAAAATATATTCTATACAATTTATAAATTATAAATCAATCTTAATATTTGATTTTTTACTTATTTAAATCTCTATTATGTATCTTTTATTTTCAAGTAAGTGTCAAATACTATATTAAATTTTGTTTTATTATAGTATAATTATATTAAGGTGATTAAAAGTGATTTATTATTTTATAGGAATTAAAGGTTCTGGTATGAGTTCACTTGCTCAAGTTATGTTTGACTTGGGATATAAAGTTATGGGAAGTGACAAATCAGAACATTTTTTTACCGAGGTAGGATTAAGAGAAAAAGGAATTGAGATTTTAGATTTTAATAAAGATAATATTAAAGAAGGAATGATTATTGTTCAAGGTAATGCTTTTAATGATGATCATGAAGAAGTTAAAAGAGCTCATGAACTTGGATTAAAAATATATACTTATCAAGAAATGATAGCTGAAATAACTAATGATACTAAACTTATTGCTGTTTCTGGTTGTCATGGTAAAACTACTACTACTACAATGATTAGTAAAGTGTTTGAAAATATTGGTATTAACTATTTAATTGGAGATGGAACTGGATATTCTAAAAAAGGAAATAAATATTTTGCTCTTGAAGCTTGTGAATTTAAAAGACATTTTTTAGCTTATAATCCTTATTATGCAATTGTTACTAATGTTGAATTAGACCACACAGATTATTATAAAGATTTAGATGATGTTATGGATGCATTTAATTCATTTATTAATAAAGCACGTAAAGCCGTTATTATGTGTGGGGATGATGAAAATTGTAGAAAGTTAAAGACTGATAAGCCTGTTTTATATTATGGGTTTAATGATAATAATGATGTTATTGCTAAGAATATTAGAGTAAATGATGAGATAACTACTGTTGATGTTTATATTAAAGGTAGAAAGTATGATACCTACTCTTTTCCATTTGTAGGTGATCATTTACTTCTTAATGCTTTAGCAGTTATAAGTGTTTGTTATTTAGAAAAAATTAATAAGACTGAAGTTGAAAATCAAGTTAAAAAAATTGAACATGCTAAGAGAAGATTTATTGAAGAAAAATTTCAATCTAACATATTAATTGATGATTATGCTCATCATCCAACTGAAGTTAAAGTAACTATCGAAGCTGCTAAGAAGAAATATCCTGATAGAAAAGTTGTTGCCATATTTAAAGCTCATACCAAATCTAGAGTATCATATTTCCATAAAGAATTTGCTGATGCATTAAATTTAGCTGATAAATGTTATGTTATGGAAATTGGAGAAGATAGAAAAGAAGTTGGATATGAAAAAACAACTCATGAAGATATATTAAAAGATTGTAAGAATGGTGAGTTTATATCACTTGAAACAGCTGATAAATTATTACAATATAAAGATAGTGTATTATTATTTATGAGTAGTAAAGATATATACTTACTTGAAGATGAATATAAGAGACTTGCTAGTAAATAGCAAGTTTTTTAATTATAGAAAAAGAAGAGAACTACTCTCTTCCTTCTAATCTACATAATAAATCTATTTTAAACATTTCTTTTTGTGCATTTGCTTTTGAAATCATTATACCTTTATATGCAGTTAATTCTGATCTATGTCCATCTAATAAAATATCTTTAGGTTCTAAATTATTTAAAACAACTACATTATTTTGCTTATGTACAGTATAGTTTAATTTAACTTCTCCATATACTTTTACAAATAATGAATCAGTTGGTAATCTTAAATCGTAAGTTTCAGTTTGTTCATGTTTATTAATTGAAACTAATTCACCTACGAATTCTCCACTTCTTAATTTTGGATAAAAATCAAACATTAACTTTTTATAAGCTACCATGTTATATTTTTTTAAACTTCTTTCTAATTTCTTAAAATTGTTTTCATCCAAATAATCTAAAATATATCTACCCTTCATAATCATCAAAACCCCCCTTAATGATTTGTACATAGATTATAGCATAAAATATAAGAAAAGTCAAGTTTTGCTTGACTTTTTATCAAATATATGTTTTTATTTTAAATTACCTTTTGAATTTATATCATTTTTTATAAGTTTAATAAACTCATCTTTGCTTATTGTAATAGTTTCGTTACTTCCACGAAGTCTATAACTTATCATATTATTATCTCTTTCTTTATCTCCCAAAATTAGTGTATATGGTACTTTTGATATTACACTTTCTCTCATTTTGTAGTTTAGTTTTTCATCTCTATTATCAAGTGTTACTCTTATATCATTATCTTCTAATAGATTAAATATTTCATTTGAATAATCTAAATGATATTCCATATTTACTGGGATGATATTTACTTGATTTGGAGCTAACCATGTTGGAAGAGCACCTTTAGTTTCTTCTAAGATATAAGCCATAAATCTGTCTAATGATCCTAATATAGCTCTATGTAGTACTACTGGAGTTTTCTTTTCTCCATCTTTATCTACATATTTTAAATCGAATTTAGCTGGTAAACAGAAGTCTAATTGGCAAGTTGATAATGTGTATTCGTTTCCTACTGCTGGACGAACATTAACATCTAATTTAGGTCCATAGAATGCTGCTTCACCTATTTCTTCAGTATATTCAATGCCTAATTCATTTAAAACTTCACGTAATTCATTTTCTGCTTTATTCCACATTTCATCATCTTGATGATATTTTTCTTTATCTTCTGGATCTCTTAGTGATAAAACGCATCTATAATCAGTAATATTAAAGTCTTTATAAACATCAAATATTAAATCTACTACATTTTTAAATTCTGATTTAATTTGTTCTGGTGTTACGAAAAGATGTGCATCATTTTGACAGAAATGTCTTCCTCTTTCTATACCTTTTACTGCTCCTGAGGCTTCATATCTAAAATCATGAGCTATTTCGCCTATTCTAATTGGTAAATCTTTATATGAATGTAATTTATTTGAATAAATCATCATATGATGTGGACAGTTCATTGGTCTTAATACAAATGTTTCTTCATCTACTTGCATAGCTGGGAACATATTTTCTTTATAGTGATCCCAATGACCTGAAGTTTTATATAAATCTACTGTTCCAACACATGGTGTTAATACATGAAGATAACCTAGTTTTTTTTCTTTTCTTTTTATATATTCTTCTAATTCTTGCCAAATAACATATCCATTTGGTAAATACATAGGAAGACCACGACCTACTAGATCATCTGACATAAATAGTTCCATGTCTTTACCAATTTTTCTATGATCTCTATTTTTACAATCTTCTAGATATTCTAAATATTCATTTAAATCCTCTTCTGTTTCAAAACATACTCCATAAATTCTTTGTAACATTTTATTTTTTGAATCAGCTTTCCAATAAGCACCTGAAACTTTTAATAATTTAAAATATTTAATTTTCTTTGTGCTTTCTACATGTGGTCCACGACATAAATCAATAAAATCTCCTTGTTCATAGCATGAAATCACTGTATCATTTTCATCCATTCTACTGATTAAATCAATTTTATATTCGTCATTTTCAAACATATCAAGAGCTTCTTCTTTTGAAAGTTCTCTTCTTTTGATAAGTTTGTTATCTTTTGATATTTTTTTCATTTCTTTTTCGATTTTTGGTAAATCTTCTTCTGTTAAAGAGATATCTCCTAAATCAATATCATAGTAGAAACCTGATTCTATAACTGGCCCTACCCAGAATTTTGCATTTGGATATAAATGTTTTACTGCATGTGCTAAAAGATGTGCACAGCTATGATTTAAAATATTTAAATCTTTGTTTTCTTTTATTTCTTTCATAATTAATCCTCTCTTTCAATTTTGTTATTTCTTTTATATTTTTTTGTTATTTCTATTCCTCTATTTGTTAACTCTCTTCTTGCACGATATTGATTTCTTACTGATGAAAATTTTCTTCTTAATAGTTGTCTTAATTCATATTCACTTAGACTAGTATAATTATACACAGTATCATCTATTTTGATTTTACCATCTCTTTGTACATTTATTTGAAGAAATTCTTTTTCTTGATAGTCTAATTCTGGTATAAAATAAGGTATTATTGTTTTACCATCAGAAACTAATGCTACTTCTCCTTCGTAAATACAATCAATATTTTCTTCAATATAATCAAATGAAGATCTTTCGAGAAAATCAAATAGAGCAAATATTTCTTTATGAGTCATTTTTGTTAAATCTTCTCCGGTGACATATAAGTATCTTGATAAAAATTTTGATAAACTTATTACTTTGCTTTTTAAAAACTTATGCTCTCTTATTAATTCTCCATAGTTCATATTTTCCCCCCTAAAATAAAAAGGAATAGTACAAGGAGTGCTTATGCACGGTACCATCCCTTTAATTAACTCATATGTTTTTTAACGTAAACAACTCGTAGGCTATTAACCTCATAAAATTGGTAGTAATTCTTAAGGAGTTATATTAGTTTACATCAACCACTAACTTTCTATAATAACTCTTCTTATAATCTCGTCCAATTAATTAATTTACGAATAAATGTTACCACAATTTATTTGATTATGCAACATCTTTTTCTAAAACTAAACTCCCTTTTTTTCTTTTGATTTCTGCTATAGCATTGATTTTATCTTTTAATAATTCTAATTCATAAACATCTAATTCACTTATTGCTTTTGCTATATCTTCTTTTGTTACTTCATCCTTTACCATAATATGCTCTACTACTTTTGAGTCATTCATGAATGGAGTTAGGCTTAATTCATCTGTTGATTCTGAAATATGTGTAATATATTCTATTGGAGTTTCATAAGTATCATATACTGTGTAGTCATTTTTTCTTGCTGTATATCTTTCAGGTTTTTCAAATACTATTTCAGGTTCTTTTACATCAACAACTTGATTTCTTTTTCTTTCTTCTTCATCAAGTATCATTTGGCGCATTTGATCTTCAGTAATATATTCTCCACTATTTATTTCGTTATTTACAGCTCTTTCTATAGCATTTTTACCTCTTACTAATTTGGTTGCTTTAATTGCATAATAAAATGGAATAAAACCTTTTAAAATGTTTGATATTTTATTATTGAATTTATATAGACTATTTTTGTTTCTTAAAACATATCCTTTATCTTCAAGTCTTTTTTCTATTACAGGTTTAACTGACTCTATAACTGCAATACCATATGCAGTAGATAATAATTGAGCCACAATGTACACTAATATAATATTGTTCATTATTACATTCCCCCTTTAATTGTGAGTATATTATAACAGAAAAGTGTCATTTTGTCAATAAAAACACTATGCACGCTTATTTTTAGTTATAAGTTTTTCTTCAATAGTTAGATATTTTATTCTTTCAATAATTCTTCTTGCTTTGATTTCATCTGTTCCTTTTGTTGTTTCTGATAATACACTTTCTAGTTCTTCAATAGTAAAGTTTGATGTAAAAAATGTACTTAAATCATTATCCATTCTGTATTGAAGAATTGTTCCTAATACTTCATCTCTTGCCCAAGCACTATTGTTTTCTGCTCCTATATCATCAATTAAAAGAATATCACTGGTCATTATTTCATCTAACACGTCATCATAATTAAATTCATTAAATGAAGCTTTTAATTTCTTTAAAAGAGCCGGATAATATATATTTACTGTTCTAAATCCTTTGTTTGATAATTCATTTAATAATGCACTTAAAATATATGATTTACCACTTCCAAAAGATCCACATAAATATAAACCTTTTACTTTCTCACCTGAAATTTTTTTCTTATAAAAATCTTTAATATATTTTAATATTGATTCTCGTCCCTTTTCATTTATTAATTCACTTAATGATGCTTCTCTTAGTATTCTTGGGGTTTCAAAGAATGTTGTATAGTTTTTTTCTTTATTTTCTTTAAAGTGTTTGCAAGGTTTATAGTAAAATTCTAAATGATCATTTATAACTTTTGGATAATAAACGTGACCTGTTATTTCATTTGTACAGTTTTCTAATCCTTTGCATTTAGAACATTTTTTTAAGTTTGAACATGTTTCTTCTAATTTTGATGTATATTTCATTAAAATTTTATCATCACACTTTAATCTAGCACATAGTTTTTTAAATGTTTCATCACTACTAGATAATACATATTCTCTTCTTAAATCATCTTCTATTGCTTTTTTACCTTTTTTAATAAAACTATTTCCTTTTATCATTTTTTAAACTCCTCGATAAAACTATTAAATTCTTCGTCGTCTATTTTTTCTGTTTCATCTATTTTTTCATTAAACCAAGTTGGCACTACTTTACTTTTTTGTTTAACATCTTTTTTAAATTTTTTCTTATGTTCTTTTTCAGCAATTTGCATTGCTTCACTTGCTGTTTCTATTCCACTTCTCTTCCATTGTCCAGCTATTGTTTCTATGTATCCTTTAACTAATTTATTATTATTTGTTTTTAGTGTATAGTCTATTAATACGTTTACTACAGCTGGATTTAATTTTAAATCTATTAAAAGACTTTCTAGGATTTTCATATCTCTATCTGTAGGTTTTGCACCTTTATATTTTGCTTTAAGGAATTCATAAGGGGAATTACTTTCAAATACTTTAATAATTTTTCCTCTTTTTGAGTTATCTCCACTTGCTTCTTTAAGATATTCTGGCTGACTTTTAAATAATAAACTAGGTAATCTATTATCATTATTATATTGATAAAATCTTCTTGTATTTTTTCTTAATTCTTCTTTGTCTATATTACCTTTTTCAGTTAGTGATGCTCTTATTAAATCAGCCATAGAAATTGGATCTATCTCATAAAGATAAGATAAATTAGTAATAAGTTCTTTCATAGATTTATTTAAACATTTTTCATTAAACATTTCTTTTGGAAGAGATGAAACTAATAAATCAAAATCATAATCTAATTCATATCTTAATAATTGTTTGTTTTTAGATATTATATCTCCTTCTTGAAGTTCTAACATAGTATAATTTCTACTTTTAAATACTTGATCAAAGGAAGAAGTTATATCTTCATAATCTTTTAATGATAAATGTGGCAACTTGAAGTAATCAAATAATCTATTGTATTCGGTTTTACCTACATTATTATATAATACTACATTGAATATTGGATGGGAAAAGAATTCTTGAACTGAAACTGGACTATATAATTCATAAACATATGAATTTATATCTCCTTCGCTAAAATATGTTTTCATAAGTCCTATTCCTTCTAATCTAAGTCTTGCTTCTTTTATATTATCTAATGTAAGTCCCATGCAAGTCATTAAATGATGATGAGTTAATTCTTGACTTATAAATGTATTTCTAGTTTCACTTTGTAATTTTAAATATAAACTAACTGCTATATTACCTATAATTGGCATATATAGCATATTTAATATAAGTTTATCAAATTCAGATAGTAAACTTTTATCAACTACTTGATAAATATCTGCTGGATATAATGAAACTTTTTTCATACATTTACCTCACTCATCACATATTATACATAAATTTATTTGTAATTAAAAGACTTATTTTCATCAAAATAAGTCTTTGTGTTTTAAAAGAAATTGATCAACTATAGTTTCAAATTCATATTCTTCTAGTTTAACAATATATTCTTCAAATTCTTCAACAATTATCTTTCTAATACATATATATTCAGGATTGGATACTGAAGATAAAAGTAAATATTTTACATTATTATATTCTAATGTATCTATTAATATAAAGTCTTTTTCATCTTCAAGAATATATACTTTATAGTTTTGCAACATAATCACTTCCAATCTCATATTCATTTGTTTCAGGATTATAGTGTCCATGAAGTAATTCATCTATTGCATAATATCCATCATTTGATACACTATTTGTTACATATTCATATTTTGGTTTTTCAGGTCTATTTTCTCTTTGCCTTTCTAATCTTTTTTCTAATGCATTATCATAAATATAATTACCCACTGTTTGAACTATTTTTAGTATTACTAAAGCAGTGAATATTCTTATTGCTATTACTGCTGCATCTACTTTCTTTTCTTTTGGAACAGCTTTTATTTTTGAATGTAAATTCTTTACTTCTTGTGCAGTTGATTTTAACGTTGAACTTTTCTTTGGTTCTTCAACACTTCTTGACTTAAATAAAAGTTTTTTCATATAATTTTCTACATATTTATATGTTGTACTATCTTTAAAGTCTTTGGTTTCTATTTCATTTATTTTAAATGAGATAGCAACACTAGTAGCAATATTCAAAGATGAAGAATAACTTTCTGAATTTGTGTAATGCACAAATCCATGATCAATTAAGTAACAAAATGTTTCTTTTCTAAAGTTTTCAAAATCTTTATTAAATTTAATGCCATAATTTGAATTTAATATTGCATATTTTATATTCCAATCTAATTTTCCATCTGTTATGTCTTTTTCAGCTGCATGTGAATCTTTTAAATCACCAACTATTTCCATAGAAATACTATTTGTATTAATAGTAGAATCTAAAACTCCATATTCTATGTATGTGTCTAATATTTGCTTAACTCTACTAAAAGAATCTTTTGAAGAATAGTTTGGTTCTTCTTTAATTGGTTTTATTTTTGCCATTTTTGGCTCTTCTTTTTTTTGATTTTTTAAATCTAATGCTTTATTTTTTTCAAGTATAGAAGATGTTATTTCTTTAGATACTTCTGGTTTATTTAATTCGTATATATAGTAGTTAGTAAGTGTATAATACATTCCAAATCTGACAAGTTTATCAAAATTCTTATAGTTAATTTTTGAACTATAATTTAACATTTTTACTATGTTTGTAATGAATAATTTTACACTATCATATTGTTCTGGAATAACATTATCTTTTATTTTATCTTGAAATCTATCTATAAAATTTTCATATTCGTTTTCATTCATATCTATTCCTCTTACCTTATATATGAATATTTTACAATAATTAATTTTAAAACACAATAAAAAGCAGAATACTTTTATTAAATATTTTTTAAATATTCATGAAGTTCTTCTGCTACTTTAAGAGGTATTATTTCTGATAATTCATATACTGAAGTTTCTTTCATTTTTGAAACACTTCCATATTTTTTGATTAGTTGTTTTTTTCTTACTTCTCCTAATCCATTTATATTATCTAGAACACTTGATATACTTCCTTTACTTCTAATTTCTTTATGATAGTTTATTGTGAATCTATGCACTTCTTCATCTATTCTTGATAGTAATCTAAATACATTTGATTTTTTATCTATATTTATTATTTCATATGTATCTCCATCAACTATTGATTCTGGACTATGATGATTGTCTTTTTTAACTCCAATAACTTTTATATCTAAATTTAATTCATTTAAAACACTTTTGCAAGCATTTATTTGATTATTTCCACCATCTACGATTATTAAGTCAGGTTTAACTAAATCTTCATTTAAAACTTTAAAATATCTTCTATAAATTACTTCTTTCATTGATGCTACATCATCATTTTTATCAAAAGATAATTTAAATTTTCTATAATTCTTTTTTGATGGACTTCCATCTATAAAAGTAACCATTCCAGAAACACTAAATGTTCCAAAAAGATTTGAATTGTCAAATGCTTCTATAATATGCAAATTGTCTAAATGAAGTAAATTTTTTAATTCTTCATTTGCATTAATAGTCAATTCTTCATTAGAATAGATTAATTTGATTTCTTTTTCATATTGTTCTTTAGCATTATTATACGCCATATCAAATAGTTTCTTTTTATCTCCTCTATAAACATTTATAACTTTAGTATTTAATAATTCACTTAATAATTCGTTATTAAGAATATCTGGAACTATTACTTCTTTAGGAACTATATTACTTTTACTATAGAATGATGCTATATAATATTCTAGTGTTTCTTCTATTTCATTTATAACTGGAATTATTTTATTATTTAAGCCAACTAATTTACCGCTTCTTATAAAAAATACTGCAATACTTATATAAGAATTATCATAATAGTAATTAATTATGTCTCTATTGATATTATCATCTAATTCTACATGTTGAATATTAAATACTTGACGAATATATTCTAATTCTTCTACTAGTTCTTTACATACTTCATAGTTTAATGATTCTGAATTTATTTTGATTTTTTCATTTATTTTATCTATTAAAAGTTTATCATTTCCATTTAATATAGATATTATTTCATTTTTAATACTAGTAATATCAATGTCTTTATACTCGCAATATCCAAGGCATTCTCCAATATGATAATAAAGACATACTTTAGAAGGCATTGTATCACATTTTTTTAATGGATAAAGTCTATTAATTAATTTAACTAATCTTCTTGCTGCATATTGATTTGGATAAGGACCAAATAAGTGAGAATTCTTTTTATTAGCATTTATTTCTCTTTTAACTATTACTCTTGGATATTTTTCATTTGTTACTTCTATATATGGATAACTCTTATCATCTCTTAGTAATATATTATATTTTGGATCATATTTTTTAATTAAATTTAATTCTAAAACAAAAGCTTCTGTTTCACTATTAGTAACAATATATTCAAAATGATCTATTTCACTTACTAGTTTTTTAGTTTTACCTGTTACTCTACCTGTAAAATAACTTTTTAATCTATTAAATAATATCTTTGCTTTTCCAACGTAAATTACTACTCCATCACTATTATACATTAAGTAGCAACCACTTTTTTTAGGTACATTAGCTAATTCTTTCTTAAACATATTTTTCACCTACTAGTTATAGTATATCATAAAAAGAGTTATGTATTTATTTAAATTGATGTTATAATAAAAACATGAAAAAGTTAAATGAAAGTTATTTAGAAATTAAAAAGTCAAAATTTATAGGTTTATTATATGAAGTTGAGTCTATTAGTGAAGTACAAAAAATTATTGAAGAATTAAAGATTAATAATAAAAAAGCTAGACATATAGTTTATGCATATAAAATTGATGGTCAAGAAAAGAATTATAGCGATAAAGAACCTACTGGCACAACTAGAGGATTATTAGATATATTACATATGAAAAATGAAAATAAGAAGTTAGTTGTGGTTATTAGATATTTTGGAGGAATTCTTCTTGGAAGTGGTCCTTTAACTAGAACATATACTAAAGTTGCAGCTATGCTTTTTGATAAATAAAAAGTACTAAAATAGTTTTTCTAGAACTTTTAGTACTTTTTGTATGCCTGTATTCATAAATTTTTCTATTAGAGTACCTATTTTATAACCAGTTTTACTAACAGCATTGGAATAATTAGTTTGACCTATTTGAATATATTCTTCTATTGTAACGTCTTTTCCTGCAGCTAAATCACTTTCAAATTTTTCCATTGCTTCACTGGTTAATCTTGATTTAGTATATGCTTTATACTCATAAAAACCAGCTCCTTTAGAAATATAAAATATTAAAAATAACACAAATAATAATAAAAGTGTTCTTAATAGTAGATTATTACTTTTCTTCATCTAAAGCCTCTTTTATTACTTTTGCTAGTACTTCTAAAGTATTATTTAATTCTTCGATAGTATTATCTACTCCACCAAGTTCAATTAACATAGCTTTTGGATTTAAATCTTGATTAAAAATAACATCATTTCTTTTATATATTCCTCTACTAAGTCCTTTATAATTCTCATCTAATTTAGAATTTATTTTATTTATGAATTCTTCATTCAATTTATAGTTCTTATTTTTAGCTGCGAGTACAAACAATATTTTTGCATAATTTTTATTATCTTTTGTATACAATGTTGCTTTATGTTTTACAGAGTCTCTATGTAAATCAATTATTACTTTGTACTCATGTTCTTTCATGGCTTCTTTCAAATATTTTCTACTAGCATCATAACAATAATAATAACTTAATTTATTCTTTTTTAAATAATCACTTATTTTTTTAGTTTCCACTGTACTAGAAATTTCATTATTATTTAAATGGTCTTTTAACATATAAGAAGCTATCTTAACATCTGGTGTAATAGAATAATCTGATATATAAGGAACACTATATTTTTCAGTATCATGTGTGTTATAAATATAAATAATTGGTTCTTCTTTTTCTATAGTTTTTGAAGTTAAAAATAATTTTTCTATAATATTTTCTTTTTTGAGTGGTAATTTATAATCAACTACTTTATTTAGTGAATTATATACAATTTTAGTATCTAAATCATTAAGACTACTATAAAATAAATCATTATCATTTAAAATTATAGTTTCTAAATCAGTACTCTTAAATAAATAAAAATATATAATACTTAATATTAAAAATATAATAATTAGTCTTTTTTTATTTAAAATATCACCACCTCCATATATAATATATAACTTAATAATTAGAAAAAATGTCGAAAAACTATTAAATTCATTGATTTTTTACAATTTATTTGTTATTATTAAATAAGTCTTAAGGGAGGTGGAATAATGCCTAATATTAAAAGTGCAAAGAAAAGAGTTTTAGTTACTAAAAAAGAAACTGTACTAAACAATGATGTTAAAGCTAGTATGAAAACAGCTATTAAGAAAGTTGAAAAAGCTACTTCTAAAGATGAAGCTACAACATTATCTTTAGAAGCTATTAAGAAAATTGATAATGCTGCTTCTAAAGGAGTTATCAAAGCTAATACTAGAGACAGATATAAGACAAGAGTTCAAAAAATAGTTAATTCAAAATAAATAAGTAGATAACATCTACTTTTTTTGTTATAATGATATTGGTGAATACTATGAAGAGAACGAGAATATTAAGTACAATATTAGTTACTTTAGTAATATTACTAATATCTTTTTTAATTTATATTAATTATGATAAAATATTAATTGTTGTTAATAATATTGTCTATTATAGCATAAGTAATAAAATTGATATTCCTGGATATACAATTAATCAAAGAAATTATGAATTTAAAACAGTTAAATCTACTAATAATTTTTATCCAAAGAATATAGATGAAGTTAAAGACGTTTATTATACTGTTTTAAATAATGGTTGGGATAGTTTTACATTTTATTGTGATAAAGATTATATTAACTGTAAAGATGATATTAAAGACATAGCTAATGATAGTGAATATATATCACTCATTAATAATTATGTTAGTCCATTTAATGCTTATAAAAAATATAATACTTTAATAATTGGTGATTATGAAATTAATCTTACAGTTGATAAATTATATAGTCAAACCGAAATAAATCAAGTTAATAAAGCTATAGATGATATTATTAAGAGTTTAAATATTAATACTACTAACCCTACTCAAGATGATTTGTTAAAATTTCATGATTATTTGATTAGTAATGTTAAATATGATGATGATTATATTGATAATGATATTTATTCTATATCCAATAAGGCAAATGGTGCTTTAATTGAAAAGATTGCATTATGTAGTGGTTATACTGATGCTTTTGGATTATTTTTAGATAGACTTAATATTCCTAATTTTAAGGTTACAACAACTGATCATGTATGGAATGTAGTGTATTTTAATAATAAATGGTTACATATTGATGTTACTTGGGATGATGATGAATATAATAAGAGAAATAGACATAATTTCTTCTTAATTGATACAAGTAAATTATTAGAAAAAGATGCTGAAGAACATTCATTTAAACAAGAATTATATTTAGAATTAAATTAAAAATATCTTAACATTTGTAAGATATTTTTTTAATTAAACTTTATAATTTAATATATTCTTTTACTTCATTTATTGTGTTGGTAAAATTATCATAATCAGTATTAAACCATTTAATGTCTTTCATTTGATTGTTAAACCAAGTTAATTGTCTTTTAGCATAATGTCTTGTATCTTTTTTTATTTGTTCTTTTGCTTCTTCTAATGATATTTCGTTTTTGAAATATGGAACTAATTCTTTTAAATCTATAATATTATTATAATTTTTAAAATTTAAATCATATAATCTTTTTGCTTCTTCTAATAGTCCATTCTTAATCATTTTATCTACTCTATCGTTTATTTTTTGATATAAAATTTCTCTTGGTGCAGTTAAACCGATAGAAGTGAAATTATATAGCTTAGAGTTTATTTCTTCACTTTTTATAGTAATACTAGATGTATTATTGAATTTAGTTATAAATCGTTCTAAACGTTGTCTATTATTGACATGAATATTATTTTTAGATATTTTATCAGCCATGGATTTTAATTCTTCATTTGAATAAATACTTAAATCAATGTTTGATTTTATTTCACTAGACAAATTATAGTTATATAGTAATGCTTTTACATATAAACCACTTCCACCGACTATAACAACATTTTTATTTTCAGAAATTAATTTATCAAGAACTTTTCTTGCTTCTTTTTGATAGTCATAAAGAGTATAATCATCATTCAAAGACACTAAGTCTATCATATGATGAATAACTCCTTCTTTTTCTTCTTCAGTTATTTTAGCAGTAGATATACATGGTTCTTTATATATTTGAGTAGAATCCGCATTTATAACTTCTGCGTTTAACATATGAGAAAGTTCTATAGATAATTTTGTTTTTCCAGTCCCAGTTGGACCTACAATTAATATTATTTTGCTCATAAAACTCACCTAATTTAAGAATTAACTCTTTTAAACATTTTTTCTAATTCATATATTGGATATTTTATAATAGTTGGTCTACCATGAGGACAAGTATATGGAAATTCACATTTAAATAATCTATTTAATAAATGTTCTTGTTCTAAATAACCAATATTTGTATTTGCTTTAACACTCATTTTACAAGCTAATCTAATAGCTGCTTTTTCATTAAATTTAATTCTATCAAATTTATCTTTGAATTCTCCCATTAATTCGAATATTTTTCTAGTACTTTCTTCTTCATATCCTTCTTTTAACCATGATGGATGAGAAGTTACTCTAAATGTATTAATACCAAATTCTTCTACTCCAAAGCCAAGACGTCTTATTTCTTCAATATTTTCTTTTATATTCATATATTCATTATGTGAATATTCAAGAGTGATTGGAAATAACATATCTGTAGTATATACATTTGCTTTCTTTAAATTATCCATATATAATTCATAATTTATTCTTTCATTAGCTGCATGTATATCTATCATATACATTATATTTTCATCTTGAGCTATTAAGTAAGTACCTAAAGCTAAACCAACTGGTTTTACAAACACTTCTTCTTTTTTTACATAGTCTTCATCATATTTAACTTCTTCTTCACCTACTCCAAGGTCTAATCTAATACTTTCTATTCTTTTTGGTGCTTCATAACTCTTTTCTATTTCTTCTATATTTACTTTTGGAGCTTCCGTGTATCCTTTGAATGTATTATCACTTTGATTAAGTACATTTCTTATAGTACTAAATAATAATTCATCCAGGCTTTCTAATTTAGAAAATTTTATATCTTGTTTAGTTGGATGAATATTAACATCTATTAGAGTTGGATCTGTTTCGATTGATATAACAACTATTGGAAATTTGTTTTCTGCTAGAACTGTATGATAAGCATCTTTTATAGTTCTATTGACTGATATATTTGAAACTACTCTTCCATTTACTAAAATAATCATATTATTTCTGTTAGATTTAGATATATTTAAATTGCTTACGTATCCTTTAATAATATAATCATAATTTTCTGCTTCTATTTTAATCATATTTTTAGATGTATTATAGCCAAATATCTCATGAATACATTTATATAAATCATTACTTCCTGATGTCTTAAATACTTCTTTTTCATTATTTATTAATGTAAATGAAATATCTGGATGTGATAATGCTATTTTTTCCATGAATCCTGTACAAAGTGCTAATTCTGCAGGTAAACTCTTCATAAATTTTAATCTAGCTGGAGTATTATAAAATAATTCACTTACTTCAATTATTGTTCCCTGTCTTTTGCTTCCTACCTTTTCACTTATGAATTTTCCCGCTTTTATATTGACTAGAGTTGATTCATTTCCGTCGTATGTATCTAACACTATATTGCAAACAGAAGATATAGCAGCTAAAGCTTCACCACGAAAACCTAAAGTATTAATAAAATATAAATCGTTTTCAGTTTTTATTTTACTAGTAGCATGTCTTGCAAAACATAATTTAGCATCTTCATTAGACATACCACATCCGTCATCAACTATTCTAATTAACTTACTTCCAGCTTCAGTTAATTCTACTTTTATATTTTTACTTCCAGCATCTATACTATTTTCTACTAATTCTTTTACAACATTAGCAATTCTTTCAACTACTTCACCAGCAGCTATTTTATTAGCTAAATTTTCACTCATTACATTAATCTTATTCATTAGATCATACTCTTTCTAATTAATATTAAATGTGAATCAATAACATATATTTTTATTTTTCCTACTTTTGTAATTCTTACAAATCCTAGACCATTAACTAATATATCAGATGGCTCAGTTATATCAAATTCTAATTCATTTAAGTCAGTTAATTTATTATTTTTAGATTTTACTTTTTCATATCTTAATTTATCATTCATATAGAAACTAAAACTATTTAATTTACCACCGATATTTTCTATTCTCAAAAAATCATTTACGACAATTGCATAATTATTAAACACTTGAAATGTTTTAACCCTTATTTCTTTTTTAGGATAATATTTTATAACTTTTTTAAAATCAACATAATTATAAATAGCATTATTATCTATAAATCCTGGAGTATCTACAATAGTTAGTTTATTATCTAATTTAATAGTTATAAATGATGCGGTTGTGTTTGGGACACTACTTGTAGTAATAGTTGGTTTCTTTAAACTACTAGTAAGTAAATGATTTATAAAAGTACTTTTACCACTATTGGTAAACCCAACTATATAAAGTCTTCTTACATTATCATTTCTAATTTTATTTAAAAAATTATCTATATTATAATTCTTAACTGAACTAATGCACATAATATTATCAGTTTTATATACATTATTACTTACATATTCAATTAATCTCTTTTCTTTTAAACTTTTTGGTAAGACATCTTTTTTGGTGATTAAAATATATTTGTTATTCTTGAATTTAGAAATATACTTTTTAATATTTTCGTTTATATTTAAGGCATCAACTAGAAAAGCAACACTGGCTACTTTATCACTATTAATATTTCTTATGATTCCATCAGTATCTATTTTCTTATCTAAAACACTATATTCACCATAATGCATTATTTTAAAACATCTTTCACAATAAGAAGATTTATCATAAACATTTGATTTAACAAAACCTTCTAAATTAACATTAGTAGTTTGTAAAACACTACCACAACCTATACATTTTTTATTCATAATACTTACCTCTTGCAAATAAATCTTTACTTTCTAATTTACCATAAATAAACTTTTCAATTAATCTATTTATAAATGTAATACTATAATCATGTTCAGTTAATGGATTTACTAATATACTTGTAAAATCTAATCTATTTGCTCCTAGAATATCAGTAAGTAATTGATCTCCAATAGCTGCTACTTCTGTATGTTTATATTTAAATTTATCTATTATTCTTTTATATTTATTATTTCTTGGTTTAATAGCAAAAGCACATGCATCTACATTTAAATATGACTTGAATGGTTCTATTCTATATTTAGGTGCATTTGATACTATTATTATTTTAAAACCTTTATCTTTTAAGTCATCAAATAGTTTTTTAAGTCTTTTAGTAGGTTTATTTGAATGAGAAGGTGTAATTGTATTATCTAAGTCAAACAATAAGCAACGAATCCCTTTTTTATATAATTTATCATAATTTATATAATATATACTTTTTTGATATATATCAGGCATAAATTTTTCTATCATATCACACTTCCTTTCTTTTAATTATAACAAGTTTTTAATGTAAAAAAAAGAAAACTAATATAATTTAGTTAACTTTTAATATAAATTCAATTGCAAAAGTAAATTATAAAGATAAAGTGATTATTTCAATTTAATCAT
>CAVIDW010000013.1:0-35413 GCA_963641945.1 bacterium | reverse complement strand
ACTGGAGCAGCAGGAGCTACAGATTGTACTGGAGCAGCAGGAGCTACAGGTTGTACTGGAGTAGCAGGAGCTACAGGTTGTACTGGAGCAGCAGGAGCTACAGATTGTACTGGAGCAGCAGGAGCTACAGATTGTACTGGAATAGCAGGAGCTACAGGTTGTACTGGAGTTGCAGGTGTAGTACTCTCAAGAGGCCCAACAGATTCCATTCCTAAATACATCTTACTTAATTTAATCATTTTTCTAGCTTCATTCATCACGTTAACATGATTATCATTAACAAAAATAGTATCATTTGCTTTACTCTTTAATTCTGATTGATAAGATAAATCAGCCAAAGTAACAAATCCTAAATATTTAGCATCACTCTTTAATGAATGAACCTCAATAGCATAATTAGGCATATCATCAGTTTGCTTATATTGGTCAAGCTTATTTAATTTTTCCTCAACTTCCCCCAAAAAGTCATTCATTGTTTCATTATACATTTCAATATCGCCAAGTAATTCTAAACTTTGGTCAACATTTACTCCATTTTGTTTTAAAAAGTTAACATCATTCATATTATTTTCTCCATTCTTATACGTTAATTATAACACTAAACAAATTATTTGTTCAAAAATTTCTTTAAAACTCTTTCTAATTCTGGTTTTTCAATTGGTTTACTCAAATAGTCATCAAATCCTTTTTTTAAATATTCTTCTTTCATACCAGAAATAGCATTAGCAGTTAATATAACAACAGGTGTTTTAAATCCATCTATTTTTCTTAATTCTTCCATTGTTTCAACACCAGTCATTCTAGGCATCAAATCATCAACTAAAATAAGTTCAAATTGTTCTCCTGCCTTAATTTTTTCAATAGCTTGAACACCAGAATTAATCATGTCTAAATCCAATTGAAATGGTCTTAATAGTCTCTCAGCAACTTTTAAATTCATATTATTATCATCAACTAAAAGTACTCTCTTTCCTTTTAAATTAATAGTTTTAACTTCATTTTTCTTAGCTTCTTCTTCTCTAAGTTTCAATATTACATCTGGTTTTACATAATCTTGATCAATAGATATAGTGAATGTACTTCCTTGTCCATAAACACTCTTAACATTTATTTTTCCATTCATTAATTCTACTAACTTTTTAGTAATAGCAAGACCTAAACCAGTACCTTCAATACCAGCATTTTTCTCTTCATCTATTCTATCAAACTTACTAAATAGTTTATCATAATTTTCTTCTTTTACACCAATACCAGAATCTTCAACCTCTAATATTATTCTTACATTATTATCTTTAGTTACACAATTAACTCTAAATTCAACATAACCTTGCTGAGTATATTTAACAGCATTAGTTAATAAATTTATAGTAACTTGTTTAACTCTTTGTTTATCACCATATAAGTATTCAGGAATATTCTTATCATATTCATATCTAAATTCTAAAGCCTTATCACCCATTCTAGCTTTAGTTAATGCTACTAACTCATTAAATAAATCAACAAATTTATAAGGACCACTAATAAGTTCTAATTTATTAGCCTCAATTTTAGAAATATCAAGTATTCCATTAACTATTTCTAAAAGCGTTTGACTTGCTAAAATAATATTTTCAACATCATCATGAGCCTCATCAGGCATTCCCCCAAGTTCATTCAACGCATTACTAAAACCAACAACAGCATTTAATGGTGTTCTAATTTCATGTGACATATTACTCAAAAAATCACTCTTAGCATTATTTGCTTTATCAGCAGCTATTTTGGCTTCATTCAAATTAGCAATTAACTTAATATTAGAATCATCAATTGTATAAAACATTAAAAATGTTAACAGTACAGTACATGGATTTACTATAAGAATATCTATATAATTATCATCAACTAATAATACAACCAAATAGAAAAGTACCATAAATAATAAAGCCCAATATTTTTTATTTCTAAAATTATGTCTATTTAAAATAATCAGTATTCCACTAGCCATAGAACATAAAATAATTAGAATAAAAATAAAATTAGAAGATGTCCCTACAGGAGAAAATAAACTATCTTTATAAACAATTTGAACAGGTAACAATATAAATATTATAGCAAGAAATACAATTAGTATTGATGAATACATAAGTATCATTTTACCTTTTCTTTCTCTTCTATCTTCTGGAATAGAAACAATTAAATAATAAATTATAAAAAATAACATCCATATAGCAAAACTTAAAAATAGTATTCTAGAAACCACAGTATATATAGGCAAATCACTAGCATCACCATTAAGCATAATAAAAAAGCTTATAATTTCTGTGACCAAACTTATAAACGCAGTTCCAAGTAAAAACATAAATGTAACATTTTCAATTGAATCAGCTTTCTTTTTCATCAAAGGCAAAATCAATATCAAAATTAATGATGAAACAATAATAATGATATAATAGATTAAATTACTCATTAATAATACAACTCCTCTTTATCTATCATATATATTACTATAATTATATCATATAAAAAAATGAATGTAAATTTTTAAATAACAAAAAAAATACATTTTTTCTATTGCATATTGTATCATATATGATACAATATATTTATTATGAAAAAGATGACTGAATACATAAATTATATTGAAGTTGACAAAAGTATTGAAGAACTAGAAGAAGATTTTCTAAAAGACTTTATTTCTTTTAGAAAAGAAAATAATTTAACACAAGAAATGCTCGCTGAATATTCTAAAGTTAGTAGAACTAAAATAGCAAGAATTGAAAGTGGAATGCATTCTCCTAGTGTGAAAGCTTTATTAGATATTTTAGGCCCTCTAGGATATACAATCAAAATTGATAAAGTTAAAAGAAATCACTATTTTAAATGATTTCTTTTGTTTGTTTATAATAATTAATTTTATCTTTTTGAATTTTTCTTTTATTATCTCTATTATCTTTTAATTTAAGTTTTTTATATCTTTTTAATTCTTCTGATGTTATTATTCTTTTATTTATAGCTTCTATTACAGCACATCCATCACTATTTTCATGAGTACATGTTGTATATTTACATTCTTTTTCTAGTTCTGATATCTTTGAAAATATTTGATTTAAATCATAATCATCATTTAAGGCTACACTTCTAATACCAGGTTCATCTATTACTACTCTATTATCTTTTAATATATATAAGTTTCTACTGGTAGTTGTGTGTCTTCCTCTATCATCTTTGCTTCTTATACTTTTAGTCTTAATTTTATCTTCACCAATTAAATGATTAATAAGTGTACTTTTGCCTACACCACTGCTTCCAATAAAAACAGCTGTTTCATTTACTTTCCAAATACTTTTTAATTCTTCTATTCCTTCATTTAAATAAGAACTTACTATAAATACAGGATAATTAAATCTATTAAGTATCATATTTTTATATTTTTCTTTTTCTTCGCAATTACATAAATCAGACTTAGTCAATATAAAAGCTATTTTACTATTTCCTTTTAATCCAACTAATATCATTCTTTCTAATTTAGCAATATTAAAGTCATTATTTAAACTAGTAACAATAAATACTACATCAATATTAGAAGCAAGTATTTGTTCTTTTCCTTTTCTGTATTTTTCTTGTGATTTATCAACAGATAATTTAGATATATGATTCTTTCTTTCATAAATAGATTTAATAATACAATTTGAATAGTCATCTATATCAATTACTACATAATCTCCAACTACAGGATACGTTTCACTCTGATAACTATTATTAATAATTCCGATATATATTTCATTATTATATATTAGATTCCAATTAGTTTTATTAACACTAATTATTCTACCTATTTTATTTTCCATAATCCCTTTCCGTTATTATGAAAAATATCATAATAACTTTTTATATTTTATTTTCTCCATTTACTACTTCAATCATCCAACAACACCTCTTTCTTTAAAAATATTATACTACAAAATAAAAATAGTTCAATTGAACTATTTTATAAATTATTATATCTTTTCTCTATTCTATCTTTTCCAAGTAACTTCATAATTTCATATAAATCTGGAGTCATTGATTTAGAAGTTAAAGCAACTCTTAATACAGTTGAAATATCTGCTACATTTCCTTTATAATTTTCTGGATTTTTCTTATATTCTTTTATATTAGAAGCATATCCAAGTTCATCACACATATCTTTAACTTTATTAAACCATGTTTCTTTTTCATCAGTTTCACTATAATATTTACTCATATATGTATTTAAAATATTCTTTATTTCATTCATATCAGTAATATTTTTCCATTCATATTCTTTATCTTTAGATTCAAATATATCATCATACATATACCAAATTAAATCTTCAATCATAGAATAATGAGCAATATCTTTACGAGGTTTTTCTTGTTCTCTTTCTATATTTAAAATACTTGTATAATAATCTTTATCTCTAAGAATTAAATTATGTAATGACTCACTGTATTTGATAGACCAATTAAGTGTTTCTTCACATAAGTCTTTAGCACTCATTTTAGAAATAACTGTTTTAGAAATATTATCTAGTTTTTCTAAATCATAATAAGCTCCATTAGAAGACATTTTACAAGGATTATATTCAAAATCTAAAAATGTTTTATCAGGATTCATAGTATGCCATTCTTCATAATTAGAATTAATAATTGTCATTAATGACTCAATTATAGCTTCTTTTGGATAACCAAGTTCAGAATAATATGACATTGTTGCTTCAGGATCTTTTCTCTTACTAATTTTTCTAATGCTATTTCCTTCTTTTTTAATAATTAAAGGAGTATGTACGTATTTAGGCAATTCATATCCAAACGTTTGAAATAATTCAACATGTTTAGGAGCACTACTTAGCCATTCTTCTCCTCTTACAATATATGTTGTTCTCATTAAGCGATCGTCTACTAAATGAGCAAAATGATATGTTGGAAGCAAATTATCACTCTTCATAATAACAAAATCCTCATCATTTTCACTTAATTCTAAATCACCTTTAACTTCATCATGAAATTTAAATTTACGTTCAAAATCACCCATAGATTTAAATCTTATAACATAAGGTTCTCCAGCTTTAATTCTATTAATTGCTTCTTCCGGTGTAATATTTCTACATTTAGCATATTTACCATAGTATCCAGTTCTTTGTTTCTTATGATCTTGCATCACTCTTAATTCTTCTAAAGCTTCTTTAGTACAAAAACATGGATAAGCACGACCTATCTCAATTAAATGTTTAATAAAGGCATGATATATTTCTTTTCTTTTGCTTTGAACATAAGGTCCATAATTTCCAACTGTCTTACCATCTAATTCATATTCATCTGGTACAAGATTATAATAATATAAAGCATCTCTAATTAAATTAACAGCTTCACTCATCTCTCTTTTTTGATCAGTATCTTCTATTCTTAAATAAAATACTCCATTATTATTTTTAGCCAATAATACATCAATTATAGCTTGAAAAATACCACCAATATGAACATATCCAGTAGGACTAGGTGCAAATCTAGTAACAACTTGTCCATTTCTAGAAGGATACATTTTTTCATAATCTTCTACAGTTTTATCGATATTAGGAAATATCAAATCAGCTAAATCTTTATTTGTCATAAAACACCTCTTAACATTTACAAATTATATAATATTTTATAAATAAAAACAAGACAAATTGTCTTGTTAACAAACTTTAATTACGACCATCACAAATACAACACTTACTACTGCAATTAAAGACATCAGAAAGTAATCAGTCATTCTCATTTTCTTTTTCTTTTTTACTACTTCAGGTTCTTCATCAATAATAGTTTTCTCTAATATTGGTTCCATCTTAATTGTATTTAATAATTCTTCTTGTTTTCTTATTTGTTCATCTATATCAATAATTGCTGTTGTTTCAAATAGTACATCTTCGTTCATATTGTCACTTCCTTATTTTGTTATATATTTATCATAGCAAAAATAAAGAAAGAATACAATAATTTACATAAAAAAACTCAAGATTTCTTGAGTAATTTTAATATCAAAAATATATGGCGGAGACAGAGAGATTTGAACTCTCGCACCAGTTTCCCGATCTACACCCTTAGCAGGGGCGCCTCTTCAGCCTCTTGAGTATGTCTCCAAAGCACAAATTAATATTACATTATTATTTATAATAAGTCAAGTTTTTTCTGTAAATAAAATGTTTTATATGTATAAGAATATCAAAATATTTGATACAATTATAAAGAACGTTATGGAGGATATATGAACGAAAATATTATTAATGAAGTCAGTAATGATATGGGTATAAAAAGTACACAAGTAGAAAGCGTACTAAAACTACTTAGTGAAGGAAACACTATTCCATTCATTGCCAGATATAGAAAAGAAGCAACAGGTGCTTTAGATGAAGAACAAATAAGAAAAATAAATGAATATTATGAATATGAAGTTAATTTATTAAAAAGAAAAGAAGATGTAATTAGATTAATAGATGAAAAAGGTCTTTTAACAGATGAAATCAAAACAAATATAATGAATGCTAAAAAACTAGTAGAAGTTGAAGACATCTATGCACCATTCAAAGAAAAGAAAAAAACTAAAGCAACTGAAGCTATTAAAAATGGTCTTGAACCATTAGCAAAAATTATCATGAGTTTTCCTACTACATTTAATATGGACAAAGTAAAAGAATTTTTAAATGATAATGTTAAAACAGAAGAAAATGCAATCACTGGAGCTAAATATATAATTGCTGAATGGATAAGTGATAATGCATACTATAGAAAATGGATAAGAAGTTATTTTTATAAAAATGGTATTATTACATCAAAACTAAAAAAGAATGCAACAGATGAAAATAAAGTATATGAAATGTATTATGACTATAGTGAAAATGTAAAATATATTAAACCTCATAGAGTACTTGCAATTAATAGAGGTGAAAATGAAAAGATATTATCAGTTAATATAGAAGTAAATACAGAAGAAATTTTAACTTATTTAGAAACTAAAATAATCAAAAAAGATTCACCAGTTAAAGAATATGTTATTGATGCTATAAAAGATAGTTATAAACGTCTTATTGCTCCATCAATTGAAAGAGAAGTAAGAAGTGAATTAACACTTAATAGTGAAGACAAATCTATAGAAGTATTTAAAGAAAACTTAGAGAATTTATTATTGATTGCTCCTATGAAAGAAAAAATAGTATTAGGATTTGACCCAGCATTTAGAACAGGATGTAAATTAGCAGTAGTAGATTCTACATCAAAAGTATTAAATATTTCTGTTATTTACCCACATGAACCACATAATAAATGGGAAGAATCTAAAAAAATATTAAAAGATTTAATAGATAAATATAAAGTAGATATAGTAGCTATTGGAAATGGAACAGCATCAAGAGAAAGTGAAAAATTAGTAAGTGAAACAATCAAAGAATTAGGTCATTGTAAATACGCAATAGTATCAGAAGCAGGAGCAAGTGTTTACAGTGCAAGCCCTCTTGCAATAAGTGAATTCCCTGATTTAACTGTAGAAAAAAGAAGTGCTATATCAATCGCTAGAAGATTACAAGATCCACTAAATGAATTAGTAAAAATTGATCCTAAATCAATTGGTGTTGGTCAATATCAGCATGATGTATCACAAAAGAAACTATCTGAATCATTAGATTTCACAGTAAGTAAATGTGTTAACAATGTTGGAGTAAATATTAATACCGCTTCCCCTTCTATACTTAAATATATTTCTGGATTAACTAAATCAGCAATAGATAAAATAATTAAATATAGAGAAGAACATGGAAAAATAACATCACGTGAAGAAGTTAAAAAGAAAAAAATATTAAATGACAAAGTATTTGAACAATCAATCGGATTCATGAGAGTAATAAATGGTGATAACCCTTTAGATAAAACAAATATCCATATGGAAAGTTATGACAAAACATTAAAGTTATTAGAACATCTAAACTTCACTACTAATGATTTAGGTTCTAAAGAATTAATTAAATCATTAAGTAATTTAAATACAAATGAAACATCTAAATTATTAGATATAGATTTATATACACTAGAGGATATTATAGAATCTTTAAAACAACCTAATAGAGATTATAGAGATGATTATGAAACTCCACTACTAAAGAGTGATATATTATCAATAGATAATTTAAAAGTTGGTATGAAATTAGAAGGAACTGTAAGAAATGTAGTAGACTTTGGAGCATTCATAGATATTGGTCTTCATGGTGATGGATTAGTTCACATATCTAAAATAACTAACAAATATATCAAACACCCAAGTGAAGTATTAAGCGTTGGAGATATAGTTAGCTGTTATGTAATTGATATAAGCAAAGAAAAAGAGAAAGTTTCACTCTCCCTTATAGATCCAAACAATTAAAAAACCTGAAATTCAGGTTTTTTTATTATTCTGTAATAACGCTCATAGCTTTCTTCATTAACATATCATACTTAAATAATTCTTTAGTACCTATTTCTTTAATGAAGTCTTCTTTAGTCATTTGATATTCTTTAGCTTGTGCTTCTAATGCTGTTTCAACTTCTTCATCACTTACTTCAAGTTTTTCTTTTTCAACAACAGCATCCATCATTAATCTATAACCAATTCTCTTATTAGCTTCATCTTTTAAAGTAGCCTTAAAATCATTTAAATTAGTATTACAATATTTTAAATAATCCTCTAATTTTAATCCTTGATAAGATAATTTTTCACTAAATTCACGAGTTAATCTATTAACTTCATCTTCAGTCATTTCTTCAGGAATTTCAAATTTAGCATCACTAACTACTTTATCTAAACATTTAAATAAATATTCATCTTCTTCTCTCTTAACTTTTTCAGCTAATAAGTTTTCTTTAATATATTTTTTTAAATCATCTAGTGATTTAACTCCACCAACATTTAAATCTTCAAAGAATTCTTTATTAAATTCAGGAAATACTCTTTCTTTAACTTCTTTGATTTCAACTTTGAAAACAACTGGTTTTCCTTTTAATTCCTCACTATGATAATTTTCTGGGAATGTTACTCTTACATCCTTTTTATCTCCAGCTTTTAATCCTACTAAAGCTTCTTCAAAACCAGGAATAAATGTATGTGAACCTATTTCTAAACTATAGTTTTCACCTTTTCCACCTTTAAATGGAGTACCATTTAAGAAACCTTCAAAATCAATTACAGCTACCATACCTTCTTTGATTTTAGTTTTAGCATCTAAAGATTTAACTTCAACGAATTGTTCTTTTAAATGACCTAATTCATGTTCAATTTCTTCATCACTTACTTCAGCTAATTCTTTCTTAATACCTAATTTTTTATATTTTCCTAATTTAACTTCTGGAGTTGGTATTAAAGTAAATTCGATTTCTATTAAATCATTATTAATATTCTTAATATCAATTCCTGGAGTAGCAGCAGGAGTAATAGTTTTAGGATCACTTAATAATTTAGCATATAGAATATCTATAGCCATATTAATAGCATCCATATATAAAGTTTCTACTCCATATTTTTTAACATATACATCATATGGAGCTTGACCTTTTCTAAAACCATCAATCTTTACATCTTTCTTTTTCTTATTGTATGCTTCCTTTAAGCAATCTTTCCATTCTTTTCCCTCTAATTTTAAAGTATAACTTTCTTTCATAATTCCTCCCAATTTTTAAGTTATAAAAAAGGATATTTCTATCCTATTGCTACGATTTTTACAGAATAAACACCATCAGGTGAAGATACTTCAACTGTGTCTCCAACTTTTTTACCCATTATAGCAGCAGCTATTGGACTTTCGTTAGATATTTTATTATTAAATGGATCAGCTTCTTGGCTACCTACAATTTTATAACTTTCAGTATCATCTTCATCTTCATATTTTAATTGTACTTCACAACCAATACCTACTTTTCCATCACTTTCAGCTTTATCTATAACAGTTGCATGCTCTAAAGCATATTCAACCTCAATAATTCTTTTTTCTAAATTAGCTTGATCTTCTCTAGCTTGTTCATATTCTGAATTTTCAGATAAATCACCTAATGCTCTAGCTTCTTTTAAAGTTTGAGTTACTTCTTTTCTTTTTTCAGTCTTTAAATAATGTAATTCATTTTCTAATTCCAAGTAACCTTCACTTGTTAAAAATATCTCCTTTTTTTTCATTTTTGCCACCTCTCTCGCGTACTCATAAGATAATACTATAAAATGCTCATTTTGTCAAGATATTATAACCCTTAAAATGTCATTTGGATACACTTTAAAAGGTACTTTTATTCTAACAATTTCTTGAGCATGACTAGCAGAATCAACTCTTTCTTGATCCTTATTTATAATATATTCAACTTTAAATTTTTTAGTGCTTGTATTAGGCCCAAATACCTCAATATTGTCTCCCACACCAAACTTATTTCTTTGCTCGACTACAGCTTCGCCTGTATCATTATCATAAGATAACACAAGTCCTAAAAAGTCTTGATTACTTATTTCTTGTCTACCATTAAAATATTGGCCTTCAACACCCACTTCACCATCATAAAACTGAGCAATATTTTCACGATTAGATACTCTATTTAATACTTTCTTATAATATGTAATATCATCTTCTGTTAAACTTCCATCAATCTTTTTATCCATAATAGTTCTATATGCATTAGCAACAGTTGCTATATAATATAAACTCTTCATTCTACCTTCTATTTTATATGATTCAATTCCTAAATCCATCATATCAGATAAGCAATCAATCATATTTAAATCCTTAGAAGAAAAAGCATAATCATAAGAAGTATCATTATCAAATGTAAATCTACATACTTGACTACATCCACCTCTATTAGAATCTCTTAAAGTTACATAATTACTCATGACACATCTTCCACTATAAGATGTACACATCGCACCATGAATAAATACTTCAACCTCAGCATCAATATTTTCTTTAATACGCTTAATATCTTCACGAGAACATTCACGAGCTAAAACAACTCTATATGCTCCTAAATTTTTATAAAACTTTACAGCCTCTAAATTAGTAATAGACTTTTGAGTAGAAATAAAAAACTTAGTCTTTAATTTAAGACGTTTAATAGCCTCTATAACAGCCATATCACTAACAATAAACGAATCAATCCCAATAGAATCCAAATCGATTAAATAATTATCTAAACCATTCAAATCCTCATTATGAAATATCATATTTACAGTAACAAATACTTTCTTACCTCTTTCATGAGCAAACTCAACACCTTCTCTAATCTCATCAAGAGAAAAATTATTAGCATTAGCTCTCAAACTATAATCTAATCCACCAATATATACAGCATCAGCACCATACATAATAGCAAACTTAAGCCTATTCAAATCCCCAGCAGGTAATAACAACTCATAACTCATTTCATATCACCTATCTTATACTTAATATCATTTTCTAAAAAATAATAATCACAATCAATCAAATCACATAACCTATTATTATCAATATTCTCTAAAATCATTCTTTCATTTAATTCATCAATATAACTAAAATCAATAATTTTATTTATCTTACTTAAATCACTCAAATACTTAGAAGCACAAAATATCTTATCATACTTAACAATACTTCCATCCTCTTCATAAATATCAAGTTTCTTTTTAGATATATTTTCATACAATAAATAATGATTATCATTATGATTATTAATATTATAATTCTTATCAAAATTACTAACTAATTTTCTTCTAGAATACATAATATTATTTTTAGCTATATAGTAATAATATAAGTTAGATTCGCTCTTATTAATAATTTCTTTAATCTCTTTAATAGTTAAGTCATTATTAATAACTACATTTTTAATACCAATATCATATAAATAATTAACTGCTTTATAATTAGATAAAATATGATTTTCATATAAAATTAATCTATTCATATCTATAATATCAGTAAGACCTATATCTTCAACAATAAATTTAATCTTTTCATTAAAAGTTTTATATAAATCTCTAAATTTAATTATATTATTATGTAAAAACTTATTCATGAGTACATATATTTCATAATTATTAGATAAGTCATTTATTTCTTTTATATCAAAATAAACTTCACATCCAATACTATAATCTTTTAAAGGTAAAACAAAAGAATTTAAGTTATATTTCTTATAATAACTAAAATCTTTTTTATTTGGTAAAATTATATATTTTTCTTTCTGCATATACCTAATCTATCACCTACTTCTATATATTCTACATCATACTCAGCATTATTATCTAAAAAATCTAAGAATTTTTCGATTTTACGAACCATTTGTCTTAAATTTCTACTTTTAATTTCACTGCTTCTTCCAACATAACCATGAAATTCTAAATTATCAATAATAATTATTCCATTTTCATTTAAATTATTTTTATATTTATTAAAGAATCTCATATTTTGACTTTTAGCAGCATCTATTATAAGTAAATCATATTTACCTTCTATAATAGCATCTGTAGCATCTCCAAATATTAATTCTATATTTTTAAGTCCACTTTTTCTTACATTAGAAGAAGCTGTTTTATATCTTTCTTCATCTCTTTCAATACTAGTTATCTTTTCTATTCCTGAAGTAAAAGCAAAACAAATTGTTGAATATGCAATAGCTGTACCTATTTCAAGTATAGATTTAATATTATTTTCTTTGATAATATTTTGTATTGTTTCAATACTATCTTCACTCATAATAGGTACATTATTTTCTTTTCCATATTCTTCTATATCTAGTATTAATTGTATTCTATCCATAATCCTTCTCTTTTCAATCTATTAACAGTATTAACATGACCATTATCTGTTTCATTAAAGTATGTTTTTCCATTTTTATCAGCAACAAAATAATAATACTTATGATTAGTTGGATTAATGGTAGCAATTATTGATTCAATACCAGGATTACATATAGGCCCAATAGGTAATTTACCAGCCATGCATGTACTTCTAGTATTATAACTATTACAAGCACTTAATTCACTTTGCTTTAAATCTCTACTAAAATTATCTATCTTTTCAGCATAATAAGTAGTAACATCACTACCTAAACTCCATCCATCATTTAGTCTATTATAAAATACTCCAGCAACACCACTTCTATCACCAACATTACCAGCTTCTTGTTCAATAATTGAAGCAAGTGTCAGCATCTCATGAAATGAATATTTACTACTTTCAATATTATTTTTATATTGCTCAAGTTTATTTTCCATATTATCAAGCATTTTTCTAAATATATCATCTACATCAGCAGAAACATAAAATTCATATGTATCCGGAAATAAATATCCCTCTAATGAATAATAAATATTTTTATTTTTTATTTCATCACTTAAAAACCAATATTCACTAATTAATTCATCTAAATATTTTTCATTACTTAATTTCTTTAATACTTCTTCTTCACTAATTTCAAAATTATCAGTTATAGTTTTAATAACATACCTCATATTTTTTCCTTCAGTAAATGTTACTCTTTTACTCGCAGCTAAAGACACACTTCCTTTTTCTAAAATATTTATTAATTCCTCTAAATTATAATTAGTTTTAAGAATATAATTTCCAAATTCTAAATCTTTAGATGGATTTAACTTAATATATATTTTATAAGCTAGTTCAGATCTAATTAAATTATTATCTTTTAACATACCACCTATACTACTATAAGTACTACCTTCACTAACATATATATTAACACTTTCACTCTTACTACTAGGTGCACCTATCAAATAAAAATAAACACCTATCATACATCCAACTAATATAATAATTAATAATAATATAAATAATAAAAACTTTTTAATATTAAATACTTTCTTTTTCATCCTTTTTTCCTTCTAATGAATTTAATATTCTTTCTATAAATTCAAATTCTTCTTTCATTTCTACAGGTTTAAACTTAGTCATATTCCCTTTATCACTCAAAATATATGTAGAAGCATAACATTTAACACTTCCATCACTATTCTTACGTTCATCAGTATATACAACATAATTAACATCATTTGTAGTATCTTCTATATTTAAAAGAATTCTATATTCTTTTTTATTGCCCTTCTTATCCTTTAAAGTTAGATAATTATCTTTCATTTTTACTCCTGTCTAAATAACCTTGTAATATAATAGTTGCAGCTACTTTATCAATAACTTTTTTTCTATTTTTTCTCTTTTCATCATTACTAATAAGCATTCTTTCGGCTTCTACAGTAGATAATCTTTCATCTTGCATAATAACTTCTTTTCCAAACTTCTCTTCCAATATTTTTTTAAATTCAAGTGTAATTTCACTTCTTTTAGAAATACTACCATCTAAATTAAGAGGATTACCCAAGACAAAAAAATCAACTTTTCTTGATTCTACTATTTTACTTAACTTATCTAATAACTCATCATAATCATTATATCTAAGCACTTCAAGAGAAGTTGCTATAGTTGCAGTTCTATCACTAATTGAAAGTCCTAAAGTTTTACTTCCTAAATCTAATCCTAAATATATCATTTATTTATAAAATCCACTAGCATTACTTCTAGTATATCTTCCCTTTTAAATTCAAGAATTCTATTTCTGCATTCTTTATAACTAGAAATATATCCAGGATCTCCACTAATTAAATAAGCAACTATTTGTTTAATAGCTTCATATCCTCTTTCTTCTAAATCTTCAATTATAGAAATTAAAGCACTTCTAGTTTTTTCATCAATAATTCTTTTAGTGTCAACAACAGTAGTTTTATCATTCATAAAATCATCCACTTCCTTACAACATATTTTATCAAATTATTAATTGTTTCACAATATCATTACAAAATAAAAATCTATCATCTTGCATTACGAATAATAACTATTCCAGATCCACCAGATCCACCAGACGCACAACCTGCACTAGTATTTCCTAATCCTCCTGCCAAACCTCCTTTTGCTTCATAAGTTTTATTGTCAATAACAATAGTAGAACTTTCACCATCTGAACCAGTCCAACTATTTGGATAATCTGTGTTGCTACCACCTGAACCTCCTGAATCTATTGTAACTTTGTATGTTTTATTTGAATCCAAAGTTAAACCATTAAAGGTTTTAGTATAACCACTATCACCTCCGCCTCCCCATTTGCCGCCGCCTACTTCGCCGCCGCCAACTAAGAACGCACCAATTTTAGTTTTAATAGAAAGTTTCAATTCACCACTAGTCAAAAATTTAATTCTCCAATCATCATTTCCATCATCATGCACTGAACAATTGCCAGAATAATAAACCATATATGGAGAACTTTCTTTAGTATAATTAGCACAATATATTGATAAAGTACTATATAAAATCTTATTTTGCTTCAAGTGAGCATATAATGTTTGAGCAGCTGTTATTTTTACTTTTGTATCACTTGATACCTTACTTCCTCCAGTTTCAGAAGTATACCATCCATCAAATGAATACCCTAGTCTTGAAGCTGTAGGTAAATCTCCATACGTACCATCATATACTACATCTTTATTAAAGCCTCCATCAAGAGTTCCTTTTCCTGGATTAAAGCTTACTACATATGTATTTGCTGACCATACAGGCCTTATTTCTCCTTCTTTTTTACTAGTATTTGTATTATCAAACGCTATTTTACTTAAAAAATTTCCACTCTTGTCTATTACCTCATGTCCATTTGAGTCATCATATCTTATAAGAGTATATCCTGTTTTACTAGAAACATTATCAAGACTATCAATCTCATCTCCATCTAAATCTTTATAATATCCTACATCATATTTTAAATAGAATGTACTAGGACTAGTCTTTGTCAAATCTCCATCATCAATTACTTTTATTTTAAATACAGTTCCTGCTAATTGACTATCTTTTGAATATGTACTATTAGAATACATTTTTATATCATATGTTCTATCTTCTGCATCATATCCATTATATGTTCTTACTATCACTGTTGCTAATTTATTTTCATAGCCATCTATATTACTTTTATATGTATTATATTTTGTATCTAAGCTTAAAAAACTATATCCACTTATTGTACTTGTTCCTAAATTATCATTTGAATCTATTTGTGTTTTTGTTTCTAATTCAAATGTTTTTATATATTTAAGTTTCTTTTCTTTAGTTGTATCATAATACACTAAACTTGTTTTCTTTGTCTCTATTATTCCTATTGCCTTTTTACCATTACAATTACAATTTTCATTTGTTTTAGAATTATCATTACAATAAGTTTTACAGTTTTTTATCTTTTCTTCACTAGACTGATTACTAAAGCTTTCTGCTAGTTCAACTATTTGTAATTGTCTTTTATTTCCATTTCCAAGCACAACATCACAATTTAAATGATTTGCTGAACATGACTTTTATTCCATCATTCTGCAATATATCATTATTTATTATTCTTGATGCTGCATTACTATAAACTAACGCATTTGCATTCTCATTTACTGTACTATAATTTTCCCTTAATTTTACTAGTGCCATAAGCATTGATACCATTACAACACTTACTAGTACTATACTTACTATTAATTCAACTAATGTAAATCCTTTTTTATTCATACTATCCACCTATTATCAACAAAATTATATCATATTTTTTATAAATGAAAAAAAACTATACCATCATAATATTGATAGAAAAGAATTTAATATGATATAATTCTTATACAAAGGAGAAAATAAAATATGATATACTACCCAAAATTATATGGAACTTGTGCTGGAGCAGATAAAGCTATTGATTTAGCTTACACCCTAAGAAAAGAATACAATGATAAAAAAATATACATTTATAAGGAAATACTACATAATAATTTTATAATAAATGATTTAGAAAAGAAAAATATTAAATGTATTGATGATTTAAGTATCGTAACTCCAAAAGATTTATTAATTATTAGAGCTCATGGAGAACCAAAAAGTACATACGATTATTTAAATGAACATAATTTAGTTTATTATGACGCAACATGTAAAAATGTACTTAGAATACATGAATTAGTAGAATCCAAATATAAAGAAGATAAAAATATAATTATTATAGGAAAAAAGAATCACCCAGAAGTTATAGGTACAAATGGATGGTGTAATGATGAAGCATTAATAATTGAAAATGAAGAAGATTATAATAAAATAGATAAAAATAAAGAATATTACATAGTTTGTCAAACAACTATTAAAGAAGATTCTATAAATAATTTATTAAATTATATAAATAAAAATGACATAAAATATGATTTTGATAATACAATATGTAATAATCAAAGAATAATACAAGATTATGCTGTAGAACTAGCTAAACAAGTAGATGTTATGTTTGTAATTGGAGGAGAAGATAGTTCTAATACTAAAGAATTATTTAATAAATGTTCTAAAGTTTGCAAAAGTTATTATTTTAGTGATATAAATGAATTTTATGAACACATAAAGAAGGAAAATTATACTTTAATTACTAAAATTGGAATTACTGGTGGAGCATCTACTCCCAAAAAACAAATATATGAATATACTCACCTACTTGAATTTATTATCTACTATAAATCTAAATTAGAAGAATTAGAAAAAGAAATGCAAAAATTAAATAAACAATTTATAAATAAAAATGATAATAAACTAGTTTTAGAATTAATTAATAAATTTATAAATATTAATCAAGGTGGTAAATATATAAGAGGATGTTTAATAGATTTGGGATATAAAGTATTTAAACAAGATAATTATGCAAATAATTTATCTCTTGCATATGAAACATTTCAAACATCTATATTAGTTCATGATGATATAATTGATAATTCAAATTTAAGAAGAGGAAAAGAAACAATATCTTATAGTTATAAAAAAGAATTTGAAGAATTTATTAAAAATAATGATACTCATAATTCTCTAGCCCTTTGTATTGGAGACTATGGTCTATTCTTAGCAAATGACATAATAATTAAGAAGTATAAAAATGACAAAAACTTCACTAAATTATTTGAATATTATAATAATATAGTCTTAAACACAATTAAAGGTGAAATTATAGATGTTTATCTTCCATTTAAAGAACAATATATAAAAAATCATGATTTATGTGAAGATGATATACTAGAAATATATAGATTAAAAACTTCTTGTTATACTATAGTTGGTCCTTTTGCTTTAGGTTTAATATTAGGTGGTGCTAAAACTAAAGATATTAAAGAATTTGAAACTATTTTAGAACCACTTGGTATTGCATTTCAAATAAAAGATGACATACTAGGAATTTATAGTAATAATGAAGCACTAGGAAAACCAGTATTCTCAGATATAGAAGAATTTAAACAAACAATCTTATATTCTTATATCAAATTAAATAAACCAAATGAATATAAAGAATTATTAAAATATTATGGAAAAAAAGGATTATCAAAAGATGATGCTATAAAAGTACAAGAATTAATAAAGACTTCTGGATCACTAGAATATGCAACTAATAAAATGAATGAATTATTTGACATCACTGAAGAAAAATTAAGAATAATTCATATTAATGATTATGTAAAAAATATTCTTCTTGGACTTACAACATATTTAAAAATAAGAGAAAAGTAAAAAGCTGATTTAATTAAATCAGCCTTTATTTTGAATATCTTTTTTATTTTTTTTAACAGCAAATATAATTACAACAATAGCAGAAATACAAATTATAGAACAAATAATCCAAATAATAGATTTATTACTTTCTACAACTTTATCATCACTATCATCAACACTATTATCATTACCATTATCTTCTTTATAGTCATAAAATTCTTTTAAAACCCATCCATTACCACTAGAGGAAACAATATAATATGAATCATTTCCATTAGAGTCTTTATACTTATAAGCTTCACTTATTTTAGTATTATCATCAATTACCCCTACTTCACTTGCACTAGAATTAGCACTAGAATAAATTTTGTCACCACTCATAATAGTAGCAGTTTCATTTTCTAATATATCAGAATTAATTTGTTCAGCATAATTAACATTATCACCATTAATTAAAATCCAAACAGACTTCCCATCTAAATTATATAAACCATATGTGATAGTACGATCACTATTAACTGTATTTTTAATTGCAGTCAATGTTAATATATTATCTTTAGAAACTTTAGTATTAGTTTTCTTACCATCAGGTTCATCATAAACATAAGTATCATTTAATAAAACAACTTTTTCTGTTGATTCCTGTACAAACGAATCTTGACCTTTAATCCAACCTTTAACACCATCTGCTTCAACATAATACCAAACAAGCCATACACCATAAGAATAAGTCGATTTAATTGATGCATTTGGAGAAATCTTTCCAACAATGTTAGAATTATCTTCAGGGCTTTCATATAAATTGATAGTATTAGCAACTTTTAAATTTTCACGAACTTCTTCTATTGCTAAATATGCGCTTTGCCCATTTTTAACAGCAAGAATCCATCCCTCAGTTCCTTCATATTCTACATAAATCCATACACCATCATCAGTTTGTTTCTTAGCCTTTGCAGTAGCATAACCATTTTTTGGAATAGTTACTCCAATTTCATTATCAATAGTAGCAGAAGAGTCAGCATATAATTTTATACCTGACTTATCTAATACCCAAATACTAGCTGTTTTATTTTCATATGTTTCTGGCTTAACCGCATCTTTAGCAAAAACATTAAAAGGCAAAAAGATTAAACCAAAAACTATAATTAACAAAATATATATCTTTTTATTCATAATTTAAGTTCCCTTCTATCGTTTATTACGCATCAATACAATGCCAGAACCACCATTGCCACCTCTTCCAGTAGAACCATATCCGCAGCCGCCTCCGCCGCCTCCGCCACCTGTATTAGCAGCAGCAGAGAAACCATTTTTACCAGTGTCGTCTCCTCCACCACGAGCTCCGCCACCTTCTCCACCGTAGCCACCCGTTTGAGGATAATAGATACCTATCCAGTAATTTCCAGAAATTACACATAAAGTTCCGCCTCCGCCTCCACCTGAATAAAGTGGAAACGCTGAAGAAGCAAAAGCATATGTTGAAGAACCCTGTCCGGTTCCACCAGAATTTCCTGTACTTGCACCATTTGAGCCATTTGAGCCACCAGTTCCGCCTTGAATATATGTGGCAGCATTTTGCCCAGAAGCACCACCGCCAGAACCACCTTTACTTCGAGCAGATCCAGGCCAAGAACCTTCGCCACCAGCAGCAGTATAACTTCCAAGAGAAGTTTCACCACCATCTCCAGCAAATTTTGCTTTATTTGGAGCACTACCACTACCACCTGAACCTATAGTGATTGTATAAGTTTTATTTTCTAATACTTGATCATAGTAATTTTGTGTATAACCAGCAGATCCACCAGCACCACCAGAACAATAATATCCTTGATCATATCCGCCAGCACCGCCTCCTCCGCCGCCAACTAGTGAAAGATCAACGTTCATACATGCATTCATTGTTAAAGTACCACTTGTTAAGAATTGAATATACCATCCTTCAGAATCAGTAACAACTGAATACTTTCCAGTATAACTAAAATAGTTTTCAACATCACTTGCAGTAGCTTCTACTGTAGAATCATTCCATTTAGCAGTTATAGTATGTGCTGTAGTTCTAGTCATTTTAGTATTAGTAGTTATTTGATTACCACTTTCATCATACCAACCATCGAAACTTTTACATGAAGGAATTATAACATCCGTAGGTAATGTATAATTATCACCATAATTTATTTTTTTAGTTATATTTGCTTGTCCATTAGAATATACATAAGTAACAGTTACAGTATCAATTGCCCAATGAGCATACAATGTTTTATCTCCAGTAGTATTCAATATACTAGAACTTTCAATTTTATTACCATTTACTTTTTCAGTATACCATCCTAAGAATCTATATCCTGGTCTTTCTGCAGTTGGCAAATCGCCATATTTTGAAGTATAAGCAACTGGTTTGCTAGGATAACTTGGAGTTCCACCATTTCCATCAAATGTTACAGTATAACTAGCAACTTGCCAATGAGCATATAATGTTTTATCTCCAGTAGTATTCAATATACTAGAACTTTCAATTTTATTACCATTTACTTTTTCAGTATACCATCCTATGAATACATGCCCTTCTTTTTTAGGTTCAGGCAATGTACCATAAGTTTTTGAATATGTTACTTTTTTACTATTATCGCCAGTTAGTGTTCCACCATTTGCATCAAAAGTAATAGTATATTCACTTTCTTTTATATTAAAATAACACTCAACATCATCTATAACATTAGAAAAAACTAATTTTTTTGAAGAAGTAGAATAACCAGTTGAATTACATAAATTAGTTCCACTTCCATTTAAATCATATTCATAACCATCTTTAAAATCTAAATAAAACTCAACATTTCCATTCATAAGTATATTCGCTGTGCAACTATCCTTGCCACAAACTTTATTATTATAATTAATTGAATCAAGTAAATCTTTTCTATTAGCTTTAATAGTGACATTATAGGATTTCTCTATAACCCATGGATTTGAATATGTTCCGCTTCCAGAAACTTTTACATTATTTCTAACATATTCTACAATTCTGCTATTAAATTTATTTGCTTTAGAATAGTTACCTTTCCCTATTACATATGCATTATCTTTTTTATCAATAGTTAAAGACCAATAACCATTAGCATCATATAACCAAGATAAAGATTTATTTTCAGAATCACTAGAAAGTTCATATTCATATTGATTTATAAAACCGCCTTTATTAAACCCACCCACATTAAATATACCTTTTTCACTGCTAAATCCATATTTTGCATCTTCTGAAATGATATATTTAATATAATCATCTTCAAAATTTTCTTTCAAATATTTATTTGCAACTGCTTTTCCATTTTCAAATGTTCCAGCACTAATAAATAAAGGCATAAAGCACAATAAAATAAATAATATCGCTTTTTTTTCAATTCTTTTCATATATATCAACCTCTTTACTATAATATTATATTATCATAATTTAAATTAAATTGAAAGACATTTTGTAAAAAAAAATTAAGCTTTTCCTTTAGTAATATTTCTATTTTGATAAGACTCAAGTGCTTTATCAAATTCATTCTCATCAAAATCAGGAAAACAAGTACTTGTAAAATATATTTCAGCATAACTAATACTATATAACATAAAATTACTTATTCTTATTTCACCACTTGTTCTAATTAATAAATCTACTGGTGGTAAATCATTATATAAATAATGATAATAATTTTCAGTAGTTAATTCTTCTATAGTTAATTTATTTTCTAGAACTAAATTAACTATTTTTTTAGTGGTATCAACTATCTCTGCTTGTCCACCATAATTTATACAAAAATTAAATGTTCCCTTCTTGCAATTTTTAGTACATTCCTCTATTTCTTTCATAACATTCATTACATCATCACTTAAAGGCTTACCTCTTCCAGAAAATACAACTTTAATATCATTTTTCACAAAAAACTTCTTATCACTTTTAAATGCTTTAAGAAATAAATCCATCAAATAATTTACCTCTTCAGGGCTTCTTTTAAAATTTTCAGTTGAAAAAGCAAAAACGCTTAAATATTTTACACCTTTTCCTAATATATATAGTGCTGTCTTTTTTAGCCTCTTATATCCTGCATAATGCCCATCTGTTCTTTTCAATCCTTGCCTTGTTGCCCATCTTCCATTACCATCCATAATTATTGCAACATGATTTGGTATTCCATTTTTCATATATATCTCTCTTTCATAAGTTATTATACTATAGACTATATTGTTTTTTATATATTTTTATACATTATTGACACAATTTATTAATTTTATAGTATAATTTTAAAAGAAAAACGAAGGTGATATTATGCTAGATAGAATTGAAAAGTTAATTGATGACAAAAAATATGTGAAAATCAAAGATTTGCTTAATGAAATGAATGAACATGATATAGCAGAAATCCTTGAAGAATTGCCAACAAAAGAAGCATTAAAACTATTTAGACTTCTTCCAAAAGACATCGCAGCTGATGTGTTTTCTTATCTTGAAACTGATACCGAAGCAACTATAATTTCATTACTAAATGAAAAAGAAGCAGTAGAAATAATTAATGATATGTATGCTGATGATGCTGCAGATTTAATAGATGAAATGCCTTCTAATGTAGTTAAAAAATTATTATTAAGAGTTGATGAAAATACAAGAAGAGATATAAATTTACTACTTAAATATCCTAATAATTCAGCAGGGAGTATAATGACTGTAGAATATCTTGATTTTAAAGAATATATAACTATAAAAGATGCACTCAAAAAGATTAAAAAAGAATATGATGAAAAAGAAACTATCGATACATGTTTTGTAACTGATAAGAAAAGAAAATTAATTGGAACAATCAATTTAAAAGATTTAGTTATTAATGATGAAGATACTCCATTAAATGAAATAATGAATGATGAAATTCATTCTGTAAATACACTAACAGATCAAGAAGAAGTAGCTAATATTATTCAAGATTATGATTTAACAAGTATTCCAGTTGTAGATTCAGAAGGAAAACTTGTAGGTATAATTACTATTGATGATATAGTTGATATTATTGAAGAAGAAGCAACTGAAGATATGCAAAAAATGGCAGCTATTGTTCCAACTGAAAAGTCATATTTTAAACTATCAGTCTTTGATTTATGGAAAAGTAGAATTCCATGGCTATTAGTCTTAATGATTTCAGCCACATTCACTGGAAAAATAATTGAGCATTATGAATCAGCTTTAAGTGTTTATGTCATTTTAACATCATTTATTCCAATGATAATGAATACAGGTGGAAATGCTGGAGGTCAATCATCAGCAACTATAATTCGTGGTTTATCACTTGATGATATTGAATTTAAAGATTCATTTAAAGTAATGTTTAAAGAATTATGTACTGCATTCTTAGTAGGATTAACTCTTGCAATTGCAAATTTTGCAAAGTTAATGCTAATTGATGGAATTGAATTTAAAATATCTTTAGTAGTTAGCTTAACTATTATTCTAGTTGTATGTGTAGCTAAAGTAATTGGTTCATTCTTACCAATACTTGCTAAAAAATTAGGATTTGACCCAACAGTAATGGCAAGTCCATTTATCACAACATTAGTTGATGCTCTATCATTATTTGTATATTTCAATATAGCAACTAGTATTTTAGGAATATAAAAAATTCTTACCACAAAAGTAAGAATTTTTTATTACATAACTATATTTTTCACTTTGATTGTTTATGACTTAAAACATCTCTTTTAACATCATACATTTCACAAACGTAAGAACTTAAAACATATCTATAATTTGTTAATGTTTTAAGTACATATTCACCTGATACTTCAAGATATCCCTCACATGATAAAACACCTAGTTCATAGCCACTATCAGATGTAATTGTTAAATGAATTATTTCTCCAGTGATAATGTCTTGTAACACACCTGGATTAATTATTTTACATAATATTGGAAAATAATAATCTCTAACATCAAAGTAACTTTTATCACGTACTGGAATATCAATACAGTCTAAATCATATTTCCAAACTCCTCTATTATGATTTAAATAAGCTAAAGCATATCTCATTTTTATTTCTCCTTCTTTTTAAATATTAAATCATAAGAGTTTTTTCTTTTTTATATGTAAATACACTACTAACAGATGCTATTAATGCAGAATTGAAAAGAGTATTTACATTATGGGAATTTATACCATCAGCTACAATATACCCAGAAACTCCAAAAGATAGTAAGCAAACAATAGCCAAAATATAGAACCAAAATTTTGCATCATTTTCAGACTTCAATTAACTTTCTCTTACCGCTTTATTATGATTTTTAATTAAAGTATCTATTTGTCTATCTATCTCTGCATTTTCTTGTAGATTTCTATTTCTAGGGTTTAATGATTTATAAATTTTATCAAGGACATATAGATCACTAAAATTTCTGGCTTGACTTTCAAAATTTGCAAGTAAATCATTTCTAGCAGCCTTTAAAAATTCTTCTGATGAAATAGTACTATAGCTTACAGTACGATAGCGTTTAGACATGCTTTCAAGCATATTAGAACATTTTAAAAACTCATCATAACTCATACATCCATTAATATGTCTAGTTTCTAATACTCTTCTTGCATTCCATTGATCAATCTTACCATTAGTAAAATAATGCCATAATTTCTTAAACTCATCACTTTCAGAATATACCATTTGTTCCTCCTTAAAAAAATTGACCATGTCGTACCACATTTTATAAGATAAATCAATCAAAAAGAGATAAAATTATTTAACCTTATCTCCTTCTTCTAACATAGTAACAATAGAAATACCATATCCAAATTTAACATCATCAATAACAACATTAGTAACAGCACCAATAATCATATTATTTTGTATTATTGGAGAACCACTCATTCCTTGTACAATACCACCACTAACATTAATTAATGACTTATCAATTACTTCAAAACTAAATGCTTTTCCAGTATTTTTACCAGAATTATATTTATCTAAAATATTTATGTTATATCTTTCAATCTTATCATTTGATGTAACTGTCAAAATATATGCATTTCCTTTTTTAATATCATCAAATTCACCAATTTTCATTGTATCTTTATTAGGTTGTTCAGCAGTATACAAACCAAATAAGCCTTTATTAGTATTTTTTTTAATATTACCTATTACCTTATTATACATAATAGTTGCATCTTTACTACCAACACTACCATTTCTACTTTTATCTATTTTATTTATTTTACTAAGTAATATATTTCCATCTTTTACTTCAACCATTCTATTAGTCTCATTAAGTTTAATTTCATGACCCAAAGCACCATATATTTTAGTTATTGGATCTATATAAGTAAGTGTACCAAGACCTATTACACTTCCCTTAACATATAGACCTGTTTTATAAACGTTATTATCTTTTTCAATATTTAATTCAGTATTATAAATTTTATTATTTCTTAAAATTTCTAAATTAATTGAACTCTCTAAATTATCATTAACTAAATTAGTAAGTTCATTAATACTATTAACCTCTATTCCATTAATTTTAGTAATAACATCTCCAATTTTAATATTATCACGAGCTATATATTTACCATTTACTTTATAAAAACCAACAACTATTAATCCATTTGAATTAATCTCTATCCCAATACTTTCACCTCCAGGAATTATATTCTTAGAATAAGCAAATATATTTAGAGGTAAAAATAAAATAATAAAGAACAAAAACATTATTTTTTTCATAATATCTCCTCTTTATTATTTTGCATTTTAAATATAATATTATTTATCCAATAAATAGATAATATCCATTAATTGGTAATTAATCTTTAATTTCAAAATCTGTTAAAGTACCATTTTCATCAACTAATTTATTAATAGTTTTAGTTGCCTCATTTAATTTTTTTTCACAAAAATCTATTATTTTCATCGCATCAGTATATTTTTGTATAGATTTATCTAAATCAAGATCACCACTTTCAAGTTCACTTACTATAGTTTCTAACTCACGTACTGAATCCTCAAATGTTTTTTCTTTCTTTTCACTCATCTTTTATCCACTCCTTTTACATTAGCAATAATATTTCCAGTTTTAACCATTATTCTAACTTCATCATTTTCTTTTACATCCTTAATATTTTTAACTATTTTATCATTCTTATATACAATAGAATATCCTTTATCTAATATATTATTAGGATTTAATAAATCAAGTTTTAACTTTAATGTATCAAGTCTATTTTTATTTGATTCAAGTATTTTATTAATAGAATTGTTTAAATCTTTTATATTATTTGATAAATCTTGTTTTTTATTTTCATAAAGTATTTTAGGATTGTTAAGTATATAATTTGATTTGTATTTATCTATTATATGTATATAATTATCTAATTTAGTTTTAATTGAACTATTTAATCTATCATATAACACATCAATTTTTTGCTCTTGCATTTCATATAACTTAATTGGATTATTTAAAATATAATTTGATTTATATTTTTTAAGTAATTCTTGATATGAAAATATTCTATTAGTAATTGCTATATTACATCTTTCTCTAGTAGTTTTAAAATATCTTTTTACTTCATTAATATCAGGTACAGCTAACATTGCAGCTCCAGTAGGAGTTGGTGCTCTTAAGTCAGCTACAAAATCACTAATAGTGAAATCTATTTCATGACCTACACCACTTATAATAGGTATTCTACTCTCATATATACTTCTTGCAACAATCTCTTCATTAAAAGCCCATAAATCTTCTATAGAGCCTCCTCCTCTACCTAATATAATAGTATCTATATCATCAAAAGTATTTGCAAATTTTATCATACGAACTATATTTGGAGCAGCATTCTCGCCTTGAACTAAAGTTGGAAATACAATTATCTCAGTCATTGGAAATCTTTTATTAATAGTAGATATAATATCCTTAATAGCTGCTCCTGTTGGTGCTGTAATAACACCTATTCTTCTTGGAACTCTTCTTATTCTTTTTTTATGTTCTTTATTAAATAAACCTTCACTAGAAAGTTTCTTTTTTAATTCTTCAAAAAGTACATATAAATTTCCAATACCATCTTGTTCCATAAAGTCAACATATATTTGATAACTACCACTAGCTTCATATACACTAACTCTACCATGAACTAAAACTTGATCACCATCTTTAGGAGTAAACTTAATACCTGTTCTAGTATAATTAAACATAACCGCATTAATTTTACTACTCTCATCTTTTAATGAAAAATATAAATGTCCTCTACTATGAAACTTTAAATTACTAATTTCACCTTTTAAATAAACATCCATCAAATCATCATTATCTTCAATAGTTCTTTTAATAATTTTATTAATATCACTTACAGTAATATAATTATTATTCATTTACTTCCTCATTATCTCTAATCTTATCTAAAATTGCATTTATTAATTTTACAACCTTATCATCACTATATCTTTTAGCAAGTTCAACTGCTTCATTAATTACTACTACATCTGGAGTATCAAAATATAATAACTCATAAGTTCCAAGTCTTAAAATAGCTTTATCAGTCTTTCCAAGTCTATTTAAACTCCAATTTTCTAAATATTTATTAATTATATTATCAATATTATCAATATTATCAAGTACCCCATTAACCATATCTCTAACATACTTATTATCTATCTCTAAATTTTCTTTAAATACATCTTCTAAATCATAGGAAATATTTTCTTTTTTATAGAAATCTATTTGATATAAAATAATCATAATCTTTTCCCTTGCTTGCGTTCTAGTCAATTTCATATTTTCCTCCAAAAAATCTATTAAAATTATAACATAATTTTAATAGATTTAAACATTTTTATTATATTTATTACCAAAATGCTGTAGCATTTAACCAATTCCAAGTATTACTTGTAGAATTTAACAATGCTTTTAATCCTTCTATTGTATAAGAGCCATTTCTATTTCCCCAAAATGGATCTAAAAGAACAATTTCATTTGCTTTTGTACTTGGTGCTAATACAACATAGTGACCTGGTAAATTAACAACTATTACTTTATTTTCATTCATCGCTTTCAACGTAGCATCATCTTGTGACAAACCAGATGATTTTAAGTCTTCATATCTAAGTCCGTAGTATGAAGCATTACTTCTCATCTCATCTGGTGAAGCAGCACCATAACTCTTAGGAGACAATTGTCCAGGGCTTATTCCTCTTAATTTATATACAATAGTAGGTGGCGTAATAGTCATATCACTAGTAAGTCCTGCAACTACCATTGCAAATGATGTATAACCACATGAACTTGAACAAAAAGTAGCAGGTCCTCCATTAAATCCACCACCAGCAGAATATGCTATATTACCCCATCTAGTATCGCATTGATTATAATAAGGTATTCCAAGAGCATTATCTATATATCCATTTCCTATAGAAGAACCATACCCTGTAGTACCAGTAGAACTATATTCTTTAGTATTTTTAGACATTCTTCTAGCTATAGCTTCCAATTCTTTTTTTAACTCATTCTTAATATCTCCATCTTCAAGTTCATCAACTGCACTAACAGCTTTTTGATAATCTTTTTTACTTAAAGAAGCTTTAGCTTTATTTACTAATGATTTAGCATCTAAAATAACTTTTAACTCTTCTAATTGAGCCTCATAACCTTTCCTTAATTCATCATCAACAATTCTTTTAACAGCCCTTTTAGCAGCATAATATGATGTAAATGATACCTTCTCCTCTGCTATATCCATAAGTTTAGCAGCTTTAATTGCATAAGCGGCATTTATATTTTCAGTCGTAGCATTCTCTAAACAAACCTTATAAGTGTCATCACTACTAGCAGTCAAAATAATCATATTAACAAAATTAGGAACGAAAAATATAATTACAACAGCAATACCCTTAACCATTGCCAATCTACTTGCTTTTTTAACCATATCAGCATCATGAGAAGCAGTTGCTTTCAAAAAATCAATTGATAAAGATACAAGTAATAATATAGGAACAATTATTCTAAAAGAATCAATGATTAACTTGATAATTTTTATCACTGATAAAACATCAGCATCTTCACAAATATTAAGTATACTCATACCTTCTCAACTCCTATGATTAATTATAACATTAAAATTAATATTTTTAAATACAATTTACTCAAAGTAAACACTATACCCTTTTAACAACAAATGTAAGACTAGATAGTTTACATAAATTTAACTACTTCATCTCCATTTAAAACATAACCATTTGTATCAAAAACACGCAAATCTAATATTGTGACTTTTAAACCATTAAACATATAGCTTATATTAATGCGTTAAATTTCTCTAAACCTTTTATTTCAGTTGCTACACTACCCCAAAAAATACATTTTTTTATTTAAAAACAAAGCATTATAGCATTATTAAACATACCAACTACATTAGGAATTACTATTCTAACAATTATCACAAGTAATTCTATTAATATAAATCCTCTTTTATTTTTAATAATTATTTACCTCTATTCTGAAATAATTATAAAATAAAGTCATTAATATTCCAAACAATTTTATTATAAAAAATATAGAGAAATGATTTCCCTATATTTTTAATTTATTTCTATAATATGGCATTAAACCAATTTTATTATATTCAGGCATTTGATAATAAATATAATCAGCCCATAAACTAGCACCTAATAAATATACTTTTTTGCTTGAAATAAATATATTCCACTCCACTTCTTTAACATCTTTTATTTCCTTAGCGCATTCACAAGCAAGTTCACATGCTTTATCATATAAAGGTATTTTAATGCCATCTACCACTCTTTCACTTACTTCTTCACCACATATAAGATTTTTCTTTAAAGTTGCATTTTTACTATCAATAAATCCATGATAAGTTTTATCACCTTCATTAAAAGATATAGATGAAGAAACAACTTCAACATCACTACCAATATTCAAAGTGACAATATTTAAAGATACAACACTATCAGTTATTTTGCTTAATTCTTTATTGCCACTAATATATGGTTCAATATATTTTAATTTATCTTTTTTTATTTTTTCAAGCATAAACGCAGGACTTCTAAATTTAGAAGAATCAAAATTTTCAAAAGAACTCTTAACTTTATTTGTGTCACTTATACACATGACTTTTTTATTCTTTAAAACTATATTTTCATATTCTTTATAACTAATAGAATTTATGTTATTAATTTCTCTATTAAAGAATTCTTTATATTTAGAATAAAATTTCTTTGAATCATTTAATACAACTAAACTCTTTTTATCATATAAGTGTCTTACAATTCTTTTATGTTTTTTATGAGTTAAATAAGTATTTCTTGCACTTGAAGCAACATCATAAAAACTCAATATATAATATTCATCATAATTAACTAAATAAACAATATAACTCCATAACATATCAAATATTATATATATTCTTAAATATCCACTTTTCTTATGTATTTTACAAGCTATATTCCATATGTTTTTTATATAAATTTTTAGTTTGTCAAAGACTTTTTTAATTTCTTTTTTCATAAAACAACCTCCTGAAAAATAAAAATTAAATCTTACAAACTAATTATATCATTCACTTCTACATAAAATCAATCTAATAACTGATTTATATTAACTATACTATACCCCCTACTTTTAATATAATTAATAGTTGATCCAAGCTCATTTAAATTACAACTATTCTCATCTATAAATATAATTATTCCATTTTCTAATATTTTTTTGACATTTAAAAGTAAATCTTTATGAATAAAATTTATTGGTTTAATACTGTTAACTTTATTTTTCTTACAAAAATCAATCACATCATTATCAACCTTAACACAATAAAAACTATCAACATTCTTTCTAAATATTTTAAATTCTTCCTTGTTTCCTTTAAATAATAAATTATTTTTATTCTCTAAATTCTCTATCATATTAACATCAACTAATAAATTAATATTTTCATTTAAAGAAATCATATTTTCATAATATTTACCATTTATAATATTTATAACTAAACTAACATTATTTTTATATTTATTACCACTAATAATATATTTATCTAAATTATTCTCTTTATTTAATATACATTCCTCTTTTTTATATTCAATTAATTCCTCTTTAAAGCCAATACCTTTCATATTAGAATAACTCTTATTTTTGTCAACATTTATTCCTGATAGCCCTAAAACAATCCCATCACTACTAATCATTCCTTCTCTACATTTAGTATCTTTTAAAGAAGCATAATCATTGATAGATGTTAAAATAGTATCATTATAATTAGATAATTCAATTACTTTATCTGTATAATAAAAACTAAATAAAGCAAAAAATATAACTAAAATATATTTTAAATAACTTTTCATAATAAAGTATATTTAATCAAAATAAAAAAATACCTCAAAGTATTTTAATATTTGAATTTCTTTCTTAGTTCCATTGAATTATTTCTAATAGATTCTTCTATCATTTTAGAAGATAAAAATAATTCAGATGAAATGCCAAGTTTATTAATAGATTCTAAAATAGATTTACATTCTTTTCTAGTAGAGATTAAATTATGAAATATCTTTTCGTATTCTTTAGGATTTTGTTTTTTAATCTCATATAAATGAAATGAAAAATAATTTCCTAAAGCATATAAAAGTTTCAATCTAAATTGTTCCCTATTTACATAATATGTATAATTCTCACCATCTATTTCTTCATCTACTTCTTCTTCACTAAATTTACTAGAGAAATCAGTTTCATCCATGAAAACAAGATTATCATTATCTCTAAGTAATGAACTATATTCATATCCATCAAATGTTTCAATAACAAAATTATTAATTAATATTCTAGCAGAAACAGGATCAATTTTATTTTGAATCAAAAAGTTTAAAAAATCATATTCACGTCCTACGCTTGCCACCTCAACTAACGCATCATCAGCAACACTATATGTTTTGCCCTGAGTAACATATAAATTTTTATAATCAAGCATATGTCCAAATTCATGTACTAATACAGCCAAAGAAAGGGTATTAAATCCATTGTTTTCGCATAAAACATACCCATTTCCTAAAGCAGCACTCGAAATATATTGAGAATAATCACTCTTACAATGATCTAAAACAGATACTCTACCTTCATCAAAAAATTCTTTAACTTTTTTATAAGCATCTTCACTACAACTAGAATAATAAGATAAAATTATATCTTTAAAATCTTTTTCATTAAAATTTCTAAAATTTCTAACAGAATAATAGTCTTCAAAAGGAATACTCTTCATCATACAATCATAATTGTAAAACATTTCAAGAATGAAAGATAAATTATCACCTATATATTTATAAAATTCTTCAAATTTTTTTTCTTTGAATTTATTAAATATTTTAACAGTTTCACCATTATCAAAAAATATTTGATTTAAATCAACAGAATAACCAGATATACTTTCAAGTAAATCAACGTAACTAATCAAATTACCCAAATTTCTTTTAATCTCATTTGGAGTTTGATTTCTATAAAGATGATTAGATAACATTACAATATCACTAATCAAAGTTTCAGTATTTATTTCCATATAACCCCCTTATTTATAATTATTTAATTATCTCTTTTCCACCCATATATGGTCTTAATACCTCAGGAATATTAATACTTCCATCTTCATTATAATTATTTTCTAAGAAAGCTATTAACCCTCTAGGAGAAGCTAAAACAGTGTTATTTAACGTATGAACATAATAAGTACCATTTTCTCCTTTAGTACGAATACCAAGTCTTCTAGCTTGAGCATCACCTAAATTAGAACAAGATCCAACTTCAAAATATTTTTGTTGACGTGGACTCCATGCTTCAATATCACATGATTTAACTTTCAAATCAGCTAAATCGCCACTACAACATTCAAGTTGTCTAACTGGAATGTTCATATTTCTAAATATTTCAACAGTATATTTCCACATTTGTTCATATTGTTTCATAGATTCTTCTGGTTCACATAAAACAATCATTTCTTGCTTTTCAAATTGATGAACACGATAAAGTCCTCTTTCTTCAAGACCATGACTTCCACCCTCTTTTCTAAAGCATGGACTATAACTTGTCATTCTAATAGGTAATTCTTCTTTTTTTACAATTTGATTTTTAAATTTGCCAATCATAGAATGTTCACTTGTTCCAATTAAATATAAATCTTCACCTTCAATTTTATACATCATAGCTTCCATTTCAGGAAAAGACATAACACCAGTAACAACATCAGCATGAATCATAAAAGGAGGAATAGCATAAGTAAATCCCTTATCTATCATATAATCTCTTCCATAAGCAATCATAGCTTCATGAAGTCTTGCAATATCCCCAAGTAAATAATAAAAACCTTCACCACTAGTTCTACCAGCTGCTTCTTTATCCATACCATTGTGAGCAAGAATAATATCAGCATGATAAGGAACCTCAAATTTAGGAACAACAGCTTCACCAAATCTTTGTACTTCTACATTCTCACTATCATCTTTTCCAATAGGTACGCTCTCATCAATAATATTAGGTATTTTATACATTATATCTTTAATTTTTACTTCAAGTTCTGCTTCTTTTTTTCCTAATTCTTCTATTTCAGATTGCATTTCACTAACTTGTTTTTTAATCTCATTAGCTTCCTCTATTTTTTTATCCCTCATTAAAGCTCCAACTTCACTACTAAGCTTATTCTTTTCACCTCTTAAGTTATCACCTTTAAGTTTACAATCTCTATATTCATTATCTAATTCATATACTTCATCAACTAACGATAGTTTCTCATCCTGAAATTTCTTTTTAATATTTTCTTTTACTAAATCTCTATTTTCTCTAATTAATTTAATATCTATCATATAGTTACACCTCTTATATATAATAACATTATTTTTATAAAATAAAAAGAAAATTCTATAATATTATGTTATAATTATCTAAACAAGGAGAATATCATATGAGTAATAAAAAGAAAAAAACAACTAACAAAAAGAATACTCTTCAAAATAAACAATTAAAAAAAGAAACTAACAAAAAGAAAGAAAGAAATCTTAAAAAAATATTAGACATATTAATAATAATATTAATAATAGTAATAACTGCATCTATTATATTATTAATTAATAAAAAGAAAGAAGAAAAAGAAACACTCATAGAAATCAAAGAAAGTATAATTCCATATATAGAAGAAGAGAAAGAAGAAATATCTATTGAAGAAGAAATAAAAGAACTAAAAAGTACTTATAACAATAATGATATTATTGGAGTAATAAGTATTAAAGGTGGAGACTTAAGTACACCAGTTGTTCAAACAAAAGATAATCAATACTATTTAAAATATTCTCTTACTAAAAAAAGAAGTATTATTGGTGCTGTATTTATGGATTATAGAGTAAACCCTAATAGTAAACAAATAAATATTTATGGACACAATTCTACTAAATATAAACCACCTTTTCAAAAATTAGAAAAATATTTAGAAAAAATATATTATAAGGAACATAATATATTAGAATTAAAGATAAACAATGAAATAAAATCATATGAAATATTTAGTATCGTAATAGCAGATAAAGTTGGTACTGAAGAACATATGAATATAAAATATAAAACAAATAAAGAATATTATAATCACTTTAAACGTTTAAAAAATAGAAGTCTTTATGACACTGGAGTAAATATAGAAGAAAGCGATAATGTATTAGTACTTCAAACATGTATCTATGGAAAATATAAAGGTAAACTTCTTGTAATCGTAGCTAAAGAAATAAAAGAAAATTAACCCTAATATTGGGTTTTTTTAATGCATGATAATTTGTCAAATCAAGTGCAACATTCACATAAATACTCATTAAATAATTCT
>CAVIDW010000012.1:0-36026 GCA_963641945.1 bacterium | reverse complement strand
AGAATTATTTAATGAGTATTTATGTGAATGTTGCACTTGATTTGACAAATTATCACATAAAAAAAGAAGATTTTCATCTTCTAATTTAATTCTATTGGAGTATTTTTATTATTAATTACAACATAAGCTACTGTAAATGATAACACTATTATTGCAAATAATATTGCAATGTTTGTTACTCCTGTTTTAGGATTATATGCAAATTCAAATGTTTTTTCAATATTTACTCCTACTATTTTTCCACCTGATATTACATCTTGAGTTAATGGAGAATAAGAATAATAAATTCTTCCTCTATTTGTTGATGGATTAAACGAGTAAGCATTTATAGTTGAAGCTTTAACTTTTAAACTTGCTATTTTTGATGATTTAGTTACTTGAATATAGAATTTTTGATTTGGTCCTAATTTAGTAACTTCTTCTCCACTTTCATCAATTAATTTAACTGCATCTTTATCATCATCTGAAATTTTAATTTCAAATCCTTCTACTGATAATACATCATAAGAAATTGAATATGGTCCATATAAATATGCATCTTTTGTTTCTTTAGCCACTTCTTTTCCAGCTTCTGGTTTTACAACATCAATTGTATTTGAGAATGCTAGATTATTATAATTAGTATAAATATCTCTGTCTGCAATTAAATATCCATATAAAGTATTTAATTGTTCACTTCCTTCTAGAGTATTACCTAGTTTAACATTTGTTTCAACATACATATCATTTGCTTTCCACATAGCATATTGTACTGTAGAATAAACATAATTTTCAACTAACACTTTTAGTTGGTCCTCAGTTAATGTTTCCCCTGAGTGTAATGTTTTAATTTCTTCTACTAATTTACTATAGTTTGCTCCTGCTACCTCTAATGACTCCTCTATTCCTAATGTTGGATAACTATGTTCAATAATCCATAATGCATGATTATATGTATTTTCAGCATTGCTTTCAGTTATAAATTTGCTAAATAGAATATCATCTAAAGTGAATTCTAAAGTATATTTTGATTCATCTTGACTTCCTAAATCTTTTGGAAGTATTGTCAATGTTGCACCTGTAACTTCTGTATAAACAATTTTTGTTACATAAACTGTTACTTTCTCATTTCCTGCTTTAATTGTGTTAACAAGTTCTTCTTCCGTTTTACCTTCAGGTAATGTATAAGTTATATCTGGTTCAAATATCATTCCTAAAGCCTTTTTAAACGCTTCTTTTAATTCTTTCTTGTTATATAGTGCAAATTTGACATATTCATCTAATAATGTTTCATTATTAGTTTCTGTTGAATTTTCTTTAGAGTAATTTACATAATTTTCTTTTGGATATTTTAGTTCTGGATTTAAGCAATACGCAGAGAACCAAGATTCATTTAATTCTTGAGTTTCCTTATTATAGCTTTGAGCTAAAATTATCTTTTGCATAGTAGATTTTCCAGTAACTTTATCATTGTCCTCTTTTGAAGTTGTAAATTTAATTTTACTAAAATCAAATGTTTCATCTACTTGACCATACAAAGTATCATCTTGTCCAGGAATAACAGATGGTGCTTTGGCTGTTTCTGCATTAATACTAGTAAATCCTACAAATAATATTAATACAATAAAAAAACTTAATAAAAATTTCTTTTTCATATCATCTCTCCTTTATTTTATATATTAATATTAGCACAACTTTTTGTAAAAGTACATAAAAAAATAAAAATCAAAATTAAAATTTTCTTTTAAATGAGTAATCATTTTTCAAATATTTTCTTTTATCTTCATAGTAATAATCTAACATTGCAATAAAACATCTTGTTCCATAACTGTCTTTTATTACTTTGTGTTCTAACATAATATCTATAGTTTCTTTTAAATGTCTATATTCTTCTTCTCTCATTTGTATAACAAGACTTCTTACATATGTGAAAGTTAAAAGTATTCTTCTTGAATTAATTGGATGAAAGAAACTTTTTTCACTCATTACACTCATCTTTTTTATATATTTAGTTAATTCTAAGAAGTTCTTAGCTGATATTAATTCATCATAGTCTTCACTAGGCTTTTGATTGTCATATTCACTACAATTAATAAATGCGTATTCATATTTAGAATTTATTAAATTTTTTTTAAAATATCTAATTTTTTGTTCAATAATTAACTCATCCAGAAAGTCTAAAAAATATTTATCTCTTGTACTTTCTCCTATAAAATATACTGTTTTATCTATATTTGCATCATCAATATAATGTTTCATAAAAATACTAGATAACTTATTTGATATTCTCATGGAAATTGCTTTTTTTCCTAAATTATCATTAAATATTATTCTTTCCGGAGAATGAAGTGTTCTTTCTAAATTTATTTTTTCTTCTGAATCTTGATACAATTTTAATAATAGTTTTCTTACATATTCTTTATTTCTAATCGTATTTTTTTCTATTTCTTTATAAATTGAATTTTCTATGTTTTTTAATGTATTTACTGTTTCTAGTAATTCTTTGTATTTAACTGAATTTATTCCGTTTTTATTTTCTTCTTGAGCAAGAGCAATGTATATATAATATATTTTTTCAGAAATTGTTTGAATACTTATATATATGTTTAATGGATTCATATTTTACTCCTTAACTACATAAAAAAATTATATTATAAAGAAAAAACATTGTCAATTTTGGCAATGCTATAAACCGAGTGTATTTTCGCAATCTTTATCATAATAACTTTGATCTATTAATTTTATAAATAGTTTTGTAACATAGGAATCTTGAATTCGTTGTTGGTCAATAAGATTTTGAATTTGTTTCTTTAAAATCTCTTTATCTTCATCATCAACATTTAATAATTTTGCTCTTATATAAGTAGTTGTTAATAATATTTTTCGCTTATTTTCCTTTGTAAATGATGTTTCTATGTTTATTTTTGACATTTTATCTTTTAGAAAATCAATTAAGTTATCTCTTGTAACAATACTTATTTGTTTTTTAAATTCTTCATAACCTAACATATTAAAATTATGTTCAAACATACTATAATAATCATATTTTGCTTTGACTAGTTTTTTTCTAGTTTCTTCATCATTACGATTATCAATTATTTCAATATTTAAAATTCTTTCAATATTGTCAATTGTTTTTATTAGATTCATTTTTTTAGTTAATGTTAATATCACTTCTTTAATTATTTTTGGGTCTATTAAACCATTTTTTCCTAAACTTTTATTATCAATTTTCTCTCTTACTTGTAAATTTATATCATAATTTGTTACTCTATTGATTATTCTTAATAGTGACAAATCTAATGTATTAATTTCATTATAAATTATTAGTTCTGATGTATCTATTTTTTCAAAATTATTAGTTAAAGTTTTTTTGCTCAAGTTGTTAATTGCTTCTAATGCAAGTCTCTTATTTTCAGTTATACCAGCATTGCAAACTGAAAAGTATATATTATATAATTTGCTTTCTATTTCTTTTAAAAGCTTTGTACCTTTTAATAATGTATTATACTTTTTTGTTCCCTCTAAACTATTTGATTCTAATTGTGCTAATGATTTATAATTTGAGCATATAGCATATGAAACACTAAATATGCTTTCTATAACATATACTGCAGACATTGCGTTCACCTCTTTATGAGTATATATTTTAATTAAAATGGTTTTTAAAGTCAATTTACACTTATAATTTCAAGATATTTTCTTATAATATAAAATGTGATATGATTATATTAAGGAGGATTATATGAAAATTATACAATATGGCTGTGGTAAAATGGCCAAATATACTATGAGGTATGTTTTAGGAAATAATTGGGAAATCGTTGGTGCAGTCGATATTAATCCAAATGTAATTGGAAAAGACATTGGAAGTGTTATTGGATGTGAAGATAAGGGAGTTAAAATTACTTCTGTAGAAGATGCTGATAAACTTTTTAGCGAAGTAAAAGCTGATGTATGTATTGTTACTACTATGAGTTTATTAAGTGATTGTAAGGATGCTTTACTTTTATGTGCTAAACATGGAGTTAATGCTATTACTACTTGTGAAGAAGCATTTTATTCTATGAATTCTAATCCAAAATTAACGTTAGAAATTGATGAACTTGCTAAGGCTAACAATTGTACTATTACAGGTTCTGGATATCAAGATGCTTTTTGGGGTAATTTAATTAGTACTTTAGCGGGTACTACTCAAATAATAACAAAGATTAAAGGAAGTTCTTCATATAATGTAGAAGATTACGGTATTGCATTAGCTAAAGCGCATGGAGCTGGGTTTACTAGTGAACAATTTGATAAGGAAATTGCTGCTAATGACAGAATTAGTGAAGAAGAAAGAAATAAAATCATTAATTCTGGAAATTATACTCCAAGTTATATGTGGAATGTTAATGGATGGTTATGTGACAAATTACATTTAGATGTTGTTAGTCAAACCCAAGAATGTGTTCCACAATATTCAGAAAATGATATTCATTCAACTACTTTAGGTATGGATATTAAAGTTGGTACTGCTACTGGAATGAGTGCTGTTGTTACAACTACTACTAAACAAGGAGTAATTCTTGAAACTCAATGTATTGGTAAAGTATATGGTGAAAATGATTGTGATAGAAATGATTGGACAATTGAAGGTGAACCAAACACTAATTTAGTAATTACTAGACCATCTACTGTTGAGCTTACTTGTGCTGCTATAGTAAATAGAATACCTGATGTAATTAATGCACCAAGTGGATTTGTTCCAACATCTAGAATGGGTGAAATGAAATACTTAGTAAAATAAGTTATTATAGGATGAGAACTCATCCTTTTTTTCATTAAAAAAGAAGAATTATTCTTCTGAATTGAATTAGTCAACAAAAAGTAGACACTAAAAAAGAATTTTTAGAACCCTAGTTCAGTTTTATACTGAATTGGGGTTTTATAATCTAATGAACATGCTAACCGTTCATTATTATAATAATAAATATATGCATTAATAAATTCATCAAACGAATCATAGCTATCAATATTCGAGTCATTCATAATTTCGTCTTTTATCCAACCATTAATAGATTCCATTTATGGATTATCTGTTGGTGTTCCTGCTCGACTCATCGAACGAATTATGTTATAATCTTTATGTGCATTAGTAAATGCCATTGAGGAATAAACTATCCCTTGATCACTGTGTAAAGTTATGGAATAATTAATTCCTTTTATTTTGTCTAAAAGTATGTTTAATCCTTCATAATAAGGAAGTATTGAATTATGCTTTTTAGTGTATGAATAAGCTAATATTTCTATATTAAATGCATCCATGTATAAGACAATATCATATAAACAACCATGATATTTTATACATGTCATATCTGTAACTATTAATTCTAATGGTTTAGAAGTATTCCAATTACCTTTAACTAAGTTAGGATATTTAATTGATTCTTCACCTGGTTTTCTATATTTATAAGTTCTTACAACTGATTTTATTCCTAAAAATTTACAACATTTATGAACAAAGTTATCAGAGACATACCAACCCATATCAACTCTAATTTGTCTATTAATATGTCTATATCCCCATGATGGATGTTTTTTATGATAATCCTTAACTAAATCACACATATTATTTCTATTTAATTCATAATTGTTTAAAATATCTTTTGTTTTCAGCCATTTATAATAGCCACTTCTAGAAACTTCCATTTCAACACATAAAGCTTTAACATTAAATTCTTTGCTTAATATAAATACTATTTCAAATTCTTGTTCTTTGAACCATTGAATATTACAACTTGACCATCTCCTTCCACCATGTAACCTTTTTTTTAATCTTTCATTCTCGATTCTTAATTTCATATTTTCATATTCTAGTTTTTCTATATCATTTAATTATTTTTTGTTCATGTATTTAGATAATGGATTACCAGGTTTTTTCTTATTTTCTAATCCACTTTCACCATACTCTAAATATTTTTTTAACCAATTATTATACATCCCATTAGATATATTCTCTCTAGTAGTAATCTCATTAGTACTAATATTATTGTCCAAATGTTCTTTTATTAATTTTAATTTTTCTTCTTTTGACCAATATTTATTTTTTCCTCCTTTAGGTCTACCCATAAAATCATCTCCTTAATTCAATTATAACAAAAGAAAAGTAGATCACATTCTTTTTATGTGTCTACTTTTACTTTATCACTTCAATTCTTCTGAATGCTTCTTCTCTTCTTTTTTATCTTCTTTCTTTTCTAGTTTTGGTAATAATTCTTTTCTTGAAAGATTTAATTTACCTTTTCTATCATATCCAGTTGCTTTAACAACAATTTCATCTCCAACTTTTAAGATATCACTTGGATGGTTAACTCTCTTATTATCTAATTGTGATACATGAACTAGTCCTTCACAGCCTGGCCATAATTCTACAAAAGCACCAAAATCTTCTATTTTAACTACTTTTACAGTATATACGGCTCCAATTTCTACATCTTTTACAATGTCTTCAATCATCTTAATTGCTTTATCTAAAACATCTTTATTCATGTGATAACAAATTACATTTCCATCATCGTCAATGTCAATCTTAACTGCATCTTTATGATTAACTGATGTTACATTGCTTGAATCTAAAATTATCTTAGTAATAGTTTCTCCACCTTTACCAATAACATCTTTAATTTTATCTGGTGAAATCTTCATTGTTCTAATTTTTGGAGCATATTCACTTAATTCATGTCTTGGTTCTGGTATTGTATTTTCCATTACATCAAGAATTTTCATTCTTGCTTTATGTGCTTTTTCTAATGCTTCTTTAAGAACTTCACGAGTTACACCTTTAATTTTAATATCCATTTGTAACGCTGTAATTCCTTGTCTTGTACCTGCCACTTTAAAATCCATATCTCCCATGTGATCTTCTAATCCTTGAATATCTGTTAGGATTGTATATTTAGAGTCACATGTTCCATCTTCAGTTATTAATCCCATTGCAATTCCTGCTACTGGTGCTTTAATTGGTACACCTGCTGCCATAAGTGACATACATCCTGCACAAATACTTGCTTGACTTGACGAACCATTGCTTTCTAAAACTTCTGATACAACTCTAACTGTATATGGAAATTCTTCTTGACTTGGCATCACTTGTAATAATGCTCTTTCAGCTAAAGCACCATGTCCGATTTCTCTTCTACCTGGGCTTCCATATCTACCAGTTTCGCCTACACTAAATGCTGGGAAGTTATAATGGAAGATGAATTTTTTAGAATCTTCCAATGATAATCCATCTAAAATTTGTTCTTCGTTTTGAGCACCTAATGTTGTGATTGCTAATGCTTGAGTTTGACCTCTTGTAAATAATGCACTACCATGTGTTCTTGGAAGTAAATCAACATCTGCTGATAATTCACGAATTTCATCCATTTCTCTTCCATCTGGTCTAATACGTTCATTAGTTATTAATCTTCTTACTTCATTTCCTTCAATTTCATCAGCAACTTTCTTTACAAATTTTAACTTTTCTTCTAAGTCTTCTTCTCCTTCATGTCTTTCAGTATATAAGTCAATTGCTTCTTGTTTTACTTCATCTATTCTTGCATATTTTTCTAGTTTGTCTTTGATTTGAATTGCTTCAATCATTTTTTCTTTAATATCATTATTTACTTCAGTAGATAATTCTTCTGGAATAGATGCTAAAGTAACTTCAATTTTAGGTTCTCCTATTTCACTAATGATGTCTTCTTCAATTGCGCATAATTCTTTTACTGCTTCATGTCCAAACATTAAAGCTTCTAGCATTTCTTCTTCACTTACTTGTTTAGAACCAGATTCTACCATGTTGATAGCATCTTTTGTTCCTGCTACAGTTAAGTTAATTGTACTTCTTTCCATTTCTTCACATGTTGGATTAATCTTTAATTCTCCATCAATTTTGCCAACTATTACTCCAGCTACTGGGCCTTCAAATGGAATACTAGAAATACCTAAGCATAATGAAGTACCAAATAATGCAGTCATTTCTGGCGTACGATCTGGATCAACGCTTAATACAGTATTTACTACTTGAACTTCATTTCTAAAGTTCTCATTAAACATTGGTCTAATTGGTCTATCAATAACTCTTGCTGTTAGTGTTGCAGCATCAGTTGGACGGCCTTCTCTTTTAATAAACCCACCAGGAATTTTACCAACAGAGTATAATTTTTCTTGATATAATATTGTTAATGGGAAAAAGTCTGCAGTTGATACATTATTACTCATAACACATGTAGATAAAATTACTGTGTCATCATATCTAACTAAGACAGCTCCTCTTGCTTGTTTAGCAAGTTCTCCATGTTCAATTATCAATTTCCTACCTTGAAAATCGTATTCAAATACTCTTTTCATCAATTCACTCCTTTCAAAAATAAAAGACACTTAAAACAAGTGCCTACTTTCTTAAACCTAATTTTTTAATTAACTCACGATATCTTTGAACATCTTCGTTCTTTAAATATTCAAGTAAGTTTTTTCTTTTACCAACTAATCTTAGTAATCCACGATTAGTATGATAATCATGAGTATGTTCCTTCATATGAGCAGTTAATTTGTTAATTCTTTCTGTTAAAAGAGCTACTTGAACTTCAACGCTACCAGTGTCTCCTTTACTTCTAGCAAATTCAGAAACAATACTTTCTTTTTTGTCTTTACTTAAAGCCATTTTAAAAATCCTCCTTTTTCTAATAATCTGTTAAATCCGAGTAAAGAAGTAAGAGGTACATCTAAACTAAGAAATAACTTCTAATTAATGATACTATATTTGTCATAATAAATCAAGTAAATATTTATTTTTTCCTTAAAAATGTATGATTTTAATTGTAAAATAGATAAATTGTCATATGCAAAAGTATTATGATTATAATACTTAAAATTACCAGTTTTTTGTTTTTTATCATTTTTATTTAGTTCTTTATATGTATCATGAACAATTTGCAAATTCTTTTGAGATATAAATTCTTACCAATTAGTAGATTTGTTTATTCTTTTAGCTTTCTCTATATCTTTTACTTGTAAATAAACTTCATGAAAAAATTCTTTTTAACCTACTTCTGCACTAAAACATTAACATATAAATAATACTTTACATTTTTTCATCTTAATCATATTTTCTATCTTCTGTTTGACCAAAAGAGCAACATTGCATATTATCACTCTAATCCTATTATATCTATTACTTCTTTTTCTTTACCATATTTAATTTTAATGCTATTTCCGCTATTTAAAAATGGTAAAACATTTTCATTGACTTTAATTGATACTTTATATTTTTGATTATCATTGTCTATTATATAGTAGTATGTATTTCCATCAATAATACTTGTTGATATTGATTTTATAGTTATTTCTTTTTCAGTATTTACACTATTATTACTCTTAATATCTACATTTGATAAATAATTTCTTGCTGCTTCTTTTACTCCGATTGATGCATCACTTACTACTACTTTTTGATAGTCTTCAACATCTACAAAAGCATACATTTTGACAAGTCCTGCATTATCTTTTAAACTAATTAAATATGTTGGTCTTTCATTTAAATTAATTAATAATGGGAATGTTGATGTGTAATTCATTTGTTGAACTTGTCCTTTTGCCGAATCCATTGCTGAATATTCTTCTGCTCCAGGAACATTATAAAATTTTGTTTCCTTTGTTCTTAAATTTGAAATGATAAATCCTATATTAGATTCATCACTATTAATTGATGTTATTCCTGTATATAAATAAACATCATCATCTTGAATCATATAATTATATCCATCAGTTGTTTGAACTACACCTTTTTGCCCAAATATAGAATTAAAGAATCCTTTTTTATACATTCCCCAATCATCAACTTGATCTATTATTAATGAAGCACTATATACTTGATCTACCCATGTAGGAATAGAACCTGTCTTATAATATTCACTTTTTGCGGTGATTGGATCAAAAATTATAATCCCTTCAACTTCTTCTAATAAATCTACTCCAGAGTATTTAATAGTTGGTACTATCCAATAAGGATTACCATCATTATCTATTTCAAATGATTCTTTTCCAAATATTTTTGTTGGATAAGAGAATCTTAATTTTCTATATAAATTCTCATTAAAATGAGCACTAGGCATATATTTCATACCTTTATCAAGTTTAACTAATTCACTCTTTCCGTTAACTGAATTAACTTTAATATATCCTTTTACGCCACTACTTCTATTAGTTAACCATTTAATAGCATTTGCATATTCAAGTGGTGTAACTCTTATAATTTCATTATTATAATTGATTTGAGTATAAAGTGACGATACTTCAAATTGACTTACTAATTCACTCATTTGACCCATAACTCTATCACCCAGTTTAGATGAAGAATCTTTGTCTAATAATGGGATTGCATTAAAATCTACTTCTTTTATTTCTTCAGTAAAATTATTATCTTCACTAATAGTAATTCTATTTTTATATTTATTACTCATAAATACTGGAGATAATATAAAATTAACTAAAAATATTCCAACAAAAACTAATATTATTGCAATGTATAAAAAACTTTTCTTAATAATACTATTTTTATTTACTCCGTGTCTAAGTACTTTCTTAACGTTGTTCTTAAGATCAATAATACCAGTTAATTCAAATATTATAATTATAAATAAAACAAACATATAAAATCCAAAACTATGTAAATTAAATGCTGGTAATGTAATATAATAAGTTATAAAACCAACTAGAATGGTAATTATTAATCTAATAATTAAATTCTTTTTCATGAATATCCTCCTATTAATAGGATATCATAAACGTAATAAAAAAGAAAGATTGCTCTTTCATTCTTTATCAAGATTTATACTATCAAATGAACCTAAATCTAAAACATTATATCCTAAGTTTTTTAATGTTTCTGTAGCTATAGAACTTCTTTTTCCACTTCTACAATAAACCATTATTGTTTTTGATTTATCTAAACCTGTGTTTTCATCTATTGTATCATATGGAATGTTTATAGAACCAACTATATGTGAAGTATCATATTCTTCTTTTGTTCTAACATCTACAATAATATAATTATTTTCTTTTAATATTTCTTCTAATGTGTTTGAGTCTTTTTCTTTATTATTACAACCTACTAATAATAAAATTGATAATAAAATTATAACTATTTTTTTCATACTCTCTCCTCTTATATATTCTTGATTGATTCTTTTTTTCTTAATCTTTCTATGTCAAATAACATTATTGATTGAATTAAAGTAGCAACTGCAGCTCCTAAGAATAAAGATGATAATGAATAAGACAAAAGTATTCCTGCTAAAAATGTACCTATTCCTTTTCCTAAACTAGTTACAAAATATCTCATGTTTCCAAATAGAAATTGGGCATTATCATTTACTCTTTTTAGGTATGTTCCAGTTACTTTATCATCTAATATTCTACATGATATATAACCAAATGCGATTGTAAAAAAATATATAGTCATATTATTTGAAAATGTAGCTATAAAATATGTTATTGTTCTTGTTCCAAACTTTATAATATTACTTGCATTTACTGATAAATTTTTTCCATATTTACTAAATAATGAACATACTATTACTGCAAGAGCATTTGATACTATTATAAATATAGAAGCAGCAGATATTTCTAGATTTAAATAATCAGTTAAAATTAACATTATTATTCCAAATACTATACCATAAGACATATTTACTATTAATTGTTCACCTAAAAAATATGTTGTAATTTTTGAATTAAATATTGTTTTAATTGCGTGTTTTAAGGACTCAGCTTTTTGTTTTTTAATTAATGATTTTGTTTTTAGAAATATCAAAACCATTCCACTAATAATGTTACTTATTATTGCTAAAAATAAACAAGTATTATAATCAAATACATAGTTTCCTAAAGTTGTTCCTATTAATAAACCACATATGATTATTCCTGCATCTTGAGATATGTAATCTATAAGAGCTTTTTTTCTATATGTTTCATCACTTTTATTTACTAGTGCTAATAGTGGATAATAAGCAATTGAAAAAATTACTTCACACATAATACTTAAAAGCATGCACATTTTAATCATAAAATCATCTTTTACAATTAATAATAAAATCATACTAACCGATCTTATAACATTAGATAATTGAATTGTACTTTTAATATTTACTTTAGTTGAAAAGATACTAATTATAAATGAAATAACTGCACTACATATTAAAGCTACACTAAGAATTCTACTAATTTCTCCTACTCCATAGCCAATATCTTGTAACCATAATTGTCTATAATTAGTCCATAATCCAATTGAAAAAGACATGAAAGCTAAAACTATCATTAAATTATCTTCATTATTAATACTTAAAAAATTTTTAACTTTTTTATTCATATTTTCCTCTATGATAATTATAAATTAAAAGTTTTATCTTTTCAACTATCAAACTATTAAGTATTATTTCCTATTTTTTATTTATTATTTATAACTTCTATACTTTCTTGATTTAAATTATAATTATAAACATCTAAATTAAATTTATATATTCCATAATAAATTATTGATAATAATAAAATATTTAAAATAAAGTTTATTTTTTTAATATTTTTAGATAAGAAATATAGTGACATAAAAAAATATAAATCCAATTAAAATTAATGGAATATTAATTCCAATATTTGTACTTATAACACTTAAAATAAAAATAATTAAACTAAAAATATTTGCTTTTTTTATTTTTATATAAACCATACTCATAAATTTGTAAATTGATGCTCTAATTGACATAAAAAATAAAAGTATTCCTAGTGATAAAAATATGTATCCTATATAATTGTTTGTTATAAATGAAACTAATATATATATTATTAAATTTATTGCTTTTATTGACAATTAAAATAAAATTTGCTAATATTCATGTCATGCTGTTAATTTATTAAATGATGTGACACTTATATTTAGGGAGGAATTATGAATTTAAGTGAAGAAGAATATCTGAAAGAGAAAGGACATCTAGAATTAACTACAGAACTTTTAAGAAAAAACATATCAGATTTAGCTCAAGATTTGTATGACAACGAAGAAAAACAACAAGAATTTAAAAAGTATTTGTGGGATACTAAAAGTGAATTAGACCCAACGGAAATGAAAACTATCATGTCTAATAATGATCAAGAAATTGATAATTTAGAGATGAAAGCAAAATATTACAGAAAACTATATAAAATTCAAAACTCACCATATTTTGCTAAAATTGATTTTGAGGATGATGAGTCAAGAAAAGATATTTATATAGGACTTACCTATTTAACTAAAAATGATGATAATATTATTTATGATTGGAGAAGTCCTGTAGCTAGTGTATTCTATGATTATGAAGGTGGAGATTGTAGTTATGAAGCACCAGGTGGAACTATAAAAGGACATTTATATAATAAAAGACAATTTACTATTGAAGATTCTAAAATTGTTAGAGTATTTGATTCTAAATTAAATGTACAAGATGAATTGTTACAAGAAGTATTATCAAATAAAAATAGTGAATATATGAAAAATATAGTTAATACTATTCAAGCTGAACAAAATGCAATTATTAGAAATGTTAAAGATAAAAATTTAATAGTTCAAGGTATTGCTGGTTCTGGTAAAACAAGTGTTGCCTTACATAGAATAGCATTCTTACTATATAAGATTAAAAACTTAACTAGTGATAAAGTATTAATATTTGCGCCTAACAAAGTATTTAGTGAATATATATCTAATGTACTTCCAGAATTGGGTGAAGAAAATACTAAAGAAACAACATTTAGTGATTTCTTTGAAACATATATAACAGAATATAAAAATATAGAATCATTTACTTCATTTATTGAAAGATACTATAAATATGAAGAAACTCAAACCGAATTAATTAAATTTAAACAATCTGATGAGATAATACCAGTATTAGAAGAATACATTAAAAATTATTCTAGTAAAGCAGTATTTACAAGTGAAATATTTAATAGAGAGTTATATGTGGAAAAAGCAAAATTAAATTATTATTTAACTCAAAGATACTCTTCTCTACCTTTATTTGAAAGATTGGATGAAATATCATTAAAAATTGCTGAACAAGAATTTAGAAACAATAAATCTAAAGCTAAACAAGTTAAAAAATGGCTTAAAGAAATACTTAATATTTCTGTTGATCCTAAAGAAATATATAAAGGATTTTATAAAAGTGAAGAATTTAAGAATGCTTTTCATAGAGAAATTCCTGATTCTTATTTAGATAAACTTGATGGAAAAGATATATCTTATGAAGATGCTTGCTTATTTGTTTATATGAAAAGTCTGTTATGTTTCTTAGGAAATGATTATCAAATCGAACAAACTATTATTGATGAAGCTCAAGATTATAGTAAACTTCAATATATTCTATTAAAGAAAATACTTAAGAAAAGCAAATTTACTATATTGGGAGATATAAATCAAACTATTAATCCTTATTATGAATATAGAAGTTTAGAAGATTTAAAAAGTATATTTACTGATGGATCAAATTATATTGAATTAACTAAAACATATCGTTCTAGTCCAGAGATAATTGAACATGCTAATAAGATACTTGGATTAAATTTAGTATCAGCTATTAGAAGAGATACAAGTATTCCAGTTGAATTCAAGGTTGAAGATAATTTAAAAGAACAACTTATGAATGATATAGAAACACTAAAGAAAGATAATAAAAGTATTGCTATTATCACAAAAACTGATGTTGAAGCTGCAGATATTTATAAGTTATTAAAACGTGATTTGAAAGACTTAGCTCTTATAAATACTAATACTAAATTCTTTACAAGAGAACTTGTTGTGTTACCATCTTACATGGCTAAAGGATTAGAATTTGATGCAACTATTGTATATACTAAAAAGGATAATAAATACAATTATAAAGAAAGATACTTATATTATGTATCTTGTACAAGAAGTCAACATCATTTAATTATATATAATCAAGATGAAAACTAATAAAAAGGACATTAGAAATTCTAATGTCTTTTATTCTATGCTTAATAGATTATTTTTATAATTTAGTATTACACTATCTTTTAATGTGATGATTGGTCTTAAATAACCAGTTATTTCTTTATTAACATTATCTGAAGAATAAAGTTTATTTTTAATTACTGAAGAATCATTTATGCCAATTAATCCCCACTCTATATTATCTTCTTCTGTACTGGTGTATCTTGTAGATAATAATTCATTTTTGATTAATAATTTATACATTTCTTTATCTTTGAAATTGTTTTCTATTAATGAAGATGACCAATAATTATTCTTTGTTGTTAAACTTAATGTGGTTTCTTTATATGAAGTTAGCTTACTTAGTTCAACTGATTCACTTTTATTTAAAGTTCCATTTATATTTGTATTATCTATAATTACATTCTTTTCTTTTGACCATATTGTAGGATAATATAAATTACTTTTATATGTTTTGTAATTGCTTTGAATATCATAATTCCAAACATCAGTATCTAAATATTTTTCTATATCTTCTATATTTAAGTTTCTAACATATTTTGAATCATTACTAGAATAAAGTTTATAACATAAATTATTTAATAAATACACTCCATTATTATATCCAAGAGAACCTTTTAGACTAATTTTATTTATTGGTTCTTCAGATATTAATGTTATTTCTGCTTTATCATTTATATCTAATATTTGCCAATTAGTATTTACTGTTTCTAATTCTATACTATTTGAACCTGCATAGTCTTTTTCTAATGTTAATGATGTTTCGATTGGTCTATATTCTATATAATCACCAATATTTATTTTATCTTTTATTTCTCTTTCATCATTTGGTTTAACTATATCATCTAATGTGTTTGTTATATATCCGCTTTGTACATCAAATGTCAAAGTTTCTTCTGATTTACTTTTATTTATTACAAATAATTTAATATTATTTATTTCACCGCTTGAGATTTTACCTGATACATTTCCATTCAGAAGAAATATAACTATGTTTTTATTTTCTTTATAGAAAAGTTTAAAATAATTTTCTTTTTCATTTAATGAAGTTATAGAAATATTTAGTACACTATTTCCTGATGGAATTGTTATCTCATTTGTTTCTTTATTATTTATTGTAAATTTATAGTTTAACTTACTTACAAATATTTCTGCAACTCTATTTGAAGATGATGTATAAATAAATTTTGAATATGTTTTTCCAAATGAAAAGCATACAATAACTAATATTATTGCTAGAAATATAAAATATATTTTTTGTACTTTATTTATATTCTTCATATTAGATTCATTATATCATAACCATAATTTTTTTAAAACAAAAAAAGCCTAAAATTATTTAGACTTTTATAATAATTTATTTTAATAAACTATTCGATAATTTCTGATACAACACCAGCACCAACAGTTCTTCCACCTTCACGGATTGAGAAGTTAGTTCCGTTTTCAATTGCGATTGGAGCAATTAATTCAACTGTCATATCTACATTATCACCAGGCATAACCATTTCAGTTCCTTCTGGTAATGTAATTACACCAGTAACATCAGTTGTTCTGAAATAGAATTGAGGTCTATAGTTACTAAAGAATGGAGTATGTCTTCCACCTTCTTCTTTAGATAGAACATAAACACTAGCTTTGAATTTCTTATGTGGTGTAATGCTTCCTGGTTTACAAAGAATTTGTCCTCTTTCAACATCTTCTCTATTGATACCACGAAGTAAAACTCCAGCATTATCTCCAGCTTCAGCATAATCTAATGATTTTCTGAACATTTCGATACCAGTTACAACTGTTTTTCTTGTATCTTTCAAACCAACGATCTCAACTTCATCGTTAAGATTTAATTTACCTCTTTCAACACGACCTGTAACAACAGTTCCACGTCCTGTAATAGTAAATACATCTTCGATGCTCATTAAGAATGGTTTATCTGTATCTCTTTGAGGAGTATCGATCCATGTGTCAACAGCAGTCATTAAATCCTTAATAGGTTGTACCCACTTGTCATCTCCTTCAAGAGCTTTAAGAGCAGAACCACGAATTACAGGAGTATTGTCTCCATCAAATCCATATTCTGTTAATAATTCACGAACTTCCATTTCAACTAAATCTAAAAGTTCTGGATCATCTACCATATCACATTTGTTAATGAATACTACCATTTTTGGTACACCAACTTGACGTGACAATAAGATGTGTTCACGAGTTTGAGGCATTGGTCCATCTGTAGCAGAAACTACTAAGATAGCTCCATCCATTTGAGCAGCACCTGTAATCATGTTTTTAACATAATCAGCGTGTCCTGGACAGTCAACGTGAGCATAGTGACGTTTTTCAGTAGAATACTCAACGTGAGCAGTATTAATAGTAATACCTCTTTCTCTTTCCTCTGGTGCTTTATCGATTTGGTCATAAGCCATGAATTCACCAAAATATTTAGTAATTGCAGCAGTTAATGTTGTCTTACCATGGTCAACGTGTCCAATAGTACCAATATTAACATGCTCTTTAGAACGGTCGAATTTTTGTTTTGCCATTTTTTATTTCCTCCTTTTTTCAATATAAATATATTTTATCTAATACTTGAATTATTTTCAAGTACAAATAACTAAATTGGCAATATTTAGTGTACTATTATTGTACACCATTTTTCTTAATAATGTCTTCAGCTATACTTCTAGGTACTTCTTCATAATGATCAAAAATCATTGTATAAGTACCACGTCCTTGAGTATTACTTCTTAGAACTGTCATATAACCAAACATTTCTGATAGAGGTACCATAGCTTTGATACTAATATCTCTACCACGAGATTCATTTCCAAGAGGTTTTCCTCTTCTAGAAGTTAAATCTCCCATAACTGTACCCATGAATTCTTCTGGAACAACTACTTCAACTTCCATAATTGGTTCTAAAATACATGGATTACATTTATTTTTAGCTTCTTTTAAAGCCATAGAAGCAGCAATCTTAAATGCCATTTCATTTGAGTCTACATCATGATATGATCCATCAAATAATGTACATTTAACATCTATCATTGGGAATCCAGCTAGAACTCCACCTGCTAATGCTTCTTGAAGTCCTTTATCAACAACAGGAATATATTCACGAGGAACAACTCCACCTACAACTTCATCAACAAATTCATATCCTTTGTCTTTATTTGGTTCAAATTTAACCCAAACATGTCCGTATTGTCCACGTCCACCTGATTGTTTAATATATTTTCCTTCACATTCAGCAGTAGTTTTAATAGTTTCTCTGTAAGCAACTTGTGGTTTACCTACATTAGCTTCTACATTGAATTCTCTTTTCATTCTATCAACTAATACGTCTAAGTGTAACTCACCCATACCAGCGATAATCGTTTGACCAGTTTCATGATCAGTTTTAGCTCTGAATGAAGGATCTTCTTTAGCTAATTTTTGTAAAGCTAAACTCATTTTTTCTTGATCAGCTTTTGATTTTGGTTCAATTGCTAATTCGATAACTGGTTCTGGGAATACCATCTTTTCTAAAATAACTTGATGTTTTTCATCACAAAGTGTATCTCCAGTTGTAGTATCTTTAAGACCTACAGCTGCGGCAATTTCTCCAGCGTATACTTCTGCAATTTCTTTTCTTTGATTAGCATGCATTTGAAGAATACGTCCAATTCTTTCTTTTTCTCCTGTAGTTGAGTTCATAACATAACTTCCTGATTTTAGTACACCAGAGTATACACGGAAGAATGTTAAGTTTCCTACGAATGGATCGTTCATAACTTTAAATGCTAATGCACTGAATGGTTCGCTATCGCTAGCTTTTCTTTCAACTGGATTATCATTTAAATCTACACCTTTAACAGCTGCAATATCTGTTGGAGCTGGTAAGTAATCTATAACTGCATCCATTAATGTACGAGTACCTTTGTCTCCTAGGGCATCTGCACATAAAATTGGGAAGAATTTAACATCTAATGTAGCTTTTCTAATTGTAGTTTTTAATAAATCTACACTTATTTCGTTTCCTTCTAAATATGCTTCCATTAACTCATCAGAGTAATCAGCTATTGCTTCGATTAATTTACCTCTATATTCTTCAGCCTTATCAGCTAAATCTGCTGGAATTTCAGTCTCATTTAAGTTTTGAGCTGCAGTTCCATCATAATTATATGCTTTCATTGTAACTAAATCTACATATCCAGTAAAATGATCTTCTGCTCCGATTGGTAACATAATTGGTTGTGCATTTTCAGATAGTCTATGATGAATTGAATCTATTGAATAATAGAAATCAGCTCCCATTTTTTCCATCTTGTTAGCACAAATCATTCTTGGAACCATATAGTCGTTTGCTTGTCTCCAAACTTGTTCAGTTTGAGTTTCTACTCCAGCTTGAGCATCGATTAGTGCAACTGCACCATCAAGAACTCTTAAACTACGAGCAACTTCGATTGTAAAGTCTACGTGTCCCGGAGTATCTATGATATTGAATCTATAACCTTTCCAATGTACTGTAGTTGCAGCACTTGTAATTGTTATACCTCTTTCTTTTTCTTGATCCATCCAGTCCATTTGAGAAGCTCCATCATGAGTTTCACCAATTTTATGGATGTTTCCACCTAAATATAGGATTCTCTCAGTTGTTGTTGTTTTACCAGCATCAATGTGAGCCATAATTCCTAAATTACGTGTTTTTTCTAATGATACATCACGTGCCATAAGTGTTCTCCCTTCTTACCATCTGTAATGAGCATATGCTTTGTTAGCTTCTGCCATCTTATGTGTATCTTCACGTTTTTTAACTGCTCCACCGATACCATTTGAAGCATCTATAATTTCAGCTGCTAATTTTTCAGCCATTCCTCTTCCGTTTCTATTTTTTGCATATTGAATTAACCATCTAAGCATTAAAGCATTAGCTCTATCTTCTCTAACTTCCATAGGTACAGAATAGTTACTTCCACCAATTCTTCTACTCTTTATTTCTAAAGCTGGTTTGATATTTTCAAATGCTTGATTTAAAACTTCTAAAGGATCTTTATTTGTTTTTTCTTTTACTATATCAAGTGCATTGTATAGTATTTTTTGAGCAGTTCCTTTTTTACCATCTAACATAATTCCATTGATTAATTTAGTAATCATTTTAGAATTATATATTGGATCTGCTAAAACATCTCTTTTTACTGCTTGTCTCTTACGCATGTTTCTTTTCTCCTTTCTTAGATTTATTTATTTTTAGGTTTTTTAGTTCCGTATTTACTTCTACCTTGTCTTCTCTTATCAATACCAGCTGTATCTAAAGTACCACGAACAATATGATAACGAACACCGATTAAGTCTTTAACACGACCACCACGAATTAAAACAACACTATGTTCTTGTAAGTTGTGTCCTTCTCCACCAATATAGCAAGTAACTTCATATCCGTTGCTTAATCTAACTCTAGCGATTTTTCTTAAAGCTGAGTTTGGTTTCTTAGGTGTTTTAGTAGAAACACGAGTACAAACGCCACGCTTTTGTGGTGAACAATTATTTGTTTTAAGTTTATCTTTAGAGTTATATCCAACATTTAATACTGGGCTTTTACTCTTTTTAACCTTATGTCCTCTACTCTTTCTTACTAATTGATTAATTGTAGGCATATTTTTTCTCCTTTCTTAATACACATTTCCAGGTGTATCAAAATCACTATTTTTTTAAGTTTTCTACGTGAGAAAACCCGAAATCTATTTGATTTTATCATTAAAAAAAATCAATGTCAACTAAATTCGATTGATTTTTTATTATTTTTATTTAAATGCTTTATTTATTATGCTATTTATAGGTAATTTTTGTGATTTTTCTCTAGTAAAATAAGCTAAATATTCTATATTTCCGTCCCCACCCTTTATTGGTGAATATGTTAAATCTTTTAAATTGAAATTTATATTTTTAAATGAGTTAAAAACTTTATTAATAACTTCTATATGCACTTCTTTATTTAATGGAACGCCTTTATATTTATTTGCTACTTCTAATCCACATTCAAATTGTGGTTTAATTAAGCAAACTATTTCTTTTAAATTAGTTAATTCACCTAACTTTTCTACTAATTTAGTAACTGATATAAACGATACATCAATTGTTGCTATATTAGCATCTTTAATAATATTATTATCTATTTTTCTAAAATCAGTTTGTTCATATAGATTTATTTTTTTACTTTCTAATAAACTTTTATTAAATTGATTAGTGCCAACATCTATAGCATATATTTTATTTATTCCATTCTGCAAAGCACAGTCACTAAATCCACCAGTAGATGAACCGATATCTATCATGATTTTACCATTTAACAAAATATTAAATTCTGTAATAGCTTTTTCTAGTTTTAATCCACCACGTGAAACATATTTTAATATACTACCTTTTATCTCTATTTTATCTTTATCATTAACTTCAAATGAACTTTTTGTTATACATTTATTATTGCAATAAATAATTCCATTTTTTATTTCATTTTGTGCTTTACTTCTACTTTCAAATATCCCTCTATTAACTAGTTCTATATCTATTCTTGTCATATTACCTCTTAATTACAAGTAGTGATTTCTCTTGCATCAAATCCTTCTACATATATACTTGCTTCTAAAGATTTACCTAACATGTTTATTTGATTTTCAGTTTCATCATAACTTATCCATATGTATAATATATAATTGTTAGTAACATTACTTTCTATATATTCATTTTTTAATAATAATTTATCACTTGAATTTTCAAAATTGCCATAAACCTCTTCATTATCTTTAATAAGAATGTATTTTAAATATTCACTCTTAAGTTCTTCATCTATACTATTTAACTTTAAATATATTTTTGAACAAGCATTTAGATTTTCTTCATTTGTAATAGTAAATTCTTTTTTATATGAAGTCCTATAATTTGAATCATAAACTGGTAGTAAATCATTTATATTTACGCTATCATCACTTATTTTTAATTTTAGACTTCCAGTGTTTATATCTGTTTTATTATCTCCATTTTTTATTATATTTGCTTCAAAATATGCAAATGATATAGATAATACCAATAAAACTAATACTAAAATAATTAAAATTAAATGTTTTTTCATATATCTCCTTAGTTCTCATATCAGAGTTTAATTAATCATCCATTCTAAAGAAACTTAAAGTTCCTTTTCTCCTTTGTTTTTAAATTGAATTATTATAGGTGTTCCACTAAAATCAATATTTGCTCTTATTTTATTTTCTAAATATCTATAGTAACTAAAATGTACTAATCCTTTAGAGTTAACTTCTATATCAAATCTAGGTGGTTTTGTACCTGATTGATGGGTAAAATATACTTTTAGTTTTTTACCTTTAAATGATGCTGGAGGTGTTTCTATGAATGCGTCTCTTATAATATCATTTATTATATTTGTTTTTACTTCTTTTATTGAATTATTATATGAAGTTAATACTTCTGGCATTAGAGTATGAATTCTTTTTTTAGTTTGAGCACTTAGGAATACTACTTTTGCAAAATCCATGAATTGAAAATTATATTTAATTGATTTTTTCCATTCTTTCATAGATTCATCTTTTTCTTCTATTGTATCCCATTTATTAACTACGATAACTACTGGTTTACCTGCTTGTAGTGCATATCCTGCTATGTGTTTATCATGTTCTACTATTCCTGTAGTAGCATCTAATACAAGCAAACAAACATCGCTTCTATCTATAGCTTTCATGCTTCTTAGTAAGCTATATTTTTCAACTGATTCAAATATCTTTCCTTTTTTTCTTAAACCAGCTGTATCAATTAATGTATATTCTTCTTTGTTATAAGTGAATTTTGTATCAATTGCATCTCTTGTTGTTCCAGCAACGTTACTTACTATTACTCTTTCTTCATTTAATAAAGCATTTACTAAACTTGATTTACCAACATTTGGTCTTCCAATTACAGAAATCTTAATATTTTCATCTTCATCTTCATATCCTGGTTCATAACCATCAGTTACAACTTTTAATAAATCATTTATACCTATTCCATGTTCCGCTGATATTGGAATATATTCATCAAATCCTAAACTATAAAATTCATATATATTATTTTCTCCTGATTTATTATCTACTTTATTTATAGCTACCACTACTTTTTTATCTTGCTTTTTTAACATATCACGAATAAGTAAATCGTTATTAGTTAGACCATCTTTTGAATCTACAACAAAAACAATAGTATCTGCTTCTTCAATACCAATTTCAACTTGAATACGAATTTCTTCATTGAAGTCTCCATCACTTAAATCAATACCACCCGTATCTATTAAATAAAATGGAATATCATTAAATGATGCTTGTGAATAAATTCTATCTCTTGTAACACCAGGAGTATCTTCAATAATAGCTACTTTTTTACCTACTATTCTATTAAATAAAGTACTTTTTCCTGTGTTAGGTCTTCCTACTAGACATATTGTTTGTTTTGCCATGGTCTTTCACCTCGCATACATTATACATGAATTTGTCCTTTTTTTCTATACTATTTAGCAAAATAATAGTATAATGTTTAAGTGATGAATATGAAGAAGTTAGAAAAAAAACCTATTTTATTATGTGTTGGACTTGTTATTTTTGAATCTTTATTATATTTTGTATCTAAAATATTACAAGGGCCTGCTCATATAATGAATGGAACTATAGATAATGCTATACCTTTTTGTGTATATTTTATAATTCCTTATTGTTTTTGGTACTTATTGATATTTTATATACCATATTATTACTATAAAAAAGATAAAGACTTATTTAATAAATTTTATATTTCATATATACTAATGATTATACTTGCTAATATAGTTTATTTGGTTTATCCATCTACTGTGGTTAGACCCGAGGTGACTAATAGTGGAATATTATATTGGATGACAAAAGTTGTATTTATGGTAGATACACCGGCTATTAATTGTTTTCCTAGTTTACATTGTGGAGTTATAACTCTTATGTTACTTGCATCACTTGAAAGTAATAAATTAAGCAATAGTCATAAACTATTTATGGGAGTGTGTATGTTAGTTATTTGTGCTTCTACACTACTCATTAAACAACATGCGTTTATTGATGCAATTGGTGGAATTACACTTGCTACTATAATTTATCTAGTAATATCTAAATGTAAAAAAATATTAAATTATACTAAAAAAATATTGAAGCTAAATTAGTTTCAATATTTTAATTTCTATAAAATTATTCTGTTCTAAGAGCATCTATAGGGTTTAATAGTGATGCTTTGTATGCAGGAAATATTCCAAATACTAAGCCAATAAATATAGATACACCTAATGATAAAACAATTATAAAACTAGATACTTGGAAACTATATCCTAGAAAAACTGAAAGTTTTCCTAAAGTAATTCCTATTAATATTCCAAACAGTCCTCCAATTAAACATAAAGTTAATGATTCTATTAGAAACTCTACTAATATATCTTTCTTTGTTGCACCAAGACTTTTTCTAATTCCTATTTCTTTTGTTCTTTCATTAACACTAACTAACATAACATTCATGACTCCAATACCACCAACTATTAAAGAAATACTTGCTATTCCTCCTAATAAAAGTGATAAAGTATCATTTATATTACTCATTGTTTCTAACATTGATGATTGACTTGTTACTGTGAAATAACTTGAAGATATATTTAATTTTTCTCTTATATAATTCTCTATAATATTAATAGTAAAATCTATTTTTGATTCATCTTTTACTGTAAGATATAAACTATTTATTTGGGAATCACTATTTAAAAAGTTTAGTGTACTAAATGGAATAATTATAGATTCATCTGTACTTGTTCCAAGGGTTTCTCCACTTTCTTTTAATACTCCAACGACTGTATAATTATCACCATTTAATTTTATTTTTTGATTTATTGGATTTGACATATTAAAATATGTTTCTTTTGTAGTAGAACCTATAATGCAAACCTTATTTTTATTTTCTATATCTATTATTGATAAGTTTCTTCCAGAATCTAAGTCTATATTCATTACATTAATGTAATTTTGATCTGTAGCTATTACAGATGTGTTAGAACTAGTTTGACTATTTTTGCTTACTGTGACTGATATATTTTTTAAAGGAGTAATATTTTCTACATTATCTAACTCTAAAAATTCATTTAATTCATTATATTTAAATCCATAGTTACTATCATTTATTCTTATGGTAATAGTATTTGTTCCAAGAGATGAAACTTGTTCTGTAACATTACTACTTGCTCCACTACCTATTCCAACCAAAAGAATCACTGAAGCTATTCCTACAACTAAACCAAGAATAGTTAAGAAACTTCTTAGTTTGTTTGATTTAATGTTTTTAAAAGCATCATCAAATATATTATTTATCTTCATGAATATCACCTTTTGTAAGCTTTCCATCTTTTATTTTATATACTTTATTTGCATATAGTGCAACATTAATATCATGTGTTATTAGAATAATAGTTTGTCCTTTTGAATTTAGTTCTTTAAATGTACTCATGAGTTCTTTGCTTGTTTTTGAGTCTAATGCTCCAGATGGTTCATCTGCTAATAACAAACTTGGATTTGTAACTATTGCTCTTGCTATTCCTACTCTTTGCATTTGACCACCTGATAGTTGACTAGGTAAATGGTTATATCTATGAGATAATCCTAATGAAGAAAGTGCTTCTTTTGCTTTTTTGATTGCTTCTTCCTTACTAAATCCTTGATATAAAAGTGGTAACATGACATTTTCTACTGCAGATAGTTTTGGTAAAAGATTAAAACTTTGAAATACGAAACCTATATATTTATTTCTTAAATGTGATAATTCATCATCTGATAATGAACTTATATCATTTCCATTTAAATAATACTTTCCACTATCTTTTACGTCTAATAAACCAAGAATATTCATTAGAGTTGATTTTCCACTTCCTGATGGACCTATTATAGAAATAAAATCTCCTTCTTTAACATTTAAATTAATATTGTTTAGAACTTGAACTTTTTCATTTCCTAAAGTATATGTTTTACATACATTCTCAAGTTTTATCATTGTTGCCTCTGCTGTTTTTGATTATTATTACCACTAGGTGGCTCTTTCATATCGCTAAAGTCCATGTTTTTAAAATTCATATTTTCAAAATCCATATTGCCTCTACCAAATGAGTTATTACTACTATTTTCTATTTCAATCATTCTAATAGTTTCTTCACCAGTTAAACCACTCTTAACCTCTACATAAGCACTTGATGAAATACCTGTTTCTATTTCTACTTCATCAGTACTATTACCATCTACAACAATTACATATTTTTTATCTCCATTACTCATTACTGCTTCTATTGGAACAACTATAACATTTTCTGCTTTTTCTACTGTTACAGAAGCAGTACCACTCATTCCAAGTTTAATATTTCCATCATTATCAAATTCTACAGTTGCAGTATATTTGGTACCACTATTAGAATAATTACCTATTTGATTAATAAATGTTATTTTTCCAGTATATTCTTTATCTTCAAAAGCATTTAAACTTATTTTAACTTCATTACCTACTGATACTTTATTTATTTCAGTTTCATCAATATCTAATGTCATTTTTAAAGTAGATACTTTTTTAACTTCTAAATAATTATTACTTCTTATTTTCTCTTTTGAGTCAGGTAAATTATATCCAGTTATAACTAAATCATATGGTGCTTTATAATATGTACCATTAGTGTATTTAATTACCTTTTCTCCTTTTTTAACATAATCACCTACTTCATAATACATTTTACTAAAATATCTATAAGTATTTAATTCTATAGTAGTTGTATCACTTGTTACTTCTCCACTAGATGTAATAGTATTTTCTATAGTAGTTTTACTGACTTTGACATCTTTATAAGTTGTTTCATCTTCTGTTTTGTCCTCCTTTAAAGCTAAAAATAATACTATTCCAAAGCAAATTAATATTAATATAATTAGTATAATTTTCTTTTTCATGTTTTCCTCCTTAAGAAAAATATACTTTTCTAATGTGTAAGAATCATGAATAAATCATGTATTTTCTTAAAAAAATAATATTATTTTTAGTATTTTATAGTATAATGTTATTAGGATGTGGTTGTGAATGAAAAAAATAGTATATTCTTTTATACTTTTAGGAATTGTTGGATTTGTATTTTATGGAATAATTGTGTGTGTTTCGGATATTAATGCTACTAAAGCTGAAACTGATGTTCAATTAAGAGATAAAAATAATGAAGAATATATTTATAAAGAACAATTATTACATTTAGGATATACAATTGAAGATGTAAATATTATTGAAAAGAAAGTTAGTAATACTGATGTTAAAAAGTATTTATTAAATGAAAAATATGATAATTTAACTAAGTTTATTGCTTCTCCATATTTTAAGATTGAAAATATTAGTAGATATAATGATTATTACAATAATAATACTTATACTATAGATAATACTGTTATTTATGTTAATATTGGTCTTGATAATGAATTTTATTCTACTATAAAAGAAATAACTGATTATAATGAGGTTACTGCTCTTGTAAATAAATATAATAAATTGCCAAGTAATTATGAAGCAAGTGAAATTGTTACTTTAGACAAAGCGTATAGCAAAAGTGGGTGTAAGGTTAAACAAGTTATGCTTAGCAGTTTAAAACAAATGATGGATGATATTAAAAGTGAAGGAATGAATTTAAATGTGATTTCTGGTTATAGAACTGAAAGTACTCAAAAAATTTTATTTAATAATTCAGTTAAAAAGAATGGTGAAAGTCATGCTTTAATATATTCAGCAAAACCAGGTCATTCAGAACATCAATTAGGTTTAGCAATTGATTTTAATACTGCCACTGAAAAATTTAAAAATACAAAAGAATATGAATGGTTAAAAAATAATGCATATAAATATGGTTTTATAGAAAGATATCCAAAAGATAAAGAATTTATTACAGGATATGGATATGAACCATGGCATTATAGATATTTGGGTGTAGAAATAGCAACTAAAATATATCAAGAAGATATAACTTATGAAGAATATATAGTTAAATATGCAAAGTAGTTTTATTAATAAATAATGAATAGTAAAATAAAAATACAAGTGTACAAGAGATAGTTACAATAATGAGAATAACTATCTCCTTTTTTATATCACTTAATTCTTTATATTCACTATCATCTTTCACCAGTGAAACATTCATTGATTTATGGGCATGTATTATATATTCTTCTTTATTATTTACATTAATCTTAATTATATTATCACTAGAATTAAAGTTTCCATTACCAGTTATACTAACATATGCTTCATCATTGGATAAATCATAGTTAATATTTAAATGAGTTTCATCCTTTATATTAATATCATATTCATGAATATTAGTATCAAAATTAATATCATATCCTTCTATAATTAAATCATTTAAAACTGGTGTTAATTCTTCTTTATGATAGTTTTTAAATACATTTATTGTGTATTCTTTGTCATTTGAAGCAACTTTAAAAGTAGTTAAATCATCATTCAAAGAAAATACTCCACTACCTGTAACTTGTTCATTTTCTTTTGATTTAACTTGAATATTTATAGAATCACTATAAGTGAAATAATTGTAGACTTTAATGTCACTATTAAAAACAGGAGATAAGTTTTCATTATTGATTGTTATGTTTTCTATAGCTTTTACTTTTATACAAAATAATAAACTTATTATTAATAATATTTTTTTCATATTTATATTATTTACTTTATATAAAAAATAATACAAAAAAAGAGTTAAACTCTTATTTGATTATTTTAATAATAATCTTTTTAACTCTTTTCTTTTTCTTTTCTATTTTGAATGAATTTATAAATAGTTTATCCATTCCATCTAATTTTTTATTGTAATAGATTGTTCCTAGAACTTCTCCTTCTTTTACTTTATCACCTATTACTTTATTTAGTGTTACTCCAACTGCATAATCAACTGGATCTGTCTTTTTAACTCTTCCAGCTCCTAGATTAAATACAAGTTCAGCAATTAAGTTACTATCTATACTATTAACATAACCTGTTTTTGTAGATATAATATCAACCTTTTTAGCTTTATCTTTTAATTTATGAATATTTCCACCTTGTGATTTAATCCATTCATAAAATTTATTTTTTGCATGACCACTTTCTAATAAATTAATTACTAACTTTTTAGCATTTGCAAATGATATTTTTTTAGCTGAACTAATCATTAAGCTTGATATATATACAGATAATTCATATAATCTTTTATCATATTTTCCATCAAAGAAATCCATTGCTTCTTTTACTTCTAATACATTTCCTATATTTCTACCTAATGGAATATTCATATCACTTAAAGTGCAGATAACTTTTTTATCATAGTATTTGCCAATTTTAACCATTGTTTTAGCAAGTTTAGTTGCACTCTTTATATTTTTCATGAATGCTCCTTTTCCTACTTTTAAATCTATGATTATAACGTCACTTCCACTAGCAATTTTTTTAGACATAATTGAACTTGCTATTAAAGGAATAGAATCTACTGCTCCAATTTCATTTCTTAAAGCATATATTTTTTTATCTGCTACTGCAATTTTTTCACTTTGACTTATTACTGCACATCCAACTTTGTCCAATTCTTCTAAGAATTGCTTTTTAGTTAGATTTAATTTATATCCAGTAATACTTTCTAATTTGTCAACTGTTCCTCCGGTTAAACCAAGACCTCTACCACTCATTTTTGGAACACATACTCCAGCACACGCCACTATTGGTGAAACGATTAATGTGATTTTATCTCCTACTCCTCCAGTTGAATGTTTATCAACAACAGGCTTATTTAACTTACTTAAATCTATTGTTTCTCCACTTTTAATCATAACATCTGTTAGAAAATAAGTTTCTTCAATATTTAAACCATTATAATAAATTTGCCATATAAAATCACTCATAGTCTTATCATTTATTTTACCTTTTACATATGAATTAACCATGTATTCTATTTCTTTGTATTCTAACTTTTCATTATTTTTTTTCTTTTCAGTTATATCTATAGCTTTCATAAGTTACTCCTTTATCATTCTTACTTTAATATTATATCATTTTTTTATACAAATAAAAACTGTCTTTTTTGACTGAATTTATTTTTATAGTGTAACTTCATTTTTATTTTTTAATTCTTCTAATAATTGCTTATTTATTTTTCTTTAATGACTCTTAAAGTGTTTTTAATCATAAAATTATATTTTATAATTATATTATAAAAGCAGATTATTCATCTGCTTTATCAACTTTTCTACTACTTAAAAAAGATACTTTTTCAGCAATAATGTCCATACTATATTTTTTCTCTCCATCTTTTTCATAAGTAGATGATTGAATTCTTCCTTTTACTCCTATAATATCTCCTTTCTTACAATATTCGTGTGTGCTTTCAGCTATACCATTCCATAAAGTACATTTTATAAAATCACTGTCATATGTTCCATCTATATTTTTAAATGATCTTGGTATGGCTACTGTAATATTAGTTCTTTTTCTATTATTTTCAGTATTTACTACTTCTGGGTCTGATACAAGTCTTCCAGCTAAAACTATTTGGTTTATCAATTATACCTCCTTTCTTAATATGAATATTAACATACTAAAAATATAGTTTCAAATTGATAAAATTATATTTTTAGTGTGATGAATTCATATATAATTATTTTTTCATAAAGGAAAAATTAATATTTTTAAAATAGTTTTATCATTAATATTGTGTTTTATACCAAATTAAAAAAATTACAGAAAAGTAATTTTTTTAATTAGCAAACTCATATAATTCTTTTTTATTTTTTAATACTTTTATTAAATAATCTATTTCTTCATAAGTATTATAAAAGTATAAACTTATTCTTAATGTATCTTCTTTGTTGTCTCCCATTTTTGCACAATGTTTTCCACTTCTAGCACATATTCCTTTAGTATTTAAATATAACCCTAAATCTCCTGATAAAACATTATCAGCATTAATTATTACAGTGTTTCCTTCTAAATCTTTATTATATATTTTAATATATGGTATTTTTTCTAATTCTTGAACTAAATACTTTCTTAAATACTTTACTTTTCTTTCTATATTATCCATTCTAATTTCATTTAAGAATTTTATACTTTCACTAAATCCTATTATATCTGCTATGTTTGGAGTTCCTGCTTCAAATCTATAAGGTACTTCTGCCATTTGAAGAGAATGTTCATTATAACTTATATTCATACCTCCACCATATGAATATGGAAGCATTTTTCTTAATAAATCATATTTTCCATAAAGAATTCCTACTCCAGTTGGGCCACACATCTTATGAGCAGAAAAAGCTAGAAAATCTGCATCTAAATCTTGAACATCTATTTTTATATGTGGTGCACTTTGAGCAGCATCCACTACTACTAAAACATTATTTTGATGAGCTATTTTGCATATTTCTTTAATATCTCTTTTATCTCCACTTACATTAGTTATTTGTGCTACTGAAATTAATTTTGTATTAGAATTTATTTTTCTTTTTAAATCTTCGATATCTAACTTTTCATTCTTAGAATCTACGAAATTTATTTTAATTTTCTTTTTTACTGATAATATCATCCATGGTAATAAATTTGATGCGTGTTCACTACTTGATAATATTATTTCATCTCCATCATTTAAATAATTAAGAAAGAAACCAAAAGCTACTAGATTAATTGAGTCTGTAGTATTTTTAGTAAAGATAATTTCATCTTTTCTTTTAGCATTTATAAACATTTTAACTAAGTCTCTTGTGTAATCTATTTCATCATCTACTTTAAAACTTATATCATAATCTCCTCTATGGGAATTGGCATTGTATTCTGTATAATACTCATTTATTTTATTTATAACTCTATATGGTTTGAATGTTGTAGCTGCATTATCAAAATATATAATACTTTTTTCTTTCATAGGAAAGTCATTTATATCTTTCATTTATAACCTCACCTACTATAATATACTCATTTAATTTAAATAATCGTATAATAAATATAATAATTGAAGAAAATATATTTTTAATATATAATTATATTGGTGAATGAAATGAATTGTATTTTTTGTAAAATTATTAATGGAGATATTCCATCATATACTATATATGAGAATGAATACGTTAGGTGTTTTTTAGATGTTAATCCTTTAAGTGATGGACATACTTTAATTGTACCTAAAAAGCATTTTAAAGACTTATATGATATTGATATGGAAACTTTAAATGAAATATTTAAAGCATCTAAAATTGTTTGTGAACTTATTAATAAAAAGTTAAATCCTAATGGAATTAGAATTGTACAAAATAATGGTGTACTTCAAGAAGTTAAACATTATCATATGCATGTTTTACCTAATTATGCTGAAAAAGATAATAAATCTCTAGATGAAATATTTAATTTACTTACAAAATAATTGTTTAAAATGACTTTATATAGTATAATAAATTAAGAAAAAGGAAGTGTTATAGTGAATAAGAAAACATTTATTATTATAGGTTCTTCCATATTGGGATTATTAGTTGCATTAATCTTAATAGTATGGTTGATATCTGTATTTAAGCCTCATTATTATGAGTATGAAGAATTAGAAGAAGAAATGGCTAAACAAGCTGAAAAGTATTATAAGAATAATCCTGATAAACTACCTAGTGCTGAAGATGGAGTTATACTTTCATATGATACATTAGTTAGTAGTGAATATATGAAACCATTAAGTGAAGTTCTAAAAGATTCTAGTCAATGTTCAGCTTATATTGTTGTTAATAGGGTTGGAGACATTTATAGTTATACTTCATATTTAAATTGTGGTGATGCTTATAAAACTACTGAATTATATAAACAAATATTAAACGATAATCCAATTGTTACATCTGGTAGTGGTCTTTATCAAGATACAGATGGTTCTTATTACTTTAAAGGTAAAATTAATAATAACTATGTTGCTTTCGGTACTACTGTTAATAGAAAGAAAGAAACATATGATACTTTATGGAGAATAGTTAGTATTGATGAAAATAATAATGTTAAATTGAAAAGAGTTGAATCTACAAATGATAAATATACTTGGGATGATAGATATAATCAAGATGAAATAGATAGAAGTGGCTATAATGATTTTGAAACAAGTGTATTTAAGGATAAATTAAAAGAACTTGGTAATAGTGAAGAAATATTAACTAATCTTGAAAAAGGCAAAATTGTTGCTAAAAAATTATGTATTGGTAAAAGAAATTGGCTTGATACTTCAAAAGATGGAAGTGTTGAATGCGCCATATTAAGTGAAGATGAATATATATTTGGAACAATTACTCCATATGAATATTTAAGAGCAAGTCTTGATGAAAATTGTGATAATGTTAAAAATGGTTCATGTTCAAACTTTAATTTCTTATCTAATGCCACACAAAGTCAAGAATGGTTAGTAACAGCTGATACTGATAGTAATAATTTTGTATATAGTTTTGCAGGTAGAAGTTTTTCGTTAGAAAAAGCTAAGTCTAGAAGAGTTATTTACCCTACTATTAATTTAAATACTTATGCATTCTTTAAATCAGGGACAGGTAGCGAAGAAGATCCATATAAAATTAGATAGCAAATAAAAAATATTGATTAAAGCAATCAATATTTTTTTAGCTTAAACTTCGTTTGCTTTTAGTGAGGCTTTTACTTGGTCAGCACTTACAAACCAATTATCACCTATTTGTGCATTTGATGATGTTGGTGCTGGATCTGGTTTATCTATTTTTGCAAATGTTGGTATATTAAATGCATTTCCAAAACATAAAGCGCATCCTGGACTCAATGATTTTAATTTTTCTACATCATTATCCGATATACTATGTGATATGGCTTTAACTATTCTTATATCATCAGGATGAAGCATTCTTAATACAATATAATTTGAACATTGACTTAAGCTTGTTGTAGATAATTCACTTGGTCTTTGAGTTATAAAGCCTAGTATAACTCCATATTTTCTACCTTCCTTAGTGATTCTATCAAAGATATTATATCCAAGTATTGCTGTATCACTATCTGCTTGTACATATCTGTGTGCTTCTTCTAATAATATTTGAATTGAATAATTTCCATTATCATTTAATGCAATTGCATAATCTAAAAATAATTTAGAATATATTTTTGTTAACGCTTTAGCAAATCTTTCATCAACATAATTTAAATTTAAGTTTATTATTTGAACTTTTTCTCCGTTTTTATTTGTAAATAGTCTTTTAACATATTCTTTCTTATCTATGTATTCTTCCATTTCAAAGTATCTTCCATAATCGCCGTTGATAATTGAATCTAATCTAACTTTTAATATGTTATTTAAATCATATACTTTATCACTTTTTAAGACACCTTCGCTTATAAGAGCAAATTCAAAAGCACTATATAAGTCTTTTAAATTATATTTTTTAGGTTTCATTTCTCTATTTAATTTTAAATTATCATTAACGAAGTTTTCCATGAATTCTATAACTAGTTGCATGGTATTCATTTTACCAGTTTGATCTAAATTTAAACATTGTCTTAATGTCCTTATATACCCTGGCTGGACTATTTCACTATCTAAATTTATATCATTTGTATGAAATGCTGATAAAACTGCTACTACTTGATCTCTTATTTGAGCCGATGTTTTACCACTTGTTAGTATATCTAATACAGCTTTAGCAATAATATTATTTTTGTAAGCAATTACTTTTGATTCTTCTTCTGTAAATAGATAAACGTATTTTAAAGCTTTTTCAATTATTGTTAATTGAGATGGATTATCTATTCCAAGTAATAATGCTATATCATCTACTTCTAAAAAATATGGTGGAATTTTGGCAATTTCACTTGTTGTTGTATGAATATTTGTTGTATATGTTTTACATCTACAATAAGGTGTTTGATTGATTCTATCTAATGCAATATGATACTCTCCATATACATCAAATAATACTATATTTGAATTAATTGGTATATATTTTTGCTTATAGAAAATATTTTGTAATATTCTTGCAATTGTACAACTTTTACCGCTACCAGTGTTACCTATTATTGCAAAATGATTTGAAAATAAATCATTAATGTTTGCTGAAACATTAAATCCTTCATAAATAATACTTTTTCCAATATACAAACTATTATTTGAATCTACGAGTTGTTCTCCGAGTAACTCGAACACTTCTTCTTTATTTACTATTCTAATTGTTGCATTATAGCTAGGTTTATGGCTAACTCCTGATATGAATTTATTGTTAATGAATTCTCCAACCAATATGCATTCTATTGTTTCTTTATTTATTCTTGTTAACTCTGCTGCTATTTTGTTTTTATCCTCAAATACAATATGTACACCTGATAAATTTGCATCTACTCTTTTTGATAAATTTTCTATTTTTATAGTAAAATCTTCTATTGATAAAATTTTTCCAAACATATCTCATACTCCCTTATTATTCTTTTATAATTATATCATATTAAATGAATAAAAAACAACCATATTAAGATGATGTAACCCATATAGTTAACGCGTATTAAAAAACAATACGTGTTTTCTATTTAAGTCTAATTCTATTAGTATTATAAAATAATATCCAATCTTTAACAAGCTGTATATATTCTTTCAAAGATGTGATATTATAACTACGGAGAGTTTCTCTTTTCAAGTTTGAGTGAAAGCTCTCTATAGGTGAGTTATCTACGGGTGACCCTTTCGGACTCATGGAAATAATTATTCCATTTGACTCGCAGATAGCTTTGTATTCATTAGATGTGTATTGGAAACCTTGATCTGAATGCAAGATTACTCCATGCACATCTTTTTGTTTACGAATAGCTTCATTTAACGTATCCATAACAAGTGTATTATCCATATGATAACTTATCTTATAAGAAATAATATTTCTTGTATATAAATCCATTATTGATGATAAATAAGCTCTTTTACCATTAT